>NZ_JBEORG010000001.1:0-569709 GCF_040302145.1 Spirillospora sp. NPDC127506 | reverse complement strand
CGCGTCCCCGGCGCCGCCTCGATCGTCTTCGGGGAGATGCGCATGTTGACCAGGCTCACCTCCACCACCCGCGTCCCCGACGCGGCCACCGTCTGGGAGGACGAGGACGAGTCGCCGCCCGCCGTCAGCCCGACGGCCAGGGCGGTGAGGAGGACGCCGGCGGTGACGCCCGCGACGACCGGGGACGGCCGGTGCGTGCGGAGGATCGTCGCGACCGCCAGCAGGACGAACGCGGCCAGCGCGGCGAGGACGACGGTCCATCCGGCGCGGTCCGCCCATTCCGGGACCGGGAGGACGAGCAGCGGCACGGCGGCGTTGATCGCCACGACGCGCGCCGCCCAGACCCGCTCGATCACCGCCGAGTTGGCCTTCAACGCCCCCGGTCCCCCGCCGAGGACGACGGGCAGCAAGAACGTCAGGGCGCCCAGAAGCGTCTGCCCGACGAACCCGACCAGTACCAGCGGGAGCAGCCCGGAGAGACTCTGCCGCGCCGCGTCCGCGATCAGCGCGACGGCGAACCAGGACGTCCCGGCGGCGAGCATCCAGGACGCGGGCGTATGCGGGCGCCGCTGCCGCAGCGTCTGGACGAAGGGGACCAGAGCCAGACCAGCGGCACCCGCATACACCAGGAGACCTGCGACAACGATCCACCGCAGGTCTGCGAGGAGCCCGCCGACCGCGAGCGCGAGCCCCGGGACGGCGGCGCGCAGCGACCAGCGCGCGATCTGCCCCACCCCGTCCACCATCCGGGTGCGCAGCACGGTCGGCCACAGCGTGAACAGCGTGCCGAGCACGGCGAGCCCGACCCAGCCCAGCAGGTTGACCTGCGCGTGCGCGGCGTGGAGGCGCTCGTGCCAGCCGGCGGGCACGCGCCCGGACGCCATGAGCCCGCCCAGCGTCCCGCCCGTGATCAGCGCGGCCCCGGCCCACAGGTACCAGGCGACGACGTGCGCGAACCGCCCGCCCAGGGCGCCCCGCCCCCGCAGGCCCAGCACGGCGACGTGCGCGGCGACGACGCCCACGACACCGGCCGCACCGCCGACGGCGAGCCCGGCGTATCCCTCGGAGACCCCGCACAGCACGGCGGCGATCCCGGCGTTCAGCACCGCCAGCCGCGTCACCGGCCACCAGTCGGGCGGGGCCGGGACGCGCAGCAGCGCCGACGCGAAGTGCTCCGTCCACGTCACGATCGCGTTGGTGACCGCGCCGAGCAGGAACAGGTGGATCAGCAGCCACCGCGGCATCGGCAGGTCATGCCGGACGAGTGCGGCGGCGACGGTCAGCGCCAGCCAGGCCAGCACGACCCCGTTCGCGATGGCATGCCACCTGGACCGTGACCGGCGCGGCGCCGGGGGCGGACCACCCACCTTCGGACGTACTCCGAGGGTCGTCATGTCCGTTCCTTTCCGCCCGGTCCGGGCGCAAGCTCTCCGGTGGCGTCCCCCGCCGCGGCCTCCCCGTCCGGCCCCGGCGCGTCCTCCCGGTCGGGCTCCGGCACGACCTCGCCGTCCGGCCCCGGCGCGGCTTCCCCGTCCGGCCCCGGCGCGGCTTCCCCGTCCGGCTTCGGCGCGGCCTTCTCATCCGGCCCCGGCGCGGCCTCCCCCGCCGAACCTGCCGCGCCCGCCGAACCTGCCGAACCTGCCGCCGGCCCTCCGGCCGGGCGCGGCGCCTCACGCCTGACCAGGCGGGATGCGGCGAAGGCGCAGCCGCCGAAGAGCAGGAGCGCCACCTCGCCGAGCACGCCCCCGGTCGTCCGCGCGAGGGACACACCGGCCAGGTCGCCCGCCACGCGCACCACCAGCGACGCGTGCAGCAGCACGAGCGGCACGTACAGGATCGGGTGGTAGGGCAGCCGGACCCGCAGCACGGCGGGCAGGATCACCGGCGCGTGCCCGAACACCATCGAGATCACGAAGCCGAGGAACACCGCGTGCAGGGCGGCGTCGTAGAAGCCGGTCGACGCGGGGCGCCCGGCGGCGAGCCAGATCGCCCCGGCGACGGTCAGCCAGGCGTATCCGGCGAGCAGGCAGGCGGCGGCGAACCGGGGCAGCCCGGTGCCGCGGACGGTGCGGCGCGCGACGTCGTGGACGGCGAGCCAGCCGGCCAGCGCGATCATGCCGAGCCCGGTGAGGCGCCATCCCGGGTCGTCCCACCGCACGGAGACGGCCGCGCCGGCGCCGATCACCGCGGCGGCGGCGACGAGCCCGTCGGCGGCGCGGCGGCCCAGGAAGGCGACCCGCGCGAGTTCGAGGCGCTCACCGGCGATGGTCAGGATGAGGAACGCGGCGAGCCACGGGACGACGTCGCCGACGGTGCGGCCGCCGATCCACAGCATGCCGCCGGCGTACCAGGCGACGGCGCCCATGATCTGGACGGCGAGGTCGCGTCCCGTCCGGCGGCCGAGGACCGTGATGTAGATCGCGATGAGCCAGCCGCCGGCGGCGGTGAGCAGCAGCCGCCCGGGGAGCATGAACCCGGCGGCGGTGGCGAGCCCGCCCGCGGCGGCGAGGGCCGGGGAGGCGTAGGCCCAGGGACGGCCGAGGGCGACGGCGCGTTCGAGGGAGATCAGCGTGCCGAGGAATCCGAGGGCCATCAGCGGGCCGTGCTGCTGCGCGAACGAGGTGCGCGGCAGCGGGACGTCGAGGTTCAGCAGGCCCAGGGCGCCCCAGAGCGCGACCAGGAGAGACAGCAGCGCGCCGGCGAGCAGCGGAAGCCGGCGCGCCGCCGGACGGGGCACGGCCCGGGGGTCGAGGTCGCGTACCCCTGTGACCTGATTCTCCATGCCCGCTATTATAAATACAAGTAGTGTTGTGAAAAACAGTCCGGCACCCCAGGAGTGCTCATGACCACATCGACCGCGAACCCGCAGCAGGAGACGGTGCGGGCCATCCTCGACCATCACGAGCGGCTCGGCCGGACCATGGCCGACCACACGCTCACCATCGCCCGTGCCGTCGACCAGCTCGCCGCCCCCTACGACCGGCGCGACAAGCTCGCGGCGTTCTGCACCGACGAGATCATCCCCCACGCGGAGGCCGAGGAGCGGACGCTCTACAAGGCGGCCGAGGAGATCCCCGAGGCCCGCCTCCTGCTGCGCGCGATGCTGCGCGAGCACGTCGTCCTGCGCGAGAAGGTCGCCGAGCTGGCGGCGGCGCGGACGCCCGCGGAGGCGGTCGGCGCGGCGACCGCGGTCAACGCCCTCTTCCAGTCGCACCTGGAGAAGGAGAACGACCTGATCCTGCCCGCGCTCGTGGACGCCGGCGTGGACCTCGGCGCGCTGCTGGACGGCATGCACGAGATCCTGGGCGAGGGCACGGCGTCCGGCGACGACGGCCACCAGTGCACCTGCGGCGGCCACGACGCGCACCCAGGCGTTCCCGGCGCGACCGCCGAGGTGGCGGACGGCGAACTCGACGTGCGGGTGCTCGCCCACGGGCAGCGCCACCAGCAGATCTTCGCGACGTTCGAGGCCCTGGGGTCCGGGGAGGGGTTCGTCCTCGTCAACGACCACGACCCGAAGCCGCTGTACTACCAGTTCGCCTCCCAGTACCCCGGTGAGTTCACCTGGGACTACCAGGAGGCGGGCCCGGAGGTCTGGAAGGTCCGCATCGCCCGTCCCTGACCTCCCGGAAGGCCCGGTGGCAAGGCACGCCTGACGGCCGCGGCGCGGCGGCCGTCAGGCGTTTCCCGTCGTCGGCGTCCCGCCGGTCAGGCGGGGTCGTAGGCGAGGTTGGGCGCCAGCCAGCGCTCCACTTCGGCGACCGGGAGGCCGCAGCGGGCGGCGTAGTCCTCGATCTGGTCCTTCCCGACGCGGCCCACCGTGAAGTAGCGGGACGCCGGGTGGGCGAAGATCAGGCCGCTGACGCTGGCGGCGGGGGCCATGGCGAAGGACTCGGTGAGCTTCATGCCGAGCCGGCCCGCGTCCAGCAGGTCGAACAGCGTCTGCTTCAGGCTGTGGTCGGGGCTCGCCGGGTAGCCGAGCGCCGGGCGGATGCCGCGGAAGCGCTCGGCGTGCAGGTCCTCCAGCGACGGCTCGGCATCGGGCTCGAACCAGGCGCGGCGGGCCTCCAGGTGGACGTACTCGGCGAACGCCTCGGCCATCCGGTCGGCGAGCGCCTTGACCATGATGGCCTTGTAGTCGTCCTTCTCCTCCTCGAACCGCGCGGCGAGGTCCTCGGCGCCGAGGATCGTCACGGCGAAGCCGCCGAGGTGGTCGCCGGACGGGGCCACGTAGTCGGCGAGGCAGCGGTTCGGGCGCCCCTCCGGCTTCGACGTCTGCTGGCGCAGCATCGGGAAGCGGGCGTCCGGCAGGACGATGTCGTCGCCCTCGGAGTGCGCCGGCCAGAAGCCGTAGGCGCCGCACGCCTCGAACGAGCCGTCCGCGACGATCTGGTCGAGCAGCTGGTTGCCCTCGTCGAACAGCTCGCGGGCGACGGGCTGGTCGAGGATCGCCGGGTACTTGCCCTTCAGCTCCCAGGCCAGGAAGAAGAACTGCCAGTCGATCATCTCGCGGATCGCGGACAGCTCGGGCCGGACGATCCGGACGCCGGTGAAGGCCGGCGTCGGCAGGTCGGAGAAGTCGACCTTCTCGCGGTTCGCGCGGGCCTGCTCGATCGTGAGCATCGGGCGGCGCTGCCTCTTCTCGTGCTGCTCGCGCAACTGGGCCTGCTCCTCGCGGTTGGCGGCGGCCAGCGCGGCGGCGCGGTCCTCGTCGAGGAGGTCGGAGACGACGCCGACGACGCGGGACGCGTCCAGCACGTGCACGGTCGTCGCGTCGTAGGCGGGCGCGATCTTCACGGCGGTGTGCTGCCGGGACGTGGTGGCGCCGCCGATGAGCAGCGGCAGCCTCATGCCGCGGCGCTCCATCTCGGCGGCGACGGACACCATCTCGTCCAGCGACGGGGTGATCAGGCCGGAGAGGCCGACGGCGTCGGCGTTCTCCTCGATCGCGGTGTCGAGGATCTTCGCGGCGGGGACCATCACGCCGAGGTCCACGACGTCGTAGTTGTTGCAGCCGAGGACGACGCCGACGATGTTCTTGCCGATGTCGTGCACGTCGCCCTTCACCGTCGCGAGGACGATCTTGCCCTGGCCGCGCTCCTGCCGGATGCGGCCGGTGCGGAGCGCCTCCTCCTTCTCCTTCTCCATGAAGGGCTCCAGGTAGGCGACGGAGCGCTTCATCGCGCGGGCGCTCTTCACCACCTGCGGCAGGAACATCTTCCCGGACCCGAACAGGTCGCCGACGATCTTCATGCCGTCCATCAGCGGGCCCTCGATGACGTCGAGGGGGCGGGCGGCCTTCTGCCGGGCCTCCTCGGTGTCCTCCTCGATGAAGTCGACGATGCCGTGCACGAGGGCGTGCGACAGGCGCTGCTCGACGGGCGCGTCCCGCCAGGACAGGTCGACCTCCCGGACGGTGCCCTTGCCCTTGACGGTCTCGGCGAACGACACGAGCCGGTCGGTCGCGTCGGGGCGCCGGTTGAACAGCACGTCCTCGACGAGTTCGAGCAGGTCGGCGGGGATGTCCTCGTAGACGGCGAGCTGCCCGGCGTTCACGATGCCCATGTCGAGCCCGGCGCGCACCGCGTGGTACAGGAACGCCGAGTGCATCGCCTCGCGGACGACCTCGTTGCCGCGGAACGAGAACGACAGGTTGGAGATGCCGCCGCTGGTGCGGGCGCCGGGGCAGCGCTCCTTGATCCGCGGCAGCGCCTCGATGAACGCCTTCGCGTAGTCGTTGTGCTCCTCGATGCCGGTCGCGACGGCGAGGACGTTCGGGTCGAAGATGATGTCCTCGGCCGGGAACCCGGCCTGCCGCGTGAGCAGGTCGTAGGCGCGCGCGCAGATCTCGACCTTGCGGTCGGCGGTGTCGGCCTGGCCGGTCTCGTCGAACGCCATGACGACGACGCCGGCGCCGAAGTCGCGGATGCGGCGCGCCTGCTCCAGGAACGGCCCCTCGCCCTCCTTCAGGGAGATCGAGTTGACCACGCCCTTGCCCTGGAC
The DNA here is from genome assembly GCF_040302145.1 of Spirillospora sp. NPDC127506. NCBI lineage: Bacteria > Bacillati > Actinomycetota > Actinomycetes > Streptosporangiales > Thermomonosporaceae > Spirillospora > Spirillospora sp. NPDC127506. The sequence continues at coordinate 563,706 of NZ_JBEORG010000001.1, read as the reverse complement.
GGTCTTGAGCCCGGCCTCCAGCACGCTCCACCGCGAGCTGTCCACCATGATCGGGATGCGGGCCACCTCGGGCTCGGTCGCGATCAGGTTCAGGAACGTCGTCATCTCCCGCTCGCTGTCGAGCAGGTCGGCGTCCATGTTGACGTCGAGGAGGTTCGCGCCGCCGCGCACCTGCTCCAGCGCCACGTCCACCGCGCCCTGGTGGTCGCCCGCCTCGATGAGCTTGCGGAACCGCTTGGAGCCGGTGACGTTCGTCCGCTCGCCGACCATGATGAAGCCGGTGTCGGCGCCGATCTCGAACGGCTCCAGCCCGCTGAACCGGCTGGCCCTCGCGGGCCGCGCCACCCGGCGCGGCGCGACGCCGCGCACCGCCTCGGCGATCTTCGCGATGTGCGCGGGGCCCGTCCCGCAGCAGCCGCCGACCACGTTGACCAGGCCCGACTCGGCGAAGTCGCGCAGCAGGGCGCCGGTCTCCTCCGGGGTCTGGTCGTAGCCGCCGAACGCGTTCGGCAGGCCCGCGTTCGGGTGCGAGGCGACGTAGGTGCCGGCGATCCGCGCCAGCTCCTCCACGTGCGGGCGCATCTCCGCGGCGCCCAGCGAGCAGTTCACCCCGACGGCGAGCGGCTCGGCGTGCTCGACCGACCGCCAGAACGCCTCGACGGTCTGCCCGGACAGCGTCCGCCCGGACAGGTCGACGATCGTCACCGAGATCCACAGCGGCAGCTCGGGGGCGACCTCGCGGGCCGCGGCGATCGCGGCCTTCGCGTTCAGCGTGTCGAAGATCGTCTCGATCAGCAGCAGGTCGACGCCGCCCTCGGCGAGCCCCGCGATCTGCTCCGCGTAGGTGGCCTTGACCTGGTCGAACGTGACGGTCCGGTAGGCCGGGTCCTCGACCCGCGGGGACAGCGACAGCGTCACGTTCAGCGGGCCGACCGAGCCGGCGACGAACCGGCCCTCGAACTCGGAGGCCGCCTGCCGGGCCAGCCGGGCGCCCTGCACGTTCATCTCGCGGACCAGGTCGCCTTCGAGGCCGTAGTCGGCCTGGGCGATGCCGGTGGCGGTGAACGTGTTGGTCGTGGTGATGTCGGCGCCGGCGGCGAGGTACTGCCGGTGGACGTCCAGGATCACGTCCGGCCGGGTCAGGTTCAGCAGGTCGGGGTCGCCGGTGACGTCCTTCGGGTGGTCATCGGTGACGCGGTCGCCGCGGTAGTCGGCGGGGGTGAGCCCCGCGCCCTGCAGCATCGTGCCCCAGGCGCCGTCGAGCACCGCGATCCGCTCGTCCAGAAGCTCGCGCAGATTGGTGTGGGTCATATTTCTTCGAGCACCTCCCAAGTTCGTATGGGAGGCGCCCTTGCGGAAGTCGGTGTCTCGGGCCCGAGCGTGGCGGGCTCTCGCCCGTTGCAGCGCCTCTCGGACCCGTACGAGAGGTTACCTTCCCGGGATCCGATGTGTCAGTCGCGTCCCACGATGCGGGCAGGATGAAGTGATGCGGGTACGACCGATCTCGCCATCGCTCGTGGTCACGGAGCTGTCCGACCGGATCGCCGGTTCCGGCCGCGGCTCGTGGCTGCGGGTCGCGATCGACGGCGCGCCCCCCGCCGCCCCCTGGGACCTCGCGGACGCGCTCGTCTCGCCCCTGCGCGCCCTGGGGCGGGACGTCGTCCGGGTGTCGGCGCGCGATTTCCTGCGCCCGGCGTCGCTGCGCTTCGAGTTCGGGCGGGACGACCCCGACGTCTACTACGACGAATGGCTCGACGTGAACGGCCTCGTCCGGGAGGTGCTGGCTCCGCTGGAGCCGTCCGGGACGGGGAAGGTCCTGCCGAGCCTGTGGGACGCGGAGCTCGACCGGGCGACGCGGGCGCGCTACGTGCCCCTCCAGCCCGGCGGGGTCTGCCTGCTGGACGGATCGCTGCTGCTCGGCCGCGGCCTGCCGTTCGACCTGACCGTCCATCTGACGCTGTCCCGCCGGGCGCTCGCCCGCCGCACGCCGGACGACCAGCGCTGGACGCTGCCCGCCTATGCGCGCTACGAGACCGAGGCGGCCCCGCTCCGCAGCGCGGACATCGTCCTGAAGATGGACGACCCCGGCCACCCGGCGATCATCACCGAGGTCTAGGGCCGCCACTCCTCCCGGTAGGCGGGGTGGGTGGCGTAGGGGAGCGCGAGGAGGCGCAGCACCGATTCGCGGACGGCCTGCGCGGCCTCCAGCTCGGGAGTGCGGTGGCCCTGTTCGAGGATCCAGGCGGTCTTCTCGTAGTCGTCCACGATCTGGCGGCGGGCGGCCACCTCGGCGAGGGTGCGGGCCGGGTGGTGGCGGGCGATGTGCTCGGCGTAGGCGTCGTTCTCGGCCTTCGCGACGAAGCCGGCCGCGTCGGAGTCGATGTTGATCGTCCCGGAGGGCGTGGCCTTCCAGGGGGCGGACGAGCTGTCCCGGGCGATCTGCTCGTCGCGGGCCAGCCGGGCGCGGAGGAACTCCACCAGGTCCATGGGGCCATCCTGCCCTCTGCGGGAGCGGGATGGCCCCATGAAGGCCCCGGCGGCCGGAATCAGGCGGCCGGAATCAGGCGGCCGGAATCAGGCGGCCGGAATCCGGCGGCCGGAACCGGGCACCGGATCAGGCGGCGCAGTCGCCGGCGACCGGCTTCCCGGCGAACCGGTCGGCGAGGAACGCCATCGCGTCGGGCTCGCTCCAGAGCATGCCGGTGGCGTGCTCGGCGAACGTGTAGGTCTTCCAGGTCAGGTTCGCGCCCTTGGCGCACCACGCCTTGTGCAGCGTGTCGGCCTGCGCGAACGGGATGATCTCGTCGTAGACGGCCTGGGTCTGCAGCACCGGGACGGACGGCGCGGTGGAGCCGAGCTTGTTGGCCGCCAGCCGCCGCTGCCACTGCGGGGTCTCCAGCGGGTCGCTGGTGGTGTAGTCGCTGATCTTCTTGAAGAGCGTCCCCGCGAGGGTGCCGATGCCGTCCACGCTGACCAGGCACAGGTCCTTGGCCTTGTCCAGCAGCTCGCGGCCGTTGGCGTTGAGGTACTTCTGCAGGTCCAGTTCGGGGTAGGCGGCGTCGTAGCCGACCGCCGCCATGAACATCAGGCCGACGAACGGGGAGCCGTCCAAGCCCCTGGCGACCGCCACCAGGTCCGCCGGGACGCCCCCGGCGAAGGCGCCCTTGATGTCGAGTTCGGGGGCGTAGGACCGCGCCAGCTCGGCGGCCCAGCCCGAGGACGTCCCGCCCTGCGAGTAGCCCCACAGGCCGACCGGCGAGCCGGCCAGGCCGGCGGCCGGGAGGCGCTGCGCGGCCCGTGCCATGTTCAGCACGGCCTTGCCCTGGGAGCGGCCGACCTCGTAGGTGTGCTGGCCGGGCGTTCCGAGGCCCTCCATGTCGGTGACGGCGACGGCCCAGCCGCGGCTGAGCGCGTCGGCGATGAAGAACATCTCGTAGTCCGTGCCCTGGGTGAGGGTGTAGGACGGCGCGCAGGCGTCGCCGAGGCCCCGCGTCCCGACGGCGTAGGAGACGAGCGGGCGCTTGCCCTCGCCCGTCCACGCCTTGGCCGGGACGAGCACCATGCCGGACACGGCGGTCGGCTCGCCCTCCGCCGTCTCCGACCGGTACAGGACCTGCCACGATGTGACGCCCTCGTACGGGGAGCGGCCGAACGGGTCCATGGTGAACACGGCCGGGCGGGACCGGATGACGTCGCCGGGCCTGCCGGCCGGGAGCGGGGACGGCGGCGTGTAGAACGGATCCCGGCCCGGGGGTACGGGGTCCCGGGGTGCGGCGGCGGCGGTGCCCTGCAGGGCGGACGCCGCCATGGCGAGCCCGATGCAGGACGCGGCCACGGCGCGCAGCACCCGGCGGACGGTGATGGACATGGCGGGTAACCCTTCGTCTTCGCCTGCCGTCGGCGTGACGGCCACCCGACCGTAACGTAATTAGACACTTACTCCAATGAGGCGCGGGACACATCCGGGCCGCCGGTTTTGTGCCGGCACGACAAAACGGGCATTCACCACCGCACGGGCAGCCGCGTCGGACCCCTGACCAGGCTGTCCGCGCGCCAGGGGACGTCCTCCGGCGGAACCGCCAGGGCCAGCCCGGGGAACTCCTCGAGCAGGACGGTCAGGGCGGCCTCGGCCTCCATGCGGGCGAGGCCCGCGCCGATGCAGAAGTGCGCGCCCTGGCCGAACGCGATGTGGGCGGGGCCGTCGCGGGTCGCGTCGAACCGGTCGGGCTCGGCGAACACGGCGGGGTCGCGGTTGGCCTCGGCGAGGAGCGGCAGCACCATCTCCCCCTCGGCGACCCTGCCGGACGGCAGGTCGACGTCCCGCGTCGCCACGCGCGGCATCGCGTAGAGCGCGGGGGTGTCGTGCCGCAGCAGCTCCTCGACCAGCGCCCCGGTGGGCGCGACCTCCCCGTAGAGGCCCTCCTTGAGCAGGGTGAACACGCCCATGGCGATGAGGTTCGCCGTCGTCTCGTGGCCCCCGGTGATCAGCGCGGTGACCAGGCTGACCAGCTCCCCCTCGGTGAGCGCGTCGGCGCCGTCCCGGGCGGCGATCAGGTCGTCGAGGAGCGCCTCGCCGGGCCGCGCGCGGCGCTCGGCGAGCAGGCCGCGGACGTGGCGGCGGAACTCGCGGGCCGCCGTCGCGCGCTCGCCGGCGCCGAGCTCGGACAGCGAGAGCGCCGCGTCCGCCCAGCGCCGGTAGTCCGCGCGGTCGGACTCGGGGATGCCGAGCACCTCGCAGATCACCCGCACCGGCAGCGGGAACGCGAACCCGGCGACCAGGTCGGCCGGCGGCCCGTGCGCGGCCAGCTCGGCGGCCAGCTCCCGGGTGATCTGCGCGACCCGCGGCCGCCAGCGGGCGATCCGGCGCGGGGCGAACGCGCCGGCCACGATGCGGCGGATGCGGGTGTGCTCCGGCGGATCCATGTTGATCACCGAGCCGGGGTCGTCGCTGATGTCGCGGCCGCGCGCCATCCGGCCGCCGGTCGCGCGGCTCAGGTCGCGGCCGAACCGCGGGTCGGTCAGCACCTGCCGGACGTCGTCGAACCGGCGCGCGCCGCGCATGGTCACGCCGTTCGGAAGCGCGATCTCCGGCAGGCCGTCCCGAGCGGTCATCGTCCCTCCTCAGCTTCCGCTCCGCGAAGGTGATCCCGTGTCATTGGACCACCGCCGTGCGGCCCTTCCAGGTGCCGCCCTTCCCGGCGCGGTGGCGGCGGGCCGAATCGACCGTCATCGCGGCGTACATCAGCGCGACCGCGGGCAGACCGAGGGCGCGCAGGGGCGAAAGTCCGTAGAAACGGAGCATCGGGACGTAGGTGAGCGTCATGATCGCCCAGGCGGCGCCTCCCGCCGCGAGTGCCGCCGGGCGGCCGGTGAGGGCTCCGGTGAGCGTCGCGGCGGGCGGCACCGCGTAGAGCAGGAGCAGGCCGAGGACGGTGCCCGCCAGCAGGGCCGGCGAGTAGCGCAGCTGGTGGTAGGCGCTGCGGGCGATCATCATCCACAGGTCGGCGAGGCGGGGGTAGGGGCGGCGGCTGACGACGTCCCGGCTCAGGTCGAGGCGGCAGCGCCCGCCCGCGCGCTTGATCAGGCGGCCCATCGCCACGTCGTCGATGAGCGCGCCGCGGATCGCGGCGATGCCCCCGGCCCCGTCCAGCGCGGCGCGGCGGACGAGCATGCACCCGCCGGCCGCGGCGGCGGTGCGCGCCCCGTCCCGGGTGACGCGGCGGAACGGGTACAGCTTCGCGAAGAAGTACACGAACGCCGGGACGATCACCTTTTCCCAGCGGGTGCGGACGCTCAGCGTCGCCATCTGCGAGACGAGGTCGCGCCGGGCGTTGACGGCCTCGCGGACGAGCCGTTTCACCGTGCCGGGCCCGTAGGCGATGTCGGCGTCGGTGAAGAGGTAGAAGTCGGGCTCGCCCGCGGCGCGGACGCCTTCCGACATCGCCCACACCTTGCCCGCCCACCCCTCGGGCCGGTCTCTCGCGGACACGACCTCGTCCGTGAGGCGGGCGGCCGTTTCGGCGGTGCCGTCACTGCTGCCGTCGTCCACCACGACGATGCGGAAGGCGCCCGGGTAGTCCTGGGCGACCAGCGTCGGCAGGGTCTCGGGAAGGACGGCGGCCTCGTCGCGGGCCGGGATGACGGCCGTCACCGCGGGCCATTCGGGTGGATCGTCCCGGTCGGGCAGGCCGGGGCCGGTCCGCCAGAACGCGCCGTGGCCGAACGCCAGGTACAGCCAACCGATCAGTGCCGCCGCCGCCAGAACGTCCACGATCACCACGGTCCGCAGCCTCGCACCGGCCCCGGCCGCGCGTCCACCGCGCCCGGGCGGCGGGCGCGTCAGCGCGGGACGCCGGACGCGGCGCGCAACCGGGCGCCCTCCCGGGCCGCCGGGCGGGGCGCGCCGCCGGCCGCGGCCCGCGCTCGCGCCGCGGCGGCCGCGGCGGCCTCGGCGGCGTCGGCGGCCTCGGCGGCGGAGGCGAGCACGCCCACCGCTCTGCGGACGCTCGCGGCGCTCCGCGCCCCGGCGTCGGCTCTCCGGTGCCGCTCGAACTCCCGGGCGAGCCTCCGGAGGCCGGCCGCCGGGTCGGGCTCGGGAAGGGCGATCGCTCCGGCGGCCCGCGCGAGGTGCTCCCGGTAGCGGTCCCGCCAGTGCGCCCACCGCCAGCCGGGCCAGCGGCCGCCGGCCTCGTCCAGGGCGCGGTCGAGGGTGCGGAGCGTCCAGACGCCGGCCGTCCGGGTGTCGGCGTCGAGGTGGACCCCCTCGTCGGGGAAGACGGGCCACGAGGTGACCGGCGGCCAGTCGCGGTAGGCGTCGAGGGAGGCGGCGCCGTTCTCGATGACCATGGACGCGGCGGCGCCGGTCAGGTGCGCCCGCGTCACGCCGTCCCGCACGACCGTGATCAGCGTCGGCGGGTCCTCTCCCACTGAGGGCCGCACCGGCGGCGGGCCGAACGGCAGTTCCCGGGGCAGCTCGCACCCCGGCGGATAGGTGCGGGGGTCGAGCCGGATCCGCGGCATCGCGGCCATGAACTGCTCCGGCGTGCGGACGCCGTCCGGCACCGGGACGCCGCTCCAGCGGCGCACGCCCCGCTCGTCCTGCCCGACCGCGCCGGCGATCTCGCGGAGCCCGTCGTAGGCCCAGCCGAGCCGCCAGCCGTCCGGCCAGGTCCGCCGCATGGCGGCCAGCGCCGCCGCCCGGTAGGCGGGGTCGCCGATGCGGTGCGAGTACCAGAGCAGCCGCCGCTCGCCGAGGTCGACGAGGGCGGCGGCGGCGCACTCGCACTCGTTCATCCACCCGTCCTCGGGCCGCTGCCCTCTCGCGAACCGCGTCGCGTAGTCCGGGCCCGGCATGAGGTCCAGTTCGATGGAGCGCCCGCCCCGCTGGGAGTAGTACAGCTCCCAGGAGCCGCCCTCCTTGATCACGTAGTGTGCCCGCTCTCCCATGGGAGCCGATCGTAACCGGTGCATTACACACCGTTCGTGGATTTGCGAAGATCGGTGCCGGCGGCCGGGACGCTAGAGTCACGCGGGTGGACGATGTCCTCTGGAAGGCCGCCGACAAGCTGCGGGGAGCGGTCGACGCGGCGCAGTACAAGGACTTCGTCCTCGGGCTGGTGTTCCTCAAGTACGTGTCCGACTCGTCCGGCGACGGGGGCTTCGTCGTACCGGACGGGGCGCGCTGGGCCGACCTCGCCGCGGCCTCCGGCGGCCTCGGCGAGCGGATCGACGCCGCCATGGACGCGGTCATGCGGGCCAACCCGCCGCTCGGCGGCGCGCTGCCGAAGATCTTCGCCGGGGTCGACCAGCGGCGGCTCGGCGACCTCGTCGCGCTCATCGGAGAGGTCAGTTTCGGCGGGAAGACCGCGCGGGACGTGCTGGGCGAGGTCTACGAGTACTTCCTGGAGAAGTTCGCCCGCGCGGAGGGCAGGCGCGGCGGCGAGTTCTACACGCCGCCCTCGGTCGTGAGGCTGCTGGTCGAGATCCTGGAGCCGTACAAGGGGCGGGTCTACGACCCGTGCTGCGGTTCCGGCGGCATGTTCGTCCAGGCGGAGAAGTTCGTCCTGAGCCATCGCGGGCGGCCGGCCGACATCGCCGTCTACGGGCAGGAGGCGAACGAGCGGACGTGGCGGCTGGCCAAGATGAACCTCGCCGTGCACGGGATCTCCGGCGACCTGCGCCGCGCGGACACCTTCCATTCGGACGCCCACCCCGGCCTGCAGGCCGACTGCGTACTGGCCAACCCTCCGTTCAACATGTCCGACTGGTACCGCGACCCCGGAGACCCGCGATGGCGCTATGGCGTCCCGCCCGCCGGCAACGCCAACTTCGCCTGGATCCAGCACATCGTCTCCAAGCTCGGCCCGGCCGGACGCGCGGGCGTCGTCATGGCGAACGGCTCGCTGTCGTCCCGGCAGTCGAGCGAGGGCGCGATCCGCGCCGCGCTGCTGGAGGCGGGCCTGGTGTCGTGCGTGGTCGCGCTGCCGGACCGGCTCTTCCGCAGCACCCCGATCCCCGCGTGCCTCTGGTTCTTCGACCGCACCGCGGACGGCCGGGTCCTCTTCGTCGACGCCCGCGACATGGGCACGATGGCCGATCGCACCGAGCGGGTCCTCACCACCGGCGACATCGCCCGGATAGCGGGCGCGTACCGCTCCTGGCGCGGCGCCGGCTACTCGGACGTCCCCGGCTTCTGCCGTTCAGCCGATCTGGACGAGATCAGATCCCACGACCACGTCCTCACCCCCGGCCGCTACGTCGGCACCGCCCGCGCCGAAACCGGCGGCGAGCCCCCGGCGGCCAGGGTGGAGCGCCTCACCGAAGAACTCTTCGCGCATTTCGAGGAGTCGGCGCGGCTGGACCGCGTCGTCCGGGCGGAGCTGGGGCGCCTGAATGGCTGACGTGGCACTCGGCGAGATCGTCACGTTCGCGAACGGAAGGCCGCGCCCCGCCCCGGGCACCGCCTACCGGACCTATGGGGCCAACGGCGTCATCGGCGCCTCCGGCGAATTCAACGCCGCCGCCCACAGCACCATCGTCGGCCGCGTGGGCACCTACTGCGGCGCCGTCCATTACAGCCCGGAACCGTGCTGGGTCACCGACAACGCCATCATCGCCGCCCCGAAACAAGGAGTGAACCCCCGCTACGTCTACTACCTCCTGAGAAGGCTCGGCCTGAACCGGTACCGCATCGGCTCCGGCCAGCCCCTCCTCACGCACGGGATCCTGAACCGGCTCACCACGGCCCGCCTCACCAGGGCGGAGCAGGACTCGGCGGCCTCCGCCCTCGGCGCCCTCGACGACAAGATCGCCGTGAACGGCCGCATCGCCGCCTGCGCCGACGCCCTCGTCCGCGCCCGCTACGACGCGTCCGCCCCCCGCGCCTCGACGCGCATCGGCGACCTCGGCGAGCTCGTCCGGTCGACCGTCCCGGCCGCGGACCTGGCCGGCACCGAGAACTACATCGCCCTGGAACACATGCCGAAACGGCACATGTGGCTCTCGACCTGGACCGACGCGTCCAGCATCACCAGCGCGAAGAGGCGCTTCGCCTCAGGCGACATCCTCTTCGGCAAGCTCCGCCCCTACTTCCACAAGGCAGGGCTGGCTTTCGTGGACGGCGTCGCCTCGACGGACATCCTCGTGATCCGCCCGAAGGACCCCGCCCACCGGGGCTGGCTCCTCGCGGCCCTGTCCAGCGACGCGGTGATCGCCCACGCGTCCGCCGTCGGCGACGGCACCCGCATGCCGCGCGCCCGCTGGCCCGACATCGCCGCCTTCGAGATCCCCTGGCCCGGCGACGCGGCCGCCCGGAGGTTCACCGAGTTCACCGCCGCCCTGGCCGCCCGCGTCCAAGCCGCCGCCGCCGAGACCAGGACCCTGGCCGCCCTCCGCGACACCCTCCTCCCCCAGCTCATCCCGTGACGCCGCGCCGCGAGCACCGGCATCATCGGGGGGTGGAGTATCTGTTGAGCAACCGGCAGGTCGAGGCGGGGGCGCGGTTCGCGGCCATTTCGGAGCTTTTCGACGCGTGGACGTTCCGGCACATGGACGACATCGGGGTCGCGGAGGGCTGGCGGTGCTGGGAGGTCGGGGCGGGCGGGCCGTCCGTGCCCGCCTGGCTGGCCGGGCGCGTCGGGAACAGCGGGCGCGTGCTGGCGACCGACATCGACGTGTCGTGGCTCGGGGACGCGCCGGTCGAGGTCCGGCGGCACGACATCGTCCGGGACGAGCCGCCCGAGGGGCCGTTCGACCTCGTCCACGCGCGGCTGGTCCTGGTGCACCTCGCCGACCGGGACGCGGCGCTGCGGACGATGGTGGAGAGCCTGCGCCCCGGCGGGGTCCTGCTCGTCGAGGACGCCGACCCCGCGCTGCAGCCGCTGGCCTGCCCCGACGAGCGCGGGCCCGACGAGCGCCTGGCCAACAGCGTCCGGCGGGGGTTCCGGAAGCTGCTCGCCGAGCGCGGCGCCGACCTCGCCTACGGCCGCAGGCTCCCCCGGCTGCTGCGGGAGGCGGGCCTGACCGGCGTGCGCGCGGACGCCTACTCCCCGATCGCGGCGCCCGCGTGCGGGGTGCTGGAGGCCGCGACCATCATGCAGGTCCGCGACCGCCTGATCGCGGGCGGGCATGCTACGAGCGAGGAGATCGACCACCTTCTGGCCGTCATCGCCGAAGGCGGTCTTGATCTCACCCTTGCCCCGCTGATCTCGGCGTGGGGCCGCGTCCCCGCGGAGTAGCCGCTCGGTGACGGGTCGCGTGCCCTAGGTGATGAACACAGGGTGCGGTAGGGGGCTTGCATGCGCGCAAGGGGCGGTGACTGGCCTCTACAAGCTGCGTAAGAGTGTGTGTTGTTTCACTCCACGTCCGACTTCGACTTGGCCTGAGAACACATGTTCGCATACAGCCCGACACGGAGACGTGAAACCAACCCCGCCATGAACCCATCAGACGCGTGGTCCGGGGGGCCTGCGCTGGTTCCCGCGCCCTCCCTGGAACTCGGAATCCCGTCCGCCTGGAACAACGGCAAGTCGTCCGGCCGGCTCATCGGGGAGATCGACCTCGCCGCCACGCCGCCGGCCGTGCGGCTCGCCCGGTCCTACGTCCGGGAGCTGGTCGGCCAGCACTTCGGCGCCGACCGCTCCGAGCTCGGCGACCTGGAGCTGCTGACCAGCGAGGCGATGACCAACTCGGTGCTGCACGCGCGGCCGCGCCGGGACGGGACGATCCTGCTCGCCGTCCTGCACCTCGACCGGTACGTGCGGGTCGAGGTGACCGACGGCGGCCCCGCGCCCGGGCAGCCCCGTCCGGCGGAGGAGCAGCCGTCCGTGCACGGACGCGGCCTCATGCTGATGAAGGCGCTCGCCGCCGACTTCGGCACCCACCGGGGCAGGAACGGGACGTCCACGTTCTGGTTCGGGCTGGGCGTCCGGGACGAGTGGCGGCTGCCATGACGGGCGGGCCGCCGGCCGTCCAGGCGCGCGGGGGCTGCCTGGACGGCCCCGCCGCCGGGTGACCGGCCGCCCCGTGACGCCGGCCGCGCTCGCCGGTGGCGGGACGGACACATCTGCGCATCGCCCGTTCCGGGCAGCCGGCGCTTCGCTAGGATCGAAGCGTCGACAATTGCCACCTCGAGGGCGAGTGATGACAGCGGACGGTGCGCCGAAGTCTCTCTCCGACATCACCAGGGACATGGGCCTGAACATGTCCGATGTCGCGGCGTTCTCCGGCCTCGACGAGAGCACGATCTTCCGGCTGTGGGACAACGCCGAATGGCTCGACCGGGTCAGCGGACGGTCCCTGCAGAGCCTCATGTCGTCCGTTCCGGGAATCGCCGAGTACTCGATGGCGCACGCCGTCCGGAAAAGGCGCGACGGGCTGATCGGCGACCTGCACGGCGAAGGGCTCACGGTCGACCTGAAGGCCCTGGAGAACTCCACCGTCGCGCAGCAGCACCTGCTGAACGCGCTGGAGGCGGCCCTGCACATCATGCGCGGGGAGGCCACGCAGAAGACGTCGTCGTTCATCGCCCGCTTCTGGGGGCGCGAGCAGGACCGCGCGCTCGAATCGATCTACTCGCCCGAGCCCGACGGGCTGCTGACGGACCCGCAGAAGCTCTTCGACGCCTCCCTCGACCTGGCGCCCCGGCTGAACCGCAAGACCTACTCGTTCCACTCGATCCTGGCGCTCAACATCCTGACGCACCAGGTCAGCAAGGTGACGGGGAAGCTGGAGGCCGACCTCAGCTTCGAAGTCCCCGGGCGGCAGAGCGCGTTCATGATGCGCGGCGTCGTGATGGGGTCCCTGATCAGCTCGGACGACTTCGACCTCGCCGAGCGCTACCGCAGGGAACTGGACGCGACACCCGTGTACGCCGCCCTTGAGGAATGGGCGTTCCCGACCTACACCAGAGACGGCCGGATCAGCAGCGACTTCACTTTGCCGAGCTCCCTGTCGCTGCGCAACACGGCAACCGAGGTGCTGCGCGAGATAGCGGTCTACAACGACGCCTACCTGTACTACCTGGTGTCGACGTACATTCCGCTGGCACTGAAACGCGACCCCGCGTTCGGCGGCAAGATCACCGAGCTGATCCAGGCGCTGGAACTGCGCGGGGCCGACTGCCGGAACAGAACGACCAGACAGACCTGCAACACGCTGGTGCGGCGGCTCAAGGGCGCCGCCTGAACCGCGTGGCACACCTGAGGAATGGGGAGCCGGTGGAGGACACGGCGCAAGCCATGGCGAATCTGACGCGCGAGAGGTGGGAGGCCAACGCGCAGTACTGGGTCAAGGTCATCAGGGAGGGCCGCGACCGATACCGCACCGAACTGACCGACGCCGCCGTCCTCGACGCCGTAGGCGAATGCGCCGGGCTCCGCGTGCTGGACGCCGGGTGCGGCGAGGGCTACCTGTCCCGCAAGCTCGCCTCCATGGGCGCGGACGTGACCGGCGTGGACGCCGCGCAGGGCCTCATCGACGCCGCCTCGTCCCACCCTTCGCCCGGCGCCAGGTTCATCCGCGCCGGCGTCGAGGACCTCCCCCTCAAGGACGGCGAGTTCGACCTCGTCCTCTGCAACCACCTTTTCAGCCACCTGCAGGACCCGACCCGCGCCATCGGCGAGTTCGCGCGCGTGCTGCGCGGCGGCGGCCGGCTGATCCTGCTGACCCTGCACCCCTGCTTCTACGTGAAGAACTCCGAGCAGGGCGCGATGAACAGCGTCCCGGCGGAGGAGTACTTCGCCTCGCGCGGCATCGACCAGAGGTTCCTGGTGGACGGCCTGGAGTCCCCTTCGGTGATCACGAGCTGGCTCCGGCCGCTGGAGTACTACGCTGGAACGCTCCGAGACGCGGGATTCGTCATCGCCGACCTGCGCGAGCCGCACCCTACGGCGGAGCAGCTGCGCGACGACCCGTGGTGGCGGAAGGGCTTCCCCACCGCCATGTTCCTCCTGCTGATCGCGGAGCGGCGCTAGGGTCGCCGCATGGACCCCGAGCTGGCGGAGCATCCGGACAGGCTCCGGTGGAACGCCAAGTACGGGGACGCTCCCGCGCTGTCGCCCGTCCATCCGCTGGCGGAGCGGGCGCTCGCGCTGGGGTTCCCCGACGGCCCCGTGCTCGACCTGGCCTCGGGGCCGTCCGGCAGCGCCCTGCTGGCCGCCGGCGCCGGGCGCCGCGTGACCGCCGTGGACATCTCCGAGACCGCCCTCGGCCGGCTCGGCGCGGAGGCCCGGCGGCGCGGCCTCGGCCCGCTGATCACGCTCGTCCAGGCCGATCTGGGGCGGTGGCGGCCCGAGCCGCCCGGCTACGCGCTCGTCCTGTGCACGGGGTTCTGGGACCGCGCCGTGTTCGGGCGCGCCGCCGGCGCCGTCCTGCCCGGCGGCCTGCTGGCCTGGGAGGCGTTCACCGAGGCGGCCCGCCGCGACCGGCCGCGGATGCCCGCCGAATGGTGCCTGGCCCCCGGCGAGCCCGCCTCGCTGCTCCCGGACGGCTACACCGTCCTGGACCAGGCCGACGACCCCTCGGCGGGGAAACGCCGCCTCCTGGCCCGGCGCGGCGGCTAGCCGAGGTCGACGACCACCGGGGCGTGGTCGGACGGGCCTTTGCCCTTGCGGGCTTCGCGGTCCACGTAGGCGGAGTCGACCCGCTCGGCGAAGGCGTCGTTCCCGTAGACGAGGTCGATGCGCATGCCGAAGTTCTTGTGGAACATCCCCGCCCGGTAATCCCAGTAGGTATAAGGGTGCGGGCCCTTCATCGGGGTCGGGACGATGTCGTGGAGGCCGAGGCCGAGCAGTTCGGCGAGGGCCTGGCGCTCGGCCGGGGTGACGTGGGTGGAGTCGGCGAAGACGGACGGATCCCAGACGTCGTCGTCCGTGGGGGCCACGTTGTAGTCGCCCGCCGCCATCAACGGCGTCCCCGCGGACAGCTCGTCGGCCAAGGCGTCGCGCAGGGCGGCGAACCAGGCGAGTTTGTAGCGGTAGTGGGCCGATTCCGGGGTGCGGCCGTTCGGCGCGTAGAGCGACCAGACCCGGATCCCGCCGCAGGTGGCGCCGATCGCGCGGGCCTCCGGGACGAGGAGGGCGGGCTCGGTCAGCTTCGCCTGCGCCTCGGCCTCGCCCTCGTATACGGGCTCGCCGGGGAAGCCTTTTGAGACGTCCTCAATGCCGACCCGTGAAAGAATCGCGACTCCGTTCCACCGGCCGTCGCCGTGCGCGGCGGCGGCGTAGCCGAGTTCCGCGACGTCGCCGGCCGGGAAGTCGCGGGCCGCGCACTTGGTCTCCTGCAGGCAGACGACGTCGGGTTCCGTCCCGTCCAGCCAGGCGAGAAGGCGCGGGAGGCGGGCCTTCACCGAGTTGACGTTCCACGTCGCGAGGCGCATCCCCCCAGCCTGCCACCCGGGAGGGGTGGATCATTCCCCCCGCAGAGATATCCTGGCGGCTTCTCCAGTCCCCTGCCGGACGGCACCGCGGTCCCCGCGTGACCGGTAGATTGCGGGTCGGCCTCCTTTACACGGTTTTCACGCTGTGCTTAGCCCGGCCCTGGAAGGGTGGTCACGTTCGCGATGTCGTCTAACCCGGAGCAAGTGAGGAACCATGTCCGAGGATGACAAGCCCCGGGGCAAGCCGACGGTCAAGGCGAAGGCGAAGATTCCGAACGCCCAGAGCATCCGCAGCCCCGAGTTCACCCCGCACGGCATCAGCGCCGGGCGGGGCAGCGGGCTGAACCGGCCGTCCGCCCCGTCCGCGCTCACCGCCAAGCAGGCGCGCAAGCGGCGGATGATGATGATCGCCGGGATCGTGGTGGCCGCACTGGCGATCTCCGGCGGCGTGTACTGGTGGGTCAACCGCCCCGATCCGGTGATCGAGGTGACCGGCAAGTTCGCGGCCGAGCCCGAGGTCGAGATCCCCACCAAGCTCGCGCCGACCACGACGCTGAAGATCACCACCCCGATCAAGGGGACCGGCCGCGCCCTCGCCGACGGCGACACCGCCTACGTCTCGTTCGCCACCTACAAGTGGTCGAAGGACAAGGACGACGAGAACTCGCGCGTCAAGAGCAAGAGCGAGAAGGTCAGCTCCACGTGGGAGCAGCAGGGCCAGCAGCCGGGCGGCCCCCGGCCCCTCGTCCTCGGCAAGAGCGGGCTGAAGGAGATCGACAAGAACCTGGTCGGCAAGACCGTCGGCAGCCGCGTCGTGCTGCAGCTCCCGCCGTCCAAGGACCTCAGCCAGCTGAGCCCGCAGCAGATCACCGACAAGGACGCGGTGGTGTTCGTCATGGACATCCAGGCCGCCGTCCCGAAGGACCCGAAGCCCGAGGGCACCGCGAAGAAGCTGGACGACAAGAACCTGCCGAAGGTCGAGGACAAGGGCGCCAAGGAGCCCAAGATCACGATCCCGGACGCGGACGCGCCGGACAAGCTGCAGGTCAAGACCCTCGTCGAGGGCACCGGCCCGGCGCTGGCCAAGGGCGACGACGCCGTCGTGAACTACGTCGGCAAGATCTGGAAGAGCGGCGACAAGTTCGACTCGAGCTGGGACAACAAGCAGCCGGTGAGCTTCCCGATCGGCACCGGCGCGACGATCCCGGGCTTCGACAAGGGCCTGACCGGCGCGAAGGTCGGCAGCCGCGTCCTGCTCGTGCTGCCGCCCGAGGAGGGCTACGGCAAGGACGGCAACCCGCCCAAGATCAAGGGCGACGACACCCTGGTGTTCGTCGTGGACGTCCTCGCGAAGATCCAGAAGTGAGGACGGGCGCGGCGGGGCCGCGCGCGGGCGGGAGCGCCTGAGGGCGCCGCCCGGAAACGATGTGCGAGCGGCGGGGCACCGATCGGTGCCCCGCCGCTCGGCGTTCGCGGAAAGTCGTCATTGCGGCGTGCGTCACGACAACCGGCGGACCGGATTGCCCGTCCTCTTATCGGGAGGCCATGGGTTGCGCATTGGGCGGCCGGCGCACGCGTCCCCTCAGGTATCGTCGGTAACGCATTAATCACGGGGGGCTTGTGAGCGACAGCGAAAAGGCCCCGGAGGGCGAGGCGCCCACCGGGCCGGCCGAGGTGGACCGGCAGGACACCGAGGCAGCGGCACCGGCCGGCACGGACGGACCGGCGACCGGCACGCTGACCGCGGACACCGAAGAATCCATCGAAGACACCGAATTCTCGGACGTGCAAAACAAATCACAGAACGGCGATAAGAACGGCGAAGCACCCGACTCCGCCGCCGATGCCGTCGAATCGCCTGCTACCGGAACGGCCGCCGCCGAATCGGATGATGCGGGCGAGGCGGAGGAACCCGGCAAGGCGGCAGGTGAGTCCCGTGCGGACTCCGGGGAACCGGCGTCCGATGGTGTTGAGGCACCGGTCACCGGTGATACCAAGACCATGCCCGCCTCGTCACAGCCCGGCTCGCCACAGCCCGGCTCGTCCGGCCACGGCCGGCCCCGGCGCGGCGGGCCGCCGCCCGGCGGCCGCGGCGGCGGAGGCGGCGGGGGCAAGGGCCCCGGGAAGCCGCGGAGCCGCAGATCGCGGCTGCTGCGCCGGACGCTGTTCCTGCTGCTCGGGTTCATCGGGTTCTGCATCGCGGCGTTCGCCGTCGCCTACCTGTTCACCCCGGTGCCGTCCCCGCAGGAGAAGGCGATCGCGCAGGGGCCGACGTTCTACTACTCCGACGGCAAGACGCAGATCGCGAAGACCGGCATCAACCGGGACGCCGTCGACCTCGACCGCGTCCCCGAGAGCACCCGCAACGCGGTCATCGCGGCGGAGAACGACAGCTTCTACGACGACCCCGGCGTGTCCGTGGAGGGCACCACCCGGGCGTTCTGGTCCACGGTGACCGGCAAGCAACTGCAGGGCGGGTCCACGATCACGCAGCAGATGGTCCGCAACTACTACGGCGGCATCGGCAAGGAGCGGTCGGTCACCCGCAAGCTCAAGGAGATCATGGTCGCGCTGAAGGTCGACCGGGAGAAGTCCAAGGACTGGATCCTGGAGCAGTACCTCAACACGATCTACTTCGGGCGCAACGCCTACGGGGTGCAGGCCGCCGCGCACGCCTACTACGACAAGGACGTCTCCGACCTGACCCCGGCCGAGGGCGCCTACCTCGCGGCGGCGATCCAGCAGCCGAGCAACTTCGCCGACCCGACCGGCCACCAGCGCGCCGCCGCCGAGCAGCGGTGGCGCTCCGTGGTCGGCAACATGGTGCAGGACGGCTACCTGACGTCCGCCGACGCGGCCGCGATGGAGTTCCCGGTACCGGTCAAGCAGAAGATCACCGACGTCCTCAAGGGCCAGAAGGGCTACATGGTCAACGTGGCCAAGAAGGAGCTCACCGAGCGCCGCGGCTACAGCGAGGACGAGATCAACCGCAGCGGGCTGAAGATCACCACGACGTTCGACAAGCGGCTGATGGACGCGATGAAGCAGGCCGTGGTGCGCAACACCCCGGACGGGATGAGCAAGAAGATCCGCACCGGGGCCGTGTCGGTCGACCCGGCCACCGGGCAGGTGCTCGCCTTCTACGGCGGCCGCGGCTACCTGGAGGAGGCGCTGAGCAGCGCCTTCGGCGACTGGGCGCAGGCCGGGTCCGGGTTCAAGCCGATCGCGCTCGCCGCCGCGCTGCAGGACGGGCGGTCGCTCGGCACCACCTACGACGGCAGCTCCCCGCAGACGTTCGCCGGGCATGCCATCCACAACGACAGCAACGAGAGCTTCGGGACGGTGAACCTCGTCACCGCCACCCAGCACTCCATCAACACCGCCTACGTCAACCTCGGCCGGGACATCGGCAACGAGAAGATCGCCGAGATGGCGGAGAAGATGGGCATCCCCGCGTCGCAGATGACCGAGGAGCAGCGGAACGCCGCCACGTTCCCGCTCGGCATCGTGTCGCTGCACCCCGTCCAGCAGGCGGGCGTGTACGCGACGTTCGCCTCGGAGGGCGTGCACCGGACGCCGTTCGTGGTGAAGTCCGTCACCGACAACGAGAACCACAAGCGGACGTTCACCGAGAAGGGGAACCGGGCGCTCAGCGCGCAGAACGCGCGGGACGCGACGTACGCGATGCAGAAGGTCGTGCAGGGCGGCACCGGGACGAACGCCCAGCTTCCCGACGGGCGCGACGTCGCGGGCAAGACCGGCACGACCGACGAGGGCAAGGCGATCTGGTTCAACGGGTTCATCCCGCAGATGGCGACGTCCGTCGCGATGTTCCGCGGCGACAACAAGCCGCTGAACATCCCCGGGTACGGCGCGTACGGCGGGCAGCTTCCCGCGCAGATCTGGCGCGCCTACATGACGGACGCCGTCGCCATCAAGGACTACCCGCCCAAGTCGTTCGGGTCGCCGTCGATGCGGCCGGGCGGCGGCTACGACCGGCCGACGGGCCCGAGCACGCCGGGGCGGACGGAGCCGCCGCGCACCATCGAGCCGTCCGGGCCTCCGCCGACCACGGAGGAGCCGGAGATCCCGACGCCGCCGGCCGGCCCGCCCACCACCGTCCGGCCGCCGGACGGCGGAGGCGGCGGAAGCGGCGGCGGTGACACCGGCGGCGGAGGCGATGGCGGAGGCGGCGGCGGGGGCACCGGCGGCGGAGGCGGCGACGGCGGCGGCCGCTCGGGCTCGAGCGGCTGACCTCGCGCCCCGGGCTCGGCAACCGCCCAGTCGCAGGCCCTGCCAGTCGCAGGCCCTGCCAGCCGCAGGCTCTGTTAGTCGCAGGCTCTGTTAGTCGCAGGCTTTGCCGATCCTGGCGGGCGTCTCCTTCATCACGGCGTTGAGCTGGGAGACGTCGCCGGTGCCGACGGCGGGGGCGGCGGCGCGCAGCTTGTCCGCCTCCGCCTTCAGCGCCTTCTTCAGGTCGCCGTCGTCGGCCTTCTTCGCGAGCCCGTCCAGGCGCCCCGCGAGCTGCTCGGTCGGGGCCCGCCACTGCGCGGGCTCCCCCGCCGGAATGCTCTTGATCTTGGTGACGTACTGCTGGAACGCCTCTTTCGTGTCGGCGCACACCTGGCCGGTGTTGCCGCCGAGCACCCCGCACCCGTTCAGGGCGCCGAGCGCCACCACGCCCCCGGCCAGCGCCCGAACCACCCCGTACCGCATCGCTTCCTCCTGCTCAGTCCCCTTGATCCCCGACCGGACCCGCATATAATTCCGCACTAGGTCATGAGCGCCAGCGTCAAGCCCCGGCTTGCTGGCCGGCAACCCTTCGTCCGCGATGGGGTGCCCCGGGTGAGGACCTGGCCGGACGCGGCACCGCGTTCCGGCAAGCGCGGATCCCGAGCCGACGTCCGGGGTCCCTGACCCGGAAGGTCCCGGTATGCCCACGCTTCTCTCCCCCATCACGCCTGCTGTGACGCGCCCCGAGGGGGTCCGGGTTCGCCGGATTCCGCGCGTCGTGGGGGCGGACGCCCCGGTGCCGCTGCGGGACGGCGGCCGCATCCCCTACGCCAACCTCGACTACGCCGCGAGCGCGCCCTGCCTGGAGGCGGTGCACGAGGCCGTCGCCCGCGCGCTGCCGTACTACAGCAGCGTCCATCGCGGCGCGGGCTACGCCTCGCAGGTCACGACGGCCGCGTACGAGGAGGCCCGCGAGACCGTCCGCGCGTTCCTCGGGGCGTGGCGGCGTTCGGCGGTCGTGTTCACCCGCAACACGACCGACTCGATGAACCTGCTGGCGCACGCCGTCCCCGCCGGGACGAGCGTCGTCGTCTTCGAGACCGAGCACCACGCCTCGCTCCTGCCGTGGCGGCGCGCCGTGCGGCTCCCCGCGCCCGCCACCCCGGCCGAGGCGGTGTCCGCCGCCGACCGCGCGCTCCGCTCCTGCCCGGTCGGGCCGCGGCTGCTCGTCGTCACCGCCGCGTCCAACGTCACCGGCGAGCTGTGGCCCGTCGCGGAACTCGCGCGGGCGGCGCACCGCAACGGCGCCCGCATCGCGGTGGACGCGGCGCAGCTCGTCCCGCACCGCCCGCTCGACATGACCGCGCTCGGCCTGGACTACGCCGCGTTCTCCGGCCACAAGCTGTACGCGCCGTTCGGCGCCGGCGTCCTCGCCGGCCGCGCCGACTGGCTGCGCGCCGCCGACCCGTACCTGAAGGGCGGCGGGGCGAGCGCGTCGGTCGGCGCCACGACCCGGTGGGCGCCTGCCGCGGAGCAGCGCCACGAGGCGGGCTCGCCGAACGTCCTCGGCGCGATCGCGCTGGCCGCCGCCTGCACGGCCCTGTCCTCCCGCTGGGACGAGATCGCCGCCCACGAGCAGGCCCTGACCGGGCGGCTGCGGGCCGGGCTCTCCGCCCTGCCGCGGGTGAGAGAACTGTCACTGTGGGGCGGCCAGGCGCCGCGCGTCGGCATCGTGTCGTTCACCGTGGACGGCTGGAACGCCCGCGACGTGGCGCTTACGCTGTCGGAGGAGCACGGCATCGGGGTCCGGGACGGGCGGTTCTGCGCGCACCCCTTCGTCCGGCACCTGGCGGGCGGCGGCACCGCCGTCCGCGCCAGCCTCGGCCTGGGGACGACCGAGGAGCACGTGGACCGGCTGCTCACGGCCCTCGCCGGGCTGACCGAGCGCTGACCTGCGCGTCCCCGCGCGCGGTCAGATGATTATGCTCTTTGGTCCTGTTCGCCCATGTAGCGTAGGCAGTCGCGCGGGGACGAGCACGGAGGAAAACAGGGGGTGGCGACCGTGGCCGACGCGTGGCGACCCACGTCGGAGCTGGAGCACCGACTGCAGGAGACCGTACGGGCCGGGGACCAGGAGAGCTACTTCCGCCTCCTCGCGGACAGCGAACTCGTCGTCCCCGTCCCGCCCGAGCTGGTGGACGGCGTGCTCGCCAACGAGACCCAGCCGTCGTGGCCGACGCAGGAGGAGGACGGCCGCGTCCACGTCCTCGTCTACACCTCCGCGTCGGCGATGCGCGCCTGCCTGGGGCCGTCCTACCAGCACTTCATGACCGTCCGGTTCGGCGACATCGCCGAGACGTGGCCTGACTCCCGCTGGTGGCTCGCCATCGACGCGCCCGCCCACGGCGTCGGCACCGTCCTGCCCATCGAGGCGCGGATGCCGGCCTGGTTCGTCCGCCAGGTCGCCGAGGGCGACGGCCGCCCGCCGCAGGTCGGCCGCGCTCCCGCCCCGTGGGAGGAGCTCCGCGACCAGCACCGCGAGCTGCCCCGGCAGTCGCCCCGCCCCGAGTTCCAGCCGGCGAACGACGTCGAGCGAGAACTGCTGCGCGCCGCCGCGAACAACGACCACGACCTGTTCCTGCAGACCCTCGCGGACACCGACGTCCTGCTGCCCGTCCCCGGCGACATGGACTTCGCGCTCCGCCCCGGCCGCCCCGGCTTCCCCTGGCAGACCCGCGAGGTGGACGGGTCCACGGTCGTGCCCGTCTTCACGTCCCCGGAACGCCTCCACGAGGCGTCCGCCCCCGGCACCGAGTACATCAAGCTGCCGTTCACCGTCGTCCTGCGCTACTGGCCGAACCACGACTGGCCGCTCGCCATCAACTCGGGCTCCCCGGCCGGCGGCACCGTCCTGGCCCAGCAGCTCCCCGGCCTCGCCACCTGGGCCGACCAGCGCGCCGCCCAGCGCATGACGGACCACTTCGAACCGCAGAACGACGTCGAGCAGCGCCTCTTCGACGTGGCCCGCCGCGGCGACACCGACGCCTTCTCCAAGACCCTCCTCGGCGCCCAGGTCCTGGTCCCCGCCGAGGCGGACACCCCTTGGGGGATCGTGCCGGGCGACCCCGACTTCCCGTGGCGGCCCGTCCCCATCCACGGCCGGACGTCCATCCAGGTGTTCACGTCCCTGAAGTGGATGAACGAGGCCATCGGCTCATCCCGCTTCATCATGCCGAGCCTCCAGGAGATGGTCGCCGCCTGGCCCGACACCGACTGGACGCTCGTCCTCAACCCGGGCACGCCCATCGACGCATCGATGACGGCCGAGCAGCTCCGCACCCTCCGCGGCCCGGCGAGCCCGCCGTCGGCCTCCACGCCCCCGCCCCCCGAGAACCCCGCGGTCCCCGTGGGCCCGGCCGTCCCGCCGGACCAGTCGAGCCACCCGCAGGAGGGCGCCGCCGCGCCGCGCGCAGACCAGGCCCTCACCGCCCACGGCGCCCCCACACCCGAGGGGGCACCCGGCCGGCCGAGCCCGGGACGTGGACCCGCGCACCCGGAGGAGGCGCCGCACAGCGCGTCCGGGATCGCCGGTGAACGCGACGCGGGACAACCCCCCAACGCCGAACCCGGCCGCCACGCAGGCCCTCCACCTGAGGGCGCCGCGGGGAGCTCCGGCCCGGCCTCCGTACCCGCCGAAGCGAACACGGCCGCGCCCGGACGGCACGCCGGCAACGCGGGGGCATCCAACCTGGCCGACACCGGGCCAGGCGCGCCCGGCACAGAACCCCGCCCGCAGGCCGCGTCCGGCATGCCGGGCGTCCCCGCAGTTCCGGCCGCTAGGCCGGGAGCCGGACGTGATGCCGCGCATCCCGGGGAAGCGCAGCCCGGCCACGCCGCCGGCTCGCCCCCCGAGGGCAACACAGGAACCCCGAGTACGTCCGATATGCCGGGTCAGCCGGGAGTGGGCGGTCCACCCGCGCACCCTGGGGAAACGCCTCACCAGGATGCCCGCGCGTCCGACATCTCCGGCGGAGCGCCTGGGGCTGGTGCGGACCCCGGCTCCCCGCAGGGAAGCGATGCGGGCACGATGCCGCCCGGCACAGGCGAGTCTGGTCAGCATGCCGGTTCGCCGTACGAGGGCAGCCCGGGCAGCGCGAGCACGTCCAACACACCCGGCGTCCCTCGCAACGCGGCCGGGACGGGCGCCGGACACGGGCAACCGGGCGCACCCGGCGCTGCGGCCGATCCGAACGTCACCACCCCGCAAGGAAGCAACACGGGCCCGCTGCCGCCCGGCACACCCTCCGGTACGGCTGAACCGGGCACCGCGCCCGGCCGCCACGCGGGTCCGCCGTACGACGGCGGTGCAGGGAGCACCGGCCCGACCGCCATGCCCGGCACGCCCCACGATGTGATCGGGACGAGCGCTGGACACGGGCAACCAGGCGCACCCGGCGCTGCGGCCGATCCGAACGTCACCACCCCGCAAGGAAGCAACACGGGCCCGCTGCCGCCCGGCACACCTTCCGGTGCGGCCGGAGCGAACACTGCACCCGGCACGAACGAGCCCAGCCGCCACGCCGGACCGCCCTACGAAGGCGACCTGGGCAACCCGGGCACAGCCAACACACCCGGCATCCCACACGAAGCGGCAAGCACAGCCATCGGACACGGACCCGGACAACCCGGCGCAGCGCCCGATCCACACCTCACCTCCCCACAGGGAAGTAACAGGGACCCGCTGGCGCCCGGCGCACCCTCCAGTGCGGCCGGAGCGGGCGCACCCGGCACGAACGAGCCCAGCCGCCACGCCGGACCGCCCTACGAAGGCGACCTGGGCAACCCGGGCACAGCCAACACACCCGGCATCCCACACGAAGCGGCAAGCACAGCCGCCGGACACGCACCCGGACAACCCGGCGCAGCGCCCGATCCACACCTCACCTCCCCACAGGGAAGTAACACGGACCCGATGCCGCCCGGCGCAGCCTCCGGTACGGCTGAACGGCCCGGTGCTGAGGCCAGTCCACACGCCGGTTCGCCACACGAGACCGGTGCGGCCATGATGCCGCCTGGCACGCCGAGCGGTGCGCCCGGAACGGGCGGCCCCCAGGGCGCACGCCACGCAGGCAATATTGCGGGCGGGGCCGAGCACGCTGGCCCGCCGTACGACGGCGGTGCGGGCGCGTCCAACGTGCCCGGCGTCCCCCACGACGCGGCCGGGGCGGGCGTCGGCTTCGCGGGTCAAACCGGCGGTCCGGGCAACGCGGGTCCGATGCCGCCTGGCGCACCCTCCGGTGCGGCCGGAGCAGGCACCGCACCCGGCACGAACGAGTCCGGTCGGCATGTCGGTTCGCCATATGAGGGCGGCCCCGGCGACGCGGGCACGTCCGACATGCCCGGCACGACGTCCAGCGCCGACGCCGGTCCGCAGGCCGGCTCCCCGCTGGGAAGCGATGCAGGCACGTCCGGCATGACTGGTCCACCCCGCGATGCGGCCGGGCTGGGCGGCGGTCAGAGCACGGGCCAGACCGGCATACCGGGCGCAGACGAGCCCGGTCGGCATGCCGGTTCGCCATACGAGAGCAGCCCGGGCAGCGCGAGCACGTCCAACATGCCCGGCGTCCCCCATGACGCGGCAGGGGCGGGCGCTGGACACGGGCGACCGAGCGCGGTCGAAGCCGAGGGTGCGATGCCGCCTGGCGCGCCCCCCGGTGCGGCTGGAGCTGGCGGCGCACAGGACGCCGGCCACGCAGGCGGTATGGCCTTCGGGGCCGAGCACGCCGGTTCGCCGCACGGCGGCGGTACGGGCGCGTCCGACGTGCCGGGCATCGGGACGGCGGGTGTCCCGGCGGGCGAAGGGGTCTCCGGTCGGCCTGGTGCGGGGCCGCCCGGGGCAGCCGGGGCCGGGCCGGCGTTGCGGGCCGTGGAGCCGCAGTTCGAGCCGGGGAACCGCATCGACCAGGAGCTTTACGAGGCCGCGTTGGGCGCGGACTCGGACGCGTTCTTGCGGGTGCTGCTCAACGCGAACGTTCTCGTGCCGATTCCGGAGGCGGCGCCGCTTGAGGTGACGCCCGTGCAGCGCGAGTTCCGCTGGGACGCCGCGCTGCGGGGCGAGTCGGCCGTGCAGGTGTTCACGTCGCTGGTCCGGCTGCGCGAGGTGCTGCCCGAGTCGCGGTTCGTGTACGCGGACTTCCGGGAGCTGATCGGCGCGTGGCCGCGGGACGACTGGGCGATGCTGGTCAACCCCGGGACGCGGATCGGGGCGTCGCTCCAGGGCGACCAGGTGCGGGCGCTCAGCGAGTGGGCGGTGCGGGTCGGGCTCGTCCCGGCGCGGCACGAGGTCCCGCCGCCGCCGCGGCCCGAGGCGGTGCCGGCGCGGCCCGAGGCGGTGCCGGCACAGCTGCCGACCGACCTGGACGACCCCGTCTCCTCCCCGACGATCATGCAGAAGGTCGTCCCGCACGGGCACGTCGCCTGGTACTTGGAGCAGGGCTACGACCGCGTCGGCGGGTTCGTGCACTCGACGAGCGACGTCGCCGACCTGCAGACGCCCGGCCAGCTGTACGAAGCGCTGGGGCTGCTGTACGACGGCTCCCCGTTCTCGCCCGCCGACGAGGGCGTGTACGTCATCCGGTGGCCCGCCTACTGCCCCGACCTGTACCGCATTCCCTTCGGCGGACGGGACGAGGCGGAGATGGCCGCCTGGGGCGACGCCGGCTGGGTAGTCGAGCGGCCGCCTTTCCTGGGCGGCGGGTTCGCGCCGGGGAGCACCGGGTCCATCCGCGAGTACAAGGTCGACAGCGTCCGGCTCCCGTATGGGGCAGAGATGTACTACCTCGGCCGTGACCGGTCCGAGCGGTTCGTGGCGATGTACGACCCGGACCGGCTCGCCTGGCTCCGGCCGGAGACGAACGGACGGGAGGCGCAATGATCCGGGACGGGTACGTCGCGCGCTGGCTCGGACGCGATTTCGAGGCCGCGCCCGGCGCCGACGGCGAGGTCAGGCTCTACGCGCCCGGCCCGACGGACGGGTTCGAGGAGCTCCGTCCCGGACGGTACCGCCGGATCGTCCCCGCGTCCGAGGTGGAGGACCTCCGCTACGTCCGGACGACGTGCCGCTGGCGCGGCGAGCGCTTCGTCATCGTGGGCGAGCATGAAAGCTGGCTGCGCGTCGAGTACACGGGCGGCCGGGCCCCGGTCGCCGAAAACCTGGGCCTCGACCGCATCGACCTGGGCGTCTGGCAGGCGTGGGCTCCCGCGACCGAGATCGAGGACGTCCGGGAGGAGATGATCTGACGTCCGGCGGGGTTGATTTGGCCCGGGTATCCGTGTTCGCTTGATACCCGAGGCGATCCCTCGGGTATTGCGTGACGGGCACGGGCGCTCAACGGCGACGCGACGGAGGTGCTGCGGCGGTGATCTGCCGATCGGCAGTCAAACCGATGTTCATCGGTCTCGGCACGGCCGCGGTCCTGGCCGCCGGCGGCGCGTCCGCCCTTGCCGCGGACACACCGAGCCCATCCGCACCGGGCACCACGGCCCCCGCCGCCGGGAAACTGGACGTGCACGTCACCCCGGTCGCCGCGAAAGTCGACCCGAAGGACTCCTTCGACATCACGACGACCATCACGGCCGTCGGCGGCGAGGTGGCGGACGCCAAGGTCACGGACGTCGCGGCGACCCTCGATGGAACGACGGTCACCGGTGTCTGCGGCTCGCCGTTCACCGCCGAGGAGTGCGGAGTCGGAGACCTGGCCGACGAGAAGAGCGGCACCGTCAAGTCGACGCTGAACATCCCGGCGGACGGTCCCGACAGCACTACGGACTACAAGGTCACCGTGACCGTCAAGGCGGCCGGCCTCGACCCCGTCAAGGCGTCCATGACCATCACGTACGTCGTGCCCGAGTCTTCGCCTTCGCCGACGCCCACGACGAGCACGCCGACCCCGTCGAAGTCGCCGTCCAAGTCGCCGTCGAAGTCGCCGTCCAAGTCGCCGTCGCGGAAGCCGTCCAAGCCTTCGCCCACTCCCACGAAGTCGTCGGGGTCCGGCGGCGGCGGTTCCGGCGGGAGCGGCGGCGGGTCGAGTTCGTCCGGCGGGTCGAGTTCGTCCGGCGGGTCGTCGTCCAGCGGGACGGGCGCGGGCGGAATCGTGCCGCCGTCGCCGAACTCGTCGTTCGACCCCAAGGACCCGCAGGTCGCGCTGCCGCCCATCCAGGCGCCCAGCCCGTCGGTCGCGCCGAGCCCGGTGCCCGGGTCCGGGACGCCGCAGAGCCGGCTGCAGGGGAACAAGGCGCCCGTCGCGCAGGACGTCACTTTCGAGCGAATGGCGAGCACGCAGATCGCGTGGCTTGCCGCCCTTCTCGTGGCGTTCTCCCTGCTGCTCACACAATTGCGGCTCGGACGGCGGCGCATGCCCGCCGGGGCCGTGAAACGCGCGAAGGGATCCCACCGCCGCACCCGCCGCGGCATGTTCGGCAAGTGACCGGTACGCGGCGGCACGACCCCTTCCGAATGCTGCGCGCCCGTGTAAGAGGCCAGTCAGAAGCCGAGCACCCGGATTGTGCGGCACAGCCGCCGCGCCTTTTGTATAACGCCCCGGCGCCAACCGCATAGGAACAAACCACCGACGGCACACCGTGGCACCGGCATAGCCCGCACTGGGAACTCGAACGCGCACAGCGAGAGTTCGCAATCCCTATTTTCAAGCCTTTCAACACCGTGTCCACGTCCCCCGCAGGAGAAGGCCACCCCACGACCTGGACGCCAGTATGTCCAGACCCAAAGAACGGGGGCAATTCCTCGAATCCGCACCCTCGCCCCATCCCGGCGGGCATCACCGACAATGAACGCCTGCACCCAGGAACGCAACACCATATACCGAATATGTTGCCGCCGGGTCTTGCCGCGAAATCTTCGGCAGCCGCCCGATGCGGCTCAATTCGACCGCCGCCGAGTCGTGCACGACTCGATTCATCATCCCGCCGGTCATCCCGCCTCCGAACACTCCGTCCTCAGCGCCATTCCGGCCGCCGCCCGCTATCGCCGGAGGAGGGTGTGGCAGGCGATGGCGGCGGCCGCGGTGACGTTGAGTGAGTCGACGCCGGCGGCCATCGCGTCCTCGCTCATCGGGATGCGGACCGCCTGATCGGCCTCGTCCAGCCAGTGGGACGAGAGGCCGTCGCCCTCGGAGCCCAGCATGAGGGCGGTGCGGGCGCCCATCGGCACCTCGTCGAGGGGCGCGGCCTTCCGGTCGGGGGTCAGCGCCAGGAGGGTGAAGCCCGCGGAGCGCAGTTCGGCCAGGTCATCGTGCCAGTTGGCCATCCGGGCGTACGGGATCGCGAACACCGCGCCCATCGAGACCTTCACCGCGCGGCGGTAGAGGGGGTCGGCGCACCGCGGGGACAGGATGATCGCGTCGATGCCCAGCGCGGCTGCGCACCTGAAGATGGAACCGACGTTCGCGTGGTCCACCAGGTCTTCCAGGACGAGGACGCGGCTCGGCGGCGTCCGCCGCGCGGCCCCGTCCGCGCCGGGCGCAGCGCGGAAGGCCCCGCCCAGGAGGTCCTCGATGGCCGGCAGGGGGAGGCGTTCGAGGGACGCCAGGGCGCCGCGGTGCACCTGGAAGCCGGTGATCGACTCCATGGTGGCGTCGTCCGCGACGTAGACCGGCGCCTCCACGCCGGACAGGACGTCGGCGAGGGGGTCGGCCCAGCGGCGCGCCATGAGGAGGGAGCGGACGGGGTGACCTGCGGCGACGGCGCGGCGGATCACCTTCTCGCCCTCGGCGATGAACAGGCCGTGCTCGGCCTCCAGGCTCTTGCGGAGGTTCACATCCCGCAGGCGCACGTAGTCTGTGATGCGCGGGTCGGCAGGGTCCGAGACGGGGACGAGGTGGGCCATGTCCCCAAGTCTGCCGCCCGCCGCGGCCGGATTCGGCCGGTCTTGAACCGGCGATCGCGCCGATCCGTACCGCGTTGGCGACAGTCCGTGACGGCCAGGGGCAATGCCAGGTTCGTCGGGACATACGGTGATGACCTGCGTCATTATCAGTTTTGAGTTCTTTGTAACCTCTGGTTCGTACTACTACAGTGCCGGGGAACATCGGCGGGTTTCTGGTGAATCGAGGGCAGGCCATGAGCGGACGTCATCGCAATGACTTCCCCGAAGGGATGGACGGCGGCTACGACCCGTCCAGGCCCGTCTTCGGTCCGGCCAACGACGGGTCGTCGGACTGGTTCGGGGCGCGGGACGGGCAGTCCCGCCCGCTCAACCAGCCCCCGGCGGGACCGCAGGGCGCGCCGCCCGGCGCGTCCGGCGAGACGCCGGAGTGGTTCACCCCGCGGCAGTCGTCCGAGGAGCGGGTCTACGGCTCCGGCGGGTTCGGCGGTGCGTCCGACGCGGGCGGCTACGGGCTCGGGCGGTCCGGCGGGTACCCGCAGGGCGAGCCGCGCCAGTCGTCCCCGCAGGGCCCGCCGCCGGAGTCCTCGCCGCTCGCCGGCACCGGGTACAGCGAGTACGACTCGATCAGCCGTTCCGACGGCGGCCCGTCGGGGTTCTTCGGCGGGTCCGGCGGCTCGGGAGGTTCCGGCGGCTCGGGAGGTTCGGGCGGTTCCGGCGGCTACGGCGGCGGATCGGGCGGCTACGACAGCGGGTCCGGCGGCTACGACAGCGGCTCCAGCGGCTACGAGTACGGGCGCCGCAAGCGCAAGCGCAGCGCGACCGCGCTGATCGGGCCGATGGCCGGGGCCGTGGGCCTCGCGCTGCTGCTCGGCGTCGGCGTCTACGCGTTCGCCGAGAGCGGCGGCGGCTGCTCCGGCGACGACGCGCTGAACCTGTCGGTCGCGGCGGCGCCGGACATCGCGCCGGTCGTGGAGAAGGCCGCCGGGCGCTTCAACGACGGCAAGGAGAAGGTCGACGGCAAGTGCGTCAAGGCGACGGTGAAGAAGGTCGAGCCGGCGTCGGTGACCCCCATGCTGTCCGGGCAGGCCCTGGCGAGCGGGTCCAACGAGCGCCCTGACGTGTGGATCCCCGACTCGTCCCTGTGGATCTCGCTGGCCCAGGCCGGCGCCAAGGGCGATGACAAGGGCGGCGTCATCTCCACCAAGACGACGCTCGCGAAGAGCCCGATCGTCGTGGGGCTGCCGCAGTCGCTCGCCGTCCAGCTGAAGAAGCAGGGCATCACCGCGAGCCCCTCGTGGGACAACCTGCTGAAGGCCGCCGGCGGCACCGCGGGCGGCGCGGTGACGAAGAACCAGATGATCCCGGCGGGCTCGGTGCGGCTGGTCGTGCCCGACCCGATGAAGAACGCGGCCGGCATGGGCTCGCTCATGGTGACGAGCATGCTGCTGGCGAACGACCCCAACCGCGACTCGATCTTCACCGGCATCGTCCGGACGGTCCGGGAGAGCACCGTCCCCACGACGGAGGCGGAGTTCGCGGCGTTCCGCAAGGACAAGGGCGGCAAGAAGCCGATCTCGCTGTCGTCCGAGCAGGCGCTGTACCAGTACAACCAGACGAAGCCGGCGGAGCCCGCGGTGGCGCTGTACCCGATCGAGGGCACGCTGTCGCTGGACTACCCGTTCACCGTCACCAGCAAGGACGCCGCCAAGCAGAAGGCGGCCAGGCTGCTGGAGAAGGCGATGAGCACCGAGGCGACCCGCAAGGACGTCCTCGCGCTCGGCTTCCGCACCCCGGACAGCAAGGCGCCGTCCGGCTTCAACCAGGCGGCCGGGGTCAGCCCGGCCAAGCCGCGGCAGCTGCCCACGCCGAAGAGCCAGGACGTCGCGAAGATCATGCAGGCGTGGTCGAAGCTGACGCTCGGCCTGCGCATGCTGACGCTGATCGACGTGTCCGGCTCGATGCTGGAGAAGGTCGGCCCGAACACCAACCGGCTGCAGGCCATCGCGCAGGTGTCGCAGGGCGGGCTGAGCATGATGTCCAACGACACCGAGCTCGGCCAGTGGCTGTTCTCCACGAACATGAACGGCGACCTGCCCTACAAGGTCACGGTGCCGATCGGCCCGCTCGGCGAGCGGATCGGGTCCAACACCCGGCGCGGCCTCGTCCTCTCCACGCTCAACTCGATGAAGCCGAAGCCGAACGGCGACACCGGGCTGTACCGGACGATGCTGGCCGCGTACAAGAAGATGAACGAGACCTACAAGCCGGAGTTCGGCAACTCGATCCTGCTGCTCACGGACGGCAAGAACGACGACGACGGCGGCCCCACGCTGAAGGAGACGCTGAAGCAGCTCAAGGCCATGCAGGACCCGAACAAGCCGATCCAGGTCAACATGATCGGGTTCGGCAAGGGCGTGGACCGCAACGAGCTGGAGCAGATCGCGGCGGCCACCAACGGCAACGTCCAGGTCGCCCAGACCCCGCAGGAGATCTCCAAGATCTTCCTCAAGATGCTGTCCCGCCGGATCCAGTGATCAGCAGTCGGTGATCTTACGGACGCGTCAGGTAGTTCTTGTTTTTTCCTGCGGTTCGGTGTCAACCGGGCGCAGCAGCCGATCGTCAAACGTGTGGAGGCCCGACGGGGAGCGGGGCCGTCGGGCCTCCGACTCAACTTTCCCCCAGCCCGAGACGGGGATGCGACCGCCGGGCGAACCGGCGGCGGACGAGTGCACCGCTCCCCTCTTGGATCTTCCGGACGGTCCCCAGTGCCGCGGACGCGGAAGACGAACACTGCCCGCGGGAGGACCTCGTGTCCGGTTGGCCCAGTTACGACCGCGCCGACGACGAACGCCTGGCCCGATCCCTGGCCGCAGGCGATCCGAGCGCGCTCATCCAGGTCATGGACCGCTACGCGGCCCGCCTGTACGACTACTGCCACGCGCTGCTGCGCGACCAGGACCAGGCGGCCGGCGCGCTGCACGACGCCCTGATCGCCGCCTACGCGCACGTGCCCGTCCTGCGCGAGCCCGACCGGTTCCGCGGCTGGCTGTACGCGCTCGTGCGCAACGAGTGCACGCGGCGGCTGCGCGACCCCGACCGGCCGGCCGAGCGGCACGAGGCGCCCGAGGTCGAGGACGGCTTCCTGGACGACGCGGAGCTCGCCCGCCGGCAGGAGACCCGCCGGCTCGTGCACAGCGGCCTGTCGGCGCTGCGCGGGCGCGAGCGCGAGGCGCTCGACCTCATGCTCCGGCACGGCCTGGACACCTTCGAGGTCGGCGGCGTCCTCGGCCTCGGCGCGCAGGAGGCCGACGACCTGACCCGCGCGGCGCAGGCCCGGCTGCACGAGGCGATCGCGGCCTGCCACATCGCCCGCACCGGGCGCCGCGACTGCCCCGAGATCGCCGCCATCGCGGACGAGGGCGGCTGGCCGGCGCCGCCGCCGGTCGTGCGCAGGCTCGTCCAGCACGTCGCCTCGTGCCCCGCCTGCGGGTCGCGGCGCGACCGCGAGGTGCCCGCGGCGCGGCTCCTGCAGGTGCTGCCGGTCGCGATGATGCCGAACGACCTGCGCGGGCACGTCATGGCCACCGCCACCGACGCCGCGCTCGCCGCGGACCTCGCGCACATCGCGCACCGGGCCGAGCCGCTGGACGAGTGGGGCTGGCCCGTCGTGGCCGACCGGGGGTCCGTGCAGGACGTCTCCGAACGGCGCAGCCCACGCGCGCTGTGGCCGGCGCTCGCCGCCGCGGCGGCGGTCGTCGTGATCGTGGCGGGGGCCTTCTACGTGATGTCGGGGTCGCCCAGCGGCGGGACGAGCGCGCAGGGCCCGTCGGGCGGGGCGACGGCGTCGGTGCTCGACCCGTCGTCGCCGCCGGAGTCCGAGGACCCGCTGGACTCGCCCACGCCCACGCTGAGCGAGACCCCGACGCCCACCCCCACGACGACGTCCGCGACTCCCACGCCGACCCCGACCCGCAAGCCGTCCACCCGCTCCTCCCAGCCCCGCCCGACCACGCAGAAGCCCTCCACCGGAACCCTGTCGGTGGGTTCCTGCACGATCAGGGGCGCCGGGCCGGGCTCCTGCACCATCCTGGTGCGAGCCGTGGGAGGGACGGTGACCTGGTCCGTGACGGGCGCGTCCGACGGCCTCCAGGCCACCGGCGGCGGCACGCTCCGCAGCGGGCAGACCGCGTTCGTCCGGGTGAGCGGCACCTGCACCCCGCCCGGCGGCACCGGGACGGTCAGCTTCTCCACCGGCAATACCGGCGGCGTGACGCTGTCCTGCCCGACGGACGGCGGGCCCGGAGGCGGCGGGGACGGCGGTAACGGCGGCGGCTGACCCTCAACGTGAGCTAGATCACATTTACATGACCGGGTGGCCTTCGACTAGGACAGATGGCCACATGGCGTACCGAAGCCGTCACAGAATCCGTTCATAAGGGAGAAATCCCAGCAACTTGGTGGCAAGATCAGGCACCCAGAGTCGACCGACAGGCGTCGGGGCTCGCCGGGGGCACGATCCACAACACCACCGACTTGGACTGGGAGGGTTCCCGTGGCCGGTGAGCCAGGGCCCGGGCGGAACGACGACCAGAGGCTGGCGGACTCGCTGCGAGCCGGGGACGTCATCGCCCTGACCGAGGTGTACGACACGTACGCGCCGTTCCTCTACGACTACTGCCACGGCCTGCTCCGCGACCGGGTGGAGGCGGCCGGCGCGCTCCGCAACGTCATCATCGCGGCCCGCGAGCACGTGCACCGGCTGACCGAGCCGGACCGGCTGCGCGGCTGGCTCTACGCGATCGCCCGCAAGGAGTGCATGCGGCGCCGCGACAGCCCGAACCGGCACATCGGGCAGGAGGCGCCGGAGGCCGACGACGACCTGACCCCCGAGCAGCTCGCCCGCCGGGAGGAGCGCCGGCTGCTCGCGCACAGCGCGCTCGCCGCGCTCAACGGCCGGCAGCGGGAGGCGATCGACCTGTCGGTCCGGCACGAGCTGGACGAGGTCGACGTGTGCGGGGTCTTCGGGATCCCGCTGGAGGAGACGCTCGCGCTGGTCCAGAAGGCCCGCGAGGACCTCGCCGCCGCGCTGCGCGCCGCACTCATCGCGCAGAACCACTGGAAGGACTGCCCGAGCGTCGCGGCGCTGACCGAGTCGTGGCCGCTGACGCCGCAGACCGCGGCCTCGCTCGTCCGGCACGTGGCGAGCTGCCCGGTGTGCGAGGAGCGGGAGACGCCGGCGCTGCCGCCGGACCGGCTGCTGTCCGTCCTGCCGATCGCGGCGATCCCCGCCGAGCTGCGGCTGGACGTGCTGACCGCCGCCACCGCCGAGGACCGGGCCGGGAACCGCCGCGCCATCGCCGCGTGGACCGAGCCGTTCGACGAGTACGGCTGGCCGCTGCCCTACCAGCCGGCCGCGCCGCGCGCCCGCGACCGGTCGCCCCGGCGGCGCGGCCCGGTCCTCGCGGCCGTCGCCGTGGCCGTCGGGATGGCGGTCCTGTGCGTCGGCGCCTGGTCCTGGCTGCACAGCGGGAACGGGGGGACGGACGCCGCGGCGACCGGCCCGGCGGTGCCCGGCGACAGCGGCTCGCCGGGCGACTCCGGGGCGCCCGAGGCGACGCCGACCGACCCGTCCCCCACGGTCACCTCGCCGTCCCCGACCGAGTCGGAGTCGCCGTCGAAGTCGCCGTCGCCGTCCAAGACCCCGTCGAAGACGCCGACGACCAAGGCCCCGGCCCCGCCGACGACGAAGGCTCCGGAGCCGCCGAAGGCGGGCAGGCTGTCCGTGCAGGGATGCAGCATGGGCAACGACGCGTCGTGCACCATCACCATCACCGCCGTCGGCGGGGCGGTGAACTGGCGCGTGACCGGGACGTCCGGCGAGCTGAGCGCGAGCGGAAACGGCCACCTGTCCTCCGGCGAGACGGCGCGCGTGACCGTGTCCCGGACGAACGTCATCTGCTTCGGGCGCAGAAGCGGATCGGTGTCGGTCGCGCCCGGCGGATCCGCCCGCGTCTTCTACTGCTGACGGGGCCGCGGCTGCGCCCGGCGGGCGCGCGCCCGCCCGGCGCGGCCGCGGCGCGTCAGGAGATGGAGCCGGTGTCCAGGGTGCGGTGGGCGCGCTCCAGGAGGATGGGGACGCCGCCGCCGATCTGGTCGAAGCCCTCGCCGACGGTCGCGTTCTGCAGGAAGCGGGCGTGGATGCCCTCCAGGATGACCGCCAGCTTGAAGCAGGCGAACGCGACGTAGAAGTCGAGGTCGGCGAGGTCGAACCCGGTCAGGGACGCGTACCGGTCGGTGAACTCGCGGCGCGTGTAGAAGCCGGGCGCCGAGGTGATCGTCGCGCCGACGGGCAGTTCCTCGGCGTCGGCGGCCTCGGCCCAGTACACCAGGGTCAGGCCGAGGTCGGAGAACGGGTCGCCCAGCGTCGACATCTCCCAGTCGACGACGGCCGCGATCTCGGGGCGCGGCTCCAGCCGGACGAGGGCGTTGTCGAGCCGGAAGTCGCCGTGGACGAGCCGGGCGGGGGCGTCCGCCGGCAGGCGCTCGGCGAGCCGGGCGGCGAGCCGGTCGTACTCGGGGAGGTCGCGGGCCGTCCCGGTGGCCCGGATCGCCTCCTGCGAGCTGTCCCACTGCTTGCCCCAGCGCTTGAGCTGCCGCTCCATGTAGCCGTTGGGCCGCCCGAAGTCCGCCAGCCCGACGGCGTCCACGTCGACGGTGTGGATCGCCGCGAGCGCCTCCACGAGCGCCGCGGACAGGCCGCGGGCCTGCTCGGGCGTCATGTCCTCGGCGTCCTCCCGGGTGCGCAGGACGCGGCCGTCGACGAAGTCCATGACGTAGAAGCGGGCGCCGATGACGTCCTCGTCGTCGCAGAACGCCAGCGTCTTCGGCACCGGCACGTCCGTCCCGCCGCCGAGGGCGGACAGCACCCGGTACTCGCGCCCCATGTCGTGGGCCGTCGGGAGGACGTGCCCGAGCGGGGGCCGGCGCAGCACGACGCGGCGGCCGCCGTCCAGGGTGATCCCGTACGTCAGGTTCGAACGCCCGCCCGCGATCAGGTCGATCGCGGTGATCCGCCCCGCACCGGGCACCTCGCGGGACAGCCAGGCCGCGAGGCGGGGGACGTCGATGCCGGGGACCCCGGCCGGCAGTTCTGCGTCAACGGTCATGACGACCTATTAGAACGCTGCTCGGTCCGGACTGTGAACCCCACCCCGGTACCCGGGCGCCGCCACGCGCGCGACGACGCGTATACGCGCGATCCGTTGTCGGCCACTTCCGGCCGACTTGCAGGAAGGCTTCACCTGGCCTTCAGCATCCCGGCTGACCTGGCCGAACGGTGCGGCTTCCGTCCCTGGACGGGTATTTCACCGAGAGTCTCTGGAGAAAAAGGTGCCTCAAGGTGGAATCTTTGGACACCGGGGGTACGCCTCAGCGACGACACCCGAGCGCGCGGGGCCTCCCCCAGGTACGGATGTCGACCGCCGTCATCCCGGCCCATGAGACGGCAGGCTGGACTTATGAGTCCCGCTGGGCTAAGAGAAGAGGACTAGACCATTCGGGACTAGACCGCCCGATTGGGGGGGACGCACCGTGGCAGACGCATGGCTGCCGGGAGCCGGACGCATGCCGGCACGACACGACGGCGGAGCGTTGCGGGGAGGTGCTCCCCGCGCCGTCTGGTGCGCCGGCGAGCACGATCCGCGCATCGTCTCCGCGCGCTCGGTGGCCGCCGACCTCGTCAAGGAGGGCCGGCCGGCGCACCTGGTGTGGCATCCCGGCACCGGCGAGATCGTCCAGCTCCTCCCGATCACCCGCGCGGCCCTGCTCCTCGGCGACCGCGTCGGCCGGGAGGGCCGCGTCTGCGCGCAGATCATGGTGGTCGGCCAGTCCCGGACCCCGTTCACCGCATCGCTGCTCACCGGCCTCGACGCGCTCGTCCAGTGGCTGGACGCGTGGGGCGTCGCGCGCCGCTGGCCCGCCGGCCCCCCGCTGCCGTCGCCGCAGTCGTACCACGCGAGCCGCAGCCGCAAGGAGTGGGCGCGCGGCGGGCACTACGGCGCCTCGCAGGTGCCGACGCTCGACCGGCCCGATCCGGGCGGCATCGACATCCGGCGGATCACCGGGCCGGACACCCCGGTGACGCCCATCCCGAAGCCGCGCGCGCCCAGCGCGCCGGGCGGGAGCCGGCTGCTGCCGCCGCGGCCGCGCACGCCCGACCCCGTCCGGCCGCCGCAGGGCGACCCGCCGCTGCGCCCCGCCTCGGAGCCCGTGCCGGTCGGCCAGTCCGCCATGTCGAACTGAGTTCAGGGCCTGCCGCTCAGCGCCCGGATGATCTCGCATCCCTTGCGCAGCTCGCTCGCGGTCGCGGCGGAGCCGTAGCCGATCAACAGCCCGGAGGCCCGCCCCGGTTCCGTGCAGTAGCGCTCCAGGGTCTCCACCAGGACGCCCCGTTCGGCGGCTTCGGCCGCGACGCGGCGCGCCTCGCCTTGCGGGACGTCCACCACCAGATGCAGCCCCGCGGTGTCGCCGCGCAGCGCGAGGCCGTCCAGCGCGCGGACGACCACCTCGCGGCGCCGCGCGTACTCGGCGCGCATCCTGCGGACATACCGGTCGAGATCACCCCGTTC
This sequence comes from Spirillospora sp. NPDC127506, assembly GCF_040302145.1. NCBI lineage: Bacteria > Bacillati > Actinomycetota > Actinomycetes > Streptosporangiales > Thermomonosporaceae > Spirillospora > Spirillospora sp. NPDC127506. Next base: position 526,067 of record NZ_JBEORG010000001.1, on the reverse strand, counting down.
CAGGAGGATGCGCAGCGCGTCCTGCGGGACGATGGCCGTGCGGTCGTTCAGCTCCATCCGGCGCGCCGCCACCTTCTCCACCAGGTCGGGACGGCCCGCCAGCCAGCCGACGCCCATGTCCGTGGTGAGGATCTTCGCCGTGGTGCCGAGGTAGACCACCACGTCCGGGTCGAGCCCGTACAGGGCGGGCAGGGGCGCGACGTCGAACCGGAACTCGCCGTCGTAGTCGTCCTCGGCGATGAGCGCCCCGTTGCGCCTCGCCCAGGCCAGCAGGGCCCGCCGGCGCGGGACGGGCAGCACGCCGCCCATCGGGTACTGGTGCGACGGCGTCGTGTAGACGAGGCGCAGATCGTCGGGCAGGCCGTCGACGATGAGGCCGTGCTCGTCCACAGGGCACGGCACGAGCTCCGCACCACGTCCCTCTAGGACGATGCGCGCCTTCCCATAGCCCGGGTCCTCCACCCCGACGCGGTCGCCGGGGCGAAGTACGGTCGCGGCAAGCAGATCGAGCCCGTTCGTCGCACCCCGTGTGACGAGCAGCCCGTCCACAGGGCAGCGCACGCCGCGGCTACGCCTGAGGTAGTCGGCGAGTGCCTCGCGCAAGCCCGGCAGGCCGTGCGGGTCTTGGCGCTGCTGAGGCGGCCTGCCCGCGGCAAGACGCCATGCTCGGCGCCAAGCCGGTGTGTCGAGGGCCCCGGTCCAGGCGGCACCCGCCCTCAGGTCGATCTCATTTTGGGTCGCCCTCGGCGCCGGTCTCGTGGTCGGTTCTTGCGGCCTGGGCACAGGCGCGGCGGCCACGCCTTCGGTCACATACGTCCCGGAACCGTGGCGCCCTTCCAGCCAGCCCTCCGCGTAGAGCTGCTCGTAAGCCTCCGTCACCACCGTGCGGCTGACGCCCAGCAGCTTGCCCAGCGCCCTGCTGGAGGGGAGCCGCTCTCCCGCGGCGAGGCGTCCCTCCGTCATCGCGTCGCGGAGCTGGCCGACGAGCTGAGCGCTCATCGGCTCCCCGGCGTCCCGGTCAACGACGAGAGGCAGATCGATCGACAAAGTGGTCTCCGGCTTTGCGCGCCAAGTGGCCATACCGACCAGGCCACTCGCCTCCTAGCGTAAACGGACATGAACGCACTCTCATCGACCTCCCGCACCCGGCTCACCAGGCATCCGGAACGCGGCGGCACGGACCGGGCCGCCCTCTACGAGGTCCTGGACGCCGGCATGATCTGCCACCTCGGCGTCGTCGTGAACGGCTCGCCGCGCGTCCTGCCGACCTGCTACGGCCGCCTGGACGACACCCTCTACGTGCACGGCTCCACCGGCGCGAGCAGCCTCATGGCGGCCCCGTCCCAGGACATCTGCGTCACCGTCACCCACCTGGACGGCCTCGTCCTCGCCCGGTCCGTGTTCCACCACTCGGTCAACTACCGCAGCGCCGTCATCTACGGGACGCCCCGGCTCCTCACCGACCCGGACGAGAAGCAGACCGGCCTCCGCGCCATCGTCGAGCACCTCGTCCGCGGCCAGTGGGACGCGACGCGCAAGCCCAACCGGAAGGAACTCGCCGCGACCTCCGTGATCGCCCTCTCCCTGGACGAGGCGTCGGTCAAGATCCGCCAGGCCCCTCCGTCGGACGAGGAAGAGGACTACGCCACGGACACCTGGGCCGGCGTCCTCCCCGTCGCCCAGACGTTCGGCGAGCCGTCCCCCGACCCGCAACTCCGCCCCGGCATTCCCATTCCGGGACATATCGCCCAGCGCGTGACCTCCTAATTCCGCGGGCTCGACGCCCCGCGCAGTCGTTCATGGCCGTAGGGTGAATGCCATGAACGAGCGGCTGGTCTGGATCGACTGCGAGATGACAGGACTCGACCTGCGGAATGACGCGCTGATCGAGATAGCCGCCCTGGTCACCGACAGCGAACTCAACATCCTCGACGAGGGCGTGGACGTCGTCATCAAGCCGCCCCCGGAGACCGTGACCCGCATGACCAAAGTCGTCCGGGACATGCACACGACCTCCGGGCTACTGGAGGCCCTCCCGAGCGGCGTCACCCTCGCCGAGGCCGAGGACACCGTCCTCGGCTACGTCCGTTCCCATGTGAAGGACGCCAAGAAGGCGCCGCTGTGCGGCAACTCCATCGCCACAGACCGGTCCTTCCTGGCACGCGACATGCCGGCCCTCGACGCCCACCTCCACTACCGCATGGTGGACGTCTCCTCCATCAAGGAACTGGCCCGCCGCTGGTACCCGCGCGTGTACTTCGCCAGCCCGGAGAAGAAGGGCGGCCACCGCGCCCTCGCCGACATCACCGAGAGCATCCAGGAGCTCCGCTACTACCGCGCCGCCGTGTTCGTCCCGCAGCCCGGCCCCGACTCCGAGACGGCGCGCTCCATCGCCGCCAAGGTCTCCTCCGGCTGACCCACCCTCCCGGAGCCGCTACACTACTTGGAGCCGGGACGCGCTCCCGGCCACGGTGGGTGTAGCTCAGCTGGCAGAGCACTTGGTTGTGGTCCAAGATGTCGGGGGTTCAAGTCCCCTCACTCACCCCAGCTCCGAGGCCCCGGCCGTCCAGCCGGGGCCTTCGCCGTGTGCGGCGCGGTCCATCGACTCTTGAAGATCGTCCCGTTATGCTCCGTCCCTATAAATGTCAACGACACGCCAAGGGCAACGGATGAGTGTCGATGAGACGGCCCCGCTGCGCGTCCTCGTCGTGGACGCCGACCCCCAGGTCCGCGCGGACGTGATCTCCCTCCTGAACGCCAGCGACGAACTCCAGGTCGTCGCCGACACCCCCGACCCCCAAGCCGCCCGCACCCTCGCGGAGCGCCTGCGGCCCGACATCGTCCTGCTCGACGCGGCCTCCGCCGCCCACGCGGCCGCCCTCAGCGCCGCCTCCCGCGTCTTCCTCCACTCCGGCGACCAGCCCGCCGTCGAGACCGCGCTGCGCGCCGGCGCCTGCGGCCACCTCGTCCCCGGCGCCTTCACCGCCCCCGACCTCATCCGCGGCGTCCGCGCCGCCTCCCGCACCACCCTCGGCCTGTCCGCCCGCGAATCCGAGGTCATGGACCTCATCGCCACCGGACGCTCCAACGGCGAGATCGCCCGCCAGCTCTTCCTGTCCGAGAAGACCGTCAAGAACCACGTCAACCGCATCTACGCAAAGCTCGGCGTCAGCTCCCGCGCCACCGCCATCGCCCTCTGGCGCGGCATGGTCAGCGTCCTCCCCGCCCAGGACTAAACCGATTCGCACTGCTCCGCAGCCCCTGGTACTGTTCTTCCTGTCGCGAGGGCCCCGGCCAAGGCCAAGGCCCGCCAGACACGCGCCGTTAGCTCAATTGGCAGAGCAGCGGACTCTTAATCCGCGGGTTCGGGGTTCAAGTCCCTGACGGCGCACTCGGGCCTCCTATGTTCGTAGCCCCTTCGGGGTTACTTCCCGGGGGCCTTATTTCTTTTGGGGGGCGACCCCCCATGCCCCCCGATCTGGGGGGCTCCCCCCAGGCCCCCCAAGGGGCGCCACTTCCTGCTGGGCCTCGGGGGCTTCTTGGGAGTCCAGCCTCAGTGGGTTAGCTGGAACTGCGACCGCCGTTCAGCCGCGCCACCGTTCGGCCAGGCCCGTCCGGGCAGCTCACGAAAGCCCGCTAATTAAGGCGGGGCTGCGGTGGGTCGGGCTTGCACCGTCTTTGATCCAGCGTCCAGGCATTGGTCGTGGCGACGCATCGTGCTGGGCCGGCCCGGGGGATTCTCTGGCTCACGCGGTCCTGGGGCGATCGGCGTCGGGGGGAAGGGGCCGAGGTCTACCATTGGGTAGGCACTTCGGGGGTGGTCGGAGGGTGGAGGTGTCTTGGTGAGCGAGCTGGACGAGAGCGCTGAACTGTCGGCGCGGATCGATACGACGGTGGCGCATCCGGCGCGGCGGCAGAACTACTGGCTCGGCGGGAAGGACAACTTCGCGGCCGACCGGGAGTCGGGGGACGCGATCGCCGCCGCGTTCCCCACCGTGCGGACGGCGGTCATCGAGAACCGGCGGTTCATGCGCCGGGCGGTGTCCTACCTGGCGAATGAGGTGGGGATCGACCAGTTCCTCGACATCGGCACGGGCATTCCCACCAGCCCCAACGTGCACGAGATCGCGCAGGAGGCCGTGCCCGAGGTGCGCGTGGTGTACGTCGACAACGACCCGATCGTGCTCGTGCACGCGCGTGCCCTGCTCACCAGCGGCCCCGACTCCGTCACCGCCTACATCGACGCCGACGTGCGCGAACCCGGGAAGATACTGGATCATCCGGAGCTCCTGCGGACGCTCGACTTCTCCCGGCCCATAGCGCTCGTCCTCACCGCGGTGCTGCATTTCGTGTCGGACGAGTACGACCCGTACGGGATCGTCGCCCGGCTGGTCGATGCGCTGCCGGCGGGCAGCTATCTCGTCATGTCGCACGCCACCAACGACTTCCTGACCGAGGAGGAGGCGGCCGCGATCGCCGCGGGGCGGTACGGGCCGTTCTTCGGGCGCAGCGAGGCGGAGTTCACGCGGTTCTTCGAGGGCATGGAGCTGGTCGAGCCCGGGATCGTGTCGGTGGCCGAATGGCGGGCCGAGGACGAGGTCCAGCCGCGGCCCACTCCGGCGGAGGCTTACACGTACTGCGCGGTCGCCCGGGTGAGGTAGTCCTCCGCGGGCCCTTGCAATTGGGGCTTGACAGCGTCCGCGGAATGTTATGTGCTCGCAGCACCGCCCTGAAACCACGACCCTATGAGGGAGGGCTGCCTCGGCCGGTTCATGTTAGCGATAACATTCTAGGCTTCGGAAAGACATCGCAGGTCGCGAGGGTCGCATGTGACGGCTCTTGGTCGACTTGTGAGCGCTAACTTGTGCCGTCCCCCGCCCGTAATAGGAGTCGGCAGCAGAAAGGACAGCTCCCATGGCGGTTCGGTTACGGCTCGCGCAATGGAAAAGGACGGCGCTGTTCGCCGCGGTGATCGCCGCGCTCGGCCTCGTGGCCGGCATGCCGGGGCGGTCGCTGGCGGCGGGGCCGCTGCCGTGCGACATCTACGGCTCCGCCGGGACGCCGTGCGTCGCGGCGCACAGTACGACGCGGGCGCTGTTCGGCTCGTACGGCGGCCGCCTGTACCAGGTGCGCCGGGCGTCGGACGGGCGGACGCGCGACATCGGCGTCCTCTCGGCCGGCGGGTACGCCGACGCCGGGGCGCAGGACTCGTTCTGCGCCGGCACCACCTGCGTCATCTCGGTCATCTACGACCAGACGTCCCGCCACAACGATCTGACCCCCGCGCCTCCGGGAGGCGTCGGCGGCCAGGACGACCCCGTGCCGGCGGACGCGCTGCCGGTCACCGCGGGCGGCCGCACGGTGTACGGCGCGTCGTTCTCCGGGCGCATGGGCTACCGCGACAACTCGACGTCGGGCGTGGCGACCGGCAGCCAGCCGGAGGGGATGTACATGGTCACCTCCGCGACGCATTTCAACAGCGGCTGCTGCTTCGACTACGGCAACGCCGAGACCAACAACCTGGACAACGGCAACGGCCACATGGACGCCATCTACTTCGGCACCCTGTGCTGGTTCTCGCCGTGCCACGGCTCGGGTCCATGGGTGATGGCCGACCTGGAGAACGGCCTGTTCCAGTCGGCCAACGGCGGCAGTGAGAACACCGGCAACACCGGCAGCCGGAACCCGTTCGTGACGGCGACGCTGAAGAACAACGGGACGAACTTCTTCGCCATCAAGGACGGCAACGCCCAGTCGGGCGGGCTGTCCACGCGCTATTCGGGGCCGCTGCCGACGTCGCGGCCGGGGTATTCGCCGATGCACAAGGAGGGCGCGATCATCCTCGGCATCGGCGGCGACAACAGCAACAGCGCCGTCGGCAACTTCTTCGAGGGCGTGATGACCTCGGGGCTGCCCAGCGACGCGGCGGAGAACGCCGTCCAGGCCAACATCGTGTCGGTCGGATACGGGGCGCCGAGTCCCGTCCCGGCGGGCAGCCTGACGCCGGGCTCGACGATCTCGCTGCGCGCGACGACGGCCTGCTGCACCACGCGGTACATCCGCCACCAGAACGACAACGCCGTGACCTCGGTGATCTCGTCCGGCAGTTCGTCGCTCGACAAGAACGACGGATCGTGGATCGTGCGCCGTGGGCTGGCGGACGACTCCTGCGTGTCGTTCGAGTCCCGCAACTACCCGGGTGACTTCCTGCGGCACTTCAACTACCAGCTCTACCGGCAGCCGATGGACGGGTCCGCGATCTTCCGCGCCGACGCCACGTTCTGCCCGCAGCCCGGAAAGAGCGGCAGCGGGACGTCCTTCGCCTCCTACAACTACCCCGACCGGTTCATCCGGCATTACAACGACACCGTCTACATCGCGAGCAACGGCGGCTCCCACGACTTCGACGCGTCCGCGAACTGGGCGGCCGACGTCACCTGGGCCGTCACCTCTCCCTGGGCTCCCTGACACCCAAAACGGCGAGAGCCGCCCTAGGCCCGGGGGCGGCTCTCGTCCCATGTCCGGAAGCGGTGGCAGGTTTCTCAACGGGGTGGATAATCTGCCGGAGCAGGCGCGGCCGAGGGGCGAGCAGACGGGGTGAGGATCGTGCGGGCGACCCGTATCTCAGTGATCATCGAGGGCGACGATCTCCAGGAACTCGACGAGCTGACCCGCAGTCTGGAGGAAGAGCTTCTTCTGCTCGATTCCGTGACGGAGGTCGAGCGCCCCGAGGAGGAATCGCCGGAGGGCGCCAAAAGCGCCACCGTGGCCGCGATCGGGACGCTCATCGTCAGCGGCGTCTTCTCCCGGGCGGCATTGCGCGCGCTGGTCGGCCTCGTCGCGGAATGGCGCAAGCGGACCGAGGCGCGGAAAGTCGAACTGGTCGAGGGCGACGATTCCCTGGCGGTGGAGGGGCTGTCGGCCAAGGAGCAGCGCGAGCTGATCGACCGGTGGCTGCGGCGCCGCGAGGGGGACGGATGAGGACGGGGTCCCGAAGCCCGGCATGAGCAGGATCGCCCTGCTGGTCGCCACGACCGAGTACGTCGACCCGGGCCTGCGGCTGCTGCGCTCGCCCGCGCAGGACGCCCGGCGCCTCGCCGCGCTGCTGGAGGACGACTCGATCGGCTACTTCGACCGGGTGCTCGTCCTGGCCAACGAGCCGAAGTCGGCGATCGAGGAGCACATCGAGGAGCTGTTCGGCCGGCGCGACCCGGCGGACACCGTCATGCTCTACATGTCGTGCCACGGCATCCGCGACAAGCACGGGCGGCTGTTCTTCACCACCGTCCGGACGCGGCGGGACCTCCCCGAGTCGACGTCGGTGTCCGCGCGGTTCGTCGAGGAGCAGATGAGCCGGTGCCGCGCCGCCGGGAAGATCCTGCTGCTCGACTGCTGCTACGGCGGCGCGTTCGTGCAGGGCATGGAGCCGTTCGCGGCGGCGGACGGCGGGGAGCTGAGCGCGCAGGCCGCGGGCAAGGGCACGTACGTGATGGCGGCCTCGGACGTCCTGGAGTTCGCCTACGAGGGCGAGACCATGAAGCACCGGTCGGGCCCGTTCCGCTCGGTCTTCACCGAGGCGATCATCGACGGGCTCGGCACGGGACGCGCGGACGCCGACAACGACGGCGTCATCACCGCCCACGAGCTGTTCGTGCACATCCAGGACCATGTGCGCCGGTCGGGCGTCCCGCAGACGCCCACCGAGTTCACGTCCGGGGTGCAGGGCAACATCCCGATCGCCAAGGCGGCGCTCTGGCACCGGGACGCCGACGCGCGGGCCGACCCGTTCGGGGAGGAGAGCCTGCCGCTCACCGAGCTGCTGCCGGCGCTGGTGCCGACCGAGGACCGGGGCCTGTGCGCCCCGGGCTGGCCGCGCAACGGCACCTTCGCCGTGCCGCTCGGCCGCATGTACGACCCCGAGCACGGGCTGCGCGAGACGCTCACGCTCGACCTCTCCGGCGGCGCCGCGCACGTCGGGATCGTCGGCGGCATGTGGAGCGGAAAGACGTCGGTGCTGCGCACGCTGGCGTGCTCGCTGGCGCTCACCCACTCCCCCGCGGAGGCCCAGATCTACGCGCTGCACGGGGAGCCGGACGGGCTGGCGCGGCTGGCCGGGCTGCCGCACGTCGGCAAGATCGCCGACTATTCGGAGCGGGACGCCGTCCGGGAGATCGTGGAGGGCGCGGCGGCCCTGCTGAGCCGCCGGGAGCAGGTGTGCGGCATGCTGCGGATCCGCTCGCCGCGGCTGTTCCGCTCCAGGAGGCTGCGGGGCGAGATCCCGGGCGACGAGGTCGGCGAGGTCTTCCTGCTCATCGACTCCTGGCCGGACTTCGCGGACCGCTACCCCGAGTTCGCCCGCCTGTGCCTGCGCATCGCCCAGCTCGGCGCCTACTACGGGATGCACCTCGCCGTCTCGTCCGACCGCTGGCGCGACATCCCGGACGAGCTGCTCCCCCACCTGAGCAACTGGATCGAGCTGGCCCTCGCCGACCCGCAGGAGTCGCGCATCGACGCGCAGCTCGCGGGCGCGCTGCCGCCGAGCGGCCCCGGATTCGGGCTGTCCCGCGGCGGCCGCTACGTGCGCATCGCGGTGCCGGCGGCGTCGGAGGGCCCGGACGGGACGCCGGAGGACGACTCGGCGGCGGTCGACGAGCTGGTCGGCCGGATCGCGGCGGCGTGGCGGGGGCCGCGGGTCCCCGCGCTGGACGGCCAGGACGGCCCCGCCATGCGGTCGCCCGGCCTGCTGGAACTCATCGGCGTGCCGGACCCGTCCACGTTCGACACGTCCGGCGCGTGGTCGCGGCGCACGCGCGACAAGCTGCTGCGCCCCGTCATCGGCGTGGACCTCCTCGGGCGGCCCGTCGAACTGGACTTGAAGGAGCCCGCGGAGGGCGGGGTGGGCCCGCACGGGCTGCTCGTCGGAGCGACCGGGTCCGGCAAGTCGGAGCTGCTGCGCACGCTCGTCCTCAGCCTGGCCGTCACCCATTCGTCGGAGGTGCTCAATTTCCTGCTCATCGACGGGAAGGGGAGCGGCACGTTCGGGGGCTTCGAGCGTCTTCCGCATGTGTCGGCGGTCGTCACCGGCCTGCAGGACGAGCTCGCGCTCATCGAGCGTCTGCGCGCCGTGCTGGCCGCCGAGCTGGCCCGGCGGCGGAAGCTGCTGCAGTCCCGCGACCACGGGACGCAGCGGGCCTACGAGGAGGCCCGGGCGCAGGGCGCCGAACTGGAGCCGCTGCCCGCACTGCTCATCGTGATCGACGAGTTCGCCGAGCTGCCGTCGCTCTGGCCGCCGTTCGCCGACGGCCTGGAGGACATCTGCCGCAGGGGCCGGTCGCTGGGCGTCCATCTGCTGCTGTCCTCGCAGCGCTTCGACGAGGCGACGTCCCGGCGCCTGGGGGCCCACATGACCTACCGCATCGGCATGCGCACCTACTCGGCCGAGGAGTCGCGGATGATGCTCGGCGTGCCGGACGCCTACACCCTGCCGAACCAGCCGGGCAGGGGCTATCTGAAGTTCGGCGCCGACACGATGATCGGCTTCCAGGCGGCACTCGTGCCGGGAGGGCGGCGTACGTGAAGAGTTCGTCCGCGCCCGGCGGCGGGTCCCCGCTCGAACTGATCCTGAGCAGGCTCGAAGGGCAGGGGCCGGCCGCTCACCGGATCTGGCAGCCGCCGCTGAACGAGTCGCACACGCTGGATCAGCTGCTGCCTCCGCTCCGGCGGACGCCCGGCAGCGGCCTCACCGCCGCCGATGAGCGGCGGCATGTATCTGATCTGACCTCCATCGCCGGAGTCGTGGACGTGCCCAGCGAGCAGAGCCTCAGGTGGCTGGGGGTCAGCATGGCCACCGGGCATCTCGCCATCGTCGGCGGGCCGCGCACCGGGAAGTCGACCCTGGTGGCGACCCTCGTCGCGTCGATCGCGCTCACCCACACCCCTGCGGAGGCCCAGTTCTACTGCCTGGACTTCGGTGCGGGCCCGGGTGCGGTCGGCGGCCTCGGCGAGCTTCCCCACGTCGGGTCCATCGCGTCCCGCCGGCAGCCGGAACTGGTGCACCGCACCATCGCCGAACTCACCGCGCTCGCCGAGCACCGCCGCCGGAAGGTCGAGGACACGGGAGTCAGGACCGCGGCGACCTGGCAGGAACTGCGGAGGACGCCCGCACTGGCCCCCGACGAGTACGGCGACGTGTTCCTCGTGATCGACAACTGGGGCGCGCTCCGGGACGTCGAGGAAGGGGTCGAAGACCTCGTCGCCGACCTCGCCGGCGCCGGTTTCGGGGCCGGGCTCCACCTGATCGTCACGGCCGGGTCCTGGTCAGAGTTCAAACCCGGGATCAGGGAGCTCTTCCGCCACTGCCTCGAACTGCGCCTGCCGGACCCTTCGGAATCCCAGATCGACCCCGAAGCGGCGGCTCTCGTGCCGGAGGGGCGCCCGGGGCGGGGGATCGTGCCCGACGGAGCGCAGTTCCTCTCCGCGTTGCCCCGCATCGACGGCAATGCCTCCGCGGACGACCTGGCACAGGGGATGCGTTCCATGGTCCAGGCGGTGAAGGAGGCGTGGAGCGGGCCGCCGGCGCCGCCCGTCCGGATGCTTCCCGCGCTGCTCCCCTTCGACGCCCTCCCCGCGGACTCCGACCGCGGCATCCCCATCGGCATAGAAGAAGAGGCGCTGTCGCCGGTCTTCCTGGACTTCGTCAAGAACCCGCACTTCGCCGTCTTCGGCGACACCGAATGCGGGAAGTCGAACCTGCTGCGGTTGCTGATCCACGGCATCGAGAGCCGGTACACGGCGGAGCAGGCACGCATCATCATCGTGGACTACCGCCGCTCGCTGCTGGACTCCGCCGACACCGAGCACCACATCGGCTACGGGGCCTCCAAGGTCGCGACGCAGCAGGTCCTGGGGGAGGTGCACAGCGCGCTCTCTGCCCGGTTCCCGCCCGTCGGCGTGACCCCCGAGCAGCTCCGCGACCGGTCATGGTGGTCGGGCGCGGAACTGTTCCTCGTCGTGGACGACTACAACCTGGTCGCTACGCCGTCGGGCAACCCGCTGGAGCAGATCATCGAGCTGCTGCCGCAGGCCCGGGACATCGGCTTCCACCTGATCCTGGCGCGCTCGATGGTGGGAGCCGGCCGGGCCATGTACGACCCGCTGATCAGGAGCCTCGACGACGCGGCCTCCCCCGTGCTCGTCATGTCCGGGCGGAGGGACGAGGGGAACCTGTTCGGCCTCGACGCCCGGCCGCTCCCCCCGGGCCGGGGGGTGCTCGTCGACCCGAGCGCCGGGAGGCGGCTCGTCCAGACGGCCCTGTTCCCGCCCCCGCAAGAGCAGAAAGGCCCCTGAGCCGAGGTCGGGCGAGGGCCGCGCGACAGCACCTGGCGGGTCACCATGCCCTCGGCCTCTTATTGACCGACCGGTCGGTTGTTAGTAGCGTGCGTCCCATGCCTGCCGGTGCGGAGCGGACGCGGTCCGCCGCACCTGCCGACCCCGCGAGCGGGTGATGATCTTGACCGACGTTTCCGGTGCGTGCTCGGTGATCGCGACCGCCTTGGGGCCGGTCAGGGTGGCGATGCGCGGCGAGGGGGCGCCCGTGGTGCTGCTGCACGCCAACCCGGGCGACGGGCGCGACTACGCCGCCGTCGTGCCGGCGCTGGCGGGCCGGTTCCGGACCTACACGGTGGACTGGCCCGGTTACGGGGGCTCCCCCGCTCCACCGGAGCCCGCGGCCGCCACCGCCATGGCCTTCGCGGGAATCCTGCCGGACATCCTGGCCGGGCTGGGGCTGCGGCGGGCCGCGCTCATCGGCAACAGCGTGGGCGGCTACGCGGCCGCCCGGCTCGCGATCACCGATCCGGACGCGGTCTCGGCCCTGGTGCTGGTCAACAGCGGCGGCTTCACCCGCCAGACCGCCCTCATCCGCGCGGTCATCCGCCTGAAGGGAACCGAGACCGCGACGCGGTCGCTGGCCGGCCGACTCTCCCGGCTCTACCTGCGCGGGCGCACCCCGGTCGTGCGGGAGATGCTCGCCCGCGACGCCGCCCGGCGGAGCGACGGGGCCAGTGTCGCGGTGGAGGCGGCGATCTGGCGCAGCTTCACCGACGCGGACCACGACCTGCGCGAGCGCGCGGCACGGATCACCGCCCCGACCCTGCTGGTCTGGGGCACCCGCGACCCGCTCCTCGGCCGGGACGGCGGATCCGCGCGCCGCGCGATGCCCCGCGCGACCTGGCACCCCCTGCCGACGGGCCACGCCCCTTTCGCGGAGGACCCGGAAGCCTTCCTCACCGCGGTCCTGCCCTTCCTCGCCCGCGCTCACCCGCAGGCGCCCCGCACCTGAGCCGCCGCCCGCGCGCGTCACACCACCGGCTCCAGCCGGGGGCGTTTGGCGCTGCGGCCGTCGCCGGACGAGCGGCCGCGCAGCCGGCGGACGATCCAGGGGCCGGCGAAGCCGGAGGCCCACGCGAGTTCGGTGCAGGCGCGGCGCCACAGCGGCGCGGGCGGCGCCGGCGGGAACGGCTCGGCCCAGGACCCGTCGCTGCCGGGCAGGCCGAGCGCCTCGGCGACGGCCGCGGCGAGGCGCGCGTGCCCGGCCGGGGCGAGGTGGTAGCGGTCGGCGCTGAACATCCGCGGATCGGTGGTCACCGGGTAGCCGAAGGTGTCCACCAGGAGGGCGCCGTGGCGTGCGGCGGAGGCCCGGATCCGCGCGTTGAAGTCCAGCACCCGGGGCCGGGCGTACCGGGCGAGAGGGGCGAGCCGCGCGATGTCGGGGTAGGTGAACGTGACCACGCGTGCGCCGCAGCCGGTGAAGGCGGCCAGCATGGCGTCCAGCTCCTCCGCGACGGCGGCCGCGTCGAATCCGGGCCGCATCAGGTCGTTCATGCCCGCCATGACCGTCACGAGGTCCGGCTCCAGCGCGAGGGCCGCGGCGGTCTGCTCGGCCCGGATCTGCCCGGCCAGCCTGCCCCGGACGGCGAGGTTGGCATAGCGCAGCCGGGGCTCGCGCTCGGCCAGCATGCGGGCCAGCCTGTCCGCCCAGCCCCGGTAGCCGGTCTCCTCGTCGCCGTCGTTGAGCCCTTCGGTCTGGCTGTCCCCCACCGCGACGTACCTCAGATAACTCATCGCATCGCCCTTCATATACATACATGCGTGCATGCATGTTAACTTGGAGGGCGGCGACCCGCCAGAACCGGGCCGGGAACGCGACGCGGATCACCCGGCGGAGCGCCGGGTGATCCGGGTCGCCGCACCACCGGGGCCGCGACCGGTTCCGGCGATCCCCCCGGGCTCGGGACACGCGATCCTGAGAGCTTCCGGGGAACGTGCCGTTGGGGAGGAAGCTCATGGAGGCAGAGCCGGCCGTCGCGGTGTGCCGGGTACGGGTCAAGCCCAGGCAGTGCGACGCGCAGGGAATGGTGCACGCGATCCGGTACTACGAGTTCTTCGAAGACGGCTTCCTGGAATGGCTGGACCGCTTCGCCGGCGGCTACGGGGCGGTGCGCGCGGACGGCGTCGACCTGGTCATCCGCGCGAACGGATGCGACTACCGAGGCAGCGCACGCCTGGACGACATATTGGTGATGGAGGTCGCGCCGACGCGCATCGGACGCACCTCTCTGTCGATGTCGTTCACGATGCGCCGGGAACAGGACGGCGGCACCGTCGTGATCGGGCACGCGACCTATGTCGCCGTCGCCGGCGCGGGCGCCGTGGACCTGCCCGAACGGCTTCGCCGGTACGGATGACCACGGGGAGACCCGGCTCAGCAAGTAACGTACGAACATGAACGTACGTAGCTCGGATGCCCCGGGGACGGCCCGGCGCGCGACGCAGGCGGAGCGGAGCGCCCGCAGCCGGTCCGCCCTGCTCGAATCGGCGGCCAGGGGGCTGTCCCGCTACGGCTACGGGAACATCGTGCTCGCCGACGTCGCCCGGGACGCCGGATACACCCGCGGTGCCCTCTACCACCAGTTCAAGGACAAGCAGGACCTGGCCCTCGCGGTGGTGGAGTGGGTCCACGAGAACTGGCTCAGCGAAGTCGGCGAGCCGGCCAGGCGGGAAACCGCACCGGTGGCGGAGCTGCTCGCGCTGGCGCGCGGGCACGCCGTCTTCTGCCGGCGGGACATCGCCCGCGTGATCATGGCGCTCCGGATCGAGTTCAGCGAGCAGGACCACCCGGTCGGCCGGGAGATCGAGCGGACCTGGGAGACGGGCGTCGAACGCGTCACCCGGCTGGTGAGAGCGGGACGCAGGGACGGGACGATCCCGCCCGGCCCTCCCGCGAGGAAGGTCGCGCTGGCGTACATGGGCGTCCTGGAGGGCGTCGCCATCGCGCTCGCCGGGCACGCACCGCACGATCAGGAGCTGACCGTCCGCGCGGTGGAGGGCGTCCTCGGCCTGCACGGCGCACAGAAGGCCGAGGCATAGGGCGCATGCTCGTCACGTCCCGTTCCCATGCCGAATACCGGGCGATGTTCGCTCTCACCGACCGCGACCTGGCCGGCGTCACGCTCGACTGCGCGGGCGGGGCGTCCGGTTTCGCCGCCGTGGCGGGTGCGGGCGGCGCCCGGGTCGCGGCCGTGGACCCGCTCTACGCTCGGGGTGCCGGCGAACTGGCCAGGCGGTTGCCCGCGGACCTCGTCCGCGGCCAGGAGATGGTGCCGCGCCGGCCGGCGGCACACGTCAGGTGCCGGCGAGGTCGGCGATCAGCCCGCGTTCAGCCCGCGTACCGGACGGCCTCAGATGGCGAGCCCGGCGATGATGTAGGGAAGGCCGCCGGCGGTGATGCCGGCGAACGCCATCGCCGGACGGGTCATGGCCCGTCCGGCGATGACCCGTCCGGCGGCCAGGCTGGTCATGAACCCGAGGGCACCGATCACCCCGGCGTAGATCGCCGTGATGGGTGAAAGGAGGAGGGAGAGCGCCGCAGCCACGGCGAACACCGCCCAGTGCCGCTTTCGGGAGGGTGCGGACGCCACGGCTCAGGCTTCCTCTTGATCAGGTCGTGCGGCCGGCTCGGCGAGCACGGCCCCGTCCACGTGCGGGCCGGCGGCCGGTGCCGCCGCGGCGGTCACCCGGGGCCGTCCAGGTACTCCGCGAGTGCGGTGCGCAGTTCCGGAAGGACGGCGTCCGCTCCGGATTCGGCGACCGCCACGTCGCGGGCCATCGTGATCCACAGCCTCGCGGCCGCCGCCGGCCGCGCCCGGCCCAGGGCCGCGAAGTCGGGGGCGGCCAGCCGCGCGAACTGGTCGCTGCGCCGGGTGACCTCGGCGAGGATCTCCCGCTCGGCGCGCGCCTCGACCAGGAGGGCGCGGACGGCGCGGTCGGCGCGGCACCCGTCCAGATAGGCCCGGGTGGCGGTGAGCAGCCGGTCGCGTCCCGGGGGAAGACCGGCGATCGCGTCGTCGATGCGCTCGGCGATGCGGTCGTGGAAGGCTCGGTGCAGTTCGGTCAGGAACCCCGCCCGGGTGCCGAAGTGGTGGAAGAAGCTCCCCTTCGCCACCCCGGCCGCGGATACGATCTTGTCGACGCTCAGCCGGCCGAGCCCCGCCTCCTCGGCGAGCGCCAGGCCCGCGTCGATCAGCGCCGCCTTCTTGCCCGCCGGGTCCCTGGTCCGCACTGCCCCATGCTCTTATTGACCGACCGGTTAGTCAACAGCGGCGCGGGGCGCGAGCACCTCCGGGGCCGGGACGGTGAACGGGGCGCGGGCGCCGGGGACGCCGGTCTCGGTCCGGCCGCCGGATTCGTAGGGGAAGGCGAACGGGACGCCGGCGGCGGCCAGCGGGCGGGGGCGGTCCATCAGGTGGAAGTGCAGGTGCGGCTCGGACGTGTTCCCGGAGTTGCCGACCTCGCCGAGCACGTCGCCCGCGCGGACGCGGTCGCCCTTCGCCACGCGCAGGGAACCGCGGCGCAGGTGCGCGAAGACCGCGTACACGCCGTCGCCCAGGTCGAGGGTGACGGAGTTCCCGACGACGAACCGTCCCGCGGACAGGGTCAGCAGCGACAGCACCTGGCGGAACACCATGCCCTCGACCAGCAGGTAGACGAGGGCGGGCCAGGAGTTGCGGCTCCAGTGGTCGCGCTGCCATCCGCTCGCCTGCACCACGACTCCGTCGGCGGGCGCGAGGACGTCCTGCCCGAACGCCGGGAACGAGCCGGGTGGCGCCGCGAGCGGCCACCGGCGGAGCGGGCGCCACGGGCCGGTCCCGTCGGGGACGTGGACGAGGTCGATCGCGTACGTCTGCCCCAGCTCGTGGGTCCCGTGGCTGGGGACCTTGTCGGCGGGGCTGTTGACCGGCACCCAGCGCCCCCGCACCGGGCCGCGCACCGTGACCGGGTCGCGCTCCGAGCCGCCGCCGGGCACGAAGAACAGCACGATCCCGGCGGCGATCAGGACCAGGCCGGCCCACCAGACCGCATCGACCCCGTGCAGGCGTTCGGTGAGGGACAGCAGTATTCCGAGCAGGAGGAACACCGTCCTGAAGCGGGCTGTCGTTCTGAGCATCTCTCCTCCGATCGGTCCGCCGGGGCGGCCGCTCAGCGGCGGGCCGCGGCGAGCACGGTCAGTACGGGCACCACCCGTTCGCCCGGGACGCTGTACTGCCCGCGCGCGGTGGTGCGCAGCCAGCCGGCGGCGACCAGCTGGCGCAGGTGGTGGTAGAGCTGGCCGGTCGTGCCGAGGCGCTCGTGCGCGGCCAGCTCGGCGGTGGTGCGGGAGCCCTGGAGGATCTCGCGGAGCAGCAGCAGCCGCACCGGGTGCGCCAGCGCGCTCAGCGTCTCGGCGGCCTGCGACCAGTCGTCCGCCAGCAGGTCGTCCACCGTGTGGCCCTGCTGCCATTCGTAGTGCTCCCCGGCCGGCAGCGTCACCGAGCCGGTGAACAGCACCGCGCCGGGGTCGTCGGCGCGGTCCTTCAGGCCGTGCAGGGCCCAGAAGGCGTCGTCCGCGTCGGGACGGCGCACGGCCGCGGACGGCTCCTCCAACCGGGCCACCCGCTCCTCCAGGCGCGCGACCCGCTCCGACAGGTTCTCCTCAGCCACGCCTCCGATACTACGTAATTACGTAAATACGTCAAACCGAGGGCCGCGGAACGAGGAAGGCCCCCGGAACCGTGTTCCAGGGGCCTTGCCGTGAGATCTCGCCTGTGCGGCCGGCTGGCGCCGGTCAGCCGGAGGCCAGGGGATTCCCGTAGGTCTCGTCGAAGACGATCTCGTCGACCGGGATGCGGCTCAGCTTGGCGGGGAAACCGCGCTCGGGGTAGCCGACGGCGATGTGGGCGGCGGTGATGACGCCGTCCGGGATGCCGAGGAGCTCCTTGACCCGCGGCTCGGAGTGGACGAGCAGGGTGGTCAGGGCGGTGGCGACGCCCTGGTCGCGCAGCGCGAGGCAGAAGTTCTGCGCGGTCGGGTAGATCGAGCCGCCGCCGACGACGCTGAGGCGGTCGAGTTCCAGGTCGGTCGGGTGCAGGCCGTCGAGTTCGGCGCACAGGACGACGACGGCCGGCACCTCGTGCAGGTGCTCGGCGAAGTGGTCGGCGTCGGTGACGGCCTTCGGCAGGGCGCCCACGCCGATCTCCCCGGCCCCGATGCCCGCCAGGTACGCCTTCCACGGCCCGAGGTACCACTCGGCGAGCTGCCGCTTGCGGTCCTTGTCGCGGACGACCACCCAGCGGACGGGCTGCCGGTTGCCGCCCTGGGGGGCGAACCGGGCGGCCTCGAACGCCGGCAGCAGCACCTCGTCCGGTACCGGGTCGTCGCGGAAGTAGCGGCAGGTGCCCGTTGTCTTCATGGCCTCGATGACGTCCATGTCACCTTCCGGGGGGAGTGGATGGGTCAGACCTTGCGGCCGACGGCGCCGTACATCCAGATGCGCTCGAGGTCCCTGGTGACCCGGCCGTCCGGGCGCCACAGCGGCGTCTGGACGATTCCGGGCTCCAGCAGCTCGAAGCCGTCGAAGACGCGCTCGATCTCTTCTTTGCGGCGCGCCACGGCGGGGGCCTTGGCGCGGTTGTAGGTGTTGGCGACCTGGCCGACCTGGCTGGAGCGGAAGTCCTGCGTGGGGTGGGAGACGGCCAGGTATCCGCCGCGCGGCATGGCGTCGCGCAGCGGGGCGACGATGTCCCGCGGCTCCCGGTCGGGGACGAACTGGAGCACCGACACGAGCATGACCGCGAGCGGCTGCTCGAAGTCGAGCAGATCGCGGACCTGCTCGTCGCCGAGGATGCGCTCCGGGTCGCGGACGTCGGCCTGCACGACGGCGGTGCGGCCGAGCGGGTGGGTGGTGAGCAGGGCCCGCGCGTGCACCAGGACGATCGGGTCGTTGTCGACGTAGACGACGCGGGTCTCGGGCGCGATCTCCTGCGCGACCTCGTGCACGTTCCGCTGGGTCGGCAGCCCGGCGCCGATGTCGAGGAACTGCCGGATGCCGGAGTCCACTAGGTGCCGGACGACGCGGCGCAGGAAGGCGCGGTTCTCGCGGGCGATGGCTCTCAGCTCGGGGGCCGCGGCGAGCGCCGCCTCGGCGGCGATCCGGTCGGCCTCGTAATTGTCCTTGCCGCCCAGGTAGTAGTCGTACATCCGGGCCGGATGCGCTACTTCCACCTTGAGGTCGACGGGAGCTCTTTCATCACTCGTCACCTGTTTTCGGCCTCTCTCTTCCGCGCGTACGCCGACCATCACCGCGAAGAGTTCGCGGCCGATGCAGGGATCGTATTTCCGCTTCCTGCGATGTGCAGCGGAAATGGCCTACAAAGGCCGCGGCGGAGCGGGCCTTGCGCGGTGCGCGAGGAGCGGCGCCCCGGGGCCGCGGCGGGGCAGGCGCCCGCGGCCGGCCATGATGATCACTTCATCGAAAGATTTCGAAGAGATGATCATGGTCGGTGCGACTCCCGCGACCGGGCTGACCTTTGAAAGCCCGTGAAAGTGGTTGACGCTAGGGGCGCTTGGGACTATTTTCCTGTTTGCTCTCGAAAAGTTATCGAAAAGTTTCGAGACAGCTCCCCCCTCTGAGGAGACCGCCGATGGGCAGTTCCCCGCGGACGTGGAAAGTCCTGCTGGCCCTGGTCCCGACCGTCCTCGCCTTCACCGCCGTGCCCTCCGCCGCGAGGGCCGCCGGACCCGCAGGCCGCGGAGGGCACGGGCACGCCGATCCGGAGTCCTACATCTCGTTCCACGACGGGCGCGGGTACTTCCCCCTCGTCGCGCACGGCACGGCCGCGCCGCTGGTGGTCAGCGGCGCCGACTTCCCCGGCGTCGTGCGCGTCGTCGGCGACCTGCGGTCCGACGTCGAGCGGGTGACCGGCGTGAGACCCGAGGTCACCCAGGACGAGACGCCGTCCGGACGGGACGTCGTCATCGTCGGCACGATCGGCAGGAGCCCGCTGATCAACCGCCTCGTCTCGTCCGGCAAGCTCGACGTCACGGGCATCGCGGGCAAGTGGGAGACGACGCTCGAGCAGGTGGTGGACCACCCGCTGCCGGGCGTCCGCCGCGCGTTCGTGATCGCCGGCAGCGACCAGCGCGGAACGATCTACGGCGCGTACGACGTCTCGAAGAACATCGGCGTCTCGCCCTGGTACTTCTGGGACGACGTCCCGTCCGAGCACCGGCGCGCGCTGTACATCAAGCCGGGCCGGCACACGCAAGGCACGCCCGCGGTGAAATACCGCGGCTTCTTCATCAACGACGAGAATCCCGCGCTGAACCGGTGGGCGCCGAAGTTCTTCGGGAACGGGAAGGCGCCCGGTTATCCGAACGGCTTCAACCACGAGTTCTACGCCAAGATCTTCGAGACGATGCTCCGGCTGAAGGCCAACTACCTGTGGCCGGCGGTCTGGGGGCGGGCGTTCGCCGAGGACGACCCGCTGAACCACGCGACCGCGAAGGAGTACGGCGTGGTCATGGGGACGTCCCATGAGGCCCCGATGATGCGCGGCATCGAGGAGTGGAACCGGCACGCCGTCCCGGCGCAGCGGGACGAGGACGGCGACATCGTCGAACCCGGCCACGACCCGTACGGGGGCACGGGCGAGTGGAGCTACCGCCGCAACGGCGACGCCATCGAGAAGTACTGGAGGGACGGCGTCCAGCGGATGGTCGACGAGGACTTCGAGGGCGTCGTGACCATCGGCATGCGCGGGAACGGCGATGTCAGCCTGCCGGACGGCGACGGCATCGAGCTGATGCGCGGCATCATCGCCAAGGAGCGCGAGATCCTCGGCGAGGTCACCGGCAAGGACCCGTCCGCCACCCCGCAGGTCTGGACGCTCTACAAGGAGGTCCAGCGGTACTGGGACCGCGGGCTGCGCGTCCCCGACGACGTCACGGTGGTCTTCACCGACGACAACTGGGGCAACATGCGCAAGCTGCCCGACCGGAGCCTGCCGGAGCGGGCCGGCGGGTACGGGCTCTACTACCACTTCGACTACGTGGGCGGCGGCCGCAACTACAAGTGGGTCGACACCGCGCAGCTCGGCAACACGTGGGAGCAGCTGCACCAGTCGTACCAGTACGGCATCCGCAACCTGTGGGTGGCGAACGTCGGCGACATGAAGAGCAACGAGCTGCCGCTGCAGTTCTTCCTCGACTACGCGTGGAATCCCGGCAAGTGGCAGCTGGAGAACCTGAGGGAATGGGAGCGGCAGTACGCCGCGCAGAACTTCGGCCCCGAGCACGCGGACGAGATCGCCGACGTCCTGGACGAGTACGGGAACCTGCAGGCGCTGCGCAAGCCGGAACTGCTCAACCGCCGCATCACCGTGGACCCGGACAAGGACCTGTCCACCGACTCCAGCGCGGTCGTCTACGACGACCGGCAGACGCCGTTCTACCTGAACCAGTACGGGGAGATGGCCACCGTCACGGCGCGGTGGAAGCGGCTGGCGGCAGAGGCGGAATGGATACGCGAACGGCTGCCGGAGGAGTACCAGGACGCCTACTACCAGCTCGTCTACTACCAGGTGAAGGCGACCGCGAACCTGTACGAACTGCGTGACGCCGAATTCACCAACATCCTGTACGCGAAGCAGGGACGGGCGGCCGCCAACGACTACGCCGACCTCGCCGAAGCCCGTTTCGACGACGACCAGGCGATGTCGAACCACTACAACACCGAACTCGCCGGCGGGAAGTGGGACGGCTTCCAGAGCCAGCCGCACATCGGCTACGGCGACGTCGAGCGGTACGGACCCAACGCGCCCTGGCAGCAGCCCGAACGCGACAACGTGGCCCTGCCCGACGAGATCTTCCCGAAGCTGAAGCGGATCGACGTCCCCGCCGGCGCCGACATGGGCGTGGCGATCGACGGCTCCGACGAATGGTGGCCGCACGCGGAGTCCGAGGCCGTCCTCCCGGAGTTCAGCCCCTACCAGAGCGGCCCCGCCCAGTACATCGAGGTGTTCAACCGCGGGTCCGACCCGTTCCAGTACAGGATCACCCCCGGCAAGCCCTGGGTGCGGGTCACCCATGACAGGGGACGGGTCGACAAGCAGGTCCGGGCGACCGTGTGGATCGACTGGGCCCGCGCGCCCAAGGGCACCAGCCGCGTGCCCATCGAGATCTCGGGGCCGGGCGGGCGCACGGTGACCGTCCAGGCCGTCGTCAAGAAGCCGGCCTCGAACCGGGCGCACGGTTTCGTCGAGGCGGGCGGCTACGTCTCCATGAACGCCGACCACTACAGCCGCGCGACCGGTGCGGGAGCGGCGCGGTGGAAGCGCGTCCCCGGAATCGGCCGCACCGGCGCCGGAATGGAGCCGTTCCCCGTCACCGCGCCCAGCCGGGAGCCCGGCGAGGGACCGCGCCTCGAATACGACATGACGATCACCACGACGGGTCCGGTGAAGGTCTGGGCCTACCTGTCGCCGAGGAACAGCGTCCTTTCGGCCGAGGGCCTGAAATACGCCGTCTCCATCGATGACGAGCAGCCGCAGGTCGTGAACGTCACGGCGCAGACCGGTGCGAACGACACCACCATGAACAGGCAGTGGGAGCGGAACACGTCCGACAACGTGAACCGCACCGTCACCACCCACGCCATCACCGGACCGGGGACGCACACCCTGAAGTTCTGGATGGTCGACCCGACCGTCGTCCTGCAGAAGATCGTGGTCGACACCGGAGGGCTCAGGACCTCTTATCTCGGTCCCCCGGAAAGCCGGCGGGCGGGGTCTCGCTCCACCTCCGAATAGGCACTCTTCATCCCCGGAATCCCGGAAGCCCCTCACTTTCCTCGGAAAGGCCGAACGAAAAGCACTCACTCTCCTAGGAGGAACGAAACCATGAGAAGAGCACTCACCGCAGTGCTGGGAGCAGTGTCGCTGCTCCTCGCGATGCTGGTGGCCGTCGCGCTCCCCGCGTCGGCGGCCCCCGGCACGCTCGGGGAGGCGGCCGCCGCCAAGGGCCGCGTCTTCGGTACCGCCGCCGCGCAGGGCCACATGGGCGAGTCGGCGTACGTCACCACGCTCGACCGCGAGTTCAACCAGCTCACGCCCGAGAACGAGATGAAGTGGGAGACCACCGAGCCGTCCCGCGACTCGTTCAACTTCAGCGCGGCCGACCAGCTCGTCAGCCACGCTCAGGCGCAGGGCATGGCGATCCGCGGGCACACGCTGGTGTGGCACAGCCAGCTGCCCGGGTGGGTCAGCGGCATCTCCTCCCGGGACGAGCTGCTCAGCGTGATGCGGAACCACATCGCGAAGGAGGCCGGCCACTTCGCCGGCAAGATCAACTACTGGGACGTGGTGAACGAGGCGTTCCAGGACGGTTCCGGCGCCCGCCGCGACACGGTGTTCCAGCGGGTCATCGGCGACGGCTACATCGAGGAGGCGTTCCGGGCGGCCCGCCAGGCCGACCCCAACGCCAAGCTCTGCTACAACGACTACAACATCGACGGCCAGAACGCGAAGAGCAATGCCGTCTACAACATGGTCCAGGACTTCAAGGCGCGGGGCGTCCCGATCGACTGCGTCGGGCTCCAGGCGCACCTGACCCTGGGCAACGTGCCGTCCGACATGCAGGCCAACATCCAGCGGTTCGCGGCCCTGGGCGTGGACGTCCACATCACCGAGCTGGACATCCGCATGAACACCCCGGCGGACAGCTCGAAGCTCGCCACGCAGGCGAACGACTACAAGAAGGTCGTCTCCGCGTGCCTCGCCGTGTCGCGCTGCACCGTCATCACCGTGTGGGGCATCACCGACAAGTACTCCTGGGTCCCCGACACGTTCCCCGGTGAGGGCGCCGCGCTCCTCTTCGACGACAACTACAACAAGAAGCCCGCGTACAACGCGGTCCTGGAAGCCCTCGGCGGCTCCTCCGACGACGGCGGGGACGACGGAGGCGACGACGGAGGCGACGACGGCACCGTCACCTGCACCTACACCCGCACCGCGCAGTGGAACAACGGCTTCAACGGCCAGGTCGTCATCACCGCCGGCAGCAGTGCGGTCAGCTCCTGGACGGTCGTCATGACCATGCACTCCGGCCAGTCGATCGTCGCCCTCTGGAACGGCACGCCCAGCACGAGCGGCAACGTCGTCACGGTCAAGCCGGTCGGCTGGAACTCCAACCTGGGGCCGGGCCAGTCGGCGTCGTTCGGCTTCACCGCCGGCACGCCGAGCGGCGACGTCTCCGACCCGTCCATCTCCTGCAGCACCCCGTAGCGGACGACGCTTCGGCATCCGGCACGGCGGCAGCTCCCATGTCGCCGTGCCGGCACATTTCCGGGGCCTTTCTCCGAATCTCTGACGGACGGGACATACATCCACTATCACGGGTAGATCGGAGTACGCCGGAGGACCGAGTGCGGGGGTGCGCGTTTTGGCACTGAGGATCGAGGACTACGGGCTGCTGGGCGACACGCAGACCGCGGCGCTGGTCGGCAGGGACGGATCGGTCGACTGGCTGTGCCTGCCCCGGTTCGACTCCCCCGCCTGCTTCGCCGCGCTGCTCGGCGACGAGGACGCCGGGTTCTGGCGGGTGGCGCCCGCGTCCGGCGGCCTGTGCACGCGGCGCCGCTACCGGGGCGACACGCTGATCCTGGAGAGCGAGTGGGACACCCCGGACGGCACCGTCCGGCTGATCGACTTCATGCCGCCGCGCGGGGAGGCGGCCGACATCGTCCGGATCGTGGAGGGCGTCAGCGGGCGGGTCCCGATGCGCACGGCGCTGCGGCTGCGGTTCGACTACGGGCGGATCGTGCCGTGGGTGCGGCACCGCGAGGGCGAGTTCAACGCGATCGCGGGGCCGGACGCGGCGTGGCTGAAGACGCCCGTCGAGCTGGAGGGGCACGACCTCGCCACGTACGCGGAGTTCGCCGTGTCGGCGGGCGACCGGGTGCCGTTCGTGCTGACCCACAAGCCGTCCCACCTGCCGCGCCCGAAGGCGGTCGAGCCCGAGCAGGCCCTCGCCGAAACCGAGGCGTTCTGGTCGGACTGGATGAGGCACTACGAATACGACGGGCGCTGGGACGACGCGGTCCGCCGGTCGCTGATCACGCTGAAGGCGCTCACCTACGCGCCGACCGGCGGCATCGTCGCCGCCGCGACCACGTCCCTGCCGGAGCAGCTCGGCGGCCCGCGCAACTGGGACTACCGGTTCTGCTGGCTGCGGGACGCGACGTTCACGCTGCAGGCGCTGCTCGGCACCGGGTTCGCCACGGAGGCGAAGGCGTGGCGCGAGTGGCTGCTGCGCGCGGTCGCCGGCGACCCCGCCGACCTGCAGATCATGTACGGCATCGACGGCACCCGGCGGCTCACCGAGTTCACGGTGGACTGGCTCCCCGGGTACGAGGGGTCGTCGCCCGTCCGGGTGGGCAATGCGGCGTCCGACCAGTTCCAGCTGGACACGTGGGGCGAGGTCCTGGACGGCCTGCACCTGGCGCGCACCGCCCGGATCGACGCGGACGAGGACGCCTGGGACATGCAGCTCGCCCTGATGGACTTCCTCGAAGGGCACTGGCGCGACCCCGACAACAGCCTGTGGGAGGTGCGCGGGGAGCGGCGCCACTTCGTCCACTCGAAGGTGCTCGCGTGGGCGGGCGTCGACCGCATGGTGCAGGGCGCCGAGCGGTACGGCCTGGAGGGGCCGGTCGACAAGTGGAAGGCGCTGCGCCAGGAGATCCACGACGACGTGTGCGCGAACGGGTTCGACGCGGAGCGCGGCACGTTCACCCAGTTCTACGGCTCGCGGGGGCTGGACGCGGCGCTGCTGCTCATCCCGCAGGTCGGGTTCCTGCCGTGGAACGACCCGAGGGTGGTGGGCACCGTCGACGAGGTGCAGCGCGAGCTGTACCGGGACGGGTTCATGCTCCGCTACGACACCGGCGCCGACGGCGGCGTGGACGGCCTGCCGGGCGACGAGGGCTCGTTCCTCGCCTGCACGTTCTGGCTCGCGGACGCGCTGCACGGCATCGGCCGCACCAAGCAGGCGACCGAGCTGTTCGAGCGGCTGCTCGACCTGCGCAACGACCTCGGCCTGCTCAGCGAGGAGTACGACACGGCGGCCGGGCGGCAGATCGGGAACACCCCGCAGGCGTACTCGCACGTCGGGCTGGTCAACACCGCCCGGCACCTGAGCGGCACGCGGCCCGCGCACCACCGCCCCTGAACCGCCCGAAGCCGAAGGAGGAACCGCATGCGCGCCCTGACCGTGCTGCCGAAGAAGGGCGGCTCGCTGGCCGTGACCGACGTCCCCGACCCGGAGCCCGGGGAGAACGACCTGCTGGTGGACGGGCTCGCCGTCGGGGTGTGCGGCACCGACCGGGAGATCGCCGCGGGGGACTACGGCTGGGCGCCGCCCGGGCGCGAGCGGCTGGTCATCGGGCACGAGTCGCTCGGCCGGGTGCGCGAGGCGCCGCCCGGCAGCGGCTTCTCCCCCGGCGACCTGGTCGTCGGCGTGGTCCGGCGGCCCGACCCGGAGCCGTGCGGGGCGTGCGCGCACGGCGAGTTCGACATGTGCCGCAACGGGAAGTACACCGAGCGCGGCATCAAGGAGATCGACGGGTACGCGAGCCGGGCGTGGCGGGTCGAGGCGGACTACGCGGTGAAGCTCGACCCGCGGCTGGCCGAGGTCGGCGTGCTCATGGAGCCGACCACCGTCGTCGCCAAGGCGTGGGACCAGATCGAGAAGGTCGGCGGGCGCTCCTGGTTCGAGCCGCGCCGGGTGCTGGTGACGGGCGCGGGGCCGATCGGGCTGCTCGCCGCGCTGCTGGGCGCGCAGCGCGGCCTGGACGTGCACGTCCTCGACCGCGTCGCGGACGGGCCGAAGCCGGAGCTGGTCGCCGGCCTCGGCGCGACCTACCACCACGAGGGGCTGGACGCGGCCGTCGCGGAGTGCCGGCCGGACATCGTGGTCGAGGCGACGGGCGCGGCCCAGCTGGTGTTCGGCGCGATCGCGAACAACGCCGCGTACGGGGTCGTGTGCCTGACCGGCGTGTCGCCGACGGGCCGCCCGCTGAAGGTCGACGCGGGCGCGCTCAACCGCGACATCGTGCTGGAGAACGACGCGGTCGTCGGGTCGGTCAACGCGAACCTCGGCCACTACGCCGCGGCGGCGCGGGCGCTCGCGGAGGCCGACCTGGACTGGCTGGGCCGCCTCATCTCCCGCCGCGTCCCGCTGGAGCGCTACGACGAGGCGTTCACCCCGCACCCCGACGACGTGAAGGTCGTCATCGAACTGGACGGATGAGCGTCCGAAAACCGGTCTGAATATTGACCGCAATCGCGGACAAGGGTGACGATTCCGGCGCAGGAATGCGGAGAAAACCGTGCGCGCCAGCGGGCGTCCGGCCAGGATGCGGGCATGACCTTCGCGTTGATGCGCGGGTACGACCACATCAACGTGGTCGCCCGCCTCGATCCGGTCGCGGCGGTGCGCGACCGGGAGCTCGGCGAGCGGATCCGGCGCTACCCGAAGATTTTTCCGTTCGGCTCCCCCGATTTCGGCCACGCGGTGCAGCGCGGACGCGAATGGCGCATCGGCGCGCTCGGCTGCGACGACCCCTCCGCCGCCCGGTACGGCCTCGCCGTCGACCTGCGGACGGCCGCCGCCGGCGAGCCCGACCCGGCGACCGCCGGAGCCATGCGCGCGGCCGCCGCCCGGCTCGACCCGGAGGAGGGCGAGCAGCTCGCGAAGGACGAGTGGGAGATCGGCGACCGCCGGTACCGGATCGTCCGGGTGGAGCGGTTCATCCACTTCGGCGACCGGGTGCTGGAGCCGCCGCGTGCCACCGACGCCGGTCTCGCCGGGGACGGTCTCGCCGGGGACGGTCTCGCCCGGGACGGTCTGCTGCGCGGCCACCTGATCGACCCGGCGGCGCCGTGCGGCCAGTGGGAGGCGCAGCTGCGGCTGAACCTCGCCGGTTTCATGCCGAAGCCCGGGAGCGTCCCCGGCATCGTCCGGACGGAGGCGCGGCACGCGATCCGGACGCACCCCGGGGTGGTGCTGCTCCCGCCGGCGTTCGTCGCGGTGGAGCTCGACGGCGACTCATGGGCGCCGCTCACCGGCGGCGACGACCCCGACGAGGTCCGCGACCGGCTGGCCCGGCGCTTCACCGGCCTGCTCCCCCGGCTCCGCGAGTTCCAGGGCGACCCGCCGTCCGCCGCGGAGCTCGCCGAATGGGAGGCGATGGCCGCGGGCATCCGCGCCGCGTCCGGGCACTCGTTCAGCGTGCGCGGACGCGAGTTCCGCACCGTCCGCGTCTCCCGCATGCTCCGCCTCGGCCGCGACGGCCCGGAAGCGCCCCGCCCGTCCGACGAGCAGCTCGACGACCACCCGGCCGACGCCTGACCCAGGCGCCCGACCCCGGCGCCCGACCCTGCTGCCTGACCCTGCTGCCCGCCCCGGCGCCTGACCCCGGCCGCGCTCAGTTGATGTTCAGGTCGCCCTGGACGTCCCTGAGCTGGACGACCTTCTCGGCTCGCCCGTTGAGCACGTTGACCACGCCGTCGTTCGTGGCGGCGGCGTTGGCCTGCGCCTGGTTCCAGAGGCCGCGCGCCTCCGCGGCGAACCCGGGATCGTCGGCCATGAGCCGCCCGACGGCTTCGGCGAGGGACGCGACCCGCTCGGGCGTCGGGTCGGCGGCGGCCCGCGCCAGGGCCTCCTCGCCGGCCGGGCGCCGCCGGAGGCGCTCGCGGACCCGCCGGGACAGCTCGGCGACGGCGGCCCGGACCGGTTCCCCGGCCACTTCGACGGCCTTGCCGGCCATGGCGGTGGCGATGGCGACGGTCATCGGATCTGTCATCGCACCAGTGCATCACGCCGGGCGGACGCGGACAATCGCCATTCTGACCGGCTCTCCATAAATGCCATGACCAAAACTGCAAATAAATCCCGCTGTATCGTCAACCGGACGTCCGGCTACATTAGCCATAAAGCGGGGCGATCAACGCACCACCGAGTCAATGGGATGGATTGAACGTGCAGTCTCCCGACGAACGGGACCGGTGGACCAACGAGCTGACGGGGAGGATCGCCGGGTCGAGCGTCCAGGCCGGCTCCATCGCCGGCGGCGTGCACATCACCGCGCCCGGCGCGCCGGCCCTTCCCGCCCCCGCGCAGCTGCCGCCGTCCGGGCTGTTCGCGAACCGGCGCAGCGAGCTGCGGCAGCTGGCGGCGCTCGCGGAGCGGCCGGGGCCCGTGGTCCTCACCGGCCCCGGCGGCGTCGGCAAGACCACGCTCGCGCTGCGGTGGCTGCACGAGATCAAGGACGGCTACGAGGGCCAGCTGTTCATCGATCTGCGCGGCTTCTCCGGGACCGGGCCGCTCCCGCCCGACGAGCCGCTGGAGCGCTTCCTGCGCGCCCTCGGCGCGGCCCCGGAGAGCATCCCGGCCGCGGCCGAGGAGCAGTCCGCGCTGTTCCGGTCCATGACGACCGGCCGCCGGCTGGTCGTCATGCTCGACAACGCCGTGTCGGCGGCGCAGGTCCGCCCGCTGCTGCCCGGGGCGGGGCCGTCGCTGGTCGTGGTCACCTCGCGGCACCGGCTGACGGGGCTCGTCGTGGACGGCGCGCGGTTCCTGGACGTCGCCCCACTCGGCGAACCGGGGGCGCTGGAACTGCTGGAGCGGCTGATCGGCGCGGAGCGGATCGGCGCGGAACGCGACCACGCCCGCTCGCTCGTCGAGCTGTGCGGCACCCTGCCGCTGGCGGTCTGCGCGTCCGGCGCCCGGCTCGCGGCACGGCGGCGCTGGCCGATCGCCCGCGCGGTCGCCGAACTCGGCGACGAGGCGCGGCGGCTCTCCGCGCTGCGCACCGGCGAGGGCGACATCTCGGTGAGCGCCGTCTTCAACACCTCCTACCAGGCGCTCGGCGAAGAGGAGGCGGCGGCCTACCGGCTGCTCGGCGTCCACCCGGGGCCCGATCTCGGCGTCGCCGCGGCGGCGGCCCTCATCGGGACGGACGAGGAGCACGCCGCGCGCGTCCTGGACGGCCTCGTGGACGCCAGCCTGCTGCTCGAAGGCCCCGGCGACCGGTACCACTTCCACGACCTCGTCCGCCTGCACGCGCGGGACGCGTCCCGCGCGGCGGAACCGGAGCGCGGGGCCGCGTTCGAGCGGCTCGCCGGCTGGTACCTGGCGACCGCCGTGGCCGCCGACCTCACCCTCATGCCGGGGCGCTGGCATCTCGGCGAACGGTACGCGGCCCCGCCGGACGACCGGTTCCCGTCCCGCGGAGCGGCGCTGGAGTGGCTCGACCGGGAGCGCCCGAACCTGGCGGCGGTGGCGCGGGAGGCGCACGCCACCGGGCTGCACGCCGTCGCCTGGCAGCTCGCCGAGGCGATGTGGCCGCTGTTCCTGCAGCGCAAGCACTACGCGTCGTGGATCCGGATGTACGAGCTGGGCCGCGCCGCCGCCGGGTCCTGCGGCGACCCGCGCGCCGAGGCGCGGATGCTGGAAGGGCTCGGGGTCGCCCACCTCAACCTCCAGGACTTCGGCGCGGCGACCGGCCACTACGAGACCGCGCTGGCCCTGGAGCGGGAGTCCGGCCACCGGCTCGGCGAGGCGTCGGCGCTGGAGGGACTCGGCGTCGCGGCGCTCGCCACCGGCGCCCCGTCCCGTGCCGTCGAGCTGTTCGCCCTGGCGCGGGACGTCCACGTGAGCCTGGGGCGTCCGCGCGGGATCGCGCTGATGGACCGGCATATCGGCGAGGCGCTCAGCATGGCGGGGCGGCACGACGAGGCCGACGCGACGCTGGCCGGCGTGCTGGAGCAGTTCCCGCGGCGGGACGAGCCGTACCACCACGCGCGGACGCTCACCTGCCTCGGCGAGGCCCGGCTGCGCGCCGGGCGCCTGGACGAGGCCGCCGCCGCCCTCCGCGAGTCGCTGGCCGTCGCGCGGGAGACGGACGCGCCGCACGTGGCGGCGGGCGCGCTGCGCGAGCTGGCCCGGATCGCCGAGCGGCGGGGCGACCCGGCGGCCGAGCGCCCGCTGCTGGAGCAGGCGCTCGCCCTCTACGCCGATCTCGGCTCGCCGCAGGCCGCGCAGGTCAGCGAGCGGCTCGCCGAGCTGCCGGGCGCGCCGCCGGGCGAGCCGCCGGGCGAGCCGCCGGGCGAGCCGCCGGGCGCGTCGCCGGGTGATGCCGCACCCTGACCACCGTGACCGTGTTCCCGCGGACGAGGGTGAGCCGGGCGAGCGTGCCCACCGGACGCCCGCCCGACACGAGCCAGGCATGCAGGGCGGACGCGTACAGGGCCGCGTCGGCCGGGGGGCACGTCCCGCCGAGGACGGGGTCGAGCCGTGCGTCCAGGCCGCGCGCAGCGACCAGGCAGCCCCGCTCGTTGACGGTCACCGCGACGAGGCACCCCGGATGGGCCGCCAGGAGCCGGGCGGGGTCCCCGGCGCCGCCGACGATCACGTCCGCGCACGCCAGCCAGGCCCGCGACGCCTCGTCCGGCCCGGCAACGAGGTGCTCGTCGCACGGCGGCGGGCCGGAGCCGGCGGGCGAGCGCCGAAGCGTCAGCGCCCGCCCGCCGACGAGGACCCGCTCCGCTCCCGGCAGGCCGTCCCAGACCCGCACGAGCGCGACCATCACGCCGCCCGCAGGCCGCAGGACGCCGGGAGCGGGACCGGCTCGACGTCCGGCGGGCGGTCCCGGTCGGGCAGCCGCAGCAGCCGGTACATCTCCTCGCGGATGAGGCGGGCCGCCTGCCCCGGCCGGGAGGTGATGTCGCCGCGGATCGCGGCATGGACCCGCCCGGTGAACGCGTGCGCGGCCTCCTCCACCTGCGGCGCGAGCGGCCGGTCCGTGTCGAGCCGCGGGGCGAGCGCGCCGAGCCGCGCGACATGGGTTCCGGGGGCCACGGCGTCCTCCGGGAAGGCCCCCAGCAGCACCGGCACCCCGATCGCGGCGCCGTAGCAGGTGACGGACCCGTGGTCGCCGATCAGCACGTCGGCCGCGACCAGCCCGGCGCGCCACCCCTCCTCGGGCGGGAACAGCCGCACGCCGAGCCGCAGGCAGTCGGTGTGCCAGGCGAGCACCTGGCGCCGGCCGTGGTAGGCCCAGACGTGCGGGTGCAGCGCGGCCACGATCTTGTACCGCTCGCGCGGCAGCTCGGCGGCGAGGCGCAGCAGCAGGTCGAAGTGGCGGCCGAGCAGCGAGTCCCCGTTCCAGGTCGAGCTGACGAAGAGGAGCCGCTGACCGGGCCGCACCCCGAGCGCGCGGCGGTACGTCCTCCGGTAGGGCAGGCTCGCGAGCAGCCTGTCCAGGCAAGGGTCGCCTGCGGCGAACGCCACCGGACGCGCCTCCGGGCACTCGCGTTCGAGCATCTCCAGGTGCCGGTCGTGCGCCAGGACGATCGACGACGGCACGACCCTCCCGGCGACGACGAGCCGCTCCCTGATCAGCCCGGTGACGGGACGTGCGGCGGCCGGGCCGTCGCCGCGGAGGCGGGCCAGCAGCTTCCCCGGACCCGCGCCGTGCAGCACGGTCATGACCGGGCCGTGCAGGTTCTCCAGCATCCCGTTGCTCGCCGCGACGATGAGGTCCCACTTGGTCGACACGGACTGCCGCCACGGCAGCACGAGCCCGCCGAGGCTCCGCAGATGCTCCTCCAGCCCGCCGGTGAACACCGACGCCGGCGGGGCCGTGTAGGCGACGGCGACGCGCCGGTCGGACTCCAGCAGCGGGATGACGTCGGCGAGCCGCGTCGCGGCGGTCAGATGGTGCGCGACGGCCAGGACCGCCCGGCGCGCCGGCACGGTCGCGCCGCGCAGAGCGTCCAGCCCGAACGGGCCCGGCACCCAGGAGTCGGCCGAGAAGATCATCTCAGCCTCCCTGCAGGACGCGGCCGGCCGGCCGGCGGCCGATGCGGAACGGCGGCGAGACCGGATCGGCCACGGGGATCGTGGCGGGCTGCGGCAGCCGGAGCAGCCCGTACATCAGGCTGCGGATGTTGCGGTCGAACCGCCCCGGCTCGGACGTGATCCGCCCGAGGACGGGCCGGACCCGCTCCGGCCGCCACCGCGCCGCCGCCTCGGCCAGCTGCGGGCGGACGGGCCGGTGCGCCGCGAACCGCACCGCGAGCAGGCGCAGCGCGTCCCCCGGCGGCGGTCCCGTGATGAGCACCGGGACGCCGGTGATCGTCCCGTAGCGCGTGACGGGCCCCGGCGGCCCGAGGATCCAGTCGGCGGCGGCGAGCGCGGCCCGCCAGTCCGCCTCCGGCGGCATCAGGCTCAGCCCCGCCCGCAGGTGGACCGCGAGCCTCTCCGGGCACCGGTCGCCGCGCGGGTCGGGGACGCCGAGCACGAGGTAGCGGTCGGACGGCAGCTCGGCGAGCAGGCGGCCCACGACGTCCGGCGACCGGCGGCACGCGCACACCCCGGCGCCGCCGGCCGCGGGCAGCGCGACCACGACGAGCCCGCGCCGCCCGCCGACGCCCAGCGCGCGCCGGTAGAAGTCGCGCAGCGGCAGGCTCGCCACCAAGCGATCATGATCAGAGTCGCCGACCACGTGGCCGTCCCGGGCGTCCGGGGGGCGGTCCAGGTGGTGGGCGTAGGTGAAGACGGTCGGCGCGGGCCGGTGCGCCACCTCAGCGGTGATCGTCCCGGGCAGCGCGATGAGCGGCGCGGCCGGCGGGCCCTCGGGAACCCGGTGCGCGGTGACGACCAGGCCCACATCGCCGCCCGCGAGTTCGGACAAGGACAGCGGTGCGGCGCCCGCGTCCTTGAGCATCACCTCCACAGCTGCCGAGGACGGCCCGGGGGCCGCCGCGAAGAGCACGCGCAGCCGCGGGTCGGTGCCCGCGAGCCGCGCCACGTCCAGTGCGGGCTGGCCCCGTACGGGCGAGCCCACGACAACCAGCACGGTGCGCCGGTCCCCCAGCCGTCCCCACCAGCCGGGGTCGAACCCGGTCAGGGCCCGACGCCATTCGAAGCCGGTCATTGCCGTCAACGAACCCCCTTCGTCCTCGGATGCGAACATCCGTCCCTCCGTCGCGGACCGAAAAGACCCGCCCTCCGGAATCGAGTGTCCGCCGAGGAACTTGACGAAAACTTGCAATCATCCTGACTCGGTGAGTAGTGGGAGCTCCGGGAAGTCCCGGGGAACGCGGCTCCGCCCTGGCCATTCGGTGCACACGATGCCAAAATCGGCTCAGGAGGAGATTTCCACAAAGGGGAACCGGTGGAGTTCCGCATCTTGGGCGCCGTCGAGTTGTGGGTGAACGGCCGGCGGCGCGACCTCGGAACGCCCAAGGAACGCTGCGTGCTGGCCGTGCTGCTCCTCAGCGTCCGGCAGCCGGTGCCCACCGAGACCATCATCCGCCGGGTATGGGACCGCGACCCGCCGGCCAAGGCCCGGCAGGGCCTGCAGGTCTACATGACGCGGCTGCGCCACAGGCTGGAGGACGCGGAAGGCGCCACACTGATCTCCAGGCAGGGGTCCTATCTGCTCGACGTCGACGATGACTCCGTCGACCTCTACCGGTTCCGGCGGCTGCGCGACCAGGCCCGCGCGATCGCCGAGAGCGGCGACGACGAATACGCCCTCGATCACCACCGCCAAGCCGCGGAGTTGTGCCGGGCCGAACCGCTCGCCGACCTGTCCGGCGGCTGGGCCGAACGCACCCGGCACAATTTGGAGCAGGAGTTGCTGTCCGCCGCGTTCGCGCGCATCGATCTGGAGTTGAAGCACGGCAACCACGCCGACGTCCTCCGCGAGTTATCGGATCTGACCGAGCGCCATCCGCTGGACGAGCGGCCCGTCGAACGGCTCATGAAGGCGCTCTACCGCTGCGGGCGGCAGGCCGAGGCACTGGAGGTCTACCGGCGCGCGCACGACCTTTTCGCGGCGGAACTCGGCACGGACCCCGGCCCCGGGCTGCGGCGGCTCCAGCAGCAGATCCTGCGGGGCGACCCGGACCTGCTGCGCGTCCCCGGCACCCAGCTGAGCCTGGACCGGCGCCCGCACACGCTGCCGCACCGCGCGCGGGTCTTCGTCGGACGCGACGACGAGATGCGGCAGCTCCTGGACACGGTGCCCGGCATCGCCGGTCCGCCCGCAGGCGCCGCGATGCCCGTCATAGCGATCGACGGCATGGCCGGGGTGGGCAAGTCGGCGCTCGCCGTCCAGTTGGCGCACCGGCTCGCCGAGCACTATCCCGACGGGACCATGTACCTCGACCTGCACGCGAACGACGCCCGGCAGGAGCCCGTCGATCCGGCGGACGCCCTGCACACGCTGCTCCGCATGATCGGCGTCCCGGTGACCCGGGTGCCGCGGGCACTTGACGAGCGCGCCGCGCTGTGGCGGTCCGAGCTGGCGGGCAGCCGCGCGATCCTCGTCCTGGACGACGTGGCCGGGCACGACCAGGTGAGGCCGCTGCTCCCCGGATCCGCCGGCTGCCTGGTGATCGTGACGAGCCGCCGCCGGCTGACCGGGCTGCACGACGCCTGGCCGCTGTCGCTGGAGACCCTGTCCCTCCAGGACGCGACGGCGCTGTTCACCGGTATCGCGGGCCCCGGGCGCGCCAAGGCCGGCGCCGACGTCGCCGCGGTCGTGGAGCGCTGCGGGCGGCTGCCGCTGGCGGTGAGCATGGCGGCGAGCCGGCTGCGCCACCGCCGCGCGTGGGACGTCCGCGACCTGCTGGACCGGCTGTCCGCCGACGACATGCGGCTGGACGAACTGCGCGACGAGGACCGCGGGATAGCCGCCGTGTTCGAGGTGTCCTACCGCGGTCTCGCACCGCCGCTGCGGGACGCGTTCCGTGCGTTCGGCCTGCACCCCGGCCCCGACCTGACCGCCGACGCCGCCGCCGCGGCACTGGCGTGCCCGCTCCGGGAGGCCGAGCGGATCCTCGAGGAGCTGCTCGACCGCCACCTGATCACCGAGCCCGCCCGCGGCCGATACCGCTTCCACGACCTCGTGCAGGACTACGCGCGCCGCGTGGCCCGCCGGACCGACGCCGACGAGGACCGCCGCCGGACCGTCCACCGGTTCCTGGACTTCTACCTCGCGGCGGCCGGCCACGCGAACCACCTGCTGTTCCCGCACCAAGAGCCGACCGGCCGGCCGCACTCCGCGCCGCCCCTCGCGGACGAGGCGGACGCGGCGGAATGGTTCGCCGCCGAGCACGCCTGCCTCCTGAACGCCGCCGCCGAAGCCGACCGCATCGGCTCGGCGACGCACGTCGCCGGCTTCTCCCGCGTGCTCGCCGGGCATCTGGAGTCGCGCGGCCACTGGGACACCGCCGCACACCTGCACACCAGGGCCGTCGAGGCGCTCCGGCGCCTGAACGACCGTCCGGGCACCGCCCGCGCCCTGACCGACCTGAGCCACATCCGTTTCCGCGTCGGCGACTACGACAGCGCGATGGAAAATGCGGAAAAGGCGCTGCAAATCTACCGTTCAACCGGTGACCGCCGTGGAGAGGCGCATATTCTCGGCCGCATTAGCCTCATCCACTGGCATCTATCCCGCTTCCCCGAGGCATTGGCCCACTGCCGGGCGGCGGTGGAAATCCACGGCGCCCTCGGCGACCGGCATGGAGAAGCGGAGAACCTCGATCGCAACGCGATCATCCTGGAGTTCACCGGCGACTACCGCGAGGCCGAACGGCTCCGCTTCAAGGCCCTCGCGATCCTCACCGAGATCGACGCCCCGCGCCTGCGGACGATGGCGCTCAACAACATGGGCGACCTGATGATCCGCATGGGCGACGTCGACCGCGCCGCCGAGTACTACGCGCAGACCGCCGGCGCCGCCGAGCTGAGCCGCCAGCATGAGGCCATCGTGCTCATCAACGCGGCCAACGTCCACCGCCGCACCGGAGCCTACGAAACGGCCCTGGCCAATTACCGCGCGGCCCTCGCGATAGCGATGGAATTGGGCGATCGGAGAACACAGGTCGACACCCTCATCGGTATCGGCGCCACTTTACATAGCATTGGCCGCTACGGTGATGCTTTAATTCATCACGAACGAGCTGTAGCCATTTCACGCTCGATCAAGGAGCGTTACGAAGAGACCGTTGCCCTCCGCCACCTAGGCGAAGTGCTCACCTCCTCCGGCCGCTATCCGGCCGCCGCCGAGCACCTCCGGCAGGCTTACGCTCTATCCACCGACATAGGCGTCCCGGACGAGAAGGCGAGAGCCTTGGCGAGCCTGGGCACGGCCCTCCTCCACGTCCAGGGCAGCGAAGCCGCCCGCCGCCCCTGGGAGGAGGCGCTGCACCTCTTCACCGCGCTGAACCTGCCCGAGGCGCAGGACCTGCGAGCCCGGCTCCAGTCCCTCGACCGCGCCTCCGGCACCTGACCCAGGCTAGAACTCATTCCATTCTCTGCCGGGTGCTTGCCTCGAACACCTCGCCGCCCAGCGCCGAACATCATGCAAGAAACATGTTCTAATCCGCACCACCCTGCCGCACGTGCACCCCACCGAGCCGAGGCGCCATCTCTTCTCCTCGCTCGCAATGCGGCATCTCGGGTAGGCGGGTACGAGAGTCACCAAAGTTGCCACCCAGGATCATCCAGGCTTAGTACGCTCTCTCCCTAGAAACCCGGACGTACCGGGTTGGTGGATGCTAGCGAATGGGATTCTTCGTGACCCGTCTCTTGCACAAGGTTCTAACCGCCGCTCTGGTGCTCACCGTGACGCCTAACGTCATGGTGGTGCTCATTCAGCTCATTCATATGACCGGGTGAGGTCGTAAGACCGGGTAGGGGCAAGGCCCACCCAACCCGCCGCTCACAGAGGCGCCGCATGCGCAGTGCCTCTGTCGCGCCCCCGCCCGGCCTACCGCGTACAGAGGCGTCGCATGTGCGGCGCCTCTGTCGCGTTGTGCAGGGATTCGCGCGAGGCGGCGACACGGCCAGAGCCGAACCCGCGACCGCGCGGGCAAGCCGCGAGCCGGCTGGGACGGAGTGACTCCTCCCCCGGCTCATACGCAAGCGGCTTGCCACAAGACGAGCCCGTTCCCGTTGACTTGCGGCGTGTTGCCCTTATCGGGGCGCTCTTTGGGCAACACGCCGCAAGTCAACGTGTGGGGGTGGAGGCGCGTCATGATCAGCGGGTCGGGGGTCGCTGAGAGGGCGTCGGATGCGATGGGTCGCGGCCGGGGTGGTCGTTGCGGGGATGGTTCTGGCCGGGCACGTGCCGGCGGTCGCGGCGCCGGCGGTCGCGGCGACGGCGGCACCGCCGGGAATGGACGGGGCTGGGGCGGACAAGGCCGGGGGCGGGGGGCGGACGGATGTGCGGGGGTGGGGGCTGCCGTCCTTCGCCGGGGGCGGGGAGGTGCGGTTCACCTCCTCTGAGCGGATCGCGCCTGGGGTGAGGTTTCGGACGTTCGAGACGTTCGGGGGCCGTGGGCGGGTGTCGGGTGATCTGGTGGACGTCGATCTGCGCAGCCCGAAGGTCTTCGTGGGTCTGTTGCGGCCGCCCGTGGTCGCCGCGCGCCGGACGGTGTCGGAGATGGCGGACGCGCAGGGGGCGGTGGCGGGCGTGAACGGTGACTTCTTCAACGCCAGCGAGACGCATGACGGGGTTGCGCCGACGGGGGCGTCGTCCGGTGCGGAGGTGGTCGGAGGGCGTCCGCTCAAGGGGGCGGTGCCGGATGGGCAGCGGTTCGGGCCCGCGCTGCCGCCCGGTGCGTCCGGTGAGAGCGTCATCGGGGTAGGGGCCGATCGGCGCGGGCATGTGGCGCGGTTGCGGCTGGCCGGGGTCGTCCGGTCTGGGAAGAGGTCCATCGCGCTGCGCGGGCTCAACCAGTACGCGATCCGGGTCGGCGGCGTTGGGGCGTTCGATTCGCGGTGGGGCGCGGTGTCGCGGCGGCGCGCGGTGTGCGGGACGGACAAGGTGCGCAGCGCACCGTGCAGCACGAACACGGCCGAGGTGACCGTCCGGCGGGGCGTGGTCGCGGGCGTGTCCGAGGCGGTGGGCGCGGGCGCGATCCCGGCGGGCACGACCGTGCTGGTCGGGAGAGAGGAGGGCGCCGACGCGCTGCGCCGGCTGCGGCCCGGCGACCGGGTGCGGGTCTCCTACCGCTTCGCCGGGTCCGTCCGCTTCCGGTTCGCGGTGGGCGGAATCCCGATCCTGCGGGACGGCGATCCGCTGGACGTGAGCCCCAAGGGACCGGCACCGCGCACCGCGGCCGGGGTGAGCCGCGGGGGGCGGCACCTGTTCCTCGTCGTGGTGGACGGCCGGTCGGAGCGGAGCGGCGGCCTGACCCTCGCCGAGCTGGCGGATCTGCTGGACGAGCTGGGCGCCGACGACGCGGTGAACCTCGACGGCGGCGGCTCCTCGACCTTGGTCACCCGAGACCCCGGCGCCGCATCGGTGACCGTCCGCAACACCCCGGCGGACGGCGGAGAGCGCGCCGTCGCCAACGGCATCGGCGTCTTTCGAGCGGGTGCTACGCGGTCGGTTTCTTGTCGTGGTGGCGTTTGTCGCGGACGTAGATGATCGGGGGCTTTCCGTCGCCGGGGCTGCGGCGGTCCATGACGAACAGCGTCGTCGCGG
This sequence comes from Spirillospora sp. NPDC127506, assembly GCF_040302145.1. Lineage (NCBI taxonomy): Bacteria > Bacillati > Actinomycetota > Actinomycetes > Streptosporangiales > Thermomonosporaceae > Spirillospora > Spirillospora sp. NPDC127506. Next base: position 487,126 of record NZ_JBEORG010000001.1, on the reverse strand, counting down.
CGATCAGGTCGCTGAGCTTGGCGTAGCCGTAGTTGCGGGAGTCGAACTCGGGGCGCTGCTTGGTGATGATGTGGCCGACGGACGCCAGCGGAGCCCAGCCGTCCTCGTCGGAGGCCGCCTCCACCGCGTTGCGGAGGAGGTTGACGAGTGCGGCGTCCTGCTTGAGCTTCGCGGCCGACGTCGGGGGCGCGGGCTTGAGCGTCGCCGCGGGTGCGGCCGCGCCCTGGTCGTAGGTGAGGTTCTCGATGTAGATGAACTTGTCGCAGGCCGCCACGAACGGCTTGGGCGTCTTGCGTTCACCGAACCCGTACACGGTCAGGCCGGACTCGCGGATCCGCGCGGCCAGGCGGGTGAAGTCGCTGTCGCTGGAGACGATGCAGAACCCGTCGAAGCGGTCGGAGTACAGCAGGTCCATCGCGTCGATGACCATCGCCGCGTCGGTGGCGTTCTTGCCGGTGGTGTAGGCGAACTGCTGGATGGGCTGGATCGACTGGTCGAGCAGATGCTCCTTCCAGCCCCGCAGGCTCGTGCCGGTCCAGTCGCCGTAGGCGCGCTTGACGTGGGCGGTGCCGTACTTCGCGACCTCCGCCAGCAGCGCTTCGACGATGCTGGGCTGCGCGTTGTCGGCGTCGATGAGCACCGCCAGCCTGTCGGTGTTATCGCTGACCATGAACCGCCTCCCGAGTACGTGACCTAGTACACCAGAGGCCGCCCGCATCCCGGCGCACTCGCGGTGTCCCGGGTCTCGCAAGGGCGAGCGCAGCCTTGGGCGGCTCAGTGCAGCTGACTTCCGAGGGGCTTCGACCGACCGGAGCTGGACGGGCGTCCGCAAGTCGGCGCGCCTCCCCTCGCGGGGCCCCCACAATGAGGTGGTGATTGATCTGGACTCGGGGCCGGACGGACCACAGCCATTCGCCCATCTGAGCGTGCCGAACGCGTCCCTCTACCGGGAGGTGCTGCTGGCGTTCGCGCGCGCCAAGGAGCGGTTCATCGTCCATCTGCGCCCCGAGGACGTGGCGGCCGAGCTGCGCCTCGAAAGCGATGAGCAACTGGCGCAGGCGCTCGGCAAGCTCGTCGAGTGGGGCAACCTGCGGGCCGACGCCGACACCGGCCGCGTCACCACCGTGGAGGACTTCCACCGCAAGCGGTTCCTGTTCCAGCTCACCGCGGCCGGGCACGCCGCCGAGCAGGCCATCGCGTTCTACGAGGACGCGATCGGCCGCCGCGGCGTGCTCCAGTCCGTGGCCCTCACCGACATCGCCGACCGGCTCGCGGGCCTGGCGGCCCTCGCGGACGAGCCCGACCCCGACCCGGCCAAGGTCCACCTGCTGCTGCTGGCGCTGGCCGAGCGGTTCTCCTCGCTGGCCGACAACGCGCAGGCGTTCATGGCGTCGCTGCGCCGGGCGATCGACTTCTCCGACGGAGACGTCGACGGCTTCATCGCCTACAAGGAACGTCTCATCGACTACATCAACCGGTTCATCGCCGATCTCGCCAACTCGGGCGCCCGGATCGCGGCGCTGCTGGACGATGTGGAGTCGCGCGGGCATGAGCGGCTGCTGACGCTGGCGGCGCGGCGGGAGGCGTCCGACGCGGTGCCGGAGGGCGCGGACGCCGCCGAGGCGTTCGGCCGCGCGGAGGCCGCGGCGCTGGAGTCGTGGCGCAACCGGTGGCGGGGCCTGCGCGACTGGTTCGTGTCCGGCGGGACGGCCCGCCCGTCGCAGGCGCGGCTGCTGCGGCAGTCGGCCGTGACGGCGATCAAGCAGCTGATCGACACGGTGGGGCTGCTGAACGAGCGCCGCTCGGGCCGGTCGGACCGGTCCGCCGATTTCCGGACGCTGGCCCGCTGGTTCGCCGACGCGCCGGACGAGGAGGCGCGGCACCGGCTGTGGAGGGCGGCGTTCGGGCTGACGTCCGCCCGCCACCTGACCGTCACCGCCGCGACCGTGGCGGCGTGGGAGGAGGAGTCCCCGCAGGGGCTGCCGTGGTCGGACGCCCCGCCGGTGCGGATCTCGCCGCAGTTGCGCCGGACCGGCTCGTACGAGCGCCGGGGCAAGCCCAACCGCGTTCAGGACCGGTCGGAGCTGCGCCGGCTGCTGCGCGAGCGCGCCGACCGGGAGGCGGCCGAGACGGCGGCGGCGCGGGCGCGGCTGTGCACCGCCGGCCCGGTGCCGCTGTCCGGACTGGGCGTGCTCGACCCGCGGGCGTTCCGGCTGTTCCTGGCGCTGCTCGGGGACGCACTGGCGGCGCGGTCGCCGGGCGACAACGAGGTGAAGGCGATCACCGGGGACGGGTCGATGGAGGTGCGGCTGTCGCTCGTTCCCGATGGCGGCGAGGTCCGGATCGCCACCGAGGACGGTGTGCTCACCGGCCCCCAGCACATCATCGAGATCACCGACGTGAGCGGGGGCCGGGCGTGATCGACGACCTCGCGGGGCCGCGGTCGGCGCTGCGGGCGCTGCTGAAGCGGCCGCTGCTGACGCTCGAGTCCGATCCGGAGGATCTCGTCCTCGTCCGCCGGTACCAGGCGGAGCTGCGGGACTGGCTGAGCCGGGAGACGGGCTGGCGCCTGCATGTGGACGCCGAGACCGCCCGCCTGTTCAAGACGGCGCCGACCCTGGACGACGGGACGCATCCGGCGCGCGGGAGGGCCGGGGAGGCGTTCGGCCGGCGCCGCTATGTGGTGCTGTGCCTGGCGCTGGCCGTGCTGGAGCGCGCCGACGCGCAGACGACGCTGGGCCGGCTCGCCGAGGAGGTGCTGAACGCCGCCGCCGAGCCCGACCTGGCGTTCCCGTTCACCCTGGAGAGCCGGGCGGAGCGCGCCGACCTGGTCGCGGTGGTGCGGCTGCTGCTCGGCTGGGGCGTGCTGCGCCGGGTCTCCGGCGACGAGGAGTCGTACCTGTCGGCGTCCGGGGACGTCCTGTACGACGTGCGCCGGGTCGTCCTCGCGTCACTGCCGGCCGGCGTGCGGGGGCCGTCCACGGTCGCCGCCGAGGACTTCGAGGAGCGGCTCGCCGAGTTGACCGACGAGCCCGTCCCGGACACCGACGAGCTGCGGAACCGGGCGCTGCGGCGCCGCCTCACGCGGCGGCTGCTGGAGGACCCGGTGGTGTACTACGACGACCTGGACGACGCGGAGCGCGGCTACCTCGTCTCCCAGCGCGTCGCGATCACCCGCCGGATCGAGGAGGCGGCCGGTCTCGTGCCCGAACTGCGGGCGGAGGGCATCGCCATGGTCGATCCGGACGACGAGCTGACCGACGTGCGGATGCCGGAGCAGCGCACCGACGGGCACGTGACGCTGCTGGTCGCCGAGCACCTGGCGGGACGCGGGGAGGCCCGGCGGGACGAGCTGGAGGCGTTCGTCCGGGACGCGGCGGGGCGGCACAAGTCGTTCTGGCGCAAGGGCGTGACCGAGCCGGGCGCGGAGGAGGAGCTGCTGGACATCGCGCTCGGGAAGCTGGCGGCGCTGCGGCTGGTGGAGGTGCTGCCGGGCGGGCTGGTCCGGGCGCGTCCGGCGATCGCGCGCTATGCCGTCGAGGAACCGACCGTCCGTGAGCCGGGAGCCGTGGGGGGTCGTCCCCCCACGGGGAGCACGAGGAGGGCCGCGGGATGAGCGGCATGCCGCTGCCGACGTCCGAGCGCTGGAAGCCGCTGCGCGCCGGGCTGGTCGACATGTTCTACTACGACGTCGAGGAGTTCCGGTTCCATGACGGGCGGCTGCTGCTGCGCGGCAACAACGGCACCGGCAAGTCGAAGGTGCTGGCGCTGACGTTGCCGTTCCTGCTGGACGGCGAGCTGTCCCCGCACCGGGTCGAACCGGACGGCGACCGGCAGAAGCGGATGGAGTGGAACCTGCTGCTCGGCGGGAAGCATCCGCATCCGGAGCGGCTCGGCTACACGTGGCTGGAGTTCGGCCGCCTCCACCCGGACGGGACGCCGGAGTACCGGACGCTCGGCTGCGGGCTGAAGGCGGTGAAGGACCGCGGCATCGTCCGGCACTGGTTCTTCGTCACCCCGCAGCGGGTCGGCGCCGATCTCTCCCTCGTCTCGGAGACCCGCGTGTCGCTGACGCGGGAGAAGCTCCGCGAGGCGGTCGACGGCCGCGGCATCGTCTACGACCGCGCGTCGGACTACCGGCGGGCCGTGGACGACGCGCTGTTCGGGCTGGGCGAGCACCGGTACGAGGCGCTGGTCAACCTGCTGATCCAGCTCCGGCAGCCGCAGCTGTCGAAGAAGCCGGACGAGCGGCTGCTGTCGCGGGCGCTGACGGAGGCGCTGCCGCCGCTCAGCCCCGCGCTGATCACGACGGTGGCGGAGGCGTTCCGGGGCCTGGACGAGGAGCGGGACGCGCTGCGCGCCCTGGAGGAGGCGCACAAGGCGGCGACCGGCTTCCTCAGGCACTACACGCGGTATGCCCGGATCGCCGCGAAGCGGAGGGCCGCCGGTCCGCGCCTCACGCAGAGCAGGTACGAGCACCTCAACCGGGATCTCGGCGAGGCGGAGACGCGGTTCGCCGCGGCCGAGGCCGAGTTGGCCGAGGTGGCGGGGCTGCTGGACGGGCTGGCCGCGGAGAAGACCCGGCTGGAGGCGCGCCGGCGGGCCCTGGAGACCAGCCCGGAGATGCGCGACGCCGAACGCATCGATCAGATGGGCGAGGAGGCCCGCCGCCGCGACGCGCACGCGAAAACGCAGGAACGCGACCGCGACGATCTGTCCGGCGAGGCGGCGCGCAAGCAGGCCAGGGCGGAGAAGACGCGGTCGCGCGCGGACGAGGCCGAGTCGGGCTTCGGCGCCGTCCGAGACCGTGCGGTGACGCTGGCGGCGGCCGCCGGATGCGGTCCGGCGCACGCGGCCGCCATGGACGGCTGGGAGGACGGTCTGACCGACGCGCGCCGCGCGACCGGCGCGCTGGCCGACGACCGGTCCCGCGCCCTTGCCGAACTCGACCGGCTGCTGGCGGCGGTCACCGCCGCGCGGACCCGGCTGGAGACCGCAACCGCCGAGGCGGAACGCCTGGTCGGCGAACTGCAGGCCGCGGCCGAGCGGATCTCCGCGGCGGAAACGGAGACGCGGACGGGTGCGGCGGACCTGCGGGACGCCTACGTCACCTACCTGGCCGGGCTGACCGAGATCCGGGTGGACGACCCCGACGCGGTCCTGGCCGGGCTGGAGGAATGGGCGGAGACCGCCGACGGGCGCAATCCCGCGGCGACCGCCGTGGACGACGCCGCCCGTGAGGCCACGGCCGCGCTCGGCGGCCGGGTCGCGGACGCCGAATCCCGGCTGCGGGCCGAACACGCCGCCGAGACCTCGCTGCTGGAGGAGATCGGGCGGCTGGAGGCGGGCGGGCACGACGTCCCGCCCGTCCCGCACACGCGCACCGCCGCGCGGGAGGGGCGGCCGGGCGCGCCGCTGTGGAAGGTCGTCGACTTCGCCGAGACCGTGCCCGCCGACCACCGCGCCGGGCTGGAGGCCGCGCTGGAGGCGTCCGGCATCCTCGACGCCTGGGTGACGCCGGACGGCGCGCTGCTCGGCGCGGACGACACCTACCTGCTGACCGGGGAGGCCGTGCACGGGCCTTCGTGCGCCCTGGTGCTGCGCCCCGCGATCGACCGCGCCGACCCGGGGGCCGCCGCGCTCACCGCCGACGCGGTGCGGGCCGTCCTCGCGGGGCTGGGGCTCGGCCCGGGCACGCGGACGTGGGTCGCGGTGGACGGCCGGTGGGCGAACGGCGTCCTCGGCGGTTCCTGGCGCAAGGACAGCGCCGACTTCATCGGCGAGGGCGCCCGCGAGGCCGCCCGCCGCACCCGGATCACCCGGCTGCGCGCCGACCTCACCGAGACCCGGTCCCGGATCGCGGCGCTGGACGCGGAGCTGGACGGCCTGGCGGCGCGGCGGGAGACGCTGACCGCCGAACACCGGGCCGTGCCCCGCGACACCGCGCTGCGCGAGGCCCACGTCCGGCTCGCCGGCGAGCACCGCAGGCGGCGGGAGCTCGACGGCGAGCGCACACGCGCGGAAGAGGCCGCGGCACGGCGCCGCGAGGAGGTCTCGGCGGCGGCGGAACGGGCCGCCGAGTTCGCCTCCGATGTCGGCCTGCCCGGCGGCGAACCGGAACTGGCGCGGGTGCGCGAGGCGGTCGGCGGCTACCGGATGGCACTGGCCGAGCTGTGGCCCGCCGCGCAGACCCTGCTGGCGGCGCGGGAGGCGGCACGGGAGGCGGCCGAAGAACTGGCGCGCGTCCGGGAACGGCTGGCGGAGGCGGCGGAGCGGGCCGCGGAGGCGCGCGAGCAGGCCGACGCCGCCGCCGAGGCGCACCGGGCGCTGGTCGAGACGGCGGGTGCCGCCGTCGACGAGCTGTTCCGCCGGCTCGAGGAGGTCAAGCGGGCCATCACCGACCGGGAGGGCGCCGAGTCGCGGGCCCGCGACCGTGAGCGGTCGGCGGTCGCAGAACGCGGCAAGGCCGGGGAGGCCCGCGACCGGCTGCGCGAGCAGATCACCGAAGCGGCCGTGATCCGCGACGGCGCGGTGGCGGAGTTCCGCGCGTTCGCCGCGACCGGCCTGCTCGCCGTTGCCGTGCCCGCACTGGACATACCTGATCCGGCCGAGGAGTGGGCGCCCAACCCGGCCGTCCTCCTGGCCCGCGCCGTCAACACCGAACTCGACCAGGTGGACGACGGCGACGGCCCGTGGGAGGGCGTCCAGCGGAAGATCTCCGAAGAGCACAAGCTGCTGTCGGACGCGATGTCCCGGCACGGGCACTCGGTCGGCCTCACCGTCTACGGCGGGATCATGGTCGTGGACGTGCTGTTCCAGGGCCGCACCCGCGACGTTCCCGGGCTGGCGGACGCCCTCGACGCCGAGACGGAGCAGCGCGCCCGCCTCCTGTCGGCCCGTGAGCGGGAGATCCTGGAGAACCACCTGCTGAACGAGGTCGCCGGCACCCTCCAGGAGCTCATCGCCGCCGCCGAGGACGAGGTCCGGGACATGAACGCCGAGCTGGCCTCCCGCCCGACGTCGACCGGGATGCGGCTGCGGCTCGTCTGGAGGCCCGCGAAGGGCGCACCCGACGGCCTGGACCGCGTCCGGGAGAAGCTGCGCCAGACCATCGACGCCTGGTCGGTGGACGACCGCGCCGCCGTCGGCCGGTTCCTGCAGGAGCAGATCACACGCGAGCACGCCGACAACCCGGCGGCCGGCTGGACGGAGCAGCTCACCCGCGCCCTGGACTACCGGTCGTGGCACGCGTTCACGATCCAGCGGCTCCAGGACGGGCAGTGGCGTCCCGCGACCGGCCCCGCATCGGGCGGCGAACGGGTGCTGGCCGCCTCGGTCCCGCTCTTCGCGGCCGCGTCCGCGCACTACAAGTCGGCCGGCAACCCTTACGCGCCCCGTCTCGTCGCCCTGGACGAGGCGTTCGCCGGCGTGGACGACGACTCACGCGCCAAATGCCTGGGCCTGCTCGCCACCTTCGACATGGACGTGGTCATGACGAGCGAACGCGAATGGGGCTGCTACCCGCAGGTGCCGGGCCTGTCGATCTGCCAGCTGACCCGCCGCGACGGCATCGACGCGGTCCTGGTGACGCCATGGCGCTGGGACGGCCGCGAACGCACCCGCGCCGACGAGCCCGACCCCGAACCGGCGACCGGGCAGGCGGACATCTTCGAATGACCGACACCGACCGCCTCCGCCGCCTGCTCGGCGGGCCCGACACCGCCTGGCTCGTGCAGCGCGTCCGCTCCCGGCTGGAACGCGGCTCTCCGCTCACGGGCAAGGTCACTCTGGCGCGGGCCACGCCGGCCGAACGCCGCGCGGCCGAACTGCTGCTCGGCCGCCGCGCCGGCACCGGGACGTCGCTGTCGGTGCCGCTCCCCGAGGTCGACCGCGTCCTGCGCGCCAGCGGCGCGTCTCCGGACGGCCTGGCCGCCGCCGTCGAACTCCTCGACGGCCCCGTCCGCGACCTGACCCGCGAGAACGCAGCGATCGCCGCCGCGTGGGCTTCGGCCTTCGCCCCGCTCGACGAAACCCTCGCCTCCCGCCCCGAACTCGCCGAATGGCGCGCCTGGCTGGACGCGACCGGCCTCGTCCGGCGGCTGACGTCCGGCCCCGCCGAAGCCGCGGACCTGCTCCACCGCCTCGCCGCCGTGGTGCGCCGCCTGCCGTCCCCCGACATGCCCCTCGGCCGGTTCGCCGCCGAGACCTGCGGGCACGCCCACGCGCTGGACGACGGCCCGCTCGCCACCCTGGCCCTCTCGTCGGCCCGGGCCCTCACCGGCCTGCCGTTCCGCGCGGACGGCGGCGCCGAGTCCCGCCGTGAGACCTGGGCGTCCGTGGGGGTGCACATGGACGAACTCTCCTCCACCGTCCTGTGCCTGGGCCTGCCCGGCGACGCGCACACCCCTTTGGGGCGCATGCTCGCCGCCATGCGGGGCGAACCGGTGTCGCTCACCCTCCGCCAACTGCGCCGCCACACGGCCTTGAAGGCCGGTCTCGTCCGCGTCTGCGAGAACCCGGTGGTGGTGGCCGCCGCGGCCGACGCGCTGGGTTCCGCCTGCCCGCCGCTCGTATGCTGCAACGGCCGTCCGTCAACGGCGGTCTGGCGCCTCCTGGAACTCCTCACCGAAGGCGGCGCGGAGTTCGCCTACCACGGCGACTTCGACTGGGGCGGCGCCGCGATCGCCGCCGCCGTCCACGCCCGCATCGGCTGGCGCCCGTGGCGCTACGACGCGCCCGCCTACCTCAAGGCGACCTCGGACACGCCCCTGACGGGCCGTCCCGTGCCGACCCCCTGGGACCCGTCCCTGGCCACCGCGATGAAGGACCGCGCCGTCCGCGTAGAGGAGGAGCAGGTCCTCACCGGTCTCCTCACCGACCTGGCCCCCTGACGGCATCGACGCTTACACGCTCGAGGCCAAGCTTTTCGTCCGGCCTGAGCCGCGGGGACGAAAGCGCGTCCGCCAGGCGCTCGGCCTCCCGCCCGACACACTCGACCTGCACACCGAGGACGAGCAAGCCGAGATCAGCGGACTCTTCAGAAAGGCCGCGGGGCCGCCCGAGCCGAAAGCGGGCTCGTTCTTCGTCCGCACGGACGTCGAACACGCCTTCGCCGGGGCCTCGTCCATGGCACGGCCACCACCGACGCGTACGGCTACCTCCGCGACGTCGAACGCGGCTGGCGGGCCTCTCTCGGCGAACTCGGCACGTCCAGACTGCGCATCCTCCCGACGATGGCGGACGGCCTCCTCAAGTACGCGAAGGAGCACGACCGCGACAGAAGGAGCAGACCCGCGCCGACCACCTTATGGACCGCATCCGCGAAGGCGCCCCCACCCTCGACTGGCCCCCGGAACGCAACGACCCCTGCTGGTGCGACTCAGGCCGCAAGTACAACAAATGCTGCGGCTCCCCTGCCAACCGCTAGAACGTCCGTCGCAACCCACCAGACCTCCTCTTGGACGGCATCCGCGCCCCCACCGCCGACCGCGAGGCCATCGACGTCTACCTCGCCGTGGGCGAGCGCGAAGACAGCCCCCACCGAAGCCCTGATCCACCTCTACTCCACCGCCCGCCCCCCTTGGCGTGAGAGCGGTGAGGACGGTCAGGGGCCGAGTCGCTCCAGCCTGTCCCTGACCCGGATCGCCGACGGGTGGTCCGGGCCGGCGTCGCGGCTCAGGTCGTCATGCAGGTCGGCCAGCGTCCGCCGCGCCGCCGCGTGCTCGCCGACCTCGGCCTCCAGCTCCCCGACGCGGCGCCGCAGCTCCAGGACGCGGGGATCGTCCGCCGGCCGTACGTCGAGCTGTTCTGCGAGCAGCCCCCGCAGCAGCCGCAACGCGAGCCTGTCGTCGCCGCGCGCCCGGTCGCAGTCGGCTTCGCCGAGGCGGCACTGGACGACCCGCTCGTCCTCCACCCCGAACCGTGCGGCGAGGTCGTCGCCGAGCCGCATGAAGACCCCGGCGGCCCTGCCGTGGTCGCCGCCGCCGGCGAGCACGTTGGCGTAGAGCAGCCGCAGCTTGACGGCTTCGGGGTCGTCCACGGCGAGGGGACGGCCGTCCGGTTCGACGACCGCCTCCAGCACACGCGCCGCGTCGGCGTGCCGCCCGTCCCGGGCCAGCGCCGTCGCCTCCCGGCGCACGCGGCTCATCTCCGCCGTGCTCGCATGCGGCCCGCCGCTCTCCGCCCGGCCCCCGGGCCGGTGCAGGACACGGGTGAGGACGTCGGCGTACATCCGCAGCGGGGTCACCTCCTGGTCGGCCATGTGCGGCAGCGGGTGCGCGCCCGACACGTGCGGGACGAGCCGGCGGTACACGGCGGCGGCGTCCTCGGGTCGCTTCGCCGGGTCCTTGGCGAGCAGTTCGGCGACCAGGTCGGCCAGGTCGCCCGGAACGTCCGGCCGGAGCTTCCCGACCGGGATCGGACGCGCGTTGACCTGCTGCTCCAGGACGGCGTACTCGGTGTCCCCGACGAACGGCGGCCGACCCGTGATCATCTCGTACAGGACGCAGCCCAGGGCGTACAGGTCGCTGCGCCCGGTGGCGGTCTCGGAGCGGACCTGCTCCGGCGGCATGTACAGGGCGGTTCCGATGATCGCGCCGCTGCGGGTCAGCCTGGTGACCTCCGGGTCGTGCAGGAGCGCCAGCCCGAAGTCGATGACCTTGACCGCACCGTCCGGGCACAGGATGAGGTTGCTCGGCTTCAGGTCGCGGTGCAGCACGCCTTTCCCGTGTGCGGCGGCCAGCACCGCGGCGACCTGCGCGCCGACCGCCGCGACCCAACCAAGGGGCAGCGACTCGGTCTCGGCGATGACGTCGTCCAGCCGGATGCCGTCCACGTACTCCATGACGATGAACATGCGCCGGGTCTGGGACGCGCCCTCGCCGACGCCCGCATCGTGGATCGCGGGGGCGCCGGGGTGGCCGAGCCGGGCCATGACGCGCGCCTCCCGCAGGAACCGCTTCTCCAGTTCGGCGAGGTCGTCGGGAACGTCCGTCAGCCGGATGAGCTTCACCGCAACCCGCCGGTCGAGCACGGTGTCGTGCCCGCCCCACACCTCTCCCATGCCGCCGCGTCCGAGCGGCGCGCGGTCGAGGGTGTAGCGGTCGTTGAGGACGATGGGGGCCGGTGTGGTCACGTGGCCGAGAGTACTGCGCCCGCCATCGGCCTTCAGTGTCTTGCAGTGGCCGGTCGCCTTACCGCGGGGGTCAGCGCCCTTCGTCGGGAAGCCACAGTTGGGGGCCGAACCGGCGGAGCCGTTCCCGGCGTTCCTCGTAGCCGGTCATGGCGCGGTCGACGATCCGCCAGAACTCCGGACCGTGGTCGGGGCGTTCCAGATGCGCCAGTTCGTGGACGAGGACGTAGTCGATGAGGGTGGGCGGGAGCTGCATGGTCGCCCAGTGGATGTTGAGGTGGCCGCTGGACGAGCAGGACCCCCAGCGGTAGCCGAGCGGCATGACCCGCAGCCCGGTCACTTCGGCGCCCATCCGGGACGCCCACGGCTCGATGCGTTTGGTCAGCCACGCTTCACCGACCCGCCGGTACCAGCGGACGAGGTCCCGCGCGCCGCCGCCTTCGCCGAGCAGCAGCCGCCCCCGGACGAGCTTCACCGGCGTCCCCGCCTCCACGATCTTGAGCCGGTAGGAGCGGCCGAGGTAGAGGAAGCCTTCCCCGGAGACGATGCTCCGCTCCGGGTGCGGCTCGCCGAGTTCGCGGCGCTGCGCGAGTTTCCCGTACAGCCAGGCGCGTTTGGACTCGACCATCTTGGCGAGTTCGTCGCGGGTGGTGGACGGCGGAACGACGGCGGTGACGGAGGCGTCCCGTTCCACGGTGAGCCGGACGGTGCGGCGGCGTTCGCTGACCGCCACCGCCACGTCGAGCTCGCCGACGCGCAGCATCCCCGGGAAATCGCTCACGGGCCCAGGATGCCAGGCCACCCTGTCGGCGCAGCTCACGGGACACGCCGCCCGGGTCACGGCCGCGGTATCCGCTCCCGGTTCGCCTTGATCACTTCGAACAGCCGGCCGGCGAGCTTCTCCACGTCCTGCGCCGTCGCGAGCCGCCGGTCGAAGAGGATGCCGCAGATTTCGCTGCGGAACTCCTCCCGGTCGGTCTCCTTGCTGGGGTGCCAGAAGTCCCTGCGGTGAACGACCTCGGCGGCGCGGTGGTAGACGTCCTGGGCGGCGTCCAACAGGTCGGGGATGCGGTCGGCGTCGTCGCATTCCTGGCTGAGGAGGCGGAACAGCGCGCCCTCCACCGGGCCGAGGCCGTGCGGGTTGTCGGGGGCGTCGTCCTTCAGTTCGGTGATGAGCCCTTCGAGCGCGAGGACCTGCTGGTCCCAGTCCTCCCTGAGTTCCTGGAGGATTTCTTCCAGGCGTTCGCTGAACTGCTGGTAGTAGGCGGGGTCCTTGGCCTTGTTGACGGTGATGTGGTGCCGGATGGCGTGTTCCATCTCGGACGCCTTGGCCCGCGCCCCGCCGGGCATCGCCTCGACTTTTTCGGTGAAGTCGGGCGCGGTCAGCGCGACCGGCGGGAGCTTCTGCTCGATGCCGAGGGACGTGACGTGCTCGTCGATGAGGTGCCGGATGCGTCCGCCGTACGCGGCGGGGTCGAACTCGCCGTCGTCCACCCGGTACCGCCGCGTCGCGGTGATCTTGACGACGGTGAAGCGTTTGAGGTCGGCCTCGAACGGTTTCACGGCCGGGTCGGGCAGGACGGCGTTGTAGGTCTTGGCGAACAGCGCGAAGTCGGCGTTGAACCGGTCCCGCAGTTCCGGGTCGGCGAGTTCCTCGACGCAGCTCTCCACGTCGTCGGGGTCGCGGAACATCATCCGGACCCGGTTGCGGCGCGGCTCCAGCTTCGCCAGCTCGGCCTTGGCGTCTTTCAGCGCCTCCTCGACGTCGGCGAAGTCGTCCTCGCCGAAGGAGTCGTGCGCGTAGATCTTCAGCGCTTCCACGAGGTTCTGCGCGAGGCCTTGGTAGTCGACGACGTAGCCGTACTCCTTGCCGTCGGCGGTCCGGTTGACGCGGGCCACGGCCTGGAGCAGGTCGTGCTCTTTGAGCCGGCGGTCCAGGTACATGACCTGCTCGATGGGGGCGTCGAAGCCGGTGAGCAGCATCGCGTTGACGATGACGAAGCCGACGTTCGATTCGCTGAACGGCTTGAGGAAGTCGCCGACGCGGGTCTTCTGCTTCGCCTTCGCGGTCCATTCGGCGAGTTCGGCTTCGTGCTCGGAGTCGCCTTCGGAGATGACCGGGACGAACTCCATGCGTTTCAGCAGGTCGAGGTGGCGGTGTGCGCCGACGAGGTACGCCTGGCGCGGTTTCAGCTCGTCCAGCGGCTTTTCCAGGATGCGCGCGGGCAGGCCCTCGACCTCGGTGACGAGTTCGTCCCGCGCGGCCATCAGGGCGTCCCGGTATTGGACGGTGGTGACCCGGTCCAGCGCGACGACCTGGGCTTTGAAGCCTTCGGGGAGGACGCGTTCGACGTAATGGCGGAGCATGTGCTTGGCCTTCGCGGCGACGAGCCTTTCGGCGGCCGACACCTTCGCCTTGGTGGCGTAGCGGCGTTGCAGCTGGTCGCGGTCCTCCGGGGAGAGTTCGTCGAACATCTCGTCCACGACCTCGTCCAGGTCGCGGCCGTCCTGGACGGCGCCCCGCACGCTCAGCCCCTCGTACAGGATCGGGACGATCACACCGTCCTCTTCGGCGTCCTTCAGCCGGTACATGTCGATGAATTCGCCGAACAGTTCCAGGGTCGTCCTGCGCCGGCCCTTCTTCGTCATGATCGGTGTCCCGGTGAACCCGATCCGGGCCGCGTTCGGCAGGGCGATCTGGAGGTTCGCGCCGAGGGAGGCGGTGTGCGACCGGTGCGCCTCGTCCACGAGGACGACGATCGACTCGTCCGCGTTGACCTCCCCGAGCGGGGCGTCAACGGACATTCCCGGCTCGGATGAAGCGTCGTCCCGCTGCTTCTGGATCATCACGAACACCAGGCCCGGCCCGTGCTTGCCGAGAATGCTCCGCGCCCGCGCCGTGGATTTCGCGACGTCCACGGTCTCGCCGCTCAGCTCCATGGTCTCGCTGAGCTGGTCTTGGAGCTGGGTGCGGTCGGTGACGACGACGACCTTGAAGTGTTTGAGGTCGTCGCTCGCGCGGAGTTTGCGGACCAGGAAGGTCATGGTCAGGCTCTTGCCGGACCCCTGCGTGTGCCAGACGATCCCGCCGCGCCTGTCCCGCTCCCCGTCCTGCTGCTTGGTTTTGCCGGTGCGCAGCCGGTGAACGGCCCGGTCCACGGCCCGGAACTGCTGGTAGCGGGGCGCGGCCTTGATGGTCTTGCCGTCGTCGGTGACCAGGAACGTCACATAGTTGTGGACGATGTCCAGCAGCCGCGCCTTGTCGAACAGGACGGCCGCGAGGATCTCCTGCTTGCTCACCGCCTCGGGTTTCTTACCGAGGCGGTCGCCCAGTTCCTCCCGTGTCAGCGGATACGGGTCACGCCACGGCACGTAGTGCTCGTAGCGGGCGGTGACCGTGCCGAGTTTCGCGTCCTCTCCACTGCTGACGGCGGTGAGCTGGACGGTGTGGAAGAGGCGTTGGTTTCCCAGCCGGACGTCGCCCTTCACCTGCTCGGAGTAGCGGAGTATCTGCCCGGCGGCGGTCATCAGGCTGCTCGTCTGCGGCTTCTTCGCCTCCAGGACGACGAGCGGGATGCCGTTCACGAACAGCACCACGTCCGGGATGATCGGGTGGCCGTCGTTGCCGGGCACGTCCACGCGGAACTGGTTCACGACCGTGAAGTCGTTGTTCTCGGGGTTCCGCCAGTCGATGTAGTGGATTGAACGGCTCTTGCCGCCTTCCCAGCCGGCCACCCCGTCCACGACGGTGCCTTCGAGGAGCAGTTTCGTCGCGGCCTGGTTCGCCTCGATGAGATGACCGGACGCGGGGATGCGCGTCAGTTCGCTGACGGCCTGGTCGATGCGGTCGTCATCCAGCCAGGGACGGCCGTCCGGGTCGAGGTTGATGCGGTGAACAGCGTCCCGCAACCGGTCTTCGAGGAAGACTTCGTCGAAGCCCGCCCGGCCGGAGTCGTAGGGATCGAGCGGCATCACCGCTTCCGGCGGCGCCCCTTGGAGATGCTCCCAGCCCATCCCCTTGAGCTGCTCGATGAGAGGACGCTCGACCAGCGTGTACTCCCAATCCACCACGACGCCACTCCCATCCCGAAAAGGAGATCATCGCTCGGCCCCCCGAACACCCGCCCCCACAGCCTAGGACGAACCACGCCACTACGGCAGGGTCAGAGACTCTCCACCACAGCCTCCGCCTCCGGCACCCGCACCCGCCCGGTAAGAAGATCCTCCGCCAGCCCGGCTTTGAGACGCAGCAAGCCATCACGCACCGCCTCCTCGGCGTCTCTACGAGCACGAGCGGCATCAACAACTTCCAAAATCCGGTCTTGCACCGCCAAGTCCGGTATCTGCACTTTCAAATCTTGTACGATTGACGAGCTAATTTTAACCATACTTTCCGAAGTGCCCTGTGCCATACCTTGAATCTGACGTCGCACAGCGGAACTCCGAAGAACTAGCTCCAAATATCCGACGCGACAGCGCTTAGTCGGCGTCAGACGCATCATCAGATCAGGGTAAATACAATCGTGGCCGACGTCCTTGTATATGCCGACCAACCCCACAAGCTCACGAGTGTTGGCGCGGCTCATCAGCAGGTCACCGTCCCGGAGAACCGCTCCTACATTTCTGGAATCGCCAGACGGAACGTTCTTAAGCTGCCTAGGCTGAAATCCATTTGCCGTCAAGCAACCCAACCCAAGAGCGACCATCCCGGTCCACTCATCAACCTCTTTTGGCGAGTAACCATTTTTGGGCGAAGAGGCCAAGTAGTTGGCCAGCGACTCAGAAGGTATATCTGGCATATCAAGCAGGGAGGACTCCAGCCCTTGCTGAACTGCAACGAGCTTGGCGATCAATTGATCTTGACATCGAATTCGAGCGTCGAGAGCATCGAGAATCTCCGCGATCCGCCGCTGCTCTTCGAGAGAGAACCCCGGCACCTCAAACTTTGCAAAGAATTCCGAAGGAACCCTTCGCTGTCCAGCAGATCCGGTCATCATGGCTGCTGCCGCACGGCGCAGCAGCGGTGTTCGCGTCCACTGGTATACAAAATTTGGGTGTGCGCCGCGGCGTGCCCTCAAAACATGGAACTCCGTACTTCCCTGCGCAACTCGCCCCCCAAGACCCGACACCAAGGCACCCTTCCCATTCTCCATACAGGGGGTTATCTTTGCGAATAGAATGTCACCGTCACTGAATGTGGGCTGGCCGGGAGAAATGGCACCTCGATCCCTAGGCCCGATACGCAGAAGGCGGCCATCTTCAGATACGTCTTCCATACCAACATAAGGCACGGGGTTGCACGCAGGAAAATCTTTCGGATTGACCTCAACGAGATGGCTGAGTGGAATACCTTTGAGCGGACTACTCATAGCCAAGCTCCTTCAGTTGATCCTGCAAGCGTGCAGCTGCCATACCACGCCGACTCTCCAAAGCACGAAAGGTCACCGCATACTTATCACCCAATTTTAGATATACTTCCTCCATCCTTTGACGCGCCAATGCAAGACGAGAGCTTAGGCCCGCCGAAAGTGCACGTTTGATGACATCGAGGACAAGTTCAACACGAGCCTTGTCATCCAGTCTCCCAATTCCGGAAGTTAGGCGTACAATAAATGCACCCTCCACTGCCGCGAGGTTGCGCCGAGCCTTAGTTGCTTCGTCTTTGAGGCGCTTCACGTCGACCTTATACATGGGTTCGTTAAAAAGGCCAGCGTCCTCGTCCTCATCGCCGAGCTTTGCGGTAAAGGACTTGTACTTAGCGCTGATCTCAGCGTACTTTGATTCCGCCCGCTCTATTTCCATGAGATAGTCCGGAATCAGAGCTGGGACGACTCGGTGTGCGCGCGCCTTACGCTTCTCGGCTGCTATCTTTTGCTTATCCCAATAAGGAACATGCTCTTCATCCAACTCAAACGCGGTCGTGATGGTGGTCAACCATCCTTCGACCACTCCTGCAAAGCCGTGAACGGAGAGCGTTTGAATATCGTGCCTATTCTCGCCCCACCAGGCGGCGATTACGCCGGCCAACTCGTAGCGGTCGAGTAGACCGAGAGGTTCGAGTTCGGCGACGAAGGAGTCGAGGAGTTCGCGGCGGGCGTCCATTACCGCGTGGGACTCGGGCAGTTCGGTCAGGCGCTTGCTGTGGCGGCTCCACCAGTCATCAAACGCGTCGTACAGCCGCTTCTCGGCGGGCTTGGCCAACTCGGGGATGCGCTCGGCCGTGCGTACCCAGCCCTCGGGAAGGAAATCGTAGTAGTCGGCGTCCCGCTCCGCGAACAGGGAACTTGGGTCGATGCCAAAGGCTTGGAAGAGGTGGGCCTTGGCCGCTACTTCCTTCTTCGGGACACCGCCGTGAAGGTGGGCACGGACGTCCTGTGGCTCGGGCGGCGGGGTGTTGTCCACATACCGGCGGATGTTGAGGTTGAAGTCGTTCTCGCGAAGTTCGGAGATGTCCACGACGCGGGCGAAGCCTGGGATGTCGCGGTACTCCTCGAAAGCGGAGACGATCTTCTCTATGTGCTCGGGCTCCAGGTAGTTCTGGGCACGGCCGGCGCTGTACTCGCGGTCGGCGTTGATGAAGAGAACCTTGCCCCGACGCTCCTCGGGGCGTCGGGCGCTGCCTCGCAGGACGAGGACGCAGGCCGGGATGCCGGTGCCGTAGAAGAGGTTCGCGGGCAGGCCAATGACCGCTTCAAGTCGGTCGTCCCTGATGATGCCCTCGCGGATCTCCTTCTCCTTGCCGCCCCGAAAGAGAACGCCGTGGGGCATGACGGTGGCGCCGATGCCGTCCGGCATCAGGACCGCGAGCACGTGCTGGGCGAACATCAGGTCCGCCTTCTTGCCGGTCTCGGGCGCGAAGCCGTACTTGAAGCGCTCCGGGTGCTCCATGCCTGACTTGCTGTAGTTCAGCGAGAACGGCGGGTTGGTGAGCACGCGGTCGAAGCGCATCAGCTCGCCGGCCTCCTTGTGGAGGGGGTTGGCGAGGGTGTCGTCGTTCTGCAAGTCCGCGTTGAGCACACCGTGCAGGATCATGTTCATCTTGGAGATGGCCCACGTCCCGCCGTTGTACTCCTGCCCGGCGAGTGTCAGGGTGCGGGCGTCGTGGCCGTGCTCCTCGACGTACTCCTTGGCGTGGAGGAGCATGCCACCCGAGCCCGCGCAGGGGTCGTAGATGCGCATGTCGGGGCCTGGCTTGACGAGGCGGACCATCATCCGGACGACGCCGCGAGGCGTGTAGAACTCGCCGCCCTTCTTGCCGGCCGAGTCGGCGAACTGACCGATCAGGTACTCGTAGGCCGCGCCGAGCAGGTCGGGGAACTCGAAGTCCTCGTTGCGGAGTCGGTACCGGTCGAAGTGATCGACGAGGCTTTGGAGCCGCTTGTTCGGGATGGTCGACTGGCCGACCTTGCGTGTGAAGTCGATATGTTCGAGGACGCCTTCGAGCGCACCGGTGTTGGCCTTCTCCAGCGCGTCCAGGGCCTTGTTCAGCAGGCTGCCGACGCCTCCGGCTCGCGAGTTGTCCTTGATGTACTGCCAGCTGGCCTCTTCGGGGACGAAGAAGCTCTTGCCCCGGTAGGCCCATGGGGCCTTGGTGGCGGCCTCGGCCTCCTCCTCGGAGCGGCCTGCCTTGATCTGCTCGGCCTTGAGGCGCTGGCGAACGGCGTCGAACTCGTCCGATGCCCGCTTCAAGAAGAGCATCCCGAAGATGTACTCCTTGAACTCCGAGGCGTCCATCTTGCCCCGGAGGATGTCGGCTGCCCCGAACAGGTGTCGTTCCAACTGCGGCAGGGTCAGTCTCGCCACGGGGAGGTCTCCTCGGTCCCGATCAACTCCAGGTCACAGCACGTCACCAGGCCGGCGACGCCGCACTAGTGTCTCAGTCTCCTACGACACTCCGCGCGGACTTCGCCAACCCGAGCTTTGAGCCCAGCCACAGCAACCGCACCGTGTGGCGACACCTGTGCGTTGAGTCACCGGAGCGCAAGGCGCGATGAGCCAGCGCTGTGATAGACGCGGCCGATAGTGGTCTCGGCCGTGCCCAGGCCGGACTTCAGGGAACAGTTCACCCTGTACCACTCGCCCCTCCGCTGGAGATCTCCATGAAAGCGATCACTCGCCTCGGTACACCCCCCACTCTCCGTGGCGACACGACTTCGGTAAGCGGCTCCCCAGATATCCTTGCGCTGGATGACGGCACGTTCGCCGTGATCGGAGTGGACATTACCGACCAGCTCGGACGCACTCCTCTGGAGGACGCCATGTGCGCACCGAATGAGCGGATCGTTCAGATTACTCGCGCAACGCTGATTGCCGCCAAGAAAGACATTCCAGACGAGTGAGACATCAGCCTCCCACGTGGATTTTGCAAAAGAGCCGACGCCTCACGCTCGATGGATTCGGAAGAGCCTTCCGTGACGCATGGCGACAACTGGAACATCGGTTCGTGAAGGTCGAGTGCTGGCAGTCTTACAAGGAGGCCGAAGGTGTTCGCTCACAGGTCGCCTTCCAGCAGGGGGATGTCCCGCTGGCACGTCGGCTCCTGCAGGAAGAGGCGAAAGATGATCAGCCGCTGTACGACGAAGTGGCGGCCCGAAACCTGAGCTTCTCCCGGATACGGCTGCTCTCCTACCCGCTCACCGACTACCTGCGGTATGAAATGATCAACTACGAAATTCGCAGTCGACTCGGCGAGAACATCGAATTCATTGTTCCGTCATCCCCGGTCGAATCGTACTTCGACTTCCTGCTCTTCGACTCCCGCACCGCCCTGATCCATGACTATGGGGAGGGGCCCGTCGGCCATCAGACCGGCGGCTGGGTCAGCCACAGCCCGGAGGTCCTGGAAGCGCTCGCCGACATCATCACCGAACTGCGAGCTCACGGAAAAAGAGGTTAGCGGACTACGACCTGGTCGTGCAGTTCATGAGAAATCTACGTTTGATGGGCCTTGCCATTGGCGCGGGGCTTGTTCTCTTGATCTTCTTCGTCGTCGTCCCGATTGTTCTGCTGCTTCGCCTCGACGAGAAGGAACTGGCACGCTGGTCAGACGTGGGCCAGGCGATAAGTCCGGTCGGGATCTTCTTCTCCGGTGCCGCGTTCTTCGGTATCACCGCAGCGCTCCTGTTGCAGGGACGTGAGCTGAGGTACCAGCGCGAGGAGCTGGCCATCGCCCGCGAAGAGCAAGAGCGCAGCAGCGAGATCGCTCTTCGTGAACTTCACACCGACCTCATCAAAATGGCGATCGATGACAGCGAACTCCGCTCGGTCTGGCCGGCCCCCTCACCGGGCCACGAGACGACGCGCAAGGATCATTACTGCAACCTCATCCTCAACCTTCAGAAGGTCGCATACGAGACCAAGACGATTGAGTTGGCCGAACTTCGTGGCGCACTACGCTTCCTGATGACCAGCCCAGACATGCGGGCCTTCTGGTCACGATCTCGCGCAAGCCGCAGTTCAGTCACCGATAGCGACGACGCCGAGTCCGTCTTCACATCGGAGGTTGACGCCGCCTACGCCGAAACCATCGTTCCATAGGGTCGCGAGAGGCCCGGCGGCCCGACCCCAAGAGGTAGGGGCGGGGTCAGGGGACGCCGACAAGTCAGACCCGCCTGGGCGTGCAGTGCCCAGCCGGGGGGCCAGATCTGCCCTGGCACGTTGCGCTCAGCGCGAGGGACACCGTGCCAACGGGTCAGCGATCGCTGACAGGGTCAAAGATCGTACGCACCCCGCTTGATCTGCGACACCATCGCCGCCCACACCTCCCGCCGCAAGGTCAGGACACCGCCATCCGGGTTCTTTGAGTCCCGCACGGCCTTCACGTCATTGAGTAGCGCCACCTCCACGCATTCGCCACCAGAGCTGCCGCTGTAGGAGCTCTTCCGCCACGCGGCAGGGCTGAAGGTGGGTTCCTCCATCACAGGACCTCGTCTCTCCGTCATGGCAGCTCTGTGGCTGCCTTCTCGATCAAGGTGATCGACTTCTCTGGACTGAGAGCATCAGCCCGGAGCGCATCAAAGGTCAGTCTATGTATCTCGATTTCCGCCGTCTTGTCCATCAAGAGCGATCCAGCCCGGTTCTCGACATACACGTACTCGGCGACAGCAGCCTCCCCGAGGTCCAGGGTCACCATGGTGAACGCTCCACTGACCGCAGGGTGGGCACCACAGCTGAAGGGGAGGACTTGAAGCTTGACGTTGCGCTTCCGCGCCTTGGCCACCAGAGCGTGGAGTTGCTCTGCCATGATCTCGGAACTACCGACGACTCTACGAAGCACCGCCTCGCTGAGTACGGCCCAGTACTGGGCGGGCTCGTCTCCCTCCAAGATCGCTTGCCGAGCGAGTCTGGCCTCTACTCGTGCCTGGATCTCCTCGTCCGAAGGCCGACGCGGTTCGACGGACATGATCGCCCGCGCGTACTCCGGCGTCTGCAGTAGGCCGGGCACCCACTCATTGGCATAGATGTCGATCTCTGTCGCCTCGGCCTCCAGGCCGAGGTACAGCTCGAAGCCGGGGTGCAGGACCTCGCCGTAGCGCTGCCACCAGCCGCGTTGCCGTGCCGCCTTGGCCAGTTCGGTGAGCTGCGCCGTCTCATCTGGCGTCGCGCCGTACAGCTCCACGAGCCGTTCGAGGACGCGGGCGGGCACCGATGTCTGCCCCGTCTCCATCCGGCTGATGGTCGAGTCAGTCCGGGCGATGTGGCGGGCCGCGTCATCCGCCGTGATGCCGGCGCGGGTCCGCAGCGCGCGGAGCCGGATACCCAGCATGATCCGGCGGACGGTCGGGCTCTCGGGGCGTGGCATGAGGGCACCTCCTCGATGGTCGGTCGTCATTCTGCCCTCCCAACCTCACTTTGCGTGGCAGAAACCACACACACAGTCCATTTCGGTCACTACATATGAGTTTTGAAAACGGGATTGCATCCTAGCTTTGCATCAGTCAGTATCGAGCCGTCCACACGACATGTGACTTGACGCACACGCATGGTGATCACTGAGGAGGCCCGATGGAGGTCAAGGGGGCGTGGGGGCTGGTGACCGGGGGGTTGTGCGCGTGGCGGCTGCCGGGGGACGAGAGCGGGCCGGCGGCGGCGCGGCGGCTCGTCCGTCAGACGATGTGCGAACTACGGCTCGGCCGGGACGTGATCGAGGACGGCGAGCTCGCCGTGTCCGAGACCGCGACCAACGCCCTGCGGCACGCCGGGTGTGCCCAGGGCGACCGGCCGCCGCCCCTACCGGAGCTGTGGATCTGGGCGCGGATCGTCCCGTCCCCGCAGCTCATCGTCTCCGTCTTCGACGGCGCGCGAACGGCCATACCGCGCACCTCCGGGGCAGGGCTGCTGGACGAGCATGGCAAGGGCCTCCACCTCGTCCGCCAGATCACTGCCGACTGGGGCAGCGCCCCGACCCGGTCCCGGGTCGACACCACGTCCGTCCCAGGCAAGACGGTCTGGTTCGCCCTACCGCTCCCCCACGACTGGCCCGGCCTGCACTACCGCGTCCACCCGGGTACCGCCGCGCACCACCTGCTCCTCAACCTCACCCGCCGCGGCATCGAAGGGAAACGCAGCACCACCGAGGACGGTCTCTCCGTCCTCGTCCTCCCCACCCTCAACGTGTGGGTCCACCGGCGCACCTTCTGCTGGTGGTCCACCCCGCACCGCTACCTCCGCCGCCCCCTCATCGATCTCCAGGAGACCACCGAGCTCCTCGTCCGCCACTTCGACGGCATCCCCGCCCCGGCGCACTCCCCGAACCCGCTATGAGCCAGGCGACGGTCTCGCCGTGGAGCCACACCGGACACCACCGTGCACAGTCCTCTCTACTTCCGGAGGAAGTCGTCCCTGCGCGCGATGGCGAGCCCCAGCAGGTCCTCCGCGATCGGGCGCGCCACGTCGCGTTTGACTCCGAGCAGGTCCCTGACCCGCCGCCACAGCTCCCTGCGAAGCTTCTCCTGGAGATACAGGTTCTCGGCGAAGTGCGGCGGCCCCACCTCGAATTCGACCACCCCGGCGAGTTGGCGGGCCGCGTCCACCAGCACGTCGCGTGTGATCTCACCGTCGGTGCCGAGCATGGCCGCGAGCCGCTGCTCCAGAGCGCTGTAGATGGGTCCTTCCGTCTTGGGGTCGAGGTCCAGCGCGAGGATCTCGGTGTCGTCCGTCGCGACTCCCTCGACCAGATCGCCCAGCGCGTCCGCCAGCGCCCGCCACTGCTGATCGAGCTGGGTGAGCAGGAAATCCAGGCGGGTGCTGAGCCGGAGGACGCGGCCGGGGTCGCTGCGCCGGTTCGTCTCCAGGAACCGGCGCAGCGCGTACTCGTATTCGCGGGCGCGTGCTCGGTCGCTGCGGAGCGCGTCCACCCGGTCCCGGAAGCTCGCATCGGTGATCTCGACGGGCGGTACCTGCTGCATGGGCACGTTGGCACGTATGTGCTCGTCCAGCAGTTCCCGGAGGAGCGGGCCGTACTGGTTGGGGTCGGGACGGCCGGTCCCCGTGTCGCGGAACCTCCGCCGAGCCCGCCACTGGAGCAGCCCGGCCTCCTTCGCCAGTGGCAGATGGGACGTGACCTCCGGCCGGGGCAGCAGACGTTCCACAGCCCCCAGGAAGGTCTTTGCGGCCTCGTCGAACCGCATGCGCAGATCCGGGTCCTCCAGACGTTCGAGGAGACGTTCCTGAGCCTCCAGATCATCGGCGAATGGACCGGTCGCGCCGAGTTCGGCCAAGACTCCTCTCAGCCTCTCCGCATGCTCCTCCAAGCGGGGCAGCTCGTAGCCGAGCAGGTCCTCCCGCATTCCCTCCAGGTCGCTGAGGTCGTACTCGGCGAGTGCTTCGTCGAGGTTGTCGGCGAGCGCGACGTAGTCCACGACCAGGCCGTACGGCTTGTTGCGCGCGGGACGGTTCGTCCTCGCGACGGCTTGGAGGAGTTCCGCCGCCCGAATGGGACGGTCAACGTACAGCGCCTGTTCCAGCGGCGCGTCGAACCCTGTGAGCAGCATCCGCTGCACGATCAGGAACGCGACCGGAGCGTCACCCTGCCGAGGCGTTTCGTCGCCCGCGAACGGGGCGTACTCGTGCGGGCCGGCGGAGAAGGCGCTGTCGAGCCAGTCGGAGGAGAACGTGCTGTCGGAGGCCAGACCGCCGTACTGATCCTCCTCCCACGGGCCGTCCGGAACCTTGTCAGGGCCGGAAGGGGAGGTTTCCAGCGGCGGCGAATCCGACCAGGGGTCGTCGGGGTCTCCCTCGCCGAACACCTGGACGCCGTTCCCCGCGCCCGCACGCTCGCCCTCGACGGGGCGCGGCAGCGGCAGCAGGTAGCGGAGGACGTGCGCGTCCTGGGCCGGGCCGTCGGTCCAGCGGCGGAACTCCGGCGGGTCACCGGCCGCCGCCGAGATGACCGGGATGAAGTCGATCTCCCGGAGGGGGTACAGGTGCCGGGCGGCGGTCCCCAGGAGAGCCGCGTCGTAGCCGTCATACGGGCCCGGACGCTCCAGGTACTTCTCCGTGGCGCGAACCAGCTCGTCCCGGACGCTGAGGAAGGCGTCCCGGTAACGGACGGCGGCGAGACGGCTCACCGCGACGACCTGGGCCTTGAAGCCGCCCGGCAGCACGTAGCCCACCCAGTGGGCGAGCATGTCCCGCGCCTTCTCCTTGATCAGGTCGGTGGACTCCAGGACGTCCCGCAGCCGCAGCGGCACCTCTCCCGACGCCTCGGCCTGGTAGGCGGCGTCCAGGGCGGCCCGGTCGACCAGCTCCGACGAGATGTGCCGTCCCTCGTAGCGGATCGGGACGGTGGCGCCGTCCTGCTCGGCCTCCCGCAGCGTGTAGCGGTCGATCTCCGAGCCGAAGATCTCGGTGGTGGTGCGGCGGCGGGACCGGACGATGGGCGTGCCCGTCAAGCCGATCTTGACGGCGCGGGGCAGCGCGGTGGAGAGCCGGGCGTGCCACCAGCCGGTGTGCGTCCGGTGCGCCTCGTCGATCAGCAGCAGGATCTCGTCGCTGTCGTTGAGCACGGAGTCGAACAGGCCGCGGAAGCGGTCGTCGAGTTCCCGGCCCCCTGCCGCGCCGCCCCTGGCCTGCTGGATCATCAGCTGGATCACGCCCGGCGTGGTGCTGCTGAGGAGGCGGCGCGCCTCGGCGCTGCTCCCGGCCACCCGCGGCGCCTCGCCGCTGAGCCGCAGGACCGGGGTGAGCTGCGCCTTCAGCGCGCGGCGGTCCGACACGACGACGACCTTGAAGGCGCGTAACTCCTCGGTGGTGCGCATCTTGCGCACGAGGAACACCATCGTGAGGCTCTTGCCGGAGCCCTGCGTGTGCCAGAGCAGGCCGCCGCGGCTGCGCGGGTCACGTCCCTCGATCAGCCGCCGCACCGCCTTGCCGACGGCCCGGTACTGCTGATGCCGCGCCACGAGCCGCACGATCCGGCCGTCCAGCCACTGGAAGACGCTGAAGCTCTGCACCAGGTCGAGCAACCGTTCCCGGCGCAGCACCCCCAGCGCCAGCGTGTGCCAGGTGGTGAGCCGCTCCTTCGCGCCCAGGCCGAGCCGGGCGGCCGCCTCCTGCGGGGTGTCCGGGTCGGTACTGCGCCATTCGGCGAAATGCTCGGGCAGGGACGTGACGGTCCCCAGTTTGGCGCGCTCGTCGTCGACGGCGACGAGGAGCTGGACGTAGCGGAACAGACCTGGGACCGAGCGGTCCGGCACCAGGCGGCGCTCTCCCGAAAGGACCCGCAGCCGGTCGATGGCGCCGGTGACGCCGTCGGTCCTGTCGGGCCCGGAGCACGCGCCCACGACGAAGGGGATGCCGTTGCACAGGACGACGAAGTCGAGCTCGACCGTCGGCACCCCCGTGTAGCCGGGACGACGAATGGGGACGTGCGTCGCGACGAGCCAGTCGTTGGCGTCGGGGTCGTCCCAGGCGACGAGCCGGACGACGCGCGTGCGCGCGCCCTGCATCCACGGCGGGGCGTCGACCACCACACCGGACAGCAGCAGCTTGAAGAAGTCCTCGTTGCCGCTGCTCAGGCCGTCGCCGATTCTGGTCACGGCGTCCCAGACCTGCGCGAGCCGAGGTTCGTCCAGCCAGGGCTCACCGCCGGGCCCGGTATTGAGGCGGCGCACCGCCGCCAGGAAGCGGTCACGGTCGATGCCGCCGGCGAGCTCGTCCCGGGTGAAGGGGCCGCTCTCGTCAAGAGAGCAGTCAACCGGCGGCGGCCAGCCGAGCCGGTCCGCGAGCAGCTCTGCGAGGCGATCCGTCGACCAGTACCGGCTGTTCACCCTGCCCCCTCGGAGGTTCCCTCCGGTACTGTAGCTACGACAGGGCAGGCTTTTCGGGCATTCTCCGCTTAACACGCCGGGGGTAGCCGAGTCCGGTCAAAAGCTCGGTCAGACGGGCCGCGGCCTCGTCCCGTTCGGTCTCCAGTTGCTCCAGCGACACCTCGTACTTGCTGGCGACGGCCCGGTATCCGTCGAGCAGGCCGCGCAGAGCGTCCGCCAGGCGGGCGCCGAACCGGGCGAACAGGTCTTCGCCCAGGATGCCGAGGACGACGCGCTCCGCCTCCTCATCCGGCATGTCGGTGACCGTGCGCAGGTACTCCTCGGCCAGCCTGCCCGCCACCAGGTCGAACTGCCGGCGAGCTTCCGTCCGCCTCTTGCTTAGACGCCTCCGCTCGGCCTCCCGCGCCTTACGATCCTCATCCTCCTCGGCCTCCGAGAGGCCCTTCACGCGGGCGTCCAGCTCCATGTACTGCTCTTCGAAAATCTTCAGCGCTTCGAGGTGGCCGGCGAACGAGCGGCGGGTGAGCGGATGCTCGAGCACCTCCCGCCACTCCGCCGGCGAACCGCGTGAGCCGCGGCCGCGCAACGTCCGCATCTTCGCCTCCACAGAGGCGGCCCAGCTCCCGGCGACCCGCTTCGGGCCGCCCGCGGCGAGCGCCTGCACCTCTTCCCGGTGGTCGATCCACCACTGCGCGACCAGGCCGGTCAGCACGAACTCGTCCAGGATTCGCTGCGGCTCCAGGGCCCTGCCGAACGTGGCGACGAGCCGTTCTCTCGCAGCCATCGGCCCGCGCCCCGTCAGCTTCAGCAGCACCCCGCCTTCGTCGTCCCACCAGGTGCGGCAACGCCGCCGCAGCTTCTCCACCTCCTGCCCGGCCAGTCGCTCGATCCGCTCCGCGGCCTCGGCGGGCCCGCCCGGCGGACAGTCGAGATAGCCGTCATCCAGCGGGACGAAGAAGTCGCCGGCGTCCAGGCCGAAGGCCGCGAAGGCGGGACGCAGGGAATCGACCTCCGCGGCCGGTATCCCCCCGTACAGGTGTCCGCTCACGTCCTGCGGTTCCGGGGGCGGCGTGTTGTCGACCCACCGGCGGATGTTCAGGTTGGCGTCATCGGCCAGCACGTCCCCGGTGGTCACGATCCGCGAGAAGCCGCCGACCTCCCGCCACTCCCGGCAGACCGTGCCGATCTTCTCGATGTGCTCCTCGCCCAGGTGGTTGCGGGTCCGTCCGGCCCGGTACTCATGGTCGGCGTTGACGACCAGGATCCGGCCGCGCCGCCCCGGGGGTTTCCCGCCCGGGGACCGCAGCAGCATCAGGCAGGCGGGGATCCCCGTCCCGGCGAACAACTGCGGGCCGAGGCCGATGATCGCCTCGATCACGTCGTTCTCCAGCAGTTCCCGCCGGATCGCCTGCTCGCGCCCGGACCGGAAGAGCACCCCGTGCGGCATGACCGTGACCGCGAGCCCCTGCTCGGCGAGGGACGCGACCATGTGCTGCACGAACATCAGGTCGGCGGACTTGGGGCCCGTCCCGTAGCGGAACCGCCCGAGGTCCTTGGCCGCGACCGCCGCGGCGTCATAGGAGACCGAGAACTCGGGGTTGGACAGGACGCGGTCGAACCGCTTGACTCCCTTTCCCGCACGGTGCCTGGGGTCAGAGAGCGTGTCGCCGAGCTGGACGTCGGCGTCCCGGATCCCGTGGAAGAGGAGGTTGAGCCGCGCGCTCACCCACTGGAGCGCCGAGACCTCCTGCCCCGCCAACGCCAGATGCCCCGATCTGCCGGGGTAGTGGTCGGCGACGAACTGCCGCGCCTGGATGAGCAGGCCGCCGGACCCCGCGCACGGGTCGTAGACGGCCTGGCCCGGCGCGGGCTCCGCGAGCCGGACCATCAGCCGGACGATCGACCCCGGCGTGTACATGTCGCCGCTGTTCAACCCGGCCGAGCCGGCGAGCTCGGCCAGCAACGCCTCGTAGGCGTCGCCGATCAGCCCGGGGAACTCCAGGTCGGCGTCCCGGAGCGACACCTCGTCGAACGCCCTGATCAGGCCGGTCAGCGTCTCATCGTTGAGGCGCGCCCCGCCGGGGGTCCTGTTGAAATCGATGTGGGTCAGGATTCCGGCGAGGTCGGCGTTGTACTCCTCCAAGCCGCCCAGCGCGCCGTTCAGCGCCTCGCCCACCATGCGGGTCGAGCCGAGCAGCCGCGGCCAGGACGATTCCGGCGGCACGAAGACTTCCTCGATGTACTCGTCCGGGTCGCCGGCCGCCTCGGCCGCCTCGGCCTCGTCGCCCGTGCGTGCGAGTTCCCGAGCGTGCACGCGGGCGCTGGCCTCGGCGAACACGTCAGAGCTTCGCTTGAGCAGGAGCAGGGCGGAGACGTAGTTCCGGCGTGCCGCGACATCGACCTTCCCGAGCTGGGACGCCGCATCGAGCAGCAGCGCCTTCACCTGGTGAAGGGTCGTCACCTCAGCCACGGCCTCGCCTCCCAGCGGCGCTGTCGCGGTCGTCGACGCCGAGCAGTTCGAGCAACCGGTAGAAGTCGGTCTGGGTGTCGCGCTTCAACGGATCGCAAGTCGGGTCGTGGCCCCGCTCAGCCTTTCTCGTGGCCGCCCGGCACCGTCCACTCGAACAGCGGTCGACGAGTTGGCGGGCCAGCCTCACCGCGTTACCGCGCTTCGTCCACAGAGCGGTGAGCTGCGCTTCGTTGAGGATCTTCGGTTTCGAATCGCTGCCCTTGCCACCGCTGCTCCTTCCGTAGCGCTCGAAGTGCTGGACTGCGTTCAGCCTGCGAACCAGCAGCTTGTTGTCACTCGACACGTTCGCCGGTGGCCCGGAAGCGAAGTGCAGGAGCAGCCACAGATCGAACGAAGGAGTGGAGAAGGCTACCTCGACTCCATTCTTGTGAGCCCTCCGTATGGCCTCGTCAACGTCGTTGTGCTGGTCTCGGTCGAACACCGCCCACACGTACTGTTCTGGTCCGCTGTTCTCCTCTTCTTCCTCTTCGTTCTCCTGTGCGCTTCGAGCGGTCCTGTGCTGGACGTCGATCGCACGGTCGACCGCCTCGGCCGGTTTGAAGCCCTTGCCGGGCTGGGCGTGCGGATCGAAGTGCAGCACGAAACGGCTGTCTTGGCCGGCCTCGTCGTGGATCCGCTCGAGGTAGTTGCGTTCCGTCTTGCCCTCGCACACGACCGTCACCACGAGGCGCCTCTGATCCCGGCCCGGCCCGGGCGGAGAGGATGAGGTACTCCCCTGAGGAATGCCCCTTCTCTTCCTCTTGGGAGTCATGCGCACGCCTCTGCATCGCTTAAGCCGAGGACCTCGGCCGCTTCTCCCTCGGTCAAGCGCGGCACACCCCCGTAGGCACCGGCGAGGTAACGCTTGTCGAGCGCCTCGCTCTTGCGAGGACGTGCATCCGTGAGCGGATAGATCTCGGATTCACCGACGCGGTTCTTGACGACGATCCTGACCTGGTCTCGCTCCAGCGGCGGGAAGGTGTGCAAGTTGCCCAGCAGAGACACGTCCTGGCTCGTGCACACCAGTTGCGCGTTGTTCGGATTGGCCGCAGGGTCACGGAAGATTCGCAGGACCTCAGCGGCCACCAGCGGGTGCAGGCTGGCGTCCAGCTCGTCGACCAGCAGAACAGCACCGGTGTCCAGAGCCTCGAACATCGGCCCCAGGAACGCGAACCATGCACGCGTTCCCTTCGATTCCAGGTGGTAATCGAGCGGAACGCTGCCCTGCCTGCCACGATGGGACAGCCGGACCTTCATGCCGCGCTCGCCCTGTTCGAGGTTGACCCCGTCCACACCGAGGTCGGCCACCTCGAGCAGGCGCTTCAGCCGGTCCTTGACGGCCGGATTCTGGAGCTTCCTGCCGGTGAACCCGCTGCGCGCCCCTTCGTCATCGTCACCGATGAACCACAGATTGCTCTTGAACCAGTCATGGATCGGCCCAAGGTACGGGTGGTTGAACGCGGCGGCCACGGTGAGAAACAGCGCGTTCGGGCGGGTCCTCGGAACGAGAAGCTCCTTGTCTCCCTTCAGCCCCTCCCCGGGGAACTTGAACGGGTCCTTCTTGTCCGCGTCGCGCTCGAACCACACCTGTCTGCGCGATTGCCCGTGCGGGTACGCATGCAGCCATTCCGACTCGACACGCTCGTCAGAGACCTCGAACCCATAGACGTAGCGGTCGCCGTCCAGAACGATGTTGACCTCGTATAGCGAGGTCTCGTCCAGAGCCTCCGGGTCGAGAGCAAACGGCTCGCGGGGGATGGCGTCCAGGGACGACCACTTGTCCACCGACCCCAACACGGCACCCCGCATCCACCGCATCGCGTGCAGGACGTTGGACTTGCCGGAGGCGTTGGCCCCGTAGATCACGACGGCCGGCAGGTACGCCGCATCCGGATCATCGGCAAGATCCGCAGGACGGGCGGAATCGACATTGAAGCGGCTGGCGGCCGTCCAGAGTTCGAACTCGCCACGGAACGATCTGTGGTTCGCTCCGCGAAACCTCAGCAACATGACGAACACCTCAACTCGGGAGCTGAATCCATCCTAGCTCTGTGTGTGAAGCTTTCCTACGTGAATGCCTCTTAAACCGATGCGACCACCTTAGATGACCACTAAGTCAGCGGCATGGCCGGATGCGGCCTGGACCCGCCACGGTCACATGAGCACCAAAGGCTCAGGGGGTCAGGGCTAGGGAGTTCAGGTCCAGGGCGTGGTGGGCGTGGCGGGTCGTCATGGTGCGGAACATCTCGTCGCCGCGTGGGGTGCGTTCTACGAGCATGGAGGCGCCGATCGCCATGACTATGCCGTGGAAGGTGTGGAGGCGGTAGGCCGTCCAGCAGTCGTCCCAGGAGAGGGGGACGCCCCTGGCGGTCAGGGCGGTGTGGTAGCGCTCCACCAGGTCTTTCTCGTGGGCGCGGCGGACCTCGACGGGGAGGCTGGAGCCCAGGAAGTACGACAGGTCGGCGAGGCCGGGGCCGTAGATGACGGTCTGCCAGTCCAGGACGGCGGCGCGCGGGCCGCCGAAGAGGAGGTTGTCGGCGCGGAAGTCGCCGTGGACGAGGGTGAGCGGGCCTTCGCGGGCGGTCAGGTAGGCGGCGATGGAGGGGAGGAAGTCCTCGATGAGCGCGATGACCTCGGGGGCGAGGTCGGCGGCGTAGCGGTCCTTGAAGCCGGTGTAGAGGTCGGTGACCAGCGCGGCGGTGAACGCGGCCGAGTCGGCGTCGTGCCGGTTGAGCCAGGGCAGGGCCGCGAGGCCGGGGGCGTCCCAGCCTGCGGCGTGCAGGGCGGCCATCTCGGCGATCGCGGCGGCGGCGTCCTCGGGGGCGATGCCGGCGAGCTGGTCGCCGGGCCGCGCGGGCGCCAGGTCGGCGAGGAGGACGGCGTACTCGTCGCGTTCGCGGTCGTAGGCGGAGAAGTAGCAGGTGGGGATGCCCGCGTCCAAGTAGTGCGCGATCTCGGAGTAGAAGCTCGCCTCGACCTCGTAGGTGCGGATGGCGCGGGCGGCGGCGCGGCTGGACGGGTCCGCCGCCGGGACCTTGGCGACCATGGTGGGCGGGAGGGACGTCTCGTCGGCGTAGGTGAGGTGCAGGCGCAGGCTGTCGGAGACCTGGCCGGTGCCGACGGGTTCGGTCCGGACGGCGGCGACCCTCGTTCCGAGCGCGTCGGACAGCCAGGACGCGGTCAGGTCGCCGGCGCCTGAGACGGTCATGCGGTCTCCTCGGTGAGGTGGGTCCAGCCGTGGTCCTCCCAGCCGGGCGGCTGGTGCCACTCCGTCCAGCCGTGCCCGGTGCGCCCGTCCTCGGTCTCGAAGCGGCACAGGGCGCGGGGGAAGCGGGCCTCGCGGCCGTCGGGCGAGGTGACGGCGACGGGCGCGAACTCCACCGGGGTCACGGTCATGGGGGCGCCGGGGAAGCGGAGGTCGGAGCGGGCGGGCAGGCCGCCGGCGAAGGTCGTCTCGGCGGAGAAGCCGGCGCGGTGCTCGATGTCGCCGCCCGGCGGGACGGCGAAGCACGGCCAGGCGAGCGGGAAGCCGATGTTGGCCTGCATGCCGTGGACGAACGTGCCGTCGTCCAGGCGGCCGGACGTCCAGAGCCAGGAGACCTTCCACCAGTCGCGTTCGCCCCAGCTGTGGTCGCGTTCCCCGTGCGCGTCGATGCCGATCTTCTCGCCGCCGACGCTGACCAGGCCGGTGACGGTGCAGGGGATCTCGTAGCGCGGGATGTCCTTGTAGGGGTAGACGCCTCCGGCGGTGTCCCAGCGCAGGTCGAAGGAGAGGCCCGTGGTCTCGGCGGGGTCGGACAGCGCGGAGGCGGTGCCGGTCAGCACGACCCGGGCCGGGCCGAAGGGGTCGGTGATCTGCTGGGTCGCCGTGTAGGTCCCGGTTTGGACGTCGGTCGTGCCCGGTTCGGGCAGCGGCGCGTCGTTGTCGGCGATGAGGAGCGTCGGGCGGCCGGGGCGCACCAGCGCGGCCCAGTACCAGGCGCGGTCCCAGTTGGGGTAGAGGCCGAGGCGGACGTAGCCGGCG
This sequence comes from Spirillospora sp. NPDC127506, assembly GCF_040302145.1. Lineage (NCBI taxonomy): Bacteria > Bacillati > Actinomycetota > Actinomycetes > Streptosporangiales > Thermomonosporaceae > Spirillospora > Spirillospora sp. NPDC127506. The sequence continues at coordinate 454,193 of NZ_JBEORG010000001.1, read as the reverse complement.
ACGGAGCCGTCGGGGGCGGCGAAGTCGAAGTAGTACGACTCGTTCCACAGCGGTTCGGGGCCGGGTTCGTGAAGGCCCTCGTCGGCGGGCTCCAGCTTCCAGGTGCCGTGCTCGATGATCCTCGCCATGGGCCCTCCCGGGACTCCGAACGCGATTCTAGAGCGCGATCTTAACCATCGGCCCGCCCTCTCCGACACCCGCCGTCTTCGACACCCGCCTTCCCCGACACCCGCCGTCTCGGACAGAGGAAAGAGCGAGGGCGCAAAACGTAGGATCGCCACACATCACGAAATCTCGGTGTTGGAGGAATCCCATGGCCGACCACCCGGAGATCGACTCGTCCGTCCCGCACTCGGCGCGCATCTGGAACTACTGGCTGGACGGCAAGGACAACTACCCCATCGACCAGGAGGTCGGCGACGAGTTCGTGCGGATCTTCCCCCAGCAGAAGGACATCGCCCGGCACTCGCGGGCGTTCCTCGGCCGCGCCGTCCGGTACCTGGCGGGCGAGGCCGGTATCCGGCAGTTCCTCGACATCGGCACCGGGCTCCCGACGGTCGACAACACCCACGAGGTCGCGCAGCGGGTCGCGCCCGACGCGCGGATCGTGTACGCCGACAACGATCCGCTCGTCCTCACCCATGCCCGCGCGCTGCTCACGTCCACCCCGGAGGGCGCCACGGCCTACCTCGACGCCGACATCCGGGAGCCGGAGGCGATCCTGGAGAAGGCCGCCGAGACCCTCGACTTCGACCGGCCGGTGGCGCTGCTGCTGCTCGGCATCCTCGGCCACCTCACCGACGAGGAGGACCCGGAGGGCGTCCTCGCCCGGCTGGTGGCTCCGCTCGCGCCCGGCAGCCACGTGGTGATCAACGACGGGACGAACGTCTTCGGGTCGCCCGGCGGGGACGGCGTCGACGACACCGCCCGCGCCCGCGCGATCGCCCGCTACGTCGAGGCCGGCGGGGTCGCCTACAACCTCCGCTCCCCCGAGCGGATCACCGGGTTCTTCACCGGCATGGAGCTGCTGGAGCCCGGCGTGGTGCCGGTGTCGCGCTGGCGCCCCGAGCCGTCCCCGTTCGGCGAGCCGCCCGAGGTGGACGCCTTCTGCGGCGTGGGGCGGATCCCCTAGAGCCCGATCTCACTGGGCGGGAGACGGCGTCGGTCACGGGAAAGGAGGGCTACCCTACCAAACAGTTGTTAGAAAGAGGTTCCCATGGATCTTGAGTTCGGGGCGGCGGACGAGGCGTTCCGCGCCGAGGTGCGGGAGTGGCTCCGCGCGCACGTCCCGGCGGAGCCGCTGCCCTCGCTGGAGACCGAGGAGGGGTTCGCGGCCCACCGGGAGTGGGAGCGGACGCTCGGCGCGGCGCGCCTCGGCGCGGTGTCGTGGCCGGAGGAGTACGGCGGCCGCGGCGTCCCGGTGCTGCAGTGGCTGATCTTCGAGGAGGAGTACTACGCGGCGGGCGCGCCCGGCCGGGTCAGCCAGAACGGCATCAACCTGCTGGCCCCGACGCTGCTGGAGCACGGGACGCCGGAGCAGCTCGCGCGGATCCTGCCGCCGATGGCGGCGGGCGAGGTGATCTGGGCGCAGGCGTGGTCGGAGCCGGGCGCGGGCAGCGACCTCGCGGCGCTGCGCTCCACCGCGACGCGGACGGACGGCGGCTGGCTGCTGGACGGGCAGAAGACGTGGAGCTCGCGGGCCGCGTTCGCCGACAGGGGCTTCGGGCTGTTCCGCTCCGATCCGGGATCCGAGCGGCACAGGGGCCTGACCTATCTGATGTTCCCGCTGGACGCCGAGGGCGTGACGGTGCGTCCGATCGGGCGGCTGGACGGCAAGCCCGCGTTCGCCGAGCTGTTCCTCGACGGGGTGTTCGTCCCGGACGAGGACGTCATCGGCGCGCCGGGCGACGGGTGGCGGGTCGCGATGTCCACGGCGGGGAACGAGCGGGGGCTGACGCTGCGCAGCCCGGGGCGGTTCACGGCGGCGGCCGAGCGGCTCGTCGAGCTGTGGAGGGAGCGCGCCGACCCGTCCGACACGGCGCTGCGGGACCGGGTCGCCGACGCGTGGATCAGGTCGCGCGCCTACCGGCTCAAGGGCTTCGAGACGATCTCGCGGGACGACGACATCGGCGCCGAGTCGAGCCTGAACAAGGTGTTCTGGTCGGAGCTGGACGTCGCGCTGCACGAGACCGCGCTCGACCTGCTCGGCCCGGACGGGGAGCTGGCGTCGGAGTGGCTGGAGAACTACGTGTTCTCGCTGGCCGGCCCGATCTACGCGGGCACCAACGAGATCCAGCGCAACGTGATCGCCGAGCGGCTGCTCGGCCTGCCGAGGGGGTCGCGGTGAGGTTCGTCCTGGACGCCGAGCAGCGGATGTTCGGCGAGACGCTGCGCAGGCTGCTGGCCGACGCGGGCACCGCGAAGATCGCGCGGGCGTGGGCGGCCGGGGACGCGGGGCCGGGGCGCGCGCTGTGGGCGGCAGTCGCGGACGCCGGGGTGTTCGCGGTCGCGGTGCCGGAGGAGTTCGGCGGCGCCGGGCCGCTGCCGGTCGAGCTGGCCGTCGCGGCGGAGGAGCTGGGCCGGGCGGCGGCGCCCGGCCCGTACGTGGAGACGCTCGCGGCCGCCGAGCTGCTCGGCGAGTCGCCGTGGCTGCCGCGGATCGCGGAGGGCGAGGCGATCGTGTCGCTGGCCGTCCCGCACGCGCTGGACGCAGACGTCGCCGACCTCGTGCTGACCGCCGACAAGGTGGAGCGGAAGGCCGGCGAGGCGCTCGCGTCGCTGGACCCGGCGCGGCGGCTGTTCCGGGTGGAGGGCGGCGGCGGGTTCACCGACTTCGGCGCGCTGCTGTGCGCGGCGCAGCAGATCGGGCTCGCGCGGGCGCTGCTGGACGTGTCCGTGGACTACGCCAGGACGCGGCGGCAGTTCGGGCGCCCGATCGGCGAGTACCAGGCGATCAAGCACCGGCTGGCGGGCGCGATGGTCGAGCTGGAGTTCGCGCGCCCGCTCGTGTACGGGGCGGCGCTGTCGTACGGGACGCCCGGCTTCGCCCGGGACGTGTCGGCCGCGAAGGTCGCCGCGTCGGAGGCGTCCTACGGGACGGCCAAGACCGCCCTGCAGGTGCACGGCGCGATCGGCTACACCGACGAGTACGACCCGTCGCTGTGGATCCGCAAGGCCCGCGCGCTGTACTCGGCCTGGGGCACGGTGGCCGAGCACCGGGCCCGCGTCATCGCCGCTCTGTGAACTCCTTGAGCTCCACGCGGCGGACCTTGCCGGACGCGGTCTTCGGGAGGTCGTCCACGAAGACGACCTCCCGGGGGACCTTGAAGTTCGCGAGCCGCTCCCGGCAGTGCGCGATCAGCTCGTCCGAGGTCGCCCGCCGGCCGGGGCGCAGCCGCACGTAGGCGCGCGCGACCTCGCCCAACCGCTCGTCGGGGACGCCGGTGACGCCTGACTCGGCGACGGCGTCGTGCCGGGCGAGGACGTCCTCGACCTCGGCCGGGTACACGTTGAACCCGCCGACGACGAACATCTCCTTGGTCCGCCCGGTGATGGTGAGGTTGCCGCGCTCGTCGAGCCGCCCCCGGTCGCCGGTGTCGAGCCAGCCGTCGCGGATCGCCTCGGCCGTCGCCGCGGGGTCGTCCAGGTAGCCCTTCATCACGTTGTAGCCGCGGACGAGGACCGAGCCGTCCGTGCCGGGCGGGACCCGCTCGCCCTTCTCGTCGACGATCGCGATCTCCACGTCCTCGATGGCCTTGCCGCAGGTGGTGGCGATGGTCTCGGCATCGTCGTCCACCGAGCACGCCGACACGGTGCCGGACGACTCGGTCAGCCCGTACGCGGTCACGACCTGCGGGAACAGTTCCGCGCGGATGCGCCGGACCAGCGCGACCGGCACGTCCGCCGCGCCGGTCACCGCGAGCCGCAGCGACGACAGGTCGCGCTCGCCGCGGCCGGGGGCGTCCAGCAGCGAGGTGTAGATCGTCGGGGGGCCGGGCAGGACGGTGATCCTCTCCTGCTCGATCAGCCGCAGCGTCTCCGGGACGTCGAACGTGCGCTGGAGCACCATCGTGGCGCCCTTCAGCACGCACGCCAGGACGCCCGCCTTGTAGCCGAACGAGTGGAACATCGGATTGACGATGAGGTACCGGTCGCCGGCCTTGACGCCGGTGCGCCCCGTCCACGCGGCGTAGGTGCGGACGTTCTGCTCGTGCGTGACGATGGCGCCCTTGGGCTTGCCGGTCGTCCCGGACGTGAACAGGATGTCGGCGGTGTCGCCGGGCCGGACGGCCGCGGCGCGCGCGTCGGCCTCCTCGGCGGGCGCGGCCTTGGCGAGGAACTCGTCCCAGCCGAGGACGCCGGGGCGCGCGGACGCGCCGAACGTGACGACCGTTTCGAGGGCGGGCAGGCCGGGGGCGCCGCCGGATTCGCCGATCCCGAGCATGCCGGAGTAGTCGATGCCGAGGAAGCCGTCCTCCACGAAGAGGACCTTCACCGCGGCCTTGGAGAGCGGCCAGCGGGCCTCGTCGCCCTTGAAGCGGGTGTTGAGCGGGACGAGCGTCGCGCCGGCGCCCATCGCGCCGAGCACGGTGACGATCCACCGCAGCCCGTTGGGCGCCCAGATCGAGACGCGGTCGCCGGGCTCGACGCCGGCGCCGATGAACGCGGCCGTCGCCTCCCGGACCCGTTCGCGGAGCTCCGCGTAGGTGACGCGGACGTCGCCGTCCACGACCGCCTCCGCGTCCGGAGACTCCTCCGCCGCCCGCGCCAGCAATCCCGGGATCGTCAGCTCGCTCATAGCCCTCCATGATGAGCGCGGCGCGGCCGGCCGGGGCAGGGCGTCCCGCTCACCGGTACCCGCCCATCTCCCTCAATGTGAGGCTTGTTCACTTTCGTCCGGATCGGTGTTTCACTCGATGGAGTAGTCGTGGACCCCACCCCCGGTCGAGGTGCCGCATGCCCTTCCGACGCCCCCTCCACGTCCCCCGCCACGTCCCCCTTCGCGTCCCCCGCCCCGTCCCTCGCCCCGTCCCCCTCCACGTCCCCCTCGTCCTCGCCCTCATCGCCGCCCTGCTGCTCGCCGTCCGCCCCGCCCCGCCCGCGCACGCCGGCAGCGGCGCGGTGCGCGGCTACCTCGACGCCCACAGCCACCTGATGTCGTACGAGGCGTTCGGCGGGCAGGTGCTCTGCGGCAAGCCGTTCGACCAGCGCGGCATCCAGGAGGCGCTGCGCGACTGCCCCGACCACGCCGCGAACGGGGTGTTCGCCTGGTTCGAGAACTTCATGCGGCACGGCACCCCCTTCGGGACGCACGACCCCACCGGCTGGCCGACGTTCAAGGACTGGCCCGCCTACGACTCCCGCACCCACCAGCAGGTCTACTACACGTGGCTGGAGCGCTCCTGGCGCGCCGGGCAGCGCGTCCTCGTCAACCACCTGGTCGCGAACCGGCAGCTGTGCGAGCTGTACCCGCTCAAGCGCAACGCGTGCGACGAGATGGCGGTCATCCGGCTCGAAGCGCAGCGCATGCGCGAGATGGAGGCGTACATCGACGCGCAGAACGGCGGCCCCGGGAAGGGCTGGTTCCGCATCGTGCGCGACTCCGCCGAGGCCCGCCGGGTCATCCAGGACGGCAAACTCGCCGTCGTCCTCGGCATCGAGACGTCGGAGCCGTTCGGCTGCCGCGTCGTCAACGGCGTCCCGCGATGCACGCGCGCGGACATCGACAAGGGCCTGGACGAGGTGAAGAAGCTCGGCGTCTCCTCGATGTTCGTGTGCCACAAGTTCGACAACGCGCTCTGCGGCGTCCGCTACGACTCCGGGACGACCGGCGCCCTCGTCAACGCGGGGAACTTCCTCGCCACCGGGCGCTTCTGGCAGGCCGAGACGTGCACCGGCCCCATCCACGACAACACGCTCGCGTCCGCCGCCACCGTGGACGACGAGGTCGCGGACATCCTGCGGCGGCTCGGGAAGGCGGGCATCACGCTGCCGGTCTATCCGAAGGCGCCGCACTGCAACATCCTGGGCCTGACCGCCCTCGGCCGCCACATGATCCAGGGGATGATGGACCGGCACATGATCGTCGAGATCGACCACATGAGCGCCAAGGCCGCCGGCGAGACACTCGACATCCTGGAGAACGCGCACTACTCGGGCGTCATCTCGTCCCACAGCTGGACGGACGAGCACTACATGGGACGCATCTACGCGCTCGGCGGGATGGCCGCCGGCTACGGCAACGCCGCCGACCGTTTCGTCGCGGAATGGAAGCGCAAGAAGCAGTCACGCGACCCGCGCTACACGTTCGGCTACGGCTACGGCCTGGACGCGAACGGCATGGGCGCGCTGCCCCCGCCCCGCACCGGCAATTCCGCGAACCCGCTGAGTTACCCGTTCACGTCCCCGATCAACGGCGTCGTGCTCGACCGGGAACGCACCGGGCAGCGCACCTGGGACCTGAACACCGAAGGCGTCGCGAACTACGGGCTCGTCCCGGACTGGATCGCCGACATGCGCAACATCAGCGGACCGGAGATCACCGAGGACCTGGCCCGCGGCGCCGAGGCGTACCTGGAGATGTGGCACCGCGCCGAAACCCACTGAGTCACGGCTGGCTGCGTCACGGCTGGAGGGAGCGCCATATCCGGGACGGCAGGACGGCGGCGGCCTCGTCCAGATCCACGGACGCCGGGTCGGACAGCCACCGCCGCGCCGTCTCGGCGACCGGCCCGATGAGGAGCATCTCCATCATCGCCGGAGACAGCCGGGCGACCCGGCCGGCCGTGACGTGCGGCGCCATCCAGGCGGTGAGCCGGGCGACGCGCGGCGCCTTCGCCTCGGCGATGACGCCCGCGTGCCCGGGCAGGAACGCCGCGTAGGCCGAGGCGTGGATGAACCGGGCGGCGTCGCCGCGCTCCCGCGTGAACCGCAGGTAGGCGCGCGTCACCGCCTCGACGCCCGCGCGCGGTTCCGCGACGCCCTCCAGCGAGGCCAGCAGGGCGTCGAGCAGCTCGGCCATGCAGCGCGCGTAAAGGGCGGCGGCGAGGCCGTCGAATGATCCGAAATGGTGGTACAGGCTGCCGCTGCTCATCCCGGTGGCCGCGATGACGGCCTTCATCGTGAACCCCTCGTGCCCGCGTTCGGCGTGCACCCGGAGCGCCTCGGCCAGGATCCGCGCGACGGTCTCGCCGGTGCCCTGGCGCCTAGGGGACATCGAGCAGCTTCTCGGCGTCGGCCCACAGCCTGGACGCCAGCGGCGCGTCGAGGGCCTTGGGCTTCAACGGCGTCTCCTTCTTCACGTGGAAGTACCGCCCCGTCCCGTCGGCGGTGATCAGATCCGCGACGGGCGGCCCGCTCTTCCCGGCGGGCTTCAGCGTCCATTTGAGGGTCTTCAGCAGGAACCCGAAGACACCGCTCCGGGCGCCGAGATCCGTCCGCAGCACGCCCGGATGGACGGCGTCGATCGTCACCCCGGACTCCCTCCACCGCTCGGCGAACAGCGGGACCATCAGCAGGTTCGCCAGCTTGGTGTTCGCGTACGTGTGGACGGCGTGGAAGTCGTCCCCCGTGGGCGTCCGCTCCGGATCGACCCTGCCGGTGACATAGAGGCCGGCGCTGACCTGCACGACGCGCCGCAACCGCCCTTCCAGCATCCGGTTCAGCAGGAACGGCGCCAGATGGTTGGTGAAGTAAGCCTGCTCGAACCCGTCCTCGTTGAGCACCCGGCGGCTGGGCCAGACGCCCGCGTTGTGGACGAGCACGTCGACCTCGGGCAGGGCGTCCCTCAGCTTCCGCACCGCCGCGATGGACGACAGGTCGCCCACGACGAGCTCCGCGCCGATCTCCCGCGCGGCGGCCGCCCCCGCGTCCGGCCGCCGCGCCACTATCACCACCCGGTGTCCGCGCCGGACGGCCTCGGCCGCCACCGCGCGTCCCACACCCCGGTTCCCGCCGGTGACCGCGACCCGCAACGCCTCGTCCATGCCGCGCAGCCTACCGATTTATAGAGAGCTTCTCTAGAGAGCTTCTCTAGAGACTGTCTCTAATTACGCCGCCCGTGGTACCGGCCGCTCCCCCGCTGCGCCGCCCGTCGTACAAGCGATGCCGCCGCGCACCCGACGACACGCCCCGCACCGCACCGGCATCGTCACGTCCTGACGACGACGCCCGAAAGGACATGAGACATGGCGACGCAGGAGACCGACCGCGCCACGCACCGCCGCCGCCCGGACGCCCGCATCCCGCTCAGCAGGAGACTGCGGAAGACGACGCTGATCGCGCACATCGTGTCCGCCGGCGCGTGGATCGGCATCGACGTCATGGTGGCCGTCCTGGTGCTGACCGGGCGCTTCGGCACGACCGACCACGTGCGCGGGCTGGCCTACGAGGCGCTGGCGACCTTCGTGGTGTGGCCGATGCTGACGTCCGGGCTCATCTGCCTCGTCACCGGGCTGGTCCTGGGTCTCGGCACACGCTGGGGGCTGCTCCGCTACTGGTGGGTGGCGGTCAAGCTCGTCCTCAACCTGATCCTGTGCACCCTCATCCTGGTGGCACTCCAGCCGGGCATGGACGAGGTCGGCGAATACGGCCGGACGCTGACCTCCGGCGCACCCGAACCGGCGTTCATCTCCGACCTGTTCTACCCGCCCGCGGTGTCCCTGACGGCCCTGACCTTCGCGACCGTCCTCGCCGTCGCCAAGCCCTGGGGCCGCCTCAGGCGCCGAGCTGGACAGTCGCCTGCAGCACGGCGTCCGTGAGAGCCTCGGTGCGGAAGTGCGCGACGGCCTGGAAGTCGGGGTCGGCGACCATCTGGGCGAACACCTCGCGGGACGGGTACCGGACGAGGAGCACGGCGTCCCACGCCTGCCCGTCCTCGGCGACCAGCGCCGTCGACCCCTTGCCGTAGTAGAGGACCTCAGCGCCGTACCGGGGGAGGATGGCATCGCCGACCACCTCCGAGTAGCGGGCGTAGCTCTTCTCCCCGCCCTCCCGGAAGCGCAGCAGGTTGAGCATGACCACCGGGCCGCCGGGGTCCTCCGCGAGGAACTGCTTCAGCCCCGCACCGGTCGGATCCACCGCCATCAGGCACCTCCGTAGACGTAGAAGCCAATTCTAGAATGAAATTCATCGGAGTGCGCCACCGCTATCCGGGAAGTTCGGCCAGAACCGCCGCCAGTTCACGACGCTGCTCCTCGTCGCCGCGGACCTGCCTCCCGTAGGCGCCGACGCCGGGTACGGCGTCGTCACCGTCGACGAGCTCCCGCAGTCCGGGCAGCAGCGGAGCGGCGTCCGCGCCCAGTTCCCGGAGCGCCTCGACGACCTGCGGCCCGGCTCCCATGGACGCGAGCCACCGGCGGACGGCGTCCACGAGCGGCGCGGCCTCGCCCGTGATCCGGCGGATCGCGAGTGCGGCGGGCAGGTAGCCGAACCGGCCGCCGAGCATCTGCCGCAGGCGCGGAACGAAGCTCGCCGCGTCCGGGCCGAGCAGCCCCGCGAGTTCGACGGTGCCCATCAGGGTCCTGCCGCCGTCGTGCACCTCGGCGATGGCCCGCAACGGCGCTTCGGTCTCCCCCGCGCGCAGCAGCAGGCGTGCCGCGTCGAGCCGGCGCCGGACGTCGGAGGCGCCGTCCCCGCCGGCCGCGGTGGCAACATCGCGGAGCGCGGGGAGGGGGCCGTCCAAAGGCAGCCCATGCTTCAGCGCCGCCTCCGCCGCCAGGACGGCCTCGCCCTCGGCGGCGGCTTCGGCGATGCGGGCGGTCAGCTGGGCGGTGTCACCGGTGATCGCGGCGAGGGTCTGCGCGCAGCCGAGACGCCGCCGCCAGGACGCGTCCGGGTCGTCGCGGACCAGGGTCAGTCCGGGCACCGCCGCCGATGCCGCGGGTCCGATCGCGGCCAGAGCGCGGGTCGCCCACCAACCGTCGTACGGGACCCCATCGTCGTACGGGACGAGCCGGAGCAGTTCCGGCACCGCGTCCGCCGCGGCAGGCCCCCAATGACGCAGCAGCCGCGTCAGCGCGTTCACCTCGTTGTGCCGCCGCATCCTGCCGAGGTGGGCGTCGTAGCCGCCCTCATCCGGAGCCTCTTCGAGAGGGACGGTCGCGAGCCTCTCCCGCACCGCCGCGAGCAGCCCCGGGTCGGCGGGGACACCGCTGTCGGCGAGCAGGCCCAGAATGTCGGAGTCCACCGCGCCCGCGCCGAGTGCGGCGATGAACGGTTCGCGCCAGCGGGGGTCGCCGAGGTCGATGAGCGTCTCCAGCGCCGAGCGGGACACCCGCGCTTCGAGGGAGTCGTCGTTCCGGGGCGGCGCGGCGGCGAGGGCGGCCAGGGAGTCGGCGGACGCCACCGCGGCCTCCCGCACATCGCGGATCGCGGTCATGGCGGCGAAGCGGACGCCGGAGTCGGGGTGGCGGATCGCGGCGGCCGGCAGCGGCACCGACTCCGCATGCGCGGAGCGCGACCGCACGCAGCGGTCGTAGGCGGCGTTGACGGCGGTGCGGGCGGAATCGGCGGATCCGCGGTCGAGCAGCGTGCCCGCGACGGCGGAGAAGGAGGCGGCGTCGAGGCGGGCGGCGATGTCGCCGAACGGGTCGTCCGCCCAGGCCCAGCCCTTCAGCGGCTCGCCCTCCGCCCAGCACCGGGCGAGTGCGTGCGGCGCCGCGTCCGGCCAGGGCAGGTCGTTGGCGGCGATCGCCCACAGCGCTCCGGCGCGGACGGCGGCGGACCGTCCCGCCGCCTCCTCCGCCAGCCACGCGGCGCTGCCCCGCGGATCGAGGCGGCCGGCGGCGGCCAGCAGGCCCGCCGCCACGCGCGGCGACCGCTCCTCCGCCCGCCGCGCCCGCAGCGCCGGCACCACTTCGGCGGCGCACGAACACGGGAGGTGGCCGAGCAGGTAGGTGGCGCAGTGCCGGATCTCGGCGTCCACGTCGTCCAGCAGGGAGAGCAGCCGCGGAGCCTCGCGGGCCAGGACGGCGCCAACGTCCGCCAGAACCTCCGGGGCGGCGTCGCCGGAGGCGGCGTCGCCGGAGGCGGCGTCGTCGGAGGCGGCGATGCCGGCGAGCAGGCCCACCAGCGTCTCCCGCCTGGGCATCGCGGTCGCGGTCGCGAGCCGGGCGAGGAACGGCACCGCGTGCGGCGTCGCCGAGTACAGCGTGCCCTGGTGGATGATGCTGCTGAACAGGTGCTCGGCCGCCTCTTCGGCCGGCTCGTCGTCGCCGACAGCGTCCCGCAGCGTCTGGGGGAAGTCCTCAGCCGAGCCGTACGCGTGACTGAGCGAGGCCCAGTCGACGTCGTCGATGCCCTCAAGTCCGGCCGCCATCACTCTCCCGCCCCTCGCGCGACCGCCGGTCACCCTAGTCGCGGGCAGTGACATCACGGGCAGTGACATCACGGGCAGTGACATCGCGGGCAGTGACATCGCGCCCCGGTATCTGCGCGGCCGGGGCGGTGCCCGCCGCCCCTTTCGTCGGGCGGCGGGCCGGCGGGCGGGGTCAGCAGGTGTTGAGCATGGAGGTGAGGGCGCTCTTCTCGGCGCTGTCGACCGTGAGGTCGTAGTACCACTTCACCTGGATCCAGGCGCGGGCGTAGGTGCAGCGGAACGCGGCGCGCGGCGGCTGCCACTCCGCCGGGTCCTTGTCGCTCTTGGACTGGTTGACGTTGTCGGTGACGGCCCACAGCTCGGGGCCGCCGAGGTCGTTGGCGTAGGTCTGGCGGCGGGAGGTCGTCCAGGCCCAGGCGCCGGACGCCCACGCCTCGGCGAGCGGGACCATGTGGTCGATGTCCAGGTCGGACGCGGCGGTCCAGGTGGCGCCGTCGTAGGGCGAGTACCAGCGGCCGGACGTCGCCGCGCAGGACGAGTTGGTGACGACGTTCGTGCCGTCCCGCTTCAGGACGGTCTCGCGGGTGTTGCAGGACCCCGAGATCGTGATCCAGTGCGGGAACAGGTCGCGGTCGTAGCTGCTCTGGTGAGACTCGGCGGCGACGGTGAGGGAGGCCAGGCGGCTCGCGGCCGTGGCGGCGGACGGGATGTTCGGCGGGGTCGCGTACGCCGGCGCGTCCAGGACGGCGAGCAGCGCCGCGCCCAGGACGGCCGGGAGCAGGAACAGCAGCAGGCGTCGCATCGGGGGAGCCCTTCCGCGGCCGTTCCCGGCCAGGGCGGGGCGCCCCGAGGGGGATCGGGAACGGCGGCACTGCGACGGTGACATTTCCGGCAAATCCGAATAAACGTCACGCATTGCTCAGCCGCAGCCCCGCCCTTGGGCGAATGCTGCCGTTATGCGCTGCTGACCTGTGCTGACCTGTGCTGACCTGTGGCTGACCTGTGGCTGACCTGGACTGACCTGTGCTGACCTGTGGCTGGCCTGTGCTGACCTGTGGCGGCGCTCAGGCGTCGGGGGCTTCGTCGCCGAGGCTGAGCAGGAGGGTGCGCAGGGTCTCGGCGAGGTCGTCCTGCTCTCGCTGGTCGAGCGCGGCGAGGATGCGCCGCTCGTTCTCGACGTGCGCGACGACGGCCCGGTCGATGAGGTCGCGGCCGGCGGGAGTGAGGGCGACGATGACGGTGCGCCGGTTGGCGGGGTCCAGGTCGCGCGTGACGTAGCCCTTGGCGACGAGCCGGTCGAGCCGGTTGGTGACGGCGCCGGACGTCACCATCGAGGAGCGGGCCAGCGCGCCCGCCGTCATGCCGCCGGACGAGCCGGCGCGCCGGAGGGTGGCGAGGACGTCGAACTCGCCCCTCTCCAGCCCGAACTCGTCGAACAGGTTCTTCAGCTCGCGCTCGGCGATCCGGGTGAGCCGGGAGAGGCGGCCGAGGACCCGCATCGGGGACGCGTCGAGGTCGGGCCGGGCGCGGGCCCACTGCTCCAGCACGAGGTCGACGGCGTCACGGGCCACCCGCACTCACCCCTCAACGTTGAACTGTTTGACATCAAGCTATCACCCGATCTACCGTCGCCAACGTTAAACACTTCAACGTTGAGAGGTTGTCGGTGAACGAACACCTGACACATTCGTCGCTGCGCGGATGGCTGGGGGTCGCGGCGATCACGGCCAGCCTGTTCGTCTTCCTCACGACGGAGCTGATGCCCGTCGGGCTGCTCACCCCGCTGAGCCGCAGCCTGGACGTCCAGGTCGGGGTCGCCGCCCTGATGGTCACCCTGTACGGAGTGGCGGCCGGGCTCGCCGTCACGTTCATCGTGGCCTGGACGAGGCGGGTCAACCGGCGCGTCCTGCTCAGCGTGCTCCTGGCCGTGCTGACGCTGGGGAACCTGGTCACCGCCGTCGCGCCCAACTTCCCGCTCGTCCTCGCGACCCGCCTGCTCATGGGGTTCGCCAGCGGCGTGTTCTGGGCCATCGGCGTGAGCATGGCGATGCGCCTCGTCCAGGAGCGCCACGCGAGCCGGGCGGCCGCGATCGTGATGTCCGGCATCTCGATCGCCACGGTGGTGGGCATCCCGCTCGGGACGGTCGTGGAGGACCTCACCGGGTGGCGGACCACCTTCCTCATCTGGGCCGGCCTCGGACTGCTGGTGCTCCTCACGGTCGCCGTCACGGTCCCCTCGCTGCCCTCGGACAACGCGGTCTCGGTCCGCGAGGTCTTCGGCCTTCCGGTGAAGAACGTGCCGCTCCGTGCGGTGCTGTTCATCGTCGTGCTCTTCGTCCTCGGCCACTTCGGGGCCTACACGTTCGTGCGGCCGTTCCTGGAGGACGTCGCGTCCGCCTCGTCCAGCTTCATCACCGTGGTGCTGATCGTGTTCGGGATCGGCGGCGCCATCGGCAACTTCATCGCCGGGTACACGGTGGACAAGAACCTGCGGGGCAGCTTCATCGTCGGCTCCCTCATGCTGGCGACCGCCCTGCTGTTGCTGCTCGCGATCGGCGACGGGAAGGCGGGCGCGATCGTCGCGCTGGTGCTCTGGGGGCTCGCTTTCGGCGTCGTGCAGCTGTCCCAGGTCAACATGACGCTCGCCGCCGCACCCGAGACCTTCGAAGCGGCGATGTCGCTCAACACCATGGCGTACAACACGTCGATCGCACTGGGCGCGCTGTTCGGCGGGCTGTTCGCCGACAACCTCGGCGTCACCAGCGTGGTGTGGTTCGGCGTCGCGCTCACGGCGGCGTCGCTGCTCGTCATGCTCGCCACCAGCACCCGCAGGAGCCCCGGGGCCGGCGCCCCACCGTCCGCCGGGGAACCCGCACCCGCCACCACCGCCCGCGACGCCTGACCCCTCCCGCGGGGACCGGACTGGGCCTCAGCCAGGACGAGACCGCGAAGGCGCCCAGGCGGCCGGCCAAGCGGACATCCCGATGGTCGGCGACATCATCACCGCCGACCTTGATCACCGCCGACCTTGGAAGCATTCCTCGACGCTCCAGCGTGAACCGGCCGGCCGCACCAGCTCGGGCAGGCCGGCCGGTCGGGCCACTTCGCGCCGGTAGAAGGCCGGGTCGGCGGAGTCGCTGATCGACCGGCGGGCCAGCACCCACGCACGTTCGCCCTGCCGTTCGCCCTGGTGTTGGTCCAGGCCGATCCACGCCCAGTCGGCAGCGGTGTGGACGGTGGCCCGGTGCTCGTCGCACCTGTTGGCGAGTTGAGTCCTGTGGATGTGTTCGATCTTTGACTACTGACTGGTGTCTCGGTAGGTCCGCATCTCGGCCATCTGGCCGTCCTTCATGCCGATGAGCCAGACCAGGCGCGTGGCCGGGTGTTGTGCTGTCTGGCTGACGGCACCGACGACGGCGATCAGGTCGTCGTCACCGAGGATGGTGTCGATCTGGAATCGCAGCTCCGGCTGGGCTGCCCGGATCTGCTCGACGGCTTGCCGCACGCCGTGAGGACCAGTCACCTCGGGGTGCGCGTGGGCGATCCAGTCGGGATGCAGGATCTGGGAGGCGATCGAGGTGTCTCCGGTGTTCCACATCTCGAAATAGCGTGCAGCGATCTGCCGGGGGAGAGGGCGTTATCGCTCGTCATCAAGTGTTTCCTTCGGTGTTGGTAGGGGGACGGGCCGCTGCGGTTCGAGTGTCTGGGGAGGGTCACCCGATGAGCTTGCCTCGGCGGAGGTGGCCCCGGCGCGGAGCATGGCACGCTCGTCTGCGATGAGCGGCACGTCGGGTCGTTCGGTGATCACCGGCGGCACCCTAGCCCGCGTGGACCTTGGATGATCACTCCGCTGTGGTGCCTGTTGCGGGCGCGTGGCTGGGAGAAGCAGGTCTCCGGTACACGTGGGTGCTCGCGGTCATCGGCCATGGTGTGTTCGGGTGCCGGGTGTTCGGTGCCGGGTGTTCGGTGTTGGTGGAATTGTGGTGGGGGCGGCGCTGCGTACGGGGCCGCCCCTCCAAAGTCAAGGGCGCCTTCGGCGTCGCTTCGCGATGGGACTTCGTCCCACCCTTGACTTCGGAGCCTCTGCGGCCCCTGAGTGCAGCTTTCGTCGGGCAGGCTCCGCCTGCCCTCTGCCCGACGCGCCGCCCCCACCTCATACAGGAACGACACCCCATCACCCCATGCACTAGTAAGCCCCGCCCCTGCCCTCGCTCGGCCTTGGCCAGGGGGCGGGCCGCCTCAGCCACCCCACCGGAAGGAAACAACGAGAGGACGGCCCTCGCTCAGCCTTGGTCGAGGGGCGGGCCGCTCAGCCACCCGCCGGAGGGAAACGGCGGGAGGACGGGAGGCGCTGCAGGACGTACTCCGACTTAGGCGGAGCGTTGGCGGTGGGCCTACCAGGGGTGGGCGCTGCCGGGTTGAGGGGATGGCTGCCCAGCCGGAGTTGGTGGCCTGGCCGTGTGCGGCTTGCCGATCGGGCGCCGTTGGCTCTGGGGGCAGCGCGGCAGGTGGGCGGGAATGGGCAGGCGGGCCCGGCCCGTGCCGCCGGGGGCGGCCGGGCTCGGGCGTCGGTCTGTTGATCAGGCGGCCTCGACCCAGGCGGGTGGTGGGCGTCCGGGTTCGGGGTCGCCGTTGGGTCGGAGTGTTCGGGTGCCGGGTGGGTGGAGCCGGTAGGTGTATCGGCCGTCCGGTGTCTTGGTGATGTGGAGCCGGTCGGGGTGGGTGTGTTTGTACCGGTTGTGCCACCCGCAGGTGAGGGCGAGCTGGTCGATGTCGGTGGGGTTGTTTCCGAGGGCCCAGCCGCGGACGTGGTCGACCTCGCACAACGTCCCGGGAACCTCGCACCCCTGAACCGCACACGTGGCGTACAAGGTCTCGAGGACTTGGCGTTGGGGGGCGGTGGCGAATCTGACCCGGTGGCCGAGGTAGAGCGGTGTGTGGCCGGTGCCGAGCAGGAGGGGTGACACTCCGGCGTTGAGGGCGATGCGGCGGGCCTGCTCTGCCGGGATGGGGGTGCCGTCGGTGAGGCGTGCGGGGGTGGTGCCGCCGGTGAGGGTGTCCAGGTCGCAGATGACGGTGACCTTGGTGGCCTTGTGCCCACCCGCCAGCACGCTCGTCAACGCCGCCGCAGTCCGTTCGGAAAGGTCACGGTGGTCGTCGGTTCCGGCGGGCTTGGCCAAAGGCCCCAGGGTGCCGTCCCAGACGGCGGCGTCCTCGGCGTTCAGCCAGCCCTTGATGTAGCGGCCACCGTCCAACGACCGGGTCGAGTCGATCCACGACCGCTCATACCCCCGCGCCACATCTGCCGGGGCCTGCTCGCGCCCGTCGCGTTCGGCGATGAGGTCGGTGATCTTGTTGCCGAACGCGGCGACCTTGCCCGCGGAGAAGCCCTTTCCGGTGAGGTCGAGGAGGATGTGTTCGGCGGCGGTGCAGTCCGTGTCGTCCAGGCGGGCGACGGCGGCGCTGATGGTGCTGGCGTACCCGTAGGACAGGTCGCCGTCGGTGAGGCGGCGGGTGATGTCGGGGAGGCGGTGACGCTGGCGGGCCAGGTGCAGGCGTTCCTTGGCGCGGGCTTCGCGCATGCCCAGCCGGGTCCGCAGCCACGCCAGGGTGGAGGGCAGCCCCCACCGGCGCATCTCCCCGGAGGCGTCCACGCGGGCGATCCGGGCGGCCAGTGCGCTTTCGTGCTGGTCGGTGGCGCGGGCGAGGGTTTCGGCCTGGGTCATGCAGACGGCCGCCGAGTCGGGCGCTTCACGATGGGCGAGTTCGGCCGCGATCGCTGCCGCCGCGTCCACCAGCTCTGCGGTGGACATCGACGCGGCGTCGATTAGGCTCGAACACATGACTGTATGCTATCGAACGGTTACGCATGATCACGCCGATTCAGCAAAGAATCTTGGTGTTTTTGGCGGCGGGGCACTTCGGGGGATATTTCGCCCATTCGGCACCGCAAACGGCTCCTGGTCGCCTCGCTGCCGTCTTTCGGGGCCGAAGGCCCCGGCCCAGGGGCAGCGACCACGCACTGACCCGCAGCCGAACGACCACACCCACGCCGCCAAGCCCAGCCGAAGTGACTCCAGCCCACCACAACCGCAACGTGCGCACCTGCCCGCCAGAGGCCACCGCAACCGGGCACCCACAGCAACCACACTAATCCGGTAAAAGACCGCCGCAACCGGTACCAACAACAGAACGCCCGTTTGGTGGGGTGACCAGATTGACGCCGACTAGAGCGCATCCGGTTCGGCGATAGGGCATTGCCGATCACGACCGCGAAATCTGGAGGATCCGTCGCGCGGCGCCACGGTGCAGCTCGGTGATGACGGCGACGTCGGCGATGTCGAAGGCGGCCGGCAAACGGGGCATCCCGTGTCAGGCGGACGCGAACTCAGGATGGCCCCGATGAATCATCTTGATCTCGTCACACCAGCGCCCGGCATCCCGGCGGTCAGGCTCACGCTGCTCTCCGTACCGCCGACCGTCGTGCTGGCTCGGGAACTCGTCCGCTACGCGCTGACGCACTGGGGTTTCACCCGCGACGTCATCAACGACTCGCCCCTCGTCATGAGCGAGATCGTCACCAACGCCGTAACGGCCGCACCTGGATGGCAGCTCCGCCTCCGCTGCGCGCTGTACGAGGGGACGCCACTCCTGGAGTGCTGGGATCCGTCCCCCGAACGCCCGACCCCGAGCCCGCCGTCGCTCACGGCCGAGAACGGCCGCGGACTGGCCATCGTCTCCGCCTACGCGAAGAGAACCGGCGTCCGCCCCTCCGCCACCGGCGAAGGGAAAGGCGGAGGGAAGGGCGAAGGGAAGGGCGAAGGAAGAATCGTGTGGGCCCAGATGCCCACATGAACGCCGGACGCGCACCTGCCGCCCCGCCCCTCCCCGCCAACGAGTCATCCATATCGACGGAAAGGCGGGGCGGCCTCATCGAACGGCGGTTACGCGAGGAATGTGCTTGTGCCTGCTGATGACGACTGCGGGCTCAGTGACGACTGCGGGCTCAGGCGAAGCGGGCTTGGGCTGCGGAGATGACTGGCTTGTCGTCTACCGATGCCTCGAAGAGGGTTGCTTCGCCGTCCTTCCAGGTCTCCACTCGGAGGGTGCCGCCTGGGAAGACCGGCGCGGCGAAGCGGCCCTCCAGTTCGCGGAGGTCGGCCGGGTGGGCGCCCAGGGACGACGCCAGCGGCAGCGTGATCGCCGCCAGCGTGCACAGGCCGTGCATGATGGGGCGCGGCATCCCGGCCGCCTTCGCCGCCTCCGGGTCGATGTGCAGGTGGTGGCGGTCGCCCAGGAGGCGGTAGAGGGCCGCCTGGTTCGCCGCCGTCCGGACGGTCAGCTCCCCGGCGGGGGCCGTTTCGGGACGGTGGCGGGCGGACGGGCCGCGCTCGCCGCCGAATCCGCCGCGGCCCGGCGCGAAGATCGACCAGGTGGCCTCGAAGTACTCGCTCTCCACGGTCAGGTCGAAGACCGCCGCCGACCCCTTGTCCCAGACGTCCGCCACGCGGGCGCTCATCTCCACGGCGCCCGAGCGCGGCAGGTCCTTCAGGACGCGGAGCCGCTGGGACCCGTGGACGGCCGTCCGCACGTCGAACGCGCCCGCCGAGCCGAGCGCGTCCGGCGCCCACTGGGCGAGGGTCAGCGCGAACGTCGGAAGGACGCGCAGCCTCTCCTCGAAGACCAGGTCGAGGTCGGAGGCGTCCGCGCCGACGGCCAGCGCGTAGAGGATCGCCCGGGTCTCGTCATAGGGGACGGTGCGGGTGCCGAGATATTCGCCGATCCACTCCGTCATTCGTCCGCTCCCAGGATCAGGCCGCTGGTGGGGACGCCGGTTCCGGCGGTGACGAGGACGTTGTGGACGTCGCCCGGCTGGTTCACCGACGTGCCGCGCACCAGGCGGACGGCCTCGGCGATCCCGTTCATGCCGTGGATGTACGCCTCGCCGAGCTGCCCGCCGTGGGTGTTGAACGGCAGCCGGCCGCCGATTTCGAGGTTGCCGTCCGCGACGAAGTCCTTGCCCTCGCCCTTGGCGCAGAAGCCCAGTTCCTCAAGCTGCGGCAGGACCAGCGGGGTGAAGTGGTCGTAGAGGATCGCGGCCTGGACGTCGGCCGGGGTGAGGCGCGACTGGGCGTAGAGCTGGCGGCCGACGAGGCCCATCTCGGGGATGCCGGTGATCTCGGAGCGGTAGTAGCTCGTCATCATGTGCTGGTCGTTGCCGGACCCCTGCGCGGCGCCCCAGACGAGGGCGGGGCGGTGCGGCAGGTCGCGGGCGCGCTCGGCGGACACGACGACCAGGGCCTGGCCGCCGTCGCTCTCCTGGCAGCAGTCGAGCAGCCGGAGGGGTTCGGCGATCCAGCGGGACGCCTGGTGGTCCTCCAGCGTGATCGGGCGGCCGTAGAACCACGCCGCCGGGTTCTCCGCGGCGTGCGCGCGGTCGACGACGGCGACGCGGCCGAAGTCCTCGCTGGTCGCGCCGTACTCGTGCATGTAGCGGCGGGCGAACATCGCGACCCACTGCGCGGGCGTCGACAGGCCGAACGGGTTCAGCCACGCGTAGGCGGCGCCGTCGGCGCTGACGTCCGCCGGGCGGTCCGCCTGGCCGAGGCCGTAGCGGATGCCCGAGCGTTCGTTGAACGCGCGGTAGCAGACGACGACGTCGGCGACGCCGGTCGCGACGGCCATCGCGGCCTGCTGGACGGTGCCGCAGGCGGCGCCGCCGCCGTGCCCGATGCGGGAGAAGAACTTCAGCTCGCCGATACCGAGGTTGCGGGCGATGTGGATCTCGGAGCTGGTGTCGGCGGTGAAGGTCACCATGCCGTCCACGTCGGACGGCTGGAGGCCGGCGTCGGTGATCGCGGCGAGCACCGCCTCGCAGGCGAGCCGCAGCTCGCTGCGGCCGGACTCCTTGGAGAACTCCGTGGCGCCGATCCCGGCGATCGCGGCGGCCCCTGGCAGCACGCTCATGCGTCGCTCCCCTGCAGTTGGACGACGACGGTGCCGGTCACGTGCGGGCCGATCCCGTTCACGCCGCGCACCTCGATCTCGACCCGGCGGCCGTCCTGCTTGCCGGTGACGGTGCCGGTCAGGACCATCGTGTCGCCCGGGTAGTTGGGCGCGCCCAGCCGGATCTTGATGGCCTTCACGACGGCGGCGGGCCCGGCCCAGCCCGTGACGTACCGGTCGACGAGACCGTTGGTCGTCAGGATGTTCATGAAGACGTCCTTGGACCCGCGCTCGACCGCGAGCGACGGGTCGTGGTGGACGTCCTGGTAGTCGCGGCTCGCGATCGCGGTCGCGACGATCATCGTGCGGGTCAGCGGGATGCTCAGCTCGGGGAGCTCCTCCCCCACCGCCACGTCCTCGAACCGCTTCACAGCGCCGCCCCCAGCAGGTCGAGGTCGGACGACGCGCCGCCGAGCGTCCCGGCGATCTGCTTGCCCCACAGGAAGTGGCGGTGCACCGGGTAGTCGACGTCCACGCCGATGCCGCCGTGCAGGTGCTGGACGCGGTGGACGACGTTCAGCCCGCCCTCGTCCGACCACCACTTGGCGACCAGGACGGCGGTGTCGGCGTCCTCCCCGGCGGCGATCAGCGAGACGGCGTGCCAGAGGCAGACGCGCAGCGCGTCGATCTCGATGTAGCAGTCGGCGAGCTGGTGCTGCGCGGCCTGGAACGTGGCGAGCGGGCGGCCGAACTGCTCGCGTCCGGCCAGGTGGCCGGCGGCCATGCGCAGCGCGCCGTCGGCGACGCCGAGCTGCACGGCGGCCAGCGACACGCGGGCCGTCCGCAGCATCGCGTCGAGGGCGCCGGGGCCGAGGGCCTGGGCGGGAGCGCCGTCCAGCGTGAGGTGCCCGGCCACGTCACGGCTGGTCGTCTCCGTGCGCTCCCAGGAGCCGGCGGACGTCTCGGCCAGGAACAGTCCGGGGCCGTCGGGCGACGACGCCGACACCAGCACATGGCTCGTCCCGAACGGCGTGGGGACGACCGCCTTCGTGCCGGTCAGCAGCCACCCGTCCCCGTCCCGCACGGCGGTGCAGCGCGGCGACGCGGGGTCGGGCGGCCCGAACTCCTCCAGCGCGACCGTCAGCCGCGCGGACCCGTCCAGGACGGACGGCAGGATCTCCTGCTGCGCCGCCGTCCCGTGCGAGGCCAGCGCCATGGCGGCGGCGACGCCCGGCCAGATCGGGACGGGCGCGACCGTGCGCCCCTGCTCCTCCAGCAGGACCACCAGGCCGGCGATGCCGAGCCCGGCGCCGCCGGCCCGTTCGGGCAGCGCGACGCCGAGCAGGCCCGTCTCGCCGAGTTCCGCCCACAGGCCCTCGTCGAAGCCCCGCTCGGACTGCTCCGCGGCCTTGATCCGCGCCTGCGCGGCCCGGTCGGCGAAGATCTGCCGGGCCAGGTCCCGGACGGCCTCCAGCTCCTCCCCAAGCGTGAAGTCCATCAGCGCTCCTTCGCAGCGTCGGCCGGGCGGAACGCCGGCAGGGACAGGTCGGGGTCCGGGTCGATCCAGTCGAGGACGACGGGCATGCCGATCTCGACGTCCTCCGGCGCGACCCCGGTCATGTTCGTGATGAGGCGGGTCCCCTCGGCAAGCTCGATCACCGCGATGACCAGCGGGTAGTCGAACGCCGGGTGGCGCGGGTGGTGCGCGACGACGTAGCTGTAGACGTGGCCCTCGCCCTGCGCCTCGACGGTGTCCCACTCGAACGACCCGCACTGCGGGCAGCACGGGCCGGGCGGGTGCCGCAGCGACTTGCAGTCGGCGCACCGCTGGATGACGAGCCTGTGCTCGCGCGCCGCCTCGAACCAGAACGCGTTGTCCCGATTGATCGCGGGACGCGGCCGCAGGGGCCTCGGCTCCGGCTTCTCGGCGGGGCGGAACCGCAGCAGGCGCCACCGCTGCGTCGCGACGACCTCGCCGTCCGCGTCCCGGTACGTCCGGAGGGTCGTGATGAAGCGGCCGGCGCCGAGCGCGGTCTTCTTCTCCGCGGAGATCGCCTCGACGACCTCCTCGACGCTCACCCGGTCGCCGGGCACCAGCTCGCGCTCGAACTCGAACTCCGAGTCGGTGGCGACGACGGAGGTGTAGCCGCCCTCGGCGAGCAGCGCGGTCAGCTCGTCGGAACCGGACGGCTCCCGGTCGGGGCGGACGGACGCCGCGTAGCCGCGCATCGTCCATGCCTGCACCATCGACGCGGGCGCGACGATGCCGTCGCGTCCGGTCTCCCGGGCGGCGGCCTCGTCCAGGTAGACCGGGTTGTCGTCCTCCATCGCCTCGACCCAGTGCCGGATCATGGGGACGTTCACCGGGTCCTGCCCGAAGCGGCGGGTCAGCAGCTCGCGCCCGACCCACGCTTGCAGCCTGTCCTCATAGTCGTTGCCGGCGCTGTCGGTACCAGCGCTGTCGTTGCCGGCGCTGTAGTCGTTGCCGGCGCCGTCGCTCATGACCGCTTCACCCTCGGCAGGCCCAGGCCCTGGACGGCGACCATGTCGCGCAGCACCTCGTTGACGCCGCCGCCGAACGTGTTGACGATCCCCTGCCGGGACAGCTGCTCGATCTGCCCGTGCAGCACCGCGCCCGGCGATTCGGGGCGGATCCGCCCGGCCGCGCCGAGCACCCCGGTCAGCGTCCGCTGGACGAAGATGTGCGTCTCCGTGCCGTACGCCTTGGCGGCCCCGGCCTGCGCGCCGGTCAGCGTCCCGGCCTCCACCGCCATGGTCATCTTCCAGTTCATCAGCCGCATCGCCTCCAGCCGGGCGTGGGTGCGGGCGAGGTCGGCGCGCACCCACGGCAGGTCGATCACGCCGTTGTCGCGGGCCCAGTCCCGGACGTCCTCCCACAGCCGGATCATCCGGCCGCCTAGCGCGGCGAGGCCGATCCGCTCGTGGTTGAGCTGGGTGGTGATCAGGCTCCAGCCGCCGTCGACGTCGCCGACGACCGACGACGCGGGCACCCGCACGCCGTTGTAGTACGTCGAGGTCACCACCATCCCGCCGACGGTCGGGATCGGGCTCCAGGAGAACCCGTCCGCGTCGGTCGGGACGATCAGGATCGAGATGCCCTTGTGCTTCGGCGCGTCCGGGTTCGTGCGGGCGGCGAGCCAGATGTAGTCGGCGGTGTTGGCGCCGCTGGTGAACACCTTGCCGCCGTCGATGACGAACTCGTCGCCGTCCGGGACGGCCCTGGTCCGCAGCGACGCGAGGTCGGTGCCGGCGTCGGGCTCGGTGTAGCCGATGGCGAACACGATGTCGCCCGACAGGATGCCGGGCAGGTACTTCTTCTTCTGCTCGTCCGTCCCGAAGCGCATCAGCGTCGGGCCGACCGTGTTCACCGTGACGAACGGGAACGGCAGCCCGGCCCGCTGCACCTCGTCGAAGAAGACGTACTGCTCGGCGATCGACTTTCCCTGCCCGCCGTACTCGGTGGGCCAGCCGTAGCCGAGCCAGCCGTCGTTGCCGAGCATCTTCACGATCTCGCGGAACCGGTCGCCGCCCACGCCCTGCTCGCCGGCGCGGCGCCGCACGTCCTCGGGCAGCAGGCCCGCGAAGTACGCCCTCAGTTCCGCGCGCAGCTCGCGATGCGCGTCGGACTCACGCAGATCCATACCTGCCCCTTCTCATTTCACGGGAGCCCCTTCTCATTTCACGGAAGGAAGCGCCGGCGGCCGGCCGCGGTGAACTCGTCCCGCAGCGCGGCCTTGTCCGCCTCGGTCATCAGGACGTACTCGGGCGCGCCCCGGCCCGCCCACCGGTACACGGGGTCGGAGGTCCGCCATCCGTCGAGCTGCATCTCCTTCTTGCTCAGCTTGCCGGAGCCGGTCGTCGGCAGCGCGTGCGAGACGCGCACGAACCGCGGCGCGCCCTTGGTGCCGAGGTCGTCCTGGGCGGCGAGGAACGCGGGGAGGTCCAGGTCCTCGAACGCGACGCCCTCCAGGATCTCGATCGCGGCCATCACCTGGTCGCCGGAG
Organism: Spirillospora sp. NPDC127506; assembly: GCF_040302145.1. Lineage (NCBI taxonomy): Bacteria > Bacillati > Actinomycetota > Actinomycetes > Streptosporangiales > Thermomonosporaceae > Spirillospora > Spirillospora sp. NPDC127506. The sequence continues at coordinate 429,905 of NZ_JBEORG010000001.1, read as the reverse complement.
CGCGGGTCGGGGACGCCGAACGCGACCGCGTCCACGATCTTCGGGTGGCGGCGGACGACGTTCTGGGTGAGCAGCGCCGAGATGTTCTCCGAGTCCACCCGGATCCAGTCGCCGGACCGGCCGCCGAAGTACAGGAACCCGTCGCGGTCGATGTAGCCGAGGTCGCCCGTCCAGTACCAGCCGTGCCGGACCCGCTCGGCATCCGCCTCCGGGTTCTTGTAGTAGCCCTCGAACTTCGCGGCGCCGTGCACGTCGACGATCTCGCCGACGGCGGCCTCGGCGTTGGCGACGCGGCCGTGCTCGTCCAGGATCGCCGGGGCGCACGTTTCGAGCGTCTCGGGGTTCACGACCCGGACGCCGTCGTGGGCGGGCCGCCCGAGCGCGGTCGGCGGCGCCGCCGGATCGCGCTTGATCATGCCTGCGCTCTCGCTGGAGCCGTAGCCCTCGACGAGCTTCGCGCCGAAGCGGCGCAGGAACTCGGCCTTGTCCTCAGGGGACGCCTCCGTCCCGAACCCGTGCGTCAGCGTGTTGTCGGCGTCGTCGGGCCGCTCGGGGGTGGCCAGGATGTAGCCGATCGCCTTGCCGACGTAGGTGAAGAACGTCGCGCCGTAGAACCGCACGTCCGGCAGGAACCCGGACGCGGAGAACTTCGGCGTGAGCGCGACGGTCGCGCCGGCGGCGAGCGACGGCGCCCACAGCGCCATCAGCGCGTTGCCGTGGAACAGCGGCATCGGGCAGTAGCTGATGTCGTCGCGCCCGATGTCGTACTTGGCGCTGTTGTCGCGGCCCAGCTCGGCGAGCCGGCCCTGCGAGCAGCGCGCCGCCTTGGACGCGCCCGTCGTCCCGGAGGTGAACAGCAGCAGCATCTGCGTCTCCGGGGTGACCGGCGGGTCGGCCTCCGGTTCGCACGCGTGGGACGAGACGAGCGCCGGGTAGCCGGCCGAGTCGATCAGGAGGAACCGGTCGCGCGGGACGCCGATGTCGAGCCCGTCCAGCAGCTTCAGCCCGGCCTCGTCGGTGACCAGCAGCTGGAGGTCGGTGTGCCGGACCTCCTGCTCCAGGTAGGCGCCGGTCCGGGTCGGGTTGATCCCGACGATCGTCGCGCCGCTGAGCGCCGCCGCGCCCAGCCACAGGACGTACTCGGGGACGTTCTCCAGCAGCACCCCGATGTGGAACGGGCCGTCCCGCCGCAGGCCGCGGGCCAGGGCCGCGCGCGCCGCGCTCTCCCGGACGACCTCGTCCCACGTCCAGGTCCGCTCGCGGCTGCGCAGGCCGGGCCGGTCGTCGCCCAGCCGCGCGAGCAGCATCCCGGCGATGGTCTCGTCACGCACTCGCGGCACCCCGGGCCGGCTCAGTGGACAGGACGCGACGGGTGACCCGGCAGTGCTTGGCCGGCCCCTCGCAGATGGCCGCCTTGACGATCCGGTTCCGCGGCGTGACCGGCCCCGGCCTGGCCGGGGCGAACACGTCGGGCTGCACGTCGTTCATCGGGAGTCCTCCATCCGGACTAGACGTTAATCAGCGGGATGTCCGCGCAGTCCGGACATCCCGCTGACCGGGAGCGTCGACGCCGTGGCGCGCAAAGGTCCCGTCCCGCCGAGCCGGCCCCCGTCCCGCCGAGCCGGTCCCAGTCCCGCCGAGCCGGTCCCAGTCCCGCTGAGCCGGTCCCAATCCAACTGAGCCGGAACGAGTTCGCCCTGGAACGGTCCGTGACCGTCCCGCTGAGCGGAATGCCCTGCTGACGCCGGTGTGTCGCAGCCCACAATGGGCGCTCCGGCGAGGAGGAGGGGGTCCGATGGAGTCGATCGCGAAGCTGACCGGTCCCGGCGGCGAGTTCGAGCTGCGCGAGGAGGACGTGCTCGGCGCGCGGGTTCCCGTGTTCGCGAACCGGGCCCGCAGCCTCGGCGAGGTGCTCGTCCGCTCGGCGTCCCACGGCGACCGCGACTACATCGTCACCGCGACCCGCCGGCTGACGTTCGCCGAGCACGCCGCCGCCGCCGCGTCGATGGCGAAGGCGCTGCGGGACGACCTCGGCGTGCGGCCCGGCGACCGCATCGCGATCAACGCCGCGAACAGCCCCGAGTGGATCGTCTCCTTCTGGGCGGCGGTCGCGGCGGGGGCCGTCCCCGTCGGCTACAACGCCTGGTGGACGCGGCCCGAGATCGAGTACGCGCTCGGCCACACCGACCCGAAGGTCGTGATCGCCGACGAGAAGCGGGCCGCGCTGATCTCCGAGGACGTGCTGACGATCGAGAAGGACGTCCCGTCCCTGGCGGCCCGCTACCCGGGCGCCGGGTTCGACATCCCGGACGCCGCCGAGGACGAACCGGCCGTCATCCTCTACACGAGCGGCACGTCGGGCCGCCCGAAGGGCGCCGTCCACTCGCACCGGAACCTCACCTCGGTGATCGAGTACCACCGGTACAACGACGCCGTCATGGGCGCGTTCGGCATCGACGCCTCGTCCCGCCGCTACCTGCTCGCGCTGCCGCTGTTCCACATCGCGTCCCTGCACAACCTGGCCGTCCCGCGGCTCGCCACCGGCACCGCGGTGATCATGCACATGGGCGGGTTCGACGTGGACGAGGTGCTGAGCTTGATCGAGAAGGAGAGGGTCACGAACTGGGGCGCCGTCCCCACGATGGCGCACCGCATGATGCGGCACGGCGACCTGTCGAAGTACGACCTGTCGTCGCTGACCGCGTTCGCGCTGGCCTCCGCGCCGTCCTCGCCGGCGTTCAAGAAGAGGCTCCAGGAGGTGTTCCCGCCGGCGCGCGGCGCCCTCGTCGACAGCTACGGCCTGACCGAGTCGTCCACCGCCATCTCCGTCGCCACCCCCATGGACCTCGCCGAGGCGCCGGGGACGGTCGGCCCCGCGAACATCGGCGTCCAGATCGAGATCCGCGACGCGGAGGGCAGGCCCGTCCCGGAGGGCGCCGAGGGCGAGGTGTGCGCCCGCAGCGCCTACAACATGATCGGCTACTGGCGGGACCCGGAGGCCACCGGGCGCACGATCGACGCCGGCCGCTGGCTGCGCACCGGCGACATCGGCGTGCTGGAGAACGGCCGGCTGCGGCTCACCACCCGCCGCTCCGACCTGATCATCCGCGGCGGCGAGAACGTCTACCCGGCCGAGGTCGAGAACGCCCTCGCCGAGTACCCGGGGATCTCCGAGTGCATCGTCGTCGGCGTCCCGCACCCGGACCTCGGCCAGGAGGTCGCGGCGGTCGCCGTCTTCCCCGACGACCCGCCCGCGCCGGACGAGCTGGCGGCGTTCGCGAAGGAGCGGCTCGCCTACTTCAAGGTCCCGTCCCGCTGGCACGTCACCACCGACCCGCTGCCCCGCAACGCGACCGGGAAGGTGCTCCGCAAGCGGATCGAGACTGAATTCTCCTGATCCCGCGACCCGCGCTTCCTAAGATCGTCTGCCATGACGCAGACGATCACGCCGTGCCCCTCCTGCGGTGCGCCGCTGGCCTCCCTGGAAGGGCATCCGGTCTGGTGCCCCGGCTGCGGCTGGGGCCTGGGCGCCGACGAACCGCAGCGGCGCGGGCTGCGCGGGCGCTTCGACCGGTGGTCGTCCCGCAGGGTCGAGGCGCTCTACGCCGAGGTCGCCCAGTCACCGGCGGAGCGGCCCGGCTGGGACGCGGCCCGGGTCGCGTCCTACGCGCTGGCGCTCGGCGTGCACCTGTGCACGGCCGCGCTGATCGCCTTCGCGGTCTGGGTGTTCGCCGCGATGCGCACGCCCGTGCTGATCGTCCTCGCGGTCCTCGCGCTGCTCGTGGCGTGGCTGCTGCTGCCCCGGTTCGGCAGCCTGCGCAAGCTCCCGGACGTCCGGCGCCGCGCCGACGCCCCGGCCCTGTTCGCCCTGCTCGACCGGGTCGCGGCCGAACTGGGCGTCAGGCCGGTGGACGCCGTGGTGGTGTCCGAGGATTTCAACGCCGCCTACGGGACGGTCGGCCTGCGCCGCCGCCGCGTCCTGTTCCTGGGGCTGCCGCTGTGGGAGTCGCTCACCGCCCAGCAGAAGGTCGCGCTGCTCGGGCACGAGTTCGCGCACGGCGCGAACGGCGACGCCGCCCACGGCGTGGTCGTGGGGACGTCGCTGTCCACGCTCGCCCGGCTGCACGCGCTGCTGCGCCCCGGGCCGCCCGACGACCGGCTCAACTACCTGATCGACCTGTGCCTCCGGGTGGTGCAGGGGGCGGCGAGCACGGTGGTCGGCTCCGTCCTCGTCCTGCAGCACATGATCACGCTGCGGGCGGGGCAGCGGGCGGAGTACCTCGCCGACCGGCTGGCCGCCCGCCTCGCGTCCCCTGAGGCGGCCGCGGGCATGCTGGAGACGCTCGTGGTCGCCGAGGACACGCACCTCACGGCCGTGCAGCGGCACGCGCTCGCCGGCCGCACGGCCGGGTACTGGGACGACCTGCGCGGCGCCCTGGCCGCGCTCCCCGATTCCGAGCGCGAGCGCCGGCTCCGCGTCTCGGCCCGCCGGCAGCTCCGCGTGGACCGCAGCCACCCGCCCACGCACCTGCGCATCGCCGTCCTGCGCGCCCTCCCCGCCGCGGACCCGGCCCTGCTCATGGAGCCGGACGAGGAGCAGCGGATCCGTGCCGGCCTCGCCGCCGACTACGACCTCATCGCGCGCCGCCTGCACGACGACGCCCTGGAACGCCTCCACATGGGCTGACCCCGCACCCCGCCGCCGACGAGAATGGGGGAAGAAGGGCGGGGAGAAGGGCGGGGAGAAGGGCGGGGTGCCGAGGACCCGTCGCCCGGGCGTGCCCGTGCCGCCGCCTCGCCCGAGGCGGTGTCAGCGGGGGACGTCAGCGGGGGACGTCAGCAGGGGACGTCAGCGGGGGACGAGCAGGCCGAAGACGCGGACCGCGACCCTCCCGTCGGGCAGCGGCGCCGGGCTGTTCGCGACCACCATCTGCCCGGCGGCCCATGGCTCGCCGTCCAGGAGCACCTCGTTGGTCTCCAACCGGCCCTCGTTGTAGGCGGTGAACAGGCGGAGCCCGTGCACCTTCCGGGTGAGCGGCTCCGCCCGCAGCGCCTCCAGCATCCGGTCGAGCAGCGGCCCGGCGGACGGCACGGGCCGGCCGGCGAACATGTTGATCTGAGCGCCCAGCACCAGCTCGAACGGGCCGCCCGGGTGCTCGTAGCGCTCCCGCTCCACCTGCTCGGGGACGGCCCCGGGACGCAGCAGGCCGTCGACGATCGGATGCAGCGAAGCGCGCTCGAACTTCTGCAGGGCCACGCCGATCGCGTCCCGCCACGTGGCGCCGTGCCCGGCGAAGCTCTCCACCAGCCACGGCACCGCCAGCGCCGGGTGCGACACGCGGAAGTCGATCTGGGCCAGCACCACGCCGTCCGGCGAAGGGTGGACGAAGAGCCCGGCGTCGACGCCGGTCCCGCCGTCCGGCGCGACACCGTGCCCCCGCAGGAAGCCCTCGAACACGGCCCGGGGCGAGGGCACCCCGCCGTCCCCCGGCTGGACGGGCGGCAGGTCGGCGGTCAGCGCCGTCTCCGCCATGACCAGGTCCGACATCGCCGCCCCGCCGTGCAGCGCGTTGTTGATCGCGGCGAACTCGGCGCTGCGCAGCGCGACCCGCTCGAACTCGCCCCGGCCGGCCCGCTCCGCGCGCGCCAGCGCGGCCGTGAACACCGGCTCGTCCCGGAGGATCACCCGGCCGCCCGGGGCGGCCACCGCGTCCGCGTACTGCACATCCGGCAGCAGCCGCCGCGTGAACGCCATCGGGAGGAAGACCAGGAGCCGCTCGGCCAGCCACGGCTCGACCCCGGTCCCGGTCAGCCGCTTCCGGACGTCCTCGTCGCTCGGCGCCTCCGGTCCCGCGCAGAACGCCGCGACCCCCACCTCGACCGCGGCGTCGAACCCCACCATTTCGATCATCGCGCCACCGTACCGGGATCCGCGCCGTCAGCGGAGGCGCGACAGGTCGAACGCGCCACCGTGCGCGCCGCCGTGCGCGCGGATCGCGCCGGCGAGCGGGGCGGACAGCGTCGCCGGATCCAGCGTCGTGGCCGGGAGACTAGAATTCGTTCTTGTCGGCGGGCAAGGTCAGTCCCGCTGAGCTGTCCGCACCATGCGAGCTGCCTGCGGACACCCGCTGAGCGGGACGGCTCCTGCCGCGTGACTAGAATTCGTACTAGCCTCCGGCCAGCGACCCGAACACCCGATCCGGAGGCTCCGATGAACGCTGACCTGTCCCTGGCGGGCCGTACCGCCATCGTCACCGGCGCGGGCGCCGGGCTGGGCCGCGCCGAGGCGCTCGCCCTCGCCGCGCAGGGCGCGAACGTCGTCGTCAACGACATGGGGCCGGCGGCCGACGACGTCGTCGCGGAGATCACGAAGGCGGGCGGGCGGGCCGTCGCGGTGAAGGGGGACGTCGGCGACTGGTCGATGGGCGACACCCTGGTGTCCGCGGCGGTCGACACCTTCGGCTCGCTGGACGTCCTGGTCAACAACGCGGGCGTGCTGCGCGACAAGATGCTGTTCAACCTGTCGGAGCCGGACTGGGACGACGTCGTCCGCGTCCACCTGAAGGGGCACGCGTCGGTGTCCCGCGCCGCCGCCGTGCACTGGCGGGCCGCGAGCAAGGCCGCCGGCGGCCCCGTCTACGGGCGGGTGATCAACACCGCGTCGGAGGCGTTCCTGTTCGGATCCGCGGGGCAGCCGAACTACTCCGCCGCGAAGGCCGGCATCGTCGCGCTCACGCTGTCGACGTCCGCCGGGCTCGGCCGGTACGGGGTGCGCGCCAACGCGATCTGCCCCCGCGCCCGGACGGCGATGACCGAGGCGACGTTCGCGGAGGGCACCTCGCCCGGCGGGCTCGACGCCATGGCCCCCGAGCGGGTCGGCACGTTCGTCGGCTACCTCGCGTCCCCCGCCGCGGAGAAGATCACCGGTCAGGTGTTCATCGTCTACGGCGACATGGTCGCGCTGATGGCCGCGCCGACCGTGGAGCAGAAGTTCACGGCGGCCGGAGGCGTCTTCTCCGTCGAGGAGCTCGGCGCGCAGATCACGCCGTACTTCGAGGACCGCGACCCGCGCCGGACCTACGCCGCCTACAGCGTCGCCGCGCTCGACAACACCGAGACCAGCAAGTACTGACCGCGGAGCCGACCGGTGGCCGCCCCCGGCGCGAGGGGGGCGGCCGCCGGTGCTCCGTCACCGCCGCTCTCAGAAAACCGCTCTTAGAAACCGCCGCTCTCAGAAAAGGGACGCGTCGCGGAGGGTGGCCTCGGCGCCGCCGTCCACGTAGATCACTTGGCCGGTCATGTGCGTGTTGGCCGGGGAGATCAGCCAGCGCAGCGCCTCCGCGATCACCTCGGGGCCGGCGAAGCCGTTCAGCGGCATCGGGACGGCCTCCTTCATGATCTGGAACATGCCCTCGTCCTCGAACAGCGGCGCGCTCATCGGGGTCCGCACGACGCCCGGCGCGACCGCGTTCAGCGGGATGCCCGCGCCCGCCCACTCGGGGGCGGTGCAGACCCGCCGCACCCACTGGGCGAGCGCCGACTTCGACGACGGGTACAGCAGGCCGCCGGCGCCGCTCTCCTCGACCTTCGCGGCCGCGGCGAGCGCGGCCGGCTCGTCCAGGCCGAGGCAGGCGCGGACGGTGGCGTCGTCCACCGGGTGCGTGCCGGAGATCGAGCCGACCACGGCGGCGCGGGGCGCCTCGGCCCGCGCGAGCGCGGGGCGCAGCCCCTCCAGCAGCCCGACGACGCCGAAGAAGTTCACCTTGACCGGCATGATCGTGAAGTCGGAGACGCCGGCGCAGGCCACGACGGCGTCGAGCCGCCCGCCCGCCCGCTCCAGCGTCTGCGCGACCGCGCCCGCCCGGCCCTCGGGGACGCTGAGGTCGGCGCGGACGTCGGCGTCGTGCCGGTCGATCCCGATGACGGTGTCGCCGGCGTCCCGGAGCATCCCGGCGAGGGACGCGCCGATGCCGGACGCCGAACCGCTGACGGCGATGGTGCGTGCCATGTCGCTCTCCTAGGTGTGCGCGCCGCCGTCGACGCGGAAGTCGGCACCGGTGAAGTAGGCGGCGTCGGGCGACCCGGCGAACGCGATCGCCGCCGCGATCATCTCGGGGTCCGCCGCGCCGTAGTAGGACCGGATCTTGGAGAAGTAGTCGAGGTCGATGCCGGGCGGGAACATGTCGGCGGACTGGATCAGCGGCGTGTCGACGGCGCCCGGGGAGATCGGCACGACGCGGATGCGGCGGGCGGCCAGCTCGGCGGCGAGGCTGAGCGAGAACGCCAGCACCGCGCCCTTGGACGCCGAGTACGCCGTCATGTACGGGCTGCCCTGCGTCGCCGACAGCGAGGCCGTGTTGACGATCACGCCCGTCCGGTCCGGGAGGTGCTTCAGCGCCTCGCGGCAGAACAGGGCGGTGCCGACGAGGTTGACGGAGAACAGCCGGTTCAGGTCGTCCACGGTGAGCGTCTCGATCGGGGTGGTCTTGTGGACGCCGGCCACGTTCACGAGGACGTCGATGCCGCCGAGGGTCTCCGCCGCGTCCGCCACCGCGGCCGCCACGGCGGCCTCGTCGGTCACGTCGGCCGTACGGGTGGTCAGGGTGCCGGGCCCGGTGACGGCCTCGGCGGTCCCGGCGAGGCCCTTGCCGGAGATGTCCACGCCGTAGACCGCGGCGCCCTCGGTGGTGAGGCGGATCGCCGTGGCCCGCCCGATGCCGGACGCGGCCCCGGTGAGCAGCACTTTCACGCCGTCATAGCGATTCATGGGCGCACGCTAGCCGCGGCGCCGGAGCCTGCGCCGGGGCCGTCCCGATCACTGGGAGGGCTGCGCGCCGTCCTGTGAGGGCCGCGCGTTCGACCGGGGCGCGAGCAGCAGCTTGCAGGCGAGGCGGATGTCGCTCTCCACGTCCGCCATGGACGCGCGGCCGTTCAGGCTCGACTGGAGCACCCCGTACCAGCACTGCATCAGCAGCCGGACGAGCGTCACGTCCTGCGCGGTCGGGACCTCGATGCCCACGGCGCGCAGCAGGATGTCCCGGAACGTGTTGTCGATGTGGATCGTGTCGGCGACGGTCGCGACGTGCGCGCTGTTCGACGCGTGCAGCATCGACGCCGACAGGACGGGCTGGGCCAGCAGGCTCCGGCTCGCCTTCACCAGCAGGTCGGCGACCGCGTCCTCGGGGCTGACCCCGGGGGCGGGCTCGGAGACCTGCTCGTGCAGCCGGTCGACCTGCGCCGCCATCACCGCGGTGAACAGGTGCACCTTCGACGGGAAGTACCGGTACAGGGTGCCGATCGCGACGCCGGCGGCCTTCGCCACCTCGTGCATCTGGACGCGTTCGAGGGACTTCTCCGCGCCGATGCGCGACGCGGCCTTGAGGATGCGCTGCCGCCGGTCGTGCTGCTCGGGTGAGCTGGGCTCGGCGGACATCCTCGCCGCTGCGATCCTCGCCACGGTCCTCCCTCCGCTCCGCCGGTGTGCTGGTGTCGGTGTGCTCTGTCGGTGTGCTGGTGTCGATGTGCTGCTGTCGGTGTGCTCGTGTCGGTGTGCTGATGCCGGTGCTGTTGCCGGTGTGCTGACTAGGAACAATATCCGGGGTCGCGGCCGTCCCCGCGATCGGCGATACCGGTCAGTGGGACCGGTCGTCCCGCCGCGCCGCGGCCCGCGCTTACGGTGTGCGCGCGCCGAGATCGGGAGGGGATGCCGCGTGGGTGACGCCCGCTGGGACGACGAATACGACGTGGTGGTGGCCGGTTCGGGCGCCGGGGCGATGACGGGGGCGCTCGCCGCGGCCTCGGCCGGGCTGCGCACCGCGGTGCTGGAGAAGACCGGGGTGCTCGGCGGGACGTCCGCGTACTCGGGGTCGGCGATCTGGCTGCCGGGCACGCGGGTGCAGGAGCGGGCCGGGATCGCCGACTCGGCCGAATCGGCCCGCGCGTACCTGCGGGCGCTGCTCGGCGACGAGAACGCGGCGCACCGGGAGGCGTTCCTGGCGGCGGCGCCCGAGGTCGTGGAGTTCCTGGAGCGCGACCCGGCGCTCGACTTCGAGTTCCGGCCGTTCCCCGACTACTTCGCCGCGCCCGGGCGGCTGGACATGGGCCGGTCGTTCATGCCGCTGGAGCTGCCGGTGGAGCGGCTCGGCGAGCTGGCCGGGCTCGTCCGCCCGCCGGTCGACCGCGACCGGGCGGGGCGCGGGCACTCGGCCAGGCCGATGGCGCAGGGGCGGGCGCTGATCGGGCGGCTGCTGCTCGCCCTCACCGCGACCGGGAACGGCGACGTGCGCACCGGAACCCCGCTGACCGGGCTGATCGTCGAGGACGGCCGGGTCGCGGGCGTCGAGGCGGGCGGCCTGCGGCTGCGCGCCTCCCGCGGCGTGCTGCTGGCCGCCGGCGGGTTCGAGGCGTCGGCCCGGCTGCGCGCCGCGCGCGGCGTGCCGGGCTCCGCGGACTGGACGATGGCCCCGGACGGCGCGAACACCGGCGACGCGATCGAGGCGGCCGTGCGGATCGGCGCGTCCACCGGCCTGCTCGACCAGGCGTGGTTCTGCCCCGGCCTGCGCACCCCGGACGGCCTCCCGGCGTTCACGCTGGGCTTCCGGGGCGGGCTCATCGTGGACGGCTCCGGGCGCCGCTTCGCCAACGAGTCGCTCCCCTACGACCAGATGGGCCGGAAGATGGCCGCCGCCGAGGGCCCCTTCCACCTGATCTTCGACGCGCGCTGGGACGGGCTGCCGGCGATCTCCGTCCCGCCGCTGGCGCCGGACGAGCAGCTGGCGTCCGGCCGGTGGGTCCAGGCGGCGACGGTGGAGGAGCTCGCCGGCGAGATCGGTGTCCCGCCCGGCGTCCTCGCCGGGACCGTCGCCCGCTTCAACGGGTTCGCCGAGAAGGGCGCCGACGAGGACTTCCACCGCGGCGAGGACCCCTACGACCGGTTCTTCTCCGGCGGCGGACCGTGCGTGGTCGCGCTCGACCAGGCCCCGTACTTCGCGGCGGAGGTCGTCCTCAGCGACCTCGGGACGAAGGGCGGGTTGCGCACCGACCCCGAAGGCCGCGTCCTGGACGGCTCCGGCTCCCCGATCCCCGGCCTCTACGCGGCCGGCAACACCAGCGCCTCGTTCACCGGGCCCGTCTACCCCGGCCCAGGCATCCCGATCGGCTCGGCGATGGCCTTCGCGTACCGCGCCGTCCAGCACATCAGGAGGAGCACCTGAGAGCGGCTCACCGGAGGCGTTCCTCATCGGTTCGCGGGATGTCCGCTGGGTTCTCCTGCGCCGCCGCGGCGGGGCCGGTTCGGGAGAGGGCGGCGAGGAGTTGCAGTTTCTCGTCGCTGTCGCCGCCCTTGTCGGGGTAGTAGGCGACGAGGATGACGTCGTCGATGGGGAGCTTGTCGCGGTGGAGCCGCATGTCGCCGACGACGGGGTGGTGGACGACGGTGGTCCCCCCGTCGAGGTTGCGGACGTCGTGCCTGGCCCACAGGGTGCGGAACCGGTGGCTTGCCAGTGAGAGTTCTCCGACGAGTTCGATGAACCGGGGGTCGTCGACGTCGTCCCCGATGGCGGTGCGCAGAGCGGCGACGAACCCGGCGGCCTGGCCCGCCCAGTCCTCGTGGAACGCCTGCTCCTCCGGGTCGAGGAAGAAGGAGCGGAGCCGGTTCTGGCCGGGCCGCAGGCGCGGCGAGAACGCGACGGCCATCGGGTTGGAGGCCAGGACGTCGAAGGCGCGGCCCTCGACGAACGCGGGGATCGGCAGGTGCGCGAGGAGCTGGTGCACCCGCGCCGGGACGCGCTCGGGGCGCTTGCGGCGCGGCGATCTCGTGCGGACCGACGCGAGGCCGAGCAGGTACGTCCGTTCGACGTCGTCGAGCCGCAGGACGCGCGCGAGCGATTCGAGCACCTGGGGCGAGGGGTTCCTGTCGCGGCCCCGTTCCAGCCGCAGGTAGTAGTCGGGGCTGATCCCCGCGAGCAGCGCGACCTCCTCGCGGCGCAGGCCGGGGACGCGGCGGTTGCCGCCGGGCGGGAGCCCCGCCTGCTCCGGGGTGATCAGCTCGCGCCGCGCGCGCAGGTAGGCGCCGAGCCGGTTGCCGGATTCCTCGTCCTTCATACCGCCCTTCATACCGCCACCGTAAGCCGGTGGGCGCGTCGCTGAGGGGGTCCTGTCAGGACCAGGGAACACGGGGGCTCTGCCACACCCGGCGCATGCCGCCGAAGCTTGAGGCCGTACCGCTCAAGGGCCCGGGAACCGCTCGGCGCCCAGGATCGAAAGCTGGATCGAAAGGACGACATCATGGATCTCTCCGGCCGCACCGTTCTCATCGTCGGCGGAACCTCGGGCATCGGGCGGGAGCTGGCCCGCCGGTTCGCCGCGGCGGGCAGCACCGTGGCCGTCGGCGGCCGCAACGCGGAGGCGCTGGCGGAACTCGCCGGGGAAGGGTTCGGCGCGTTCGGCGTCGACGTCACCGACGGCGCTTCCGTCGCACGCGCCCGCGACGAGGTCCTCGCCCGCTACCCCGAGCTGGACACCGTGGTGACGATGTCCGGGGTCATGGCCATGGAGGACCTGCGCGACCCCGCGCACTTCGAGACGGCGAAGACGACGATCGACACCAACCTGGTCGGCACCATCCGGGTCATCGACGCCTTCACCCCGCACCTGGTCGGGCGCGGCGCCGGCACGATCATCACCGTGACCTCCGGCATCGCCTTCCTGCCGTTCCCGCCCATGCCCACCTACGCCGCCTCGAAGGCCGCGGTGCACGCCTACTCCGAGGCGCTGCGCGCGCAGCTCGACGGGACCGGCGTCGGCGTCGTCGAACTCGTCCCCCCGGCCGTCGCCACGGCGGGCCAGGAGAAGGTGAACCCGCACGCGCTGCCGCTCGACGACTTCGCCGCCGAGGTCATGCGGCTGCTCTCGGAGGAGCCCACCCCGCGCGAGATCCTCGTGAAGGGGGTCCTCATGCACCGCTGGGCCGAGCGCGACGGCACCTACGACGGCCTCGTCGCGGAGCGCTCCAAGGCCCTCGCCATGCTTCCCGGACGCGCGGGCTGACCCCTCCGGGGGCGGGTCAGACGAGTTCAGGGGCAGGTCAGACGAGTTCGGGGGCGGGTCAGACGAGGTTGTCCTCGACCTTGAGGCCGAAGATGCCGCGGCCCCACATGGAGAGGGCGTGCTCGACGTCGTTCGCCACGTGGACGCTGCCGGCGTGGGCGTCGCGCCAGGCGCGTTCGATGACGTTGCCGCGGTGCAGGGAGTTCCCGCCGGCGGTCTTGAAGAGGATGTCGATCGCCTGGATGGCGCGCTCGGTGCCGCGCACCTGGTCGCGGCGGGCGCGCAGGCGCAGCTCCATCGGGATCTTCTCGTTGCGGGCCGCGTACGCGTGGATCTCCCGGACGTTCCGGTCGGTCTGCAGGATCGCGGCGTCGATCTCGGACGCGGCGCGGGCCACGGCGACCTGCGCGTGCGGGTCCTCGACGAAGCGGCCGCCGCCGAGGCTGAGCCGGATCCGGTCGCGCATCTTCTCCACGTAGAGGTCGTGGCAGCCCGCCGCCATGCCGATCACGCTGGCGGTGACGGTGCTGGTGAAGATCGTCCCGAAGGGCATCCGGTAGAGCGGGCCGGTGTTGACCTTGCGGCCGGGGTTGCGGAGCTGGGCCTGCTCGAAGTTGCGCATGGCGCGGTGGGACGGGACGAACGCCCGGTCGACGACGATGTCGTCGCTGGCGGTGCCGCGCAGGCCCATCGAGTCCCACACTTCGCGGATCTCGTAGTCGCGCCTGGGCACGAGAACCGTCATGAAGTCGACCGGGCGTCCCTCCGCGCCGACGACGAGGGCGCCGAGCAGGGCCCAGGACGCGAACTCCACGCCGGAGGAGAACGACCAGTGGCCGCTCAGCTCGTAGCCGCCGTCGACGGGGGTGAGGCGGCCGATGGGCGAGTAGGACGAGGAGATCAGGGTGTCGGGCCCGGCGCCCCACACCTCGCGCTGCGCCTCGTCCGCGAAGAGGCCGAGATGCCAGGAGTGGACGCCGAGGATCGCGGCGACCCAGCCGGTCGAGCCGCAGGCGCCGGAGATCGCGCGGACGACCTCGTAGAAGGCGACGGGGTCGTCCTCGGCGCCGCCGTAGCGGGCGGGCTGGAGCATCCTGAACACCCCGGCGGCGGTCAGCTCGCGCATGGTCTCGGCGGGGATGTGTCCCTTCTCGTCCACGGACCGGGCCCGTTCGGCGATGCCCGGCAGCAGCCCGCGAACGGCGTCCAGGACCTCGTTGCTCATCCGTCGACTCCCGTCTTCGTCGTCTGCCCATTGCAGCAGACCACGCGCGCGGGCCCGCACGGGGCTCCGCGTCCCGGCCACCGGGACTCGCCGTTCGGGACGGTGACCTGCGATCTAACGTTCGAATCACCCATCCATCGCTGAAGGGATGATCCACGTGACCGCAACCGAGTCGGACGCCGTCCGCGCCATCGAGGCGGAGGCCGTCACCTCCCGTTTCGCCCGGGGATGGCACTGCCTCGGGCTGGCCGAGAAGTACAAGGACGGCAAGCCCCACACGGTCAACGCGTTCGGGCAGAAGCTCGTGGTCTTCACCGGCGCGGACGGGAAGACGAACGTCCTGGACGCCTACTGCCGGCACATGGGCGGCGACCTGTCCCAGGGGACGGTGAAGGGCAACGAGATCGCCTGCCCGTTCCACGACTGGCGCTGGGGCGGCGACGGCCGCTGCAAGCAGATCCCGTACTCGCGCCGCGTCCCGCTGCGCGCCCGGACCGCCGCGTGGCCGACGATGGAGCAGGACAAGCTGCTGTTCGTGTGGAACGACCCGGAGGGGAGCAAGCCGCCGGCGGACGTGACGATCCCGAAGATCGCGGGCGCGACCAGCGACGACTGGACCGACTGGCGCTGGACCGAGACGGTCGTCCACACCAACTGCCGCGAGATCATCGACAACGTCGTGGACATGGCGCACTTCTTCTACATCCACAAGTCGTTCCCGACGTACTTCAAGAACATCTTCGAGGGCCACACCGCCACGCAGATCATGAAGGGCGTGACCCGGGAGGACGCCCGCGCGGCCCGGGGCGGCGGGGGCGGGCCGCGGATGCTCGGCAACACCTCGGTCGCGTCCTACCACGGCCCCTCGTTCATGATCGACGAGCTGACGTACCACTACGAGGGCTACGATCTGCACTCCGTGCTGATCAACTGCCACTACCCGATCGACCAGAACTCGTTCTCGCTGCACTCGGGCATCATCGTCCAGCACAGCGACGCGCTGCCGCCGGAGGCGGCGGAGGCGTCCGCGCAGAAGCTGTCGGACTTCATCCTGCTCGGCTTCGAGCAGGACATCGAGATCTGGCGGAACAAGACGCGCATCGACAACCCGCTGCTGTGCGAGGAGGACGGGCCCGTCTACCAGCTGCGCCGCTGGTACGAGCAGTTCTACGTCGACGTCGCCGACGTCCGGCCGGAGATGACCGACCGGTTCGAGTTCGAGATCGACACGACCCGTCCGGTGGAGTCGTGGAGGAAGGAGGTCGAGGAGAATCTCGCCCGCCGGGAGGCGCAGGGGGCCTCGGCGTGACGACCCGCCAGGACGACCGGCTGCTGGACGGCCCGCTGGTCCCGGTGGCCTGCCGCCGCTGCGCCGCCGAGGTGCTGGTGCGCAAGTCGACCTGGGAGCAGACGAGCATCCAGTGGAACGCCGCCGCGCGGGCCGCGTGCGTGGGCCTCCAGGACCCGCACGACACCTGCCCGGCGCTGCGCTCGGCGATCCAGGAGGCGGCGCTGACCGGCGCCATCAAGATCGTCGATGGTGAGCCGGCCGGGGTCCGCCCGGCCGTGGACGGAGAAGAACGATCGACGAAGAATGACCGACGAGTAATGGCCGACGAGTAATGGCCGACGAGTAATGATCGACGAAGAATGATCGACGAGTACGGCCCGTGGGCCGTCATCGCCGGCGGCTCGGAGGGGGTCGGCGCGGCGTTCGCGCACCGCCTCGCCGACGCGGGCGTCAACCTGGTGCTGATCGCCCGCAAGCCGGGCCCGCTGGCGGAGACCGCCGAGGCCGTCCGGGCGAAGGGGGTGCGGGTCCGGACGCTGGAGCTGGACCTGGTCTCCCCCGACCCGCTGAAGAAGGTCCGCGAGGTCACCGACGGCCTGGACGTCGGGCTGCTGATCTTCAACGCGGGCGCCAACGCCTACGGCCACGAGTTCGTCACCGGCGACCTGGACCGCTTCCAGGGCGTCATCGACCTCAACATCACCGCGCAGCTCGCCTTCACGCACCACTTCGGCGCGCTGATGAAGGCGCGCGGCAGGGGCGGCCTGCTGCTGGTCGGCTCGCTCGCCGGGTACATGGGCCAGGCGCAGATCAGCGTCTACTCGGCCGCGAAGGCGTTCGGCCGCGTCTTCGCCGAGGGGCTGTGGCTGGAGATGCGCGAGCACGGGGTGGACGTCCTGGAACTCGTCCTCGGCGTGACGCGGACACCGGCGATGGAACGCGCCGGGCTCAACATGGACATGCCGGGGCTGAACGTCGCCGAACCCGACGACATCGCTCGCGAGGGGCTTTCGCACCTGAAGGACGGGCCTGTCTGGGTCGCGGGCGGGAACTACGAGGCGGCGCAGAAGCGCGCGGGCTTCCCGCGCGACCGGAAGGTGCTGGGCGCGCACGAGGCCATGAAGCGGATGCTGCCCGACCCGTCCTAGCGTGCGCGGACGCGGGCTACTTCGCTCAGGAAGAGCAACCCGCCGCGGTCTGGTCTGAGATCCACGCCTTCGCCGTCCAGGACTGACTGGCGTGCCCGCGGGTCCGCGACTTGACCTCAAGTTTGGTTGAGGTTCTAGGGTTCCTCCTGATCGACGATTGGGGGCGACCATGCGGGTTGCGGGGTTCACCGAGCCGGGCGGGCCGGATGTGCTGAGGATTCTGGATCTTCCGGTGCCGGAGGCCGGGCCGGGCGAAGTGCGGGTTCGGGTGATGGCTGCCGGGGTGCAGCCGTTCGACCTGGCCGTCCGGGAGGGGTGGATGCCGCCGGGGACGCCGGAGGGCTTTCCGCGCGTGCCCGGCAACGAGTTCGCGGGCGTGGCCGACGCAGTCGGCGAGGGCGTCACGACCGTCCGTCCGGGGGACGAGGTGCTGGGCAACTGCCGGCTCAACGCCTACGCCGAGTACGTCACCGTCCCGGCCGAGGCGCTGACGGCGAAGCCGGCGAGCATGCCGTGGGAGGTGGGGGGCGGCTTCCCCGCCGCCGTCATGACCCCGCACATCGCGCTCGAGGAGATGGCGGTGGGGCCGGGCGACACCCTTCTCGTCCACGCGGCGGCGGGCGGGGTCGGCACGGTCGCCGTGCAACTGGCCCGTGTCGCGGGTGCGAGGGTCATCGGCACCGCCCGCGAGGCCAACCACGAGTACCTCCGCGCGCTCGGCGCGATCCCGGTCGCCTACGAGGACGGCCTGGAGGAGCGTGTGCGCGCGGTCGCGCCGGACGGTGTGGACGCCGCCCTGGACGGCGCCGGCGGTCACGCCCTGGACGTGTCCCTCGACCTGGTCAAGGACCGCTCCCGCATCATCACGCTGGTCGACCACGACCGTGCCGCCGGACTCGGCGTCCGGACGACGCCGCCCGAGAAGCGGTCGGCGTCGCGCGTGGCCGAGGCGGCACGCCTCTACGACGAGGGCCGCCTGCACATCCATGTGCGAGGGGTGTTTCCCTTGGAGCGCGCGGCCGACGCCCACCGGAAGGTCGCCACCGGCCACGGGCGCGGCAAGGTCGTGCTGACGACCTGACGCGTCGGCGGTCACGACGGGTCAGTGGTCACGGCGGGTCGGCGGTCACGGCGGGTCGGCGGTCACGGCGGGTCGGCGGTCACGGGTCGGCGGTCACAGGGCGTCGGGACGGCGGCCCGGGATGACGAGGCCGTGCTCGTAGGCCAGCACGACGGCCTGGACCCGGTCGCGGAGATGGAGTTTGGCGAACACGCTGCCGACATGGCTTTTGACCGTGGCCTCGGTGACGACGAGGCGCGCCGCGATCTCCTGGTTCGACAGGCCCTGGGCCACGAGGAGGAGCATCTCGCGCTCGCGCGGGGTCAGCGCGGCCAGCAGGTCCGGGGCCGGCGGGACCGGGTCGGTGCGGCCGGCGTAGTCCTCGATCAGCCGGCGGGTGATCGACGGGGACAGCAGCGCCTCGCCGTCGTGGACGACGCGGATCGCCTCCAGGAGCCGCTCGCGCGGGGCGTCCTTCAGCAGGAATCCCGACGCCCCGGCGCGCAGCGCGCCGAAGACGTACTCGTCGAGGTCGTAGGTGGTGAGGATCAGCACCCGGGGCGGACGGCCGGCCGCGGTGATCCGGGCCGTGGCCTCGACGCCGTCCATCCGCGGCATGCGGACGTCCATCAGGACGACGTCGGGCCGCAGTTCCGCCGCCCGCGCGATGGCCTCGCGGCCGTCCGCGGCCTCCCCGGCGACCTCCAGGCCGGGCTGGGTCCCCAGGAACAGCCGGAAACCGATCCGGATGAGTTCCTGGTCGTCGACGATGAGCAGGCGGATCGTCACGCGGGCTCCCCGATCGGCAGCCGGGCCGCGACCTGGAACCCGCCGCCGGGGGCCATGCCGGTCTCCAGCTCGCCGCCGAGCAACGCGACCCGCTCACGCATCCCCACCAGGCCGTGGCCGCCGGGACGACCAGGCTCGGCGGTGCCCGTCCCGTCGTCGTGCACCCGCACCTCCAGCTCCTCGCCGTAGCTCAGCCGCACCGTGACGAGTGTCGCGCCGGCGTGCTTCAGCGCGTTGGTCAACGCCTCCTCGATGATCCGGTAGGCGGACAGCGCCACGCCGCCCGGCAGGTCGAGCGGTTCGCCGGCGATCTCCAGCCGGACCGGCAGGCCCGCCGCGCGGTACCCGGCGATCAGCTCGTCCAGGTCCGCCAGGGACGGCTGCGGCCTCGTGTCCGCCGCGTGCGACCCGCGCAGCAGGACGAGGATCCGGCGCAGCTCGGCCAGGCTCTTCTCCGCGCTGGCCTCCACCTGCTCCAGCGTCCGCGCGGCCACCCGCGGCTCGGTGTCCAGGACGTCGCGGGCGCCGCGGACGCCGATCAGCATCACCGTCACCGAGTGGGCGACGATGTCGTGCAGCTCGCGGGCGATCGCGCCGCGCTCGCGCTGCGCCGCGATCAGGTCGAGCTGCTCCCGCTCCCGTTCGAGGGTGGCGGCCCGCTCCTCCACCGCCCGGACGTAGCGGCGGCGCGTCTGCATGTAGGCGCCCAGGATCCACGCGCCGACCGGCACGGGCGGGGAGGAGATGCTCGCGCCGGCCAGGAACACGACGACCGGTGCCAGCACCGCCAGCGAGACCCGCCGGTCGCGCGTTTCGGCGAGCGACCACAGTGAGACGACGACCGGCGCGCCGCCGGGCGAGTACCCGGCGACGGCCAGCACGGCCGCCGAGGCGACCGTCACCGCGGTCACCGCCACCCCGAACCGGCGGCGGGCCAGGAGGACCGCACCGGTGAGGACCGTCACCGCGATCGGCAGCGGCACGGCCTCGGTGCCGTCGTCGAACAGCAGCCCCACTTCCACGACGGTCGCCGCCACGGCGACCGCGATGTCGAACAGCAGGGAGCGGTGCGCGGCCCGCAGGCCCCGCACCGCCCCGACCCGCTCCGCGATGTTCACGCCAGGTCTCGCCGCCGTTCGCACGCGACCGCGACCAGCACCGCGAGCACCGTCCAGGCCGCGAACACCGCGCCGGCCTGCGGGACCGTGAGCGTCGTGTCGTGGGTCCCGCCCGTCATGACGTCCGCCGCCCCGAACGGCAGGAGGTTCGCCTCCCGCTCCCACGCCCCGCTCAGCAGGGGCTGCACCACGAGGGCCAGGATCAGCAGGACCACCGCGCCGGCGACCGGGCCGCGGATCAGCGCACCGAGCGCCGCGCCCAGCACCGTCGCCAGCACGAGCGCCAGGACGTTGCCCGCCACGACCCCGGCCACCTGGCCGGACGTCAGGGCCGGGCCGGGCTGGTCCGCCAGCAGCGGCAGCGCCACGCCGACCGCGACCGCGTTGATCAGCAGCGCCAGCCCGAGCCCGGTCAGCGCGTACGCCGCGATCCGCACCGCGAGGACGGTGCCGCGGCCGCGCCGGGCCGCCAGCGCCGCCGGAGCGGCGGTCCGGTGGCGGTACTCGCCGGCCGCGCCGACCAGCCCCCAGAGCAGCAGCAGGACGGGGAGACCCGACAGCGCCTCCTTCTTCTCCGGCACCTCGTCGAGCGTCCCCGACGCCACGGCGATGAGCACGGCGTTCAGCACGGCGAACGCCGTCCCCCCGGCCGCGAAACCCCACACGGCCCGGGTCGTCACCGACTTGAGCAGCTCCCCGCGCAGCAGGCCGATCATCGCTCCACCCCTCCGGTGAGCTCGAGGAACACGTCCTCCAGCGACTCCACCTCACTGATCGGCCCCTCGTGCACCAGCCTGCCACGGTCGATGACCACCACGTCGTCGACCGTCTGCGCCGCCTCCGCGAGCAGGTGGCTGGACAGCAGCACCGTGCCGCCCTTCGCCGCCCGTTCGCGCAGCATCGTCCGGAGCCGGCGGATCCCCTGCGGGTCGAGGCCGTTGGCGGGCTCGTCCAGCACGAGGATCTCCGGGTCGCCGAGCAGCGCGGCGGCGAGCCCGAGCCGCTGCCGCATCCCCAGCGAGAAGGCGCCGACCCGGCGTCCCGCCGCCGGCGTCAGCTCGGCGATCTCCAGGACCTCCTCGACCCGGCGGCGCGGCAGCCCCGCCGCCAGCGCCAGCGCCCGCAGATGCGCGCGGGCCGACCGCGCGGGGTGCGCGCCGCACGGCTCGATGTGGACGCCGACCCGGCGCGCGTCCGGCACCACCGAGCCCACCGGCGCGCCCAGCACCGACACCGTGCCCGCCGACGGCCGCGCCAGCCCCGCGACCGCCTTCAGCGCCGTGGTCTTCCCCGCGCCGTTCGGGCCGAAGAACCCCGTCACCGCGCCCGCCCGGACCGTGAACGTCAGGTCGTCGACCACCGTCCGCCGGCCGTACCGCTTCGTCAGCCCCTCGACCGTGATCGCCGGGCCGGCGTCCCTCTGTGAAGTCATGCCGCCAGCTTCGGCCGCCCGCATCTCCCGGTCATCCGACCACGGTCGAAACCCGCCCTCCGACCGCAGCATGACTCCCGCCGCAGACCGCGCACAGAGGAAGTCGCGTACAAGCACTTCTGGCCGCTCCTGTCGGTGGCGGCACATACCGGCGGATCATCCGGCCGGCCGGCTCTCCCGCGCCCACCCGCCGGCCCGTGGCCCCGCAGATTGCCCCGTTATCGGTAGCCGCGTTTGAGCAGGTATCTGGCACCCGCGTCGAAGCCTTCCTGGTCGAGCAGTTCGAAGCCGAAGGCGTCGGCGAGGCGGTCGGTGATGTTGAAGGCGGCGCAAACCGCCAGCGCGTCCCGCACCTGCCGGGGCGTGGCTCCGGCGGCCAGCACGTTGCGCATGTCGTCGGCGCCGACCTTGCCGTCGCGGGTCAGCTTGCCGAGCATCCGCAGCGTCTCGCGCAGCGCCTCCCCGACGGGCGCCGTCTCCAGGTCGTCCAGCACCGACGCGACCAACTGCCCGTCCTGGTAGGCACGGCTCGCCGTGGCGCTATGCGCACCGATGCAGAAGGCGGAGCCGTTCACCTTGGACACGTACGCCGCCATCAGCTCCCGGTCGCCCACGGACCAGTCGGACGGCCCGCGCATCGCCTCATGGGTGAACTCCTTGGCCCGGGCACCGTAGAAGTCGGGCCGGTAGAAGACCAGCTTGGCGGCGTCCGGCAGCGGACGTCCGGAGAACAGCCGGATGACCCCGAACAGCACCTTGGTCTTCCGGGCGTAGCCGCTGTTGAGGACGTCAAGACGCATGATCCGGCCCCTCCCCCATGGTCGCCTCGGCCAGAGCAGCCAGCCCAGCCTCGTAGAGCCGGTCGGACTGCCCCACCGCAGCGCACACCACGAGCTCGAAGACCCCGTCCTCGCTGTATCCCGCCGCTTTTGCCGCCGCCAGATCAGCGTCGCCGACCTGCGCGGGCCTGTTGACGACCTTGTCGACCAGGGCGTCCAACGGCGGGGAGAGGCCCTCGTTGCCGAAGGCACGCGCCCGCTGCTCCGCAGATGCCTTGCCTTCCGCGCTCAGCACGTGCTCGACCAGCGCCCGGTGCGCTGCTCGCTTCCTGTCGTCGTCCGGCATGGCAACCTCACTCCTCTGCAGCCGACACTCCCCTCACCCACTAGACGATCGCCACACCCCCGAACGCGACATCATCACAAGAATTCAGCCACCCCGCCCCCTCAGGTAGAGCGCGTTTGCGTCCGCCCGAGCCATGGTTCAGTGCGGCGGGCTGTGGCTCAGAACTCGGGGAGGGACGGGTCAGGGGTCCATGGGGGCGGGGCGGTAATGGACCAGCGTTCGTGGTCCCGCCAGTCTCCGTCGATATAGAGGTAGGCGGGCGAAAGTCCTTCGTAGTGGAAGCCGAGCCGCTGGACCAATGCCAAGGACGCTTTGTTCCCCGGCTGGATGTTGGCCTCCAGCCGGTGCAGCCGCAGCTCGGTGAAGGCGTGTTCCAGGGTGGCGGCGAGCCCTTCGGTCATGTAGCCGCGGCCTGCGGAGGGGGCGAAGGCCGCGTAGCCGAGGGACGCTCCCTGGTAGCGGCCCCGGATGATCGAGTTGATGTTGACCATGCCGGCCGCTGCGCCGGTCTCCCGGACGCGGACCAGAAAGCCCCGGTTGGCGCCGTCGTCGAAGCGGCGCATCCAAGCCTGGAACTCCTCCGGAGTCGCGGGCAGCTGCACCCACGGCCGGTGCAGTTCGGTGCTGGCCTGCACGAGCGAGCAGAACTCGTCCTGGTCGGAGCGTGTGAGCGGGCGCAGTTCGACCCGTGACGGCGTCTTGGGCATGGATCAACGTTAGGACGGGACTGGCACGCCCCTGGCTGGAGTTGTTCAACCTGCCGTCGCAGGCAGTGTTCTCTGGGGGTTCTCTGGGAGGGCACAGGCGAAAGCGGGCAGTCCGGTCGTCAGGGCGTTCGGAGCGTGTAGGTGCCGTTGCGGTGTTCGTAGATCGGGTCGGTGGTGTTGCGGGCCGCCTCGCGTAGCGGGCGCTTGACGACCTTGTTGGTGGGGGTGCGCGGCAGCGCGTCCACTATGCGGATGTAGCGGGGCGTCCACTTCGTGCCGAGGTCGGGCTGGGCCTTGAGGAAGGCCATGAAGGACGACGGGTCGAAGGAGCGGCCCGGGGCGAGGGCTGCGGCGGCCATCACCTGGTCGCCCACGTGGTCGTCGGGGACGGCGTAGACGGCCACCTCCGCGAAGGGCTCGTAGCGGGCCAGGAGGCGTTCGACGGGGGCCGCGGCGAAGTTCTCCCCGTCCACGCGCAGCCAGTCGTC
Organism: Spirillospora sp. NPDC127506; assembly: GCF_040302145.1. Classification (NCBI taxonomy): domain Bacteria; kingdom Bacillati; phylum Actinomycetota; class Actinomycetes; order Streptosporangiales; family Thermomonosporaceae; genus Spirillospora; species Spirillospora sp. NPDC127506. Next base: position 406,475 of record NZ_JBEORG010000001.1, on the reverse strand, counting down.
GGTGCGGCCGGCGAAGTACCAGTAGCCGTCGGCGTCGCGGTAGGCGAGGTCGCCCGACCACGTCCAGCCGTTGCGGACGCGTCTCGCCGTCGCCTCCGGGTTGTTGTAGTAGCCCTCGAACTTGCCCGCGCCGTTCGTGTCGACGATCTCGCCGATCGCTTCTTCCGCGTTGAGGAGCGTGCCGTGGGCGTCGAACCTGGCCGGCGGGCATTCCTGGAGGGTGTCCGGGTTGATGACCAGGGTGCCCTGCTCGGCCACGCCCAGGGAACCGGGAGGTGTGCCGGGGACGCGGTTCAGCCGGATCTCGCCCTCGCTGGAGCCGTAGGAGTCGATGACCGTGCAGCCGAAGCGGCGGGCGAACTCGTGGATGTCGCGTTCGTTCGCCTCGTTGCCGAAGGCGATGCGGAGCGGGTTGTCGGCGTCGTCCGGCTTCTCCGGGGTGGCCAGGATGTAGTTCAGCGGCTTGCCGACGTAGTTGAAGAACGTGACGCCGTAGCGGCGGACGTCCGGCAGGAAGCCCGAGGCCGAGAACTTGCGGCGGAGCACCATGCGGCCGCCTGTTGCCACTGCCGGGGCGATCCCCGCCATCAGCGCGTTCGAGTGGAACATCGGCATGACCACGTAGAACACGTCGTCGCGGGTGAGCGAGCGGCGGTCGCGCTGCTGGACGGCGATCCGGCCGAGCCTGCCCTGAGTGCAGATCACCGCTTTGGGGGCCGACGTGGTGCCCGAGGTGAAGACCAGGGAGAAGATCGTCTCGGGGGCGACGGGGAGGACGTCAGCCGGCGGGGCCTCCAACCGGTCGGTGTCGACGGTCAGCGTCGGGACGTCCGCCAGGCCGTCCAGCAGCGATGCGCGGGACGTCTCCGTGACCAGGAGCGCGCAGTCGGTATGAGCGATGTCGCGAGCCAGCTCGGCACCTCGCCGGGTCGGGTTCAGCTCGACGACCGGCACGCCGGCCAGCGCCGAACCTAGGAGCCAGAACAGATGCTCCGGGCCGTTCTCCAGGAACAGGCCGACGTGTCCGCCGGCCGAGCGAGCGAGGGTCGCGCAGCGCAGGGCCTCCTCGATGACCTCGCGCCACGTCCAGGACGCGTCCTCGAAGTTCAGGGCAGGACGGTCGTCGTCCGCGCGAGCCGCGACGAGCTCGGCGAACGTGATCTCGTGGTCCGGACGGTCGTCTCGCAACGCGGGCATCGGCACTCCCTAGGCGCGGTGGGGGCGGTTCGTACAGTCGAAGTCGGCGCGGACGAACCAGCCGGACGCGGCCAGGGTCCCGCCGTCGACCGGGATCGTGTGGCCGGCGACCGCCAGGTCGCCGCCGGCTGCCAGGCGGCGGGAGATCGCCCCGCCCATGCCGAGCGCTCCGCCCTTGGCGACGCTGACCCGGGGGTTCTCACTCACCGCGCCACCTCCGGACGGGACGGATCCCGATCGAGTCGATGCGCTGCTCGCGGCGGGCGATCCGCCAGGTCCGGCCGTCCAGCCGGTAGACGTCGGTGTACCGGCAGTGCCAGACGAGGTCGGACACGCCGTCCCCGCGTGCGCTCATGTGGTGGGCGACGCAGGCGATCTCGCCCGTGGCCGTGCCCGGCTCCGGCCCCGCGTCGAACACCTGGCCCGCGAGCGCGTGGAAGGTCAGCGGCATCCGGTCCAGCACCGACAGCGTCGCGACGATCTCCGATCGTCCGGGTCCGGGATGTCCAGGTCGTCGGCCAGATCCATGCGCCCGGACGCGTCGTAGGGGTAGACGCTCGCGTAGCCGCTCGCCACCACCGTGTGCTCGACCGCGCCGACCGATTCGAAGCCGCATGCCTCGGCGTGCCGGACGTACGCGCCGATCCACGCGGGATCGGCCGTCACGCCCGCCGCCACGGGGGGCAGGACGGCGTACCTCATGCGCGTGCCCCTCAGTCCGAAGCTGCGGCGGCGGCCCGCCCGGCGCGGCGGCCGAAGAACGTGCCGTCGCCCAGGGACGTCCCGCTGATGTAGCCCTCGCCGTGGATGCCGGAGGCCGTGCGCCCCGCCGCGTACAGGCCGGGGATCGGTTCGCCGGAGTTGTTGCGGACCTCGCCGTCCACGGTGGTGTCCAGGCCGCCGAGGGTGAACCCGCCGGCGCCCGTCCCGGCGCCGTGCCTGCCCGCGCCGAAGAACCCGTCGCGCGGGTCGATCGCCGCGAACGGCCCCTTCAGCGGACGCAGCCACCTGGCGTCCTTGTGGAAGTAGGGGTCCTCGCCCCTCTCCGCGTACCGGTTGTAGGTCTCGACGGTCGCCTCCAGCGAGCCGGGCGGCAGGCCCAGGGACTCCTCCAGCTCCGCGATCGTCTCGGCCGCGTGCTTGGGGTGGACGCCCCACATGTCCGCTTCGGCGATCTCGTCGTACCCGGCCTCGTCGATGATCGCCCAGTAGGGGCCGGGCTGGTGCTGGACGGCCCGGTGGCTGAACAGGCCCGGGTAGACGTCCTCGTTGATGAAGCGGCGGCCGAGGCCGTCCACGAGCATGCCCCGGCAGATGACGGCGGGGTTGGCGGTGAGCGCGATCTCCACCGTCGCCATGCGGCGGGTCGCGGCGCCGACCGCGGTCGCCATGCGGATGCCGGACCCGTCGCTGGTGCCGTCGCTGACCTTGTCGTGCCCGAGCAGCACCGGCGCGTGGTCGGCGAGCATCTCCTCGTTGTCGACGAACCCGCCGGAGGTGAGGATGACGCCGCGGCGGGCCCGGTAGGCGACCCGTTCGGAGAACCTGCGGGCGACGACGCCTGCCACGCGGCCGCCGTCCACGACGAGGTTGGCGGCGTAGGTGTCCGGGTGGGCGGCGGCGCCCGCCTCGGCGACGGCCGCGATCAGCTTGTCCATCAGGATCCCGCCGGCGAACATCGGCGTCTCGGGGCGGTGCCCGCGCGGCGCGGGCCTGGCGATCGTGTTGTACGGCCAGGCGTTCTCGCCGAGCCACATCAGGCCGTCCTCGGTGTACGGCATCCAGCCCGGCGCGTCGAACAGGCTCTCCTTGAACGGGACGCCGCGCGCGCGGAACCACTCGAAGTGCTCGACGCTCTCGTCGCAGTACAGCCGCAGCTTCTCCTCGTTGGCGTGCGGGCCGAGCGCCGCCTTGAGGAACGCGAACATGTCGTCGGGCGTGTCGTCGAAGCCGCACGCCTTCTGCACCCGGGTGCCGCCGCCGAGGTACAGCTCCCCGCCGGACTGCGCGGACGTCCCGCCGGGGCCGCTCGACCGCTCCAGGACGAGCACGTCCGCTCCCGCCGCAGCCGCCTCGTACGCGGCGGCGGCGCCGGCGGCGCCGAAGCCGACCACGAGCACGTCGCACTCGTGGTCGAAGTCCGCCTCGGCGGCGTCGACCGGCTCCACCGAAGGCTTCGCCATCGGCGTCAGCCCTTCTTCTGCGGGACGAACGCGGCCAACGGCTCGGAGCCCGACCAGTCGTGGCCCCAGTAGCTGTCCTTGGTGATCTCCTCGGCGGTGTAGTACGTCTCGTCCACGAGCATGCCCTCGCAGCCGTACTCGATGTCCCAGCCGCCGGGGGCCCGGACGTAGAACGACACCATCTTGTCGTTGGTGTGCCGGCCCAGCGTGGACGAGATCGAGAAGCCCTTCTCCTTGACGGTGTCGAGCGCGATGCCGACCGCGTCCAGGGTGTCGACCTCCACCATCAGGTGGACGAGGCCGGGGTCGCCGTCGTGCGGCGCCGGGCAGATCGCGAGGCTGTGGTGCCGCTGGTTGACGCCCATGAAGCGGATCCGGACGGCGCCGCCGCCGACCTTCATCGCGCCGCGCGGCAGGAACCCGAGCACCTCGTTGTAGAACGCGGCGGTCTCGGCGAAGTTCGGCGTCGGCAGGACGACGTGCCCCATGCCCATCGGGCCGGTGACGAACTTCTGCGCGAAGCCCGTGCGGACGGGGCTGTGGTCGAGCACCGGGCCGAAGAACACCTCGACGGGCGTGCCGCCCGGGTCGGTGAACGCGATGACCTCCTCGGCGTCGCGCTCCGCGGCCTCCTCGGCCGACAGCGCCGCGACGGCCGTCCCGGACTTCTCGACGGCCTCGCGGACCGCGGCCAGCGCGAACTGGTCGCGGACCTCCCAGCCGACGGCCAGCACCCGGTCGCCGTCGCCGGGCAGCACCTGGAGGCGCGAGCGGCGCTCGTCCATGCGCAGGTACAGGCCGTCGGGATCCGGGCCGCCGCCCTCGGCGAACCCGAGCCCTTCGAGGGCGAACTCGCGCCAGCGGTCGATGTGGCGGGTCTGGACCCTCAGATACCCCAGCCCTCGGATCTGCGTCACTGTCCTCGGTCCCTTCGATGTCGCGGGCCCGCGCTGCGGCGGTCCATGCTCAACCTGCCAAACCGGCCGGGGCGCCGCCCGCGCCTTCCCGCTCAGTGAGAGTCGCGCACCGGCCCGGGCCGGGCGAGCGGGGATGATCGCGGGATGACTGCAACGAGACCTGTCGCGCTGGTGACCGGGGCGAGCCGGGGCATCGGCCGGCGGACGGCGCTCGCGCTGGCCGCCGCCGGGCACGACGTCGCGTTCACCGCGCGCACCGTCGACGAGGGCGAGGGCCGGATACCGCCGCGGCACGGCACGGGCGACGCCATACCCGTCCCCGGCAGCCTGGCGCGGACGGCGGCGGAGATCGAGGCGCTCGGCGCGCGGGCGCTCCCCGTCCGGATGGACCTGCTGGACCGGGAGAGCGTGCGGGCCGCCGCGCACACGGTGCTGGACGCCTGGGGCCGGGTGGACGTCCTGGTCAACAACGCGGTCGCGCACGTCGCCGGCACCCACGAGCGGTTCCTCGACCTGGACGTCGGCGTCGCCGAACAGGTGGTCGCCGGCAACTACCTCAACCAGATCGTGCTGCTCCAGGCCGTCCTGCCGGCGATGCTCGGCCAGGGCGGCGGGACGATCGTGAACCTCTGCTCGGGATCGGCGGCCGGCGACCCGCCCGGACCGCCCGGCGAGGGCGGCTGGGGCGTGGCCTACTCGGCGTCCAAGGCGGCGTTCGGGCGGCTCGCGGGCGCGATCAACGCCGAGTACCTGCACCGCGGCGTCCGCGCGTTCAACCTCGACCCCGGGTTCGTGATCACGGACGCGGGCGCGGCGCGCGGCGGCCTCGACTCCCTCAAGGAGGAGGGCTTCGAGGCGACGCCCGAGGAGGCTCCCGCGGCGGCCGTGGTCTGGCTCGCCGCGAACCCGGAGGCGGAGAGGTTCCTAGGCCGCGTGATCTGGACGCCCAAGCTGGTCGAAGACCTCGGCCTCCTTCGTTGACCTGCGGCGTGTCGCCCTTAACGGCGCGTTCATAAGGGCAACACGCCGCAAGTCGGCGGGGCGCTCAGATCGACGGGGCGCTTAGATCGGCGGGGCGCTTAGATCGGCGGGGCGGTCAGATCATCGAGCGCATCGGGCCCTGCGGGGGCTCGATGTCGAGGTCCGTCAGGGCCGTGACGTGGTAGACCGAGCCGGGCACGTGGATCGCGTGGGCGAGGCCGACGTGCGCGTCGCGCCAGAAGCGCTGGATCGGGTTGTCCATCCGCATCGCGTTGCCGCCAGACCGGACCACGATCTCGTTCATCGCCTGCACCGCCCGCCACGCGGCGCGCACCTGGGTGCGGCGCCCGGCGGCGCGCTCGGCGAACGTCGGGACGCGCCCGGACGCGACCATGTCGTACACGCGCGAGCAGTTGTCGAGCAGCGCCGTCCGGGACGCCTTGATCTCCTCGGCGGCCTCGCTGATCGCGTACAGCACGTACGGGTCGTCCTTGATCTTGGTGCCGGTGATCTGGACGCGGTCGCGCTGGTAGGCCAGGTGGTGGTGCAGCGCGCCCTCGGCGATGCCGATCACCGCGGAGGTGATGCCGAGCGGGAACACGCACGAGAACGGCATCAGGTAGGACGGGTTGGTCAGCCCCGCCTCGCGCGGCGCGGTGCCGTCGACGACCTTGGCGTACTCCAGCGTCCGGTACTTCGGGACGAACGCGTCCCGGACGATGATGTCCTTGCTGCCGGTGCCCTTGAGCCCGGCGACGTCCCAGGAGTCCTCGACGATCTCGTAGTCGGAGCGGGGCAGGATCAGGTGCAGCGACCGCGGCGGCATGACCATCTGGCCCTCCTCGTCGCCGAGCATCCCGCCGAGGAAGATCCAGTCGCAGTGGTCGGTGCCGGAGGAGAACTGCCAGCGGCCGTTGAAGACGTAGCCGCCGTCGACCGGGCGGGCGATGCCCATCGGCGCGTACGGGGACGCGATCCAGGTGTCGGGGTCCTCACCCCAGACCTCCTCGCGGACCTTCGGGTCGGCGTAGGCCATCTCCCACGGGTGGACGCCGACGATCCCGGCGATCCAGCCGGTGGAGCCGTCCAGGGCGGCGATGCCCATCACCGTCTCGGCGAACTCGCGCGGGTGGACCTCCAGGCCGCCGTGCGCCTCCGGCTGCAGCAGCCGGATAGCCCCGGCCTCGCGCAGGATCGACGCGGCCTTGTCGTCCAGCCGGCCGAGGGCCTCGTTGGACGGCCCCAGCTCGCGGATCTGCTCCGCCCTCTCCATGATCGTGTCAAGCACGCGGTTCGCCATCGCCTGTCTCCCGTGATGTGTTTCAGCCGTCGTAGGTGATCTTCAGCCGGTCGGTGACCGGCCTCGCCTGACAGGCGAGGATGAGGCCGTCGGCGAGATCCTGCTCGTCGAGGACCGTGTTGGCGTCCAGCGTGACCTCCCCCTCCAGCTTGATGCAGGCGCAGGCCGAGCAGTTGCCCTCCCGGCAGGAGAACGGGGCGTCGACGCCGGCGCGCAGCAGCGCGTCGAGCAGCCGGTCGGACTTCGGCCACGGGACGGTCTGCGTCTCGCCGTCCATCTCGACCTCGACCTCGCCCGCGTCCCCGGTGCCCTCCGGGGCCTCCTCCGGCTCCTCGAACGGGTCGCCCTCCAGCGAGAAGAAGCGCTCGACGTGGACGCGCACGCCGAGGCCCGTGAACGTGTCGGTGACCAGGTCCATGAAGACCTCCGGCCCGCACACGAACGCCTGCCGCCCCTTGTACGGCCCGGCCAGGGACCGCAGGACGGCGGGCGTCGGCAGCCCCTGCACCGACTCCAGGATGTGGACGACCGTCAGCCGGTCCGGGTGCGCCTCGGTCAGCGCCCGCAGCTCCTCGGCGAAGATCACCGACTTCTCGTCCCGGTTGGCGTAGAGCAGCGCCACCCTGCCGCTCCCGCCCGCCAGGCACGACTTCAGGATCGACATCACCGGCGTGATGCCGCTGCCGCCCGCGACGAGCAGCAGGTCGTCGTCCAGCGACGCCGGGGTGAAGGTGCCCGCCGGGCGCAGCACCTCCAGCACGTCGCCGGCGGTGACGTTGTCGCAGATCCAGTTGGACCCTAGACCGCCCGCGACCCGCTTGACCGTGACCTTCAGCCGGTCGTCGGTGAGCGGCGAGCTGCACAGCGAGTAGCAGCGCGCCGCCCAGCCGTCCCCGGCCGGGACCCGGACCGTGAGGAACTGCCCGGGCCGGTAGGTGAACCGGTCCCGGTCGCCCTCCGCGGGTTCGAGGACGAGCGAGTGCGCGTCGGCCGTCTCGTGGACGACCTCCACCACCCGCGCCTTCAGAGCCGTCATGACCGCTCCGCGGCCCTTCCGGCGGCGTGCCGCGCCGCGATGTAGCCGAACACGATGGACGGGCCGATCGTCGCGCCGGGACCGGCGTACTCATTGCCCATCACCGACGCCGACGAGTTGCCCGTCACGTAGAGGCCCTCGATGACCGAGCCGTCCTCGCGCAGCACGCGGGCGTGCTCGTCCGACACGAGGCCGCCCTTGGTGCCGAGGTCGCCGACCTCCATCCGGAACGCGTGGTACGGGCCGCCCTCGATGACGTCCAGGTTCGGGTTCTTCAGGTTGGGGTCGCCGTAGTAGCGGTCGTAGGCGGAGTCGCCGCGGCCGAACTCGGGGTCCCGTCCCGCGCGGGCGTACTCGTTGAACTTGCGGACGGTCTCGGCCAGCGCGTCCGCCGGGACGCCGATCTTCCCGGCCAGCTCCTCCAGGGAGTCCGCCTTGAACGCGATGCCCTTGTCGTAGAACGCCTGCGGGATCGGCGCGCCCGGCAGGATCTGCGCGAACGGGTAGCGGGCGCGGGCCTTGGCGTCCATCACGAACCAGCACGGGACGTGCCCGCCGTCGAGCTGGTCGTGGACGAAGTTGACGTACGGCGCCGACTCGTTGGTGAACCGCTTCCCGTCCTGGCCGACGATCACCGACCGCGGGATGCACCGCTCCGACAGCAGCGGGATCACCGCGCCGGCCGGGTGCCGCACGGCCGGCATCCACCAGGCGTCGTCCATCAGGTCGAGCGCGGCGCCGAGCCGCTCGCCGGCGAGGATGCCGTCGCCGGTGAGCTCGCGGGCGCCCATCGCGAAGTCCTCCTGGCCGCCCTTCGGCAGGTACTTGTCGCGCATCTCCTGGTTGTGGTCGAACCCGCCCGTCGCGAGCAGGACGCCCCTGCGGCCGCGGATGCGCACCGTCTCGCCGTCGCGGGTGGCGACGATCCCGGTGACGCGGCCGTCCTCGTCCGTGACCAGCTCGGTCATCGCGGTCTTCAGCCACAGCGGGACGCCGGCGTCCTTCAGCGCCATGCGGAGCCGCGCGGCGAGCGCCCGGCCGCCGGTCGCCATGTGGCGGCGGCGGACCATGTTGGACGACACGCGCCACGCCGCGACCAGCGACGCGCGGCGCCCCGCCCAGGTGCGCTTGGCCATCGCGAGGTCGTGGTAGTCCTTCGCGGTGATCCACAGGCCGAGCGGGCCCTTCATGCTGTTCGGCCGCTGGTACTTCTCGTCCTCGCCGAGCTTGCGGGTGTCGAACGGCTTGGCCTCGATGGACCGGCCGAGCGGGCGGCCGCCCTCGTACTCGGGGTGGTAGTCGGAGTAGCCCTTCGTCCAGAAGAACTTCATCCACCTGCTCTTGCCGATGAGCTCCATCGCGGCGGGGCCGTTGTCGATGAAGGCGTCCAGGCGCGCGCCGGGGACGCGGCCCTCGGTGAGCCGGTCGAGGTACGCGCGGATCGACTCGCGGCTGTCGTCGTGGCCGTGCGCCCGCAGCGTCGGGTTGTTCGGGATCCAGATGCCGCCGCCGGACACCGCGGTGGAGCCGCCGAACCGCTTGCCCTTCTCGACGATCAGGGCGGAGATGCCGGCGTCGTGGGCGGTCAGCGCGGCCGTCATCCCGCCGCCGCCGCTGCCGACGATGACGAGGTCGTACTCGTGGTCCCAGCCCCGCCCGGCGCTCATCCCTGCTCCTTGGCGGTCAGGAACGCGAGGACGGCGCTCTCCCAGGCGGCCTTCTGCTCGATCATCACCCAGTGCCCGCAGTTCGGGAAGATGTTCACCTGGACGTCCGGGATCGTCCGCATCGGGATGAGCGCCATGTCGACGGGGCTGACCCTGTCATCGCGTCCCCACGTGATAAGCGTCTTCGCCCTGAGCTTGTGGAGCATCGCCCAGTAGGGCGGCTCGTCGGACGCGGCCATCGCCTTGTCGCGGGCGGCCATCGCCTTCGACCCGTACATGCGGCGGGCGGCGGCGAGCGTGTCGGGGTCGGTGGCCTGCTGCCAGCGCTCCTCGATCATCTCCTCCGTCACGACCTCCGGGTCGTAGACCATGGAGTGCAGCCACCGGACCAGGCCCTCGCGGGTCGGGTTGTCGGTGAACTCCGCCAGCAGCTTGATGCCCTCGCCGGGCGCGGGGCTGAAGACGTTCCGGCCGATGCCGCCGATCGTGACCAGGCGCCCGACGCGGTCCGGATGCCGGAGCGCCACCTGGGTGGCGATGATGCCGCCCATCGAGTTGCCGATCACGTCGACCCGGCCCAGGTTCAGGCCGTCCAGGAACCGGACGACGGCGCCGCCGGCCGCCATCATCGGGTGCTCGCCGGTCGGGTCGCTGACCCCGAACCCGGGGAACTCCAGCACCAGGCACCGGAAGTGCTCGGCGAACCGGGGGAGGTTGCCGCGGTAGTTCCGCCAGCCCGTCACGCCCGGCCCGGACCCGTGCAGCATCAGCAGGGGCGGGCCCTCGCCGGCCTCGTGGTAGCGCAGGACGCCCCGGTCGGTGGCGAGTTCGCGCAACGTCGACTCGTAGGTCAGCTCCGCAGGCATGATCTCCCAGTCCTTCGGACGGTGGCTTGACGTGAACGTAATTCCGGCCGGGGCGGGGTCACCCGGTGGATCCCGATCAGCGGGACGCGGGTCTCATCGGCGCTCTCCCCGGCCGGTTCGGCGCGCGCTTCCACTCAACGGGACCGGTGCGCGCCGGCCGCCGGGGGCATGCCTACGTTCAGGCGCACCGGCCACTTGACCGGCGACGCGCGGACCCTGCTTATTGGACGATGCCGCCTATTGGGCATTGTTGTCGGACATGTTGTTGTTGAACCTGGACGTCGACCGTCCCGCACCGAGCCCGAGGTGAACAGATGCCAGCCGAGCCAGCGCTCACCGCAGACACCGGCCGCACGCCCGCCGCGTCCGACGCCGCCGCGCCCGATCCGGCGGAGTTCCGGAAGGCGATGGCGGAGTTCGCCACCGGGGTCACCGTGGTCACCGCCCTCGACGGCGGCGAGCCGGTCGGCTTCGCCTGCCAGTCGTTCGCGTCGGTGTCGCTGGAGCCGCCGCTGATCCTGTTCTGCGCGGACAAGCGGGGCCGGTCGTGGCCGCGGATCCGCGCCGCGGGGCGTTTCTGCGTGAACGTGCTCGGCGAGGAGCAGCGCGACCTGTGCGAGCGGTTCGGCTCCAGCCGGGGCACGAAGTTCGAGGGCCTGGAATGGGACGTGTCGCCGTGGGGAGCGCCCACGCTGCCGGACGTCCTGCTCGCCGTGCACGCCGTCGTCCACGACATCCACGAGGCAGGCGACCACGAGGTGGTGATCGGCCGGGTCCTGCAGGTGGAGCGGCACGACGTCCGGGACGGGGTGTGGCGGCGTCCGATGGTGTTCTTCCGCAGCCGGTTCGGCGTCGGCGAGCCCGACGCGCCGATCGCCCCGGACCCGTGGGGGCTGGGCGACCGGTGGGGCTGGGGCTGACGCCCCGTGCGCGTTCGGGCCGTGTTCGTTCGGCCCGTGTTCGTTCGGGCGCGGTGTCACATCCAGGTGCCGCGTCCGTCCACGGCGACCAGCCGGTTCAGCGTCTCGGGCGACCACGTCGGCTCCTCGCTCGTCCGGCCGGGGGCGCGCCGGGCGCGCGGGCGGCCGGTGCCGGCCGCCGAGCCCGGGAAGAGGATCTGGGAGATCTCGCGGGCCGCGGTGACCACCAGCGGGGCGACGTTCTCCAGCGGCGTCCGGATGTCGCCGGCCAGGGAGATGCCGGCGACCGGCCCCTCGTCGCCGCGGATCGCCGCCGCCACGCACGCGATGCCGGGGAACGACTCGCCGCGCTCGAACGCCAGGCCGCGGCGCCGCCGGATGCGGTGCAGCTCCTGGTGCAGCGTGCCCAGCTCGCCGATGGTGCGGCTGGTGAGGCGGCTGATGTTGTCGCCGAGCAGCGCGTCCACCTGCTCGGGCTCCAGCCACGCCAGCATCGCCTTGCCGAGCGCGGTGCAGTGCGCCGGGGCGCGGCCGCCGACCCGGGACGGCACGGACGCGGCGAGCCGCCCGCCGAGCTTGTCCAGGTAGAAGACCTCGGCGCCGTCCAGCACGGCGAGGTGCGCGACCAGCCCGGTGGTGACCTGCAGCTCGTGCAGCAGCGGGGCCGCCGCCTCCCGGATCTTGCCGTGCCCGCCGTCCTGCCCGCCGAGGCCGAGGGCGCGCTGGCCGAGGCCGTAGCCGAACGAGTGGTGCGCGAGCCAGCGCTGCTTGACCAGCTGGTCCAGGATCCGGTGCGCGGTCGAGCGCGGCAGCCGGGTGCGCCGGGCGACGTCCTCCAGGGTCAGCCGGGCGGTGGGCCCGTTGAACGCGTCCAGGATCAGCGTCATCCGCTCGATCATCGACGGCGGCGACTCCCGCCGTGCGGCCGTCCCCGCCACCGTCGGCGCCGCTGCCCCGTGCGTCATCGCCTCGGTCATCGCACCTCCCAGAAGCCGACTGAAATGAATTCTTGTTACCTGGAATGTAGCAATCGCTTGGTCTCCTGTGAAGGGGGGACATATGCCCAGGTCAGCGAAGTCTTTGCTGCGGAATCCGATGTCCTGGCTGTTCCGGAGGCCGTGATAGAACGTTTTCCTGCCTAGGAGGGGAGCCACAATGCGTGTCGGCATCGTCACGCCGGTGGTGGCGCAGCCGCCGCCCGCCGGCGCCTGGGAGCGGGACGCGGGCATCGAGGAGATCGCGGCGATCGCGGAGACCGCCGACCGGCTCGGCTACCACCACGTCACCTGCAGCGAGCACGTCGCCGTCCCCGCCGGGGCGGCCGAGCGGCGCGGCGGCGTCTACTGGGACCCGCTCGCCACCTTCGGCTACCTCGCCGCCCGGACGTCCCGCATCCGGCTCGCCACGCAGGTCCTCGTGCTCGGCTACCACCACCCGCTCGCGATCGCCAAGCGGTACGGGACGCTCGACCGGGTCAGCGGCGGCCGGCTCGTGCTCGGGCTCGGCGTCGGCAGCCTGGAAGAGGAGTTCGACCTGCTCGGCGCCCCCTTCGCCGGCCGCGGCGCCCGCGCCGACGACGCCCTGGCCGCCCTCCGCGCCTCCCTGGGGCGCCGCGTCCCCGAGTACCACGGCGCGTACTACGACTACTCAGGCCTGGTGGTGGAGCCGCACGCCGTCCAGGAGCGCGTCCCGCTGTGGATCGGCGGCCGTTCGGGACGCTCCCTGCGCCGCGCCCTGACCGCCGACGGCTGGGTCCCGTTCGGCCTCCCGCTGAAGACCCTCGCCGAAATGCTGCGCGAGGCCGACGTCCCGCCCGGTTTCGACGTGGTCCTCGCCCCGTCCCGCCCGCTCGACCCCCTCGCCGACCCCGCGGCGGCCGGCGCCGCCCTCGCCGGGCTCCGCGACGCGGGCGCCACGATCGCCGGCGTGAGGTTCGCGTCCGCGTCCCCGGCGCACTACCGCGAGCAGCTCGCGGCCCTGCGCGACCTGGCCGGCGACTACGGCCTGGCCTTCGAGGAGAAGCAGTGACCGTCGAATCCCGCCTCGCCGCCCTCGAAGAGCGCCTCCGCGCCCTCGAAGACGAACGCGAGATCACCCGCCTGATCCTCTCCTACGGACCCCTGGTCGACAGCGGCTGCGCCGCCGGCGTCGCCGCCCTGTGGGAGCCCGGCGGCGTCTACGACGTGGACGAGATCCTCATGACCGGGCGGCCCGAGATCGAGGCGATGGTCCGCTCGCCCGCCCACCAGCGCTGGATCGCCGGCGGCTGCGCCCACTTCATCGGCCCCCCGCACGTCACCGTCGACGGCGACGAGGCCACCGCCGTCGGCTACACCCTCATGATCGTCAACGGGGACGGCTTCGTCCTGCGCCGCGCCACCGCCAACCACTGGCGCCTGCGCCGCACCGAGGACGGCTGGCGCGCGGTGTCCCGCACCAACCGCGTCCTGGACGGACGCGAGGAGTCCCCCGATCTCCTCGCGTCCCACTTCCCCCACGCCACCCGCCACCGCCCGTGACGGCCGGCCCGGCCGTCAGGGGCCAACCGTCAGGGGCCAACCGTCAGGGGTTGGGGCCGCCGAACCACTCGCCGGCCTGGGAGCGGGAGTCGGCGGGGGTGATCGGGGCCGGCGGGCGGGGTCCGGACCGGCGGGTGCGGGCCTCCTCCAGGCGCTCCTGGAGCCGGGCCTCGATGCGCATCTCGTCCTCGCTCGGGGCCATCGCGATGATGATGAGCAGGATGGTCGCGACCGCGCCGACGCCGCCGACGAGGGGCAGGATGAAGTCGACGGCCTTGACGCCCTCGGGGGTGGTCTCGTGCGCGTGCAGGTGGACGCGCATGGCCGCCATGCCGGTGTAGTGCATGCCGGTCACCGCGACGCCCATGATCAGCGCGGCGCCCGCCGTCGCCCACATGCCGCGGACCGTGAGCGCGAACCAGAGCGCGGCGGTCGCCGCCACCAGGGCGATCACCACCGACAGCGCCACCAGGGCGGGCTGGTAGCCGAGGTCGGCGGACATGTTCATGGCCGCCATCCCCATGTAGTGCATGCTCGCCACGCCCGCGCCGGTGAGCACGCCGCCGAGGATGATCGACGCGGTGCCGGGGCCGGTGAAGCCGACGATGAACAGCCCGATCGCGACGACCACGATCGCGACGAGGCAGCTCAGCAGGGTGAGCGGCACGTCGTAGCGGATCTCCGCGTGCGGGACGCTGAAGCCGAGCATGGCGATGAAGTGCATCACCCAGATGCCGGTGCCGCCGATGGCGAGCGCCGCGAGGCCCAGCCAGGACGCCCGCGAGCGGCCGGACGAGGCCCGGGCGCGGGCCGTGCACATCAGCCCCAGCAGCGACCCGATGAAGGACATGATGTACGCGGCCACCGGAGTCAGCAGGCCGTAGGAGAAGTGGTGCACTTCCGCCATGAAGTTCCCCCCGGAACGGTCCAAAATGTGATCGCCGCATCATAGCCATGGTGATCAACACAAATCGAACGCGATTCCAGTGAGCGGATGAGCGGATCGGCGGAACCCCTCAGGGGGTGACGGACATGGCGGCCAGGATGCGGGCGGCCAGGTCCGCGTCGCCCTTGACGCCGACGGTCACCGCGTCGGGGGTGCAGCGGCCGGCGGTCAGGCGGACGTAGGTCTCCCAGTCCATGGCGAGTTCTGCGGTGGGAGCGGAGGGCGCCGCCGACAGGGCGCCGCGGCCGTTCTCGTCCACCGTGACGGCCGCGTCGAAGTCGGGCGGGCCGGTGATGACGAAGGTCACGGACTCGCCAGGGGCGGCCTTGGCGCGGCGGGCGACGATGAGGGGCAGGACGGGGCTGAAGAGCTTCCAGAAGCAGTGCGCCGCCGGGGCGTCGAGGTTGCCGGGGCGTCCGGTCGCGCGGCGGATGTCCTGCTCGTGGGTCCAGCAGTCCATGGCGCGGACCAGCATCAGGCGGGAGTAGGGGCCTTCGCGGCCGTCCGGGATCCTGACGACGCGGTCGGGGTCCAGGGTGGGGAGCTGCACGAGGCGGCGCTCCAGGGCGTCGGCGAGCTCCGCCGCCACGGCCGGGCCCGGGACGGAGCGGCGCGCGTGCACCGCCGCCTCAAGGGCCCGGCCGAAGTCGTTGCGGATGTGCGGGAAGTCGGGGACGTCGATGTCGGGGGAGGGATCGCCGAGGAGATCGAGCTCGATTCCCACCAGGTGGGACACCTGGTCCTTGACCGTCCAGCCGGGGCATTCGGTGGGCCGGTCCCAGTCGTCGTCGGTGAGCGTCGCGGCGAGCGCGAGGGTCGAACGGACCGTCTGCTCGAAGGCGGCGGTGTTGGCGCGCATCTCCTCGTTCATGCTCCGGAGACTACGCTCCGAGGGCGTTGCCGATGATGTCGGCGTAGGCGGCCTCGCCGCGGGCGTTCGGGTGCAGGGGGGCGGCGGCGTTGAGGGGGACGTAGCCCTCGATCCAGCGGCGGGACGCGGACTGGCAGGCGTCGTGGCCGGCCGAGGGGGTGACCAGGTCGATGTAGGTGGCGCCGTGGGCGAGGGCCTGTTCGCGGATGACGGCGTTCATGGCGTTGACGGCGCCCTGCAGGAAGTTCGCGTCGGTCGGCAGGACGGGCTGGATGGGCCAGCAGCCGTTCTGCTTGATGTAGAGGCCGTATCCGGTCACGACGATGCGCGCCTTCGGGGAGCGTGCGCGGATGCCGTCCAGGACGGCGCTCATGCGCGGGCCGAGGTCGCGGGTCTTCTGGGCGACCTCGTCCTCGAACTCGCCCTTGCAGGGGGTGGCGGTGGGGTCGAGGTT
This sequence comes from Spirillospora sp. NPDC127506, assembly GCF_040302145.1. Taxonomy (NCBI): domain Bacteria; kingdom Bacillati; phylum Actinomycetota; class Actinomycetes; order Streptosporangiales; family Thermomonosporaceae; genus Spirillospora; species Spirillospora sp. NPDC127506. The sequence goes on along the minus strand of NZ_JBEORG010000001.1, from coordinate 390,618 downwards.
GACGCAGTCCTCGGCGACGCCGACGAGCCCGACGTCGTTGCCGCCGATGGTGAGGGTGACGAGGGTCGTGGACGCGGTGAGGGCGTCGAACTGGGGCGGGACGGTGCCGGTGTCGACGCCGGCGACGCTGGTGCTCTGCGGTTCGGTCATGTGCTTGGTCCGGGCGCCGCTGCAGGTGACGTCGTGCAGGTCGGCGCCGAGCGCGTCCGCGAGCTCGTGGGCGTAGTTGTGGGTGGAGCGTCCGCAGCCGATCGGTCCGGTGATGTTCGGGATGAGCGGCCCGGAGGCCATCGAGTCGCCCAGCGCGACGTACTCCACCGTGGCCGCGTGGGCGGGGGTCGCGGCGAGTGCCGAGCCCGCGAGGACGAGTGCGCCGACCATGCCGTACAACAGACGCTTCATGCCAACTCCCGGCGTCATGGACGATGTCGCCGTGATCGTCCAGAATCTGGACAGACCGTTCAATTGGCGTGAAAACAGACTCTTGCGGGAGCCGTTGTGACGCGGGACAACACGGCGGGGGGCAGCACGGCGAAGGGCGACACGGTGGGGGGCGGCACGGCGGGGGGCGGCACGGCGAGGGGCGGCGCGGCACTGAACGGCGCGGCGCTGCGCATGGCGGGGCGGCCGCTGGCGGCCCATCTGCGGGCCCGCGCCCCGCAGCTGACCCGGCGCGTCGTCGCGCGGCTGCTCGCCGAGCTGCCCGTCTACGCGGAGCTGCCGCAGGAGGAGGTCGCCGGGGACATCGCCGGGATCGTCCAGCACAGCCTCCGGCAGTTCGCGGACGTGCTGGAGCGGCGCCGCCCCGCCGGGCCGGAGGAGTTCGGCAGGCAGCGCGACTCGGCGGCGCTGCGGGCGGAGGAGGGCGTGCCGCTGGACGCGATCCTCACCGCCTACCAGATCGGCGCGGCGATGGCGTGGGACGAGCTGGCCGCGGGCGCGGAGCCGGCCGACCTGCCCGCGTTCCAGGAGGCGCTCGGCTACTTCCTGGACTTCCAGCGGCTGCTGATCTCGTCGGTCAGCGCCGCCTACCTGGAGGTGCGGCAGATCCTCGACAGCCAGGAGCACGGCGGGCGGCACGCCCTGATGACCGCGCTGATGACCGGGGAGACCGCGGGGCACCGCCCGGCGCCCCGCTACGCGGTCCTGGCGCTGGCGTTCGCCCCGCACCCGGACGAGGCGGGCGCGGGCCAGCGCGCCCGGATCGCGGCCCGGCGCAAGATCCGCCGGATCCGGACCGTGCTGGACGAGGTCGCCGACGAGCCCGCCTTCACCGCCCTGGACTCCTCCGGCGGGACGGCCCTGCTGCCCTACTCCGCGGGCTGGGACGTCCTGCACGACCTGGTCGCGCGGGCGGCGAAGTGCGCCGACGTCCCGGTCACGGCGGCGGCGGAGATCACCGGCCCGGCCGGGATCCCCGCCGCCGTCGCGCAGACCGCCGAGATCATGGACCTGGTCCGCCGGGCGGGCCGCCCGCCCGGCCTGTACCGGCTCGCGGACGTCCTGCTGGACTACCAGCTCAGCCGGCCGAGCGGCGCGCTCCCCGGGCTCGCCGCGCTGCTCGCGCCGCTCGACCGCAAGCCCGAGCTGCTGCGCACGCTGGAGCGCTACCTGGCCTGCGACCTCGACCGCCGGGCGACGGGCGCGGCGCTGCACGTGCACCCGAACACCGTGGCGTACCGCGTCCGCCGCATCAGCGCGCTGACCGGGCTCGACCCCGCCCGGCCGGGCGACCTGCAGTTACTGCACGCGGCGCTGATCGCGCGCCGCGCCCTTCCGTAAGGTCACCGGCCGGGCCACCGCGGGTCGAGGATGTCGAACTCATGCGGCAGCCGCAGCGCGTAGCGGAGCTTGTCCTTGAGCTTGAACGGCACCCACAGCGGCTGCTCGTACAGCTGGTGGACGTCGCACCGGTCGGCGTTCGAGCCGGCCGCGTCCAGCAGGGCGTTGACCGCCTGCCGGCCGCCCTGGTTGGCGCCCTCCATGGTGGTGACGTTGATCGGGGTCTTCACCCAGTCCCCGGCCAGGAACAGGTTCGGGATCTTCGTCTTGGACGCCGGGCGCAGCTTCCACGACCCGGGCTGCTGGATGAACAGCGGGGTCTCGTTGGTGACGCCGCCGCTCCCGTTCGGGACGATCGCCGGGTCGAGGAACCAGGAGTGCAGGTCGGCGTCGGTGAGCAGCGTCTCCCCGCTGTCGTTGAGGTGCGCCTTGATCTGCTTCCAGGTCTCGGCGGCGATCTCGCCGGGCGTGCAGTCCACGGCCCGCTTCTTGTTGAACGTGCCCGGGGTGAACCAGTCGGAGATGATCGACGACAGGCAGTCCTTGACGGTCCCGTCGCCGTAGGTGGAGAAGTCCCGCTTCCAGAACTGCTCCTGGCTGATCGACGTGACCGCCCACGTCGAGTCGCCGTAGTTCACGTGGCCCGGGGCGAGCGGCAGCTTCTTCTTGAGGAAGAACTGCAGCCCGGTCATCCAGTCGGTGCGCAGGCCCTTGATGCCGGCCAGCGACGGGTCGGCCTTCAGGACGGCGTCGCTCAGCAGGCCGGTGACCCGCTCGCACGGCATCGCGACGATGAACCAGTCGGCGGAGATGGCGGACTTGCCCTTGACGCCCGCGGACGTGATCTTGCCGTTGGAGACCGTGAGCGAGTCGACCTCGTACCCCACGTTGAACTTGACGCCGAGGTCGCGCAGGTGCGCGATCCACGGGTCGAGCCACATCTCCGACGACGACCCGTTCAGCACCCGGTCGACCGACCCGCCCGGCTCGTTGCCGAGCCCGAGGATGCTCCACACGGTGGCCTCGCCGACCATCGCGATGGAGTGGGTGCTCGCGTCCTTGGACTTGGTCGCGGCGAGGTTGCGGATCGTCCCGTCGGCGATGAACTTGTTGTACTCGTCGGAGAACCAGTCGGCGCGGATGTAGTCGGCCCAGGTGATGTTCTCCCACTGCCCGAGCTTGCGCTCGTCGCAGCTGGTGACGTAGACGAGCAGCTTCTGCGCGGCGAACGCGGCCTCGGTCACCGACAGCCTCGCGACCGTCTGGAGCCCGGACGTGATCGTGGCGAGGAAGCTGTTGACGTCGTAGATCGACGAGTGCGGCGGCAGCGGGAAGGGGAACGGGATGGTGAGGTCGGGGCGCCCCTGCCTCGACATCATGTACGCGTCGGCGCGGACGAGGTTGTCCCAGGTGCCCTTGGAGTTGCCCGGGAACGGTGTGCGGCGCATGTTGTCGGTGAGGTTGAAGTAGAAACCCGGGAAGAAGCGGAACCCGTGCTCGCCCGGCAGGTCGAGCCTGCCGCCCGTCCCGGTGCCCGGCGGGAAGATGCTGCGGGCCTTGCCGCCGAGGGCGGTGCGCTCGTACACCTCGACCTCGAAGCCCCGCTCGATCAGCTCGTGCGCCGCGGTGAGGCCGGCCACGCCGGCGCCGAGGACGGCGACCCGCCGCCCGCTCGCCGCACGCGCGGGGATCGGCCCCATGGCCATCGCCCCGGCGGTGGCGGCGCCCACCACTCCCGCGTCTCTGAGGAACCTTCTGCGTGTCGTCACGGCGACCCTCCAGGTGCCAGGCCCCCGACCCAATAAGTGGTGAGTTACTTGTAACACGCTATTAGCACCCTGCCAATAAGGCGGGACGCCGACTCCGGCCACGGCGGTATCGGTCCGGTCCGAAACAGCACCCGGAAACACAGCACCCGGAAACAGCAGAAGACACCGGACGCGCACGTCCGGTGCCGCTCCGCGCTCAGCGCGGGAAGGATGCGGGCGCGGCCGGGCCGCTCAGCCGGCGGCCGCGCCGGGATGCTCGGTGCGGAGGTGGTGGTGGAGCGCGGACAGTTCCAGGTGCGGCTGCTGGCAGCGCACGCAGGCCCAGATACCGTCCGGGATGGTCACACCGTGCTTCGCGGCGTCGTCACGCGCGCACAGCATGGTGTAGGTCTGGACGAGGCGCCGCCACGTCCGCCGGACCGCCGATGACATTCCCGCTCCCCCTCCGGGACGACTCTGCATGGATCGGCCCAGGATAAGGCAACGGGAATGTCAAGGCGAAACGCCGGAGATCACTGTCCGATCTTCACCCCCGGCTCTCCGTGCTTGTACTCCAGCGGCCGCACGCCGCGGCCGCCCGGGATGTTGCCGGCCACGCGGTACTTGCCGGTGGGCAGGATGGTCCGTCCGAAAGTGTTCTCCATCATCATCGCCGCCGCCGCGTACAGGGCGATGACCGCGGAGGCGACGAACAGCCAGCCGCCGACGTCCAGGCTCCAGTTGGACGGCGCCCAGAAGCCCGCCGACGTGAAGCCCGCGCCCACGGCGAGGCACGCCAGGAGCAGCGCCAGGACCATGTTCTCGCCGAGTGCGGCGAGCGCGCACAGCCCGGTGATCACCGCCAGCGGGACGAACCAGAACGCGAAGCCCTCCCGGACGGTGCCGAGGGTCGGTGCCAGCGCGGCGGGCGCCGCGCCGATGCTGACCAGCATGAACAGCGCGCCCCAGCCGAGCCAGAAGGCGCCCCACATGCCGTGCACCGCGGTGGCGAGGCCGTCGCGCGCCCGGTAGGACCACATGCCCGCCAGGAACTGCGCGAGGCCGCCGAAGAACAGCACGAACGGCCACAGGATGAGCGGGGTGCCGGCGTTGCCGTACCAGCCCGCCTGCCAGGCGCCGACCATCATGGTCGCGCCCGCGAATCCGAACAGCCCGAGGATGGACGGTGCCGCGAGGGGCTGCAGGAAGACGCGCGTCCGGTCCTCCCAAAGCGCGTGCTCGCCGGGCTCATTGGCGCCACGGCCCGGCGCCGCCGTGGCGGCGCCCTCCGCAGGCGTCCTGGGTGCGGCCTGTTCGCCGGACATCGGCGAGTCCGCACGCTCTCTTCGCCTTGCCATGAGATCCCCCTCTGGAATCGGAGAGCTGTAAAACCCGTCGTAACCGTGGTTTCTGTGGTCAAACAGGTCACCAGCGGGATACTGCGGGAACACACCGTCCCCGGCCCCATCGTTTGCCGCGCCGAGGCGCGGACATGGTGTTCCGATGACGCTCGCGCACCGGCCCTGAACCGGTCAGCAGTGCGGGGGTCAGCAGTGCGGGGTCAGCGGTGCGGGCGGCAGTGGATCGTCAGGCCGGGGGTGGCGTGCCAGCCGATCAGGCGGAAGAGCCGGTCGATATGCGGCGAGACCGTGTGCAGGACGATGAGGCGGCCGAGGTCGTGCATCTCGCGGGCCGCCACGGTGAAGACGCGCAGCCCGGCGACGTCCATGAAGGCGAGCGCGGCCATGTCGACGTGGACGTCCCCGGCGAGGCGGGTGCGGGCGTCCCGCAGCGCGGCGGCGACGGCGGGAGCGTTGGAGACGTCGATCTCGCCGGCCATCCGGAGCCACGGCGAGCCGGACGCGGCGGCGATGTTCAGCAGCGCGGTGTCCAGCTCGACGATGTCGTAGCGCGGAGCCGCGCGCTCCCCCGAGCCGGGAGCGCCCTCCCCGCCGCTGATCCGCCAGATCGTCATGTCACGCGCACCTCGCCCTTGGACGGGGGCGCCGCTGTCCCGGGCGGCCCCGTATATGTCAGGCTCTCACCTGTCGGCATCCTATGGACCCCACCGGGCGGATTTCATGGACGAGAAGGCGATTCTGGACCGGATCAACGAGTTCATCGAGGAGGAGCACGCACTGCGGCAGGCGCACGAACGCGCCGAGACGACCGACGGCGAGGCCCGGGACCGGCTGCGCCGGCTCGAGGTGGCGCTCGACCAGTGCTGGGACCTGCTGAGGCAGCGCCGGGCCCGGCTGGCGGCGGGACAGAACCCGGACGACGCCGAGGTCCGTCCCGCCGGTGAGGTGGAGGGCTACCTGCAGTAGCCCCCGCCGGTCCCGCCGGTCACGGGACCATCCAGCCGAGCACGCCGGTGGACTGCAGGCCCGACAGCAGGCACATCCCGGCGAGGAACAGCAGGCTCCACAGGACGACGCGGCGGAAGATGTCGCCCTCGCGGCCGTCCAGCCCCACGGCGGCGGCCGCGATGGCGAGGTTCTGCGGCGACACCATCTTGCCGAGCACGCCGCCGGAGCTGTTCGTGGCGGCCATCAGCACGGTCGAGAGGTCGGCCTTGTCCGCGGCGGTGACCTGCAGGGCGCCGAACAGCGAGTTGGACGAGGTGTCCGACCCGGTCACGGCGGTGCCGAGCCAGCCGAGGATCGGGGACAGCACGGCGAACACGCCGCCCGCGCCGGCCATCCAGGTGCCGAGCGTGACCGTCTGCCCGGACGCGTTCATCACGAACGCGAGGGCGAGGACGGCCATCACCGTGATGATCGCCCACTTGAGCTGGACGAGGGTCGTCCAGTAGGCGCGCAGGGCCTTGCCGAAGCCGACGCCGAGCACGGCCATGGTGATCAGCCCGGCGACGAGCATCTGCGTGCCGGGGGTGGTCAGGTAGTTGAAGTTGAACGTCGGCAGGCCGAGCGGCTTGCCGGCCGGGTCGGTGAGGTCGAGGCCGGGCCAGGAGAACGTGCGCGTGGCCTTGTCCAGCTGCTCCTTGACCTGGTCGATCTGGCAGATGACGAACACCGCGATGATGATCGCGTAGGGGGCGTAGGCGCGGGCGATCTCGGCGCGCGAGTCGCGCTCGCCGCCGTCCTCGCCGCCGTCCTCCACGCGGGCGGCGAACTCCGGCGTGGGCTCGTCGACGGAGCCGCCCGCGACCGGCGCGGGGCGGGCGAGCGCCCGCTGCGGCCGCAGCCGGACGACGAGGACGACCGCGGCGGCCGAGACGAGGGAGGCGACGACGTCGGCGAGCGGCACCGAGATGAAGTTCGCGGTGACGTACTGCGCGATGCCGAACGCGAAGCCGCAGAACAGGGCGGTGGGCCAGGTCTCGCGGAGGCCGCGCCTGCCGTCCACGATGAAGACGAGGACGAGCGGGACGAACAGCGCGAGGATCGGCGTCTGCCGGCCGACCATGGCGCCGAGCGTGTCGCTGGACTCGCCGGTGACCTTGCCGAGGGTGAGGATCGGCGTCGCCATCGCCCCGAACGCGACCGGGGCGGTGTTCGCGGTGAGCGCGAGGACGGCGGCCTTGAGCGGCTGGAAGCCGAGCGCGATGAGCATGACGGACGTGACGGCCACCGGCGTGCCGAAGCCCGCGAGGGCCTCCAGCAGCGCGCCGAACGAGAACGCGATCAGCACGGCCTGGAGCCGGCTGTCGTCGCTGACCTGGGCGAACGACCGGCGGAGCACGTCGAAGTGGCCGGTGGTGACGGTGATGTTGTAGACCCAGAGCGCGTTGATGACGATCCACAGGATCGGGTAGAAGCCGAACGCGGCGCCTTCGGTGCCGGCCAGGAACGCCTGCCCGGCGGGCATGCCGTACGCCCAGATCGCGACGGCCAGCGAGACGGCCAGGGCGATCAGGGACGCCAGCCACGCGCGCATGCGCAGGCCGCCCAGCAGGACGAACAGCACGGCGAGCGGCAGCGCGGCGACGAGTGAACTCCAGCCGAGCGAGTCGGCGATGGGATCGAGGACCTGCTGGTACACGGCGATCACCTCGCGGGTAGGGAGCGCCCCCGAGCACGTGATCAATACCCATCCGCGTGACGCCCATCACCTTGATAGTGAACTTTTCAATCAGTCATCTCCGGCTCCACACTGGGCTGCACCGGTCACAGGTGCGGGAGGAGCTTCGCCGGGGTGATGGGCAGGTCGCGGACGCGCACCCCGCACGCGTGCGCGACGGCGTTGCCGACGGCCGCGGCGGCGCCCACGATGCCGATCTCGCCGATGCCCTTCGAGCCCATCGGGTTCAGGTGCGGGTCGGACTCCTCCACCCAGACCGCGTCGATGTCGCGCACGTCGGCGCAGGACGGGACGTGGTACTGGGCGAGGTCGCGGTTGAGGTAGTCGCCGAACCGCTCGTCCATGACGCTCTCCTCCATCAGCGCCATGCCGATGCCCATGGTCATGCCGCCGATGAACTGGGAGCGGGCCGTGACCGGGTTGATGATCCGGCCGACGGCGAACACGCCGAGCATGCGGGAGACGCGGACCTCGCCGGTGTCCATGTCGACCTCGGCCTCGGCGAAGTGGGCGCCGAAGCCGTGCCGGGCGTACTCCTCCTCCGCCTCTAGCTCGCCGGTGGTGTCCGCCGACGCCTCGATCCCCTCCGGCGGGACGGCGCCCGCGCCGTTCAGGCGTGCGAGCAGCGCCTCGCAGGCCCGCACGACGGCGGTCCCCCAGCTGGCCGTCCCGCTGGACCCGCCCGCTACGGACGCCCTCGGGAAGGAGCTGTCGCCGACCTCCATCCGCACCCGGCCGAGGTCGGCCTTGAGCGTCTCGGCGGCGATCAGCGCGAGCGCCGTGCGGGCGCCGGTGCCGATGTCGGACGCGGCGATCCGCACCGTGAACGTGCCGTCCGGCTCGGCCCGCGCCGCCGCCCGGCCGGGGTTGCGGCGGGCCGGGTAGGTGGCGGCGGCGACGCCCGTCCCGAGCAGCCTGCGGCCGGCGCGCCGCGTCCCCGGCACCGGGTCGCGGCCGGCCCAGCCGAACCGGGCGGCGCCCTCCTCCAGGCAGGCGACGAGGTTGCGGGAGCTGAACGGCAGCCCGCTCTCGGGCTCCCGGTCCGCGTCGTTGCGGACGCGCAGCTCGACGGGGTCGATGCCGGCGGCGACGGCCAGTTCGTCCATCGCCGATTCGAGCGCGTACATGCCGGGCGTCTCGCCGGGCGCCCGCATCCACGACGGCGTCGGGACGTCCAGCCGGACGACCCGGTGCGTCGTGCGGCGGTTCGCGGCCCGGTACATGACCCGGGTCGGCGCGGCGGTCTGCTCGGCGAACTCGCGGACCGTGGAGGTCTGCTCGACCACGTCGTGCATGATCGCGGTGAGCCGGCCGTCGGCGTCGGCGCCGAGCCGCATCCGCTGGATGGTCGGGGTGCGGTACCCGGTCGTCGCGAACATCTGCCGACGCGGCACGGCGAACTTGACCGGCCGTCCCACCTCGCGCGCCGCCATCGCCGCCAGGACGGCGTTGGGCCGGGGCGTGCCCTTGGCCCCGAACCCGCCGCCGACGTGCGTGGACACCACCCGCACCTGGCCGGTGTCCAGGCCGAGGACGCGGGCGAGGGTCCGCTGGTGGCTTGACGGCCCCTGGGTGGACTCGTAGAGCGTGAGGGATCCGTCCTCGTTCCACTGGGCGGCGGTGGTGTGCGGCTCCATGGGGTTGTTGTGCTCCGCCGGGGTCGTGTAGGTGACGTCCACCCGCACGTGCGCGGCGCCGAAGGCCCCGTCGGGGTCGCCGAACTCGGTGTCGGCGGGGAGGCCGGCGTTGACCTGCTCGGGCTTGTAGAGGCCGGGATGGTCCGGGCGGAGCCGGACGTCCGGGTCCTCCGCCGCGTACTCGACGCGGACGAGCCGCGCCGCCTCCTGCGCCGTCTCGAGCGTCTCGGCGACCACGGCCGCGACGAACTGGCCCCGGTAGGAGACCGTCCGCGACTGGAAGACGGCCAGCTCGCCATCGGAGCGGTCCGCGAGCCGGGGCGCGTTCTCGCAGGACAGCACGGCGAGCACGCCCGGAAGCCGGCGCGCCGCCGCGGTGTCCACGGACGCGATCTCGCCGCGCCCGGCGTCCGCCTGCACGGCCGACAGGTACGCGGCGTCCCGCAGCGGGTACTCGTGGGCGTACCGCGCCGCCCCGGTGACCTTCTCGCGGCTCTCCAGCCGTTTCGTCATGCCCCCTCCTCCGCCTCGGCCGCCAGGTCGGTCAGCGTCCGCACGACCAGGTTGCGCGCGAGCGGCACCTTGTATCCGTTGTCGCGCAGCGGCTCGGCGGCCGCCAGCTCCGCGTCGGCGGCGCGGGCGAACGCCTCCCCGGTCGCGGCGGCGCCGCGCAGCGCGTCCTCGGCGGCGCGGGCCCGCCACGGCCGGTGGGCGACGCCGCCGAGCGCGAGCCGGGCGTCCTGGACCACGCCGCCGCGCACGTCCAGCGCCGCCGCCACCGAGACCAGCGCGAACGCGAACGACGCCCGCTCGCGCACCTTGCGGTACGCCGCCGGCATGCGCAGCGGCGGCACGGCGACCCCGATGATCAGGTCGCCGCGGTCGAGCGTGGTGTCGCGCCGGGGATCGCCGCCGGGCAGCCGGTAGAGGTCGTCCAGCATGATCGTCCGTTCCCCGCCGCGGCCGCGGACGCGGACCGAGGCGTCCAGCGCCGCGAGCGCCACCGCCATGTCGGACGGGTGGGTCGCGACGCACGCGGACGAGTGCCCGAGGATCGCCAGGTTTCGGTGCTCGCCGTCGCGCGCCGGGCAGCCGCTTCCCGGGTCCCGCTTGTTGCAGGGCTTGGACGCGTCCTGGAAGTAGGGGCAGCGGGTGCGCTGCAGCAGGTTGCCGCCGACCGTCGCGAGGTTGCGGAGCTGGCCGGACGCCCCCGACAGGACGGCCCTCGCCAGCATCGGGAACTCCGCGCGCACCGTCCGGTCGGCGGCGAGGGCGCTGTTGGTGACGGCGGCGCCGACGATTAGCGTCCCGTCCGGGTCCCGCTCGATCCGGTCGTAGGGCAGGCGGGTCACGTCGACGAGCTTCGAGGGCTGCTCCACCCCGAGCCGCATCAGGTCCACGAGGTTCGTCCCGCCGCCGAGGTAGCGCGCGTCGTCGCCGTCCCGGGCCGCCGCGTGCTCGGCCATCGCGTCCTCGGCCGTCGCCGCCCGCGCGTATGCGAAGGGCCTCATGCCCGCGCTCCTTCCCGGGCCGCCCCGTCCGGCTCGCCGGCCGCCTCGCGCAGCGCGGCGACGATCCCGGTGTAGGCGCCGCAGCGGCACAGGTTGCCGCTCATCCGCTCGCGGATCTCGGCGTCGTCCAGGGGAGGTTCGGCGGCCATGTCCCCGGTGACGGCGCTCGGCCAGCCGCGGGCGGCCTCGTCCAGCACGGCGGTGGCGGAGCACAGCTGGCCGGGCGTGCAGTATCCGCACTGGAAGGCGTCGTTCTCGACGAAGGCCCGCTGGACGGGGCTGAGCCGCCCGTCCCGCGCGAGGCCCTCGACCGTGGTGATCTCGGCGCCGTCGTGGGCGACGGCCAGCGCGAGGCACGCGTTCGCGCGGCGCCCGCCGAGCAGGACGGTGCACGCGCCGCACTGGCCGTGGTCGCAGCCCTTCTTGGAGCCCGTCAGGCCGAGGTCCTCGCGCAGGACGTCCAGCAGGGACGCGCGGGTGTCGACGCTCAGCCGGTGCTCGTCGCCGTTCACGTGCACCGTGATGTCGGCGTGGATAGGCATGTCCATGCCGCGCCCCTACCCCGATGCGGCGAGGTGAGTCAGCGGCGGCGGGGGCGCGGCCGGAGCGCGCCGGACGGCACCGGACCCGGTCAGACCGAGTCGGAGAGTATCTCCACGACCTGGCGCGCCGTGTCGGTCGGCAGCGGCGCCGGCAGCCCCTTCCACTTGCGGGACGCGGCCACCGCCGCGGCGCCCGCCCCGCCGCCGTAGACGGCGGCCGCGACGAAGGACGCCAGCTCGGGCGGCAGCTTCTTCTCCAGCAGCAGCACGTTCATCCGGTACGTGGCGGCGGTCGCGAGGACCCCGAAGGCCCCGGCGATCGCGCCCAGCCGCAGCGCCGGGACGCGCTGCCGGGCCTTCTCCAGCATCTCCTGCTGCGCGGCGTCGACCACCCGCCGGGCGAGCAGGAGGTTCTGCTCCAGCGAGTCGCCGACCTCCGCGGGTTCGCTCGACTCCGTCATGACCTCCGGCTTACCCCCCGGCGGGCAAAGCATTCCGGAGAGGAAGTTATCACCCTTCGTAACTTTGCGAGTGCTGTAAGTTGCCGAGCGGATCCCGTCCCGTTCGGAGCCGACAGAGAGGCCGGTCGATGCAACCGTTCGAGCTGCCCGACTTCTACGTGCCGTACCCCGCCCGGCTGAACCCGCATCTGGAGGGCGCGCGGACGCACACCATGGCGTGGGCGCGCGAGATGAAGATGCTGGACGACGACCGGGACCCCGGCACCCCCGACATCTGGGACGAGGCGGCGCTCGCGGCGATGGACTACGCGCTCCTCTGCGCGTACACGCACCCCGACTGCGACGGGCCGGAACTCGACCTCGTCACCGACTGGTACGTCTGGGTGTTCTACTTCGACGACCACTTCCTGGAGGTCTTCAAGAAGCCCCGCGACCAGGACGGCGCCCGCGCCTACCTCGACCGGCTGCCGCTGTTCATGTCGCTCGACCCGCCGGAGCCGGTGAACGCCGTCGAGCGCGGCCTCGCCGACCTCTGGGGCCGGACCGTCCCGGCCAAGTCCGGCGCCTGGCGCGACCGCTTCTCCGTCAGCACCCTGAACCTGCTGCGCGAGTCGCTGTGGGAGCTGTCGAACATCAGCAGCGGGCGGCTGCCGAACCCGGTCGAGTACATCGAGATGCGGCGCAAGGTCGGCGGCGCGCCCTGGTCGGCCGACCTGGCGGAGCACGCCGCCGGCGTGGAGATCCCCGAGCGGGTGGTGGGCACGCGGCCGCTGCGCGTCCTCAAGGACACCTTCGCGGACGGCGTGCACCTGCGGAACGACATCTTCTCCTACCAGCGGGAGACCGAGTCCGAGGGCGAGGTGAACAACTGCGTCCTGGTGATGGAGCACTTCCTGAAGGTGGGGCCGCAGGCCGCCGCCGACACGGTCAACGACCTGCTGACCTCGCGGCTGCGGCAGTTCGAGAACACCGCCCTCACCGAACTGCCGCACGTCTTCGCCGACCACGCGCTCGACCCGTCCGAGCAGGCGAGCGTCGCGGCCTATGTGAAGGCCCTGCAGGACTGGCAGTCCGGCGGCCACGAGTGGCACATGCGGTCCAGCCGCTACATGAACGAGAAGTCGCTCGGGATGTCGGCCGCGCGCGTCCCGGCGCTGCTGAGGTCGGCGCGGATCAGCCGCCCGCACGTCCCGTTCCAGAAGGTGGGGCCGACGCCGCTGCCGGAGTTCGACATCCCGTACCCGCCGCGCGTCAACCCGCACCGCGACCGCGCCGGCCGCAACGTCGTCCTGTGGGCCCGCGAGATGGGCATGTTCTCCCCGCATCCCCGCACGCCCGTGCCGGTGTGGAGCGCCGAGCGGCTCACCGGGATGGCGCTGGAGATCTGCGCCGCCTCCCTCGACCCGGACGCGAGCCCGGAGGCCCTCGACCTCGCCACCCAGTGGCTGGCGTTCGGCACCTTCGGCGACGACTACTTCCCCGCCGTGTTCAACCGCGACCGCGACATGGCGGGCGCGAAGGTCTTCAACGCCCGCATCCCGTCCTTCATGCCGCTGGACTGCGGCGCCACTCCCCCGCCGGAGAACCCCTTCGAGGCCGCGCTGGCCGACCTGTGGCCGCGCACCGCACTGCCCATGGACGACCGGGGCCGCCGCGAGTTCCGCGCGTCCGTCGAGCACATGGTCGAGAGCTGGCTCTGGGAGCTGAACAACCACCTCCAGTCGCGCGTCCCCGACCCCGTCGACTACATCGAGATGCGGCGCCACACGTTCGGCTCCGAGATGACGATGAGCCTCTCCCGGATCGAGCACTCCCACGAGGTCCCCGCGGAGGTCTTCGCGACCCGCACCCTGCGCGAGATCGACGCGTCCGCGATGGACGTCGCCTGCCTCCTGAACGACTGCTTCTCCTACCAGAAGGAGATCGAGTACGAGGGCGAGCTGAACAACGGCGTCCTCGCCATCGAGAACTTCTTCGGCTGCGGCCGCGACGAGGCGCTGCCCATCGTGAACGACCTCATCACGTCCCGGCGCCGCCAGTTCGAGCACCTGGCCACCCGGGAGCTGCCCGCCCTGGCCGGCGAACTCGGCCTGGACGACACCGCCCGCGCCTCCCTGGCCGCCTACGTCGACGAACTCCGCGACTGGATGGCCGGCATCCTCAAATGGCACCGCGAATCCGACCGCTACGACGAGCGCCGCCCGCTCATCCCCAAGCCGACCGGCCTGGGCACGTCCGCCATCTACCTCTTCACCCGCGCCGGCTCGCGCGACCCGGCCGCCCCCTGACCACCGGCTCCGCCCGCGCCCGGCGACGCGGCGCCCAGATGCGGAAGGCGAGTGGTCAGCGGAGGGCGCCGCGGACGGTCATCAGGGTGAAGCCCAGCAGGTTCTCGCCCTGCCATGACGCGACCCGCCCGGCGCGGGGGTCGTCGGCGGCGAGGCCGATGCCCCAGACGCGGTCCAGGGGGCTCGCCTCGACGAGGACGCGGTCGCCGGTGCCGAGGAGGTAGTCGCGGAGTTCTTTGTTTTGGCCGAACTTCGCCTCGTTGCCCCTTGTGACAATCGCCACACGGTTGTCGCGCCACCTTTGCTCGTCGAAGTTCCGGACGCGGCGGCCGAGGTCTTTGGCGCGGCGGGGATCGGCGGCGGCGATGATGGCGGCCGCCGTTTCCTCGTCGCCGAAGAGGCGGGCTTTCCCGGCCATCATGTAGTGCTCGGCGGTCGCATAGGCCGTGCCGTCGACGGTGAAGGGGGACGGCCACCACTGGCTGAGGTAGCCGGGGCCGGGGGTCCGGTGACCCCAGAAGAACAGGAACTTCAGGCGGGCCCCGGCGTCCTGCAGGCGGATCAGTTCGGCTGCGTCCATGGAAGAGAAGGGTGGCAGGCGGGCGCCGCCGGGGCCACCGGGTTTCCCCGCACGGGAATGAATGATCCATTAGCGGTGTTAACGGTCGCGTCGCGTCCCATCGGGGGAGGGACGCGGTCTAGACCATTTTGCGAAAGCGGCCTCGCGGCCGAGAACATCGGGTAATTGGGCCACGGCTCGAACTTGGGAGGACAGCAGCAACAATGGACAACGCCCTGGCGAACCCCCGACGCACCAAGATCGACTCCTGGCCGGAGCGGCCCGCGGACGCCGAAGCCGAGCGTCCCGCGGAGGCCGACGCCACGGAGGATCTCGCCGCGCGCTGACCCAGCGGCACATAGGCGGCACATAGATCGAGACCCGTCCGGACCATCCGGGCGGGTTCTTCGCGTTTCAGCGGGGCGGGGCCGTGCTGGCGCGCAGGACCACCTCGCCGGCGACGCGCTCGATGCGGCTGCGGCGGGGGGACGGCTCGCGCATCGCCAGGCCCATGACGCGCTCCCCCATCTCGTTCAGCGGCAGCGCGACGGTGGTGAGCGGCGGCGTCAGGTCGCGGACGATCGGGATGTCGTCGAAGCCCGCGAGGGAGACGTCGTCCGGCACGGCGACGCCGTTGTCGCGGAACGCGGCCAGGGCGCCGATCGCCATCACGTCGGTGACGGCGAACACGCAGGTCGGGCGGGTGGGGCGGCGCAGCAGCTCGGTCGCCGCCGCGTAGCCGCCATCGCGGGTGAACGCCGCCTCGACGACGTGCTCCGGCGGGATGCGGACGCCCGCGTCGGCGAGCGCGTCGGTGAAGCCGCCGAGCCGGTCGGACACGGTGGTCAGCGCGAGCGGGCCGGTCAGCACGCCGAAGTCGCGGTGGCCGAGGTCGAGCAGCGCGCGGGCCAGCGCGGCGGCGCCCTCCCGGTTCTGCGGCAGGACCGCGTCCACCTTGAGGCTGCGGTGCCGGCTGAGGACCGCGACGCGGCCGCCGGTGCGCTGGTAGGGGTCCAGCTCGGCGGCCATCGAGCGCTCCCAGCCGCGGTCCTCGAAGCCGGAGCCGATGAGCAGGATCGCACGGGCCCGCTGGGCGCGCAGCATCGCCACGTACTCGATCTCGCGGGCCGGGTCGCGGAACGTGCTGGCGAGCATCACGAGCATCCCGTGCTCGGCGGCGGCGCTCATCACGCCGCGGGCGACGCCGGCGAAGTAGGGGTCGCTGACGTCGTGGCAGATGACCCCGACCGACGTGCTGGACGAGCCGGCGAGCGCCTGCGCGTGCGCGTTCGGGGTGTAGCTGAGCCGACCCGCCGACGCGAGCACCCGTTCCCGCAGGTCGGCGCGGACCTGCGAGGTCCCGTTCAGGACGCGGGACGCGGTGGCGAGCGAGACGCCGGCATCGCGGGCGACGTCCTGCAGCGTCACGTAGGCGCGGTCCGCGCGCCGCTCCTCGGCCGCTTCGGTCATCGCACTCCCTCGTCCGGCGCGGCGGGTTCCCGGCGGACTCCCT
This sequence comes from Spirillospora sp. NPDC127506, assembly GCF_040302145.1. Classification (NCBI taxonomy): domain Bacteria; kingdom Bacillati; phylum Actinomycetota; class Actinomycetes; order Streptosporangiales; family Thermomonosporaceae; genus Spirillospora; species Spirillospora sp. NPDC127506. The sequence continues at coordinate 374,533 of NZ_JBEORG010000001.1, read as the reverse complement.
CTTGACCGCACCGTGCGCCGCTCTTACGGTACCTCAGAAAGCGCTTTCTGAACGCGCTTTCCCAGCACCCGGTCCGGAACGGCCTCCGGGGGCGCGCATCGACGGCAGTTTGGGGAGGAACGGGATGGCACGCAGGTCCGTCGGGATCGTCATGAACGGCGTCACCGGACGCATGGGGTACCGCCAGCATCTCCTCCGCTCGATCCTCGCGATCCGCGAGCAGGGCGGGGTGCGCACGGCCGACGGCACCGTGCTGTGGCCGGAGCCGGTGCTGGTCGGGCGCAGCGAGGCCAAGCTGCGCGGCCTCGCCGAGCGGCACGGGCTCACCGCCTGGACGACCGACCTGGCCGAGGCGCTCGCGCGCCCGGAGACCGACGTCTACTTCGACGCGCAGGTCACCGGCGCGCGGGCGGACGCGATCCGCGCGGCGATCGCGGCGGGCAAGCACGTCTACACCGAGAAGCCGCTCGCCGGCGACCTGGAGACCGCGCTGGCGCTGGCCCGGCTCGCGGACGAGGCGGGCATCAGGCACGGCGTCGTCCAGGACAAGCTGTTCCTGCCGGGCCTGCTCAAGCTGAAGCGGCTCATCGACGGCGGCTTCTTCGGCCGCGTCCTGTCGGTGCGCGGCGAGTTCGGCTACTGGGTGTTCGAGGGCGACTGGCAGGAGGCGCAGCGGCCGAGCTGGAACTACCGGGCGGAGGACGGCGGCGGCATCATCCTCGACATGTTCTGCCACTGGCGGTACGTGCTGGACGCGATCGCGCCGGTGCGGTCGGTGCAGGCGCTCGGGGCGACGCACATCCCCGAGCGGGTGGACGAGGACGGCAAGCCGTACGAGGCGACGGCGGACGACGCCGCCTACGGGATCTTCGAGCTGGACGGCGGGATCGTCGCGCAGATCAACTCGTCCTGGGCGACCCGGGTGTTCCGCGACGAGCTGGTGGAGTTCCAGGTGGACGGGACGGAGGGCTCGGCGGTCGCCGGGCTGCGGCGCTGCCGCGTCCAGCACCGGTCGATGACGCCGAAACCGGTGTGGAACCCCGACCTGCCCGCCACCGAGGACTTCCGCTCGCAGTGGCAGGAGATCCCCGACAACGCCGAGTTCGACAACGGGTTCAAGGCGCAGTGGGAGATGTTCCTGCGGCACGTCGCCAATGATTCCCCCTTCCCCTGGGACTTCTACGCGGGGGCGCGCGGCGTGCAGCTCGCCGAGCTGGGCCTGCGGGCCTGGCGCGAGGGCCGCCGGCTGGAGGTCCCGGAGCTGTGAAGATCGAACTTCCGGGCCTGGCGGCGCCGCACGTCATGGGCGAGCCGCGCGCGTACGCGCCGCCGCCGGGGCCCAGCACGTCGCGGGCCGCCTACGCCGCCGCGCACGTCGTGGCCGGCGGCGACTCGCTCGACTGGGACGCGACGCTGGCCTTCCGCCGGCACCTGTGGTCGTACGGGCTCGGCGTCGCCGAGGCGATGGACACCGCGCAGCGCGGCATGGGACTGGACTGGGCGACGACCCGCGAGCTCATCGTGCGGAGCGGCCGGGAAGCGCTTTCAACCGGCGGCCGGATCGTCTGCGGCGCCGGCACCGACCAGCTCCCGCCGGGCCCCGCCTCGCTCGGCGCCATCACCGCCGCCTACGAGGAGCAGCTCGCGGTGATCGACTCGGTCGGCGCCGTCCCGGTCCTGATGGCGAGCCGCCACCTCGCCGCCGCCGCGCGCGGCCCGGACGACTACGCGGCGGTGTACGGGCGGCTGCTGGCGCAGGCCGGGCGGCCCGTCGTCCTGCACTGGCTGGGGCCGATGTTCGACCCGGCGCTGGACGGCTACTGGGGCTCCCCCGACCTCGACGCGGCCGCCGACGCGCTCCTCGCGCTCATCGGCGACCACGCGTCCCGCGTCGACGGCGTGAAGATCTCACTGCTGGACGCCGACCGCGAGATCGCGTTCCGGCGCCGCCTCCCGCCCGGCGTCCGCCTCTACACCGGCGACGACTTCAACTACCCGGAGCTGATCAGGGGCGACGACGCCGGGCACAGCGATGCGCTGCTCGGCGTCTTCGACCCCATCGCGCCCGCCGCCGCGGCGGCGCTGCGCGCGCTGGACTGCGGCGACCTCTCGTCCTACGAGGAGATATTCGCCCCGACGGTGCCGCTCTCCCGCCACCTGTTCGAGGCGCCCACCTACTACTACAAGACCGGTGTGGTCTTCCTCGCCTGGCTGGCCGGCCACCAGCGGCACTTCCGCATGGTCGGCGGGCTGGAGACCGCGCGTTCCGTCCCGCACATGGTGCGCCTGTTCCGGCTCGCCGACGCCGCCGGCCTCTTCCCCGACCCGGCGCTCGCGGCGCACCGGATGCGCGCCTGGCTGACCGTCCAAGGAGCCGTGTGATGGGGAGCCGCGTGATGGGGAGCCGCGTGATGAGGTTCAGCCTGAACCAGTGGACGACCCGGCACTGGCCCATGCCCGAGCTGGCCGCGGGCTGCGCCGCGGCCGGGGTGGCCGGCGTCGGCCTGTGGCGCGAGCCCGTCGCCGAGTACGGCCTGGCCCGCACCGCCCAGCTCATGCGCGACCACGGCCTGGAGGTCACGTCCCTGTGCCGGGGCGGCTTCTTCCAGCGGCCGGACGCCGTGGACGAGAACCGCCGCGCCATCGAGGAGGCGGCCGGACTGGGCGCGCCAGTCCTGTGCCTGGTGAGCGGCGGCCTCCCGGACGGATCCCGCGACCTGGACGGCGCGCGCTCCCGCGTCGCCGACGTCCTCGCCGAGATCGCGCCCTGCGCGGGCGAGCACGGCGTCCGGCTCGCGCTGGAGCCGCTGCACCCGATGTACTGCTCCGACCGCTGCGTCGTCTCCACCCTCGGCCAGGCGCTCGACATGGCCGCCCCCTTCCCGTCCGCCCAGGTGGGCGTCATGATCGACACCTACCACCTGTGGTGGGACCCGGACGTGTGGGACGGCATCGCCCGCGCGGGCGCGGTCGGCCGCATCGCCCTGTTCCAGGTCGCCGACTGGGTGACGCCGCTCCCCGAGGGCGTCCTCACGGGGCGCGGCATGCTCGGCGACGGCCGCATCGACCTGCGCCGCTTCCGCGAGGCCGTGGACGCGGCCGGCTACACCGGCCCGATCGAGGTGGAGATCTTCAACGAGGCGCTGTGGGCGATGCCGGGCCCCGAGGCGCTGGCGCTGACCCTGGCCCGCTACAAGGAGCACGTCGCCTGACGCCGTCCGCCTGCCCCCCGGAGACCTGTCCGCCCTCGACCACGTGACCGACGTCGGCCCCCAGCGAGGGATGGGGGTCAGGGGCACAGGGGGGTGGTGTAGAGGGCCTCGTCGGTGGCTGCCAGGAGGGTGCCGTCCGGGGCCAGGGCCAGGTCGTTGACGGGGGACGGGACCTTCAGGCGGTGGGACGGGGCCGGGGTCGCGGCGTCCCAGGCCAGGAGGGTGCCGGGGTCGTCGCGGACGGCGGCCGTGACGAGGAGGCGGCCGTCCACCTGGGAGGCGGCCACGCGGTCGCAGGGGGCCGGGGTGTCGAGGGTCGCGAGGCGGTCGCCGTCGAGGCCGCGGACGTGCAGGCCGGACGGGGTCGGCTGGACGAGGACCAGGCCGTCCGGGGACGGGGTCAGCACCGCGTAGTCGGCGGGCAGGGCGGCGATCTCCTCGCCGCGTTCGACGTCCAGGAGGCTGACGGCGGAGTCGCCGGGCAGGCCGATGAGGGGGCCGGTGGCCGGGGTCGCGTGCAGGATCCAGCGGTCGATGGCCGTGCGGTGGCCCAGCCAGAGGGTGAACTCGGCCAGGCGTTCGCCGGTGAGCGCGTCCCACGCGACGACCTCGGCGTCGCTCGCGGGGCCGAAGACGGTGACGACCGCGGCCCGGCCGTGGTGGACGGCGAGGCCGACGAGGTCGGGCTGGCCGTCGAAGACCGGCTCGTGGCCCGTGGAGAGGTCCTGGACGTGGACGCGGTCGCGGTGCGTCCACGCGACGGTCGGCGAGCCCGCGGGGACGCCGAACGCCCAGTCGGCGCGGTCGGCGGGGAAGTCGGGGATCGGCGCACCGAGGGCCGCGCCGGCGGCCAGGTCCCACAGCTGGCCCGCGTTCGCGCCCCGCGCCGTCTGCGAGGTGAACGCCAGCGGCGCGCCTTCGGCGGTGACGGCGACGCTGTCGAACGATCCTTCCGCCAGCGGTTCCGCGAGCACGGTATCCGGCATGCGTGGGAGCGTAAGGCACCCGGCTGCGGCGTTCCACGCACTCGCGGAAACTCGGCCGCGGTGTGACGCGATGGGGCGCGGCGAAGCTGTAATCAGCCCGCGGCGCGGAGGCGGCCGGCGATGTCCTCCGGGGAGACGTCGTTGATCCAGGCGGCCATGCCCGACTCCGAGCCCGCCAGATACTTGATCTTGTCGGCGGCGCGGCGGACGGAGAACAGCTCCAGGTGCAGGCGGAGGCCCGTCCCGGCGGGGGCCTGGTGCCAGCCCGCCACGTACGGGAGCGGGGTGCCGTAGAGGGCGTCGCAGCGGCGCAGCAGGTCCCGGTAGAGGACGGCCAGCTCGTCGCGCTCGGCGGTGTCCAGCGCGGTGAAGTCGGGGACGTGCCGGTGCGGCATCAGGTGCGCCTCGACCGGCCAGCGGGCGGCGGCGGGCACGTAGGCCGTCCAGTGCTCGCCCGGCAGGACGACGCGGCCGCCGGCGCGCTCGGCCGCCAGGACGTCGCCGAACAGGTCCGGGTTCGCGGCGGCCGCCGCCAGCATGCGCTCGGTGCGCGGCGTGATGAACGGGTACCCGTAGATCTGGCCGTGCGGGTGGTGCAGGGTCACGCCGATCTCGACGCCCCGGTTCTCGAACACGTAGACCTGGCGGACGCCGGGAACCGCGGCGATCTCGGCGGTGCGGTCGGCCCACGCGTCGATGATCGTCCGGACGCGGGAGACGGGCAGCTGCGCCATCGACGCGGAGTGCTCGTCGGTGAAGCAGACGACCTCGCAGCGCCCGGCGCCGCGGGCGCGGGGGACCCCGTCGATCTCCGGCGGGACGGGCGGCGTCCGCACGTCGAACGACGGGAACCGGTTCTCGAACGCGACGACTTCGTAGGACGGGTCCGGGATCTCCGAAGCGGGGCCGCCCGGGCACAGCGGGCACTGGTCGGCGGGCGGCAGGAACGTCCGGGTGTTGCGGTGCGCGGTGATCGTGACGTGCTCGCCGGTCAGCGGGTCGCGGCGCGTCTCGCAGACCGGCTCGGTCGGCGGCAGCCCGCGCGGGTCGGGCACGGGCACGCGCCCGGGCGCCTCGTCGTAGTAGACGATCTCGCGGCCGTCGGAGAGACGCGCGCGTGTCCGGTTCATGTCGCCGGAAGCCTACCGCGCGGTGATCACCCCGCGGTGGCGCCCGCCGGGTTCTGCGCCTCGTGGATGCTGAGGAGATGCTTCACCAGCGTCGTCAGCACCTCCTTGCCGGACGCGCGCTCGCGGACGTCGCACAGCACGACCGGGGTGTCCGGGCGCAGGTCGAGCGCGTCCCGGATCTCCTCGGTCGTGTAGTCGTAGCCGTCGTCGAAGCAGTTGACGCCGATGACGAACGGCAGGCCGCGGTTCTCGAAGTAGTCGACGGCGGGGAAGCAGTCGGCGAGCCGGCGGGTGTCGGCGAGGACGACGGCGCCGAGCGCGCCGTACGACAGCTCGTCCCACATGAACCAGAAGCGGTCCTGGCCGGGCGTCCCGAACAGGTAGAGGACGAGGCCGTCGCGGATCGTGATGCGGCCGAAGTCCATCGCGACCGTGGTCGTGGTCTTCTGCTCGATGCCCTCGGTGTCGTCCACGCCGACGCTCCGGTCGGTGAGCAGTTCCTCGGTCTGCAGCGGCCGGATCTCGCTGACCGCGCCGACGAGCGTGGTCTTGCCGACCCCGAAGCCGCCGGCCACGAGGATCTTCACCGCGACCGGCGCCGCCGGGGCGGAATCCTCGCCGGGGCCGGCGTTCTCAGAGGGCTTGGAGACCATGGAGCACTTCCCTCAGCAGACGTTCCTTGGAGAGCGGGCTCTCCTGTGGGGGACGGGTGGCGGTGATGAGCCGGTGGTGCAGCAGGTCGCCGAGCAGGACCCGCACGACGACCAGCGGCAGCTTCATCCGGGCGGCGATCTCGGCGACCGGCTGCGGCTGCACGCACATCTCCAGGATGTCGAGGTGCTCGGGGCCGATGCCGGGCGAGCCCGACCGGGGCCGCGCCGCGGTCGAGACTATCGTGATCATGTCGAAGCCCTCACCGGCCGCGGGCCGCGCCCGCCCGCGGGTCAGCGCGTACGAACGTACGATCGGGCCGGCCTCGTCATCGAGCCATTCGCTGCCAGGACCGGTCATGGTCCGTCACGATTCCTCGTTGTCGAGGGACTCGGCGCGGCCGCGCCGGGTGCCCTGCTGGATGGACGACATCATCGACCGCAGCTCCTCGGGCGACCGGCTCGGCCGGGACGCGGCGGGCCGCGGCGACGTGACCGTGGGGTCCTCGCGCAGCTGGGCGGCCATGTTCTCCTGCCGGACGCGTTTCGGCAGCGGCGGCCGGTCGGCCGCCCCGGACGCGCCCGGGGGGCGCCGCCGGACCTCGCGCGGGGAGCGCGGCACGCCCGGCTTGGCGGCCGGCGGCTCGGGCTCGGGCGGGGGCGGGTCGCCCCACGGCGACGGGGCGGGCTCGGACGGGGCGGGCGGGTCGCCCCACGGCGACGGCGCGGAGCGCGGCGCCGGCGTCTCCGCTGGCCGCGTGTCCTCCCCGAACACCGGGATGGGCCCGGTGCCCGCGGCGGGCTCGTCGAACACCGGGATGGGCCCGGTCCCCGAGGCCGGGTCCTGGAACGCCGGGATCGGCCCGGTCCCCGGCTCACCGGCGGGCGCCTCGGCGGGCCGGACGAGCGGGTCGCCCGGCTGGGACGCGGCGGCGGCGTGCCGCCCGGCCGGGAGCCGCAGCACCGATCCGCCGCGCTCCCGGCCGCCGACGACCGAGCCGACGGGGACCAGCGCGTCCTCCGCGCGGCGGGTGGTGAGGGCGGGCCCGCTCCGCGCCTGGTCGCCCTCGTCCGGGACGACGAGGCCCTCGGGCAGCAGGACGATCGCGGTCATCCCGCCGTACGGGGACGTCCGCAGCGTCACCTTGATGCCGTGCCGGCGCGCGAGCCGCCCGACCACGAAGAGGCCGAGCTGCGCGCTGTCGGACAGGTCGAACTCGGCGGCGGTGGCGAGCCGCTCGTTGGCGGCGGCGAGGCTCGCCTCGTCCATGCTGAGGCCGCGGTCCTCGACCTCCAGCGTGAAGCCGTGCGAGACGGCCTGCCCCTGCACCTGGACGGTGGTGTGCGGCGGCGAGAACGCGGTCGCGTTCTCGATCAGCTCGGCGAGCAGGTGGATGACGTCGGCGACGGCGGGCCCGACGATCGCGGCGCGGGTCATCGGCGCGACGTTGACGCGGGTGTAGTCCTCGACCTCGGACGCGGCGGCGCGGGCGATGTCGACGATCGCGACGGGGCTGCGCCAGCCGCGGCCGGGCGCCTGCCCGGAAAGGATGATCAGGCCCTCGGCGTGCCGCCGCATGCGGGTGGCGAGGTGGTCGACGCGGAACAGGTCCTCCAGGTCGTCGGGCGTCTCGATGCGCCGCTCCATCGCGTCCAGCAGCTTGAGCTGGCGGTGCAGCAGCGTCTGGCTGCGGCGGGCGAGGTTCACGAACACGTCGCTGACGTTGCGGCGGAGCGTCGCCTCCTCGACCGCGCCCTGGATCGCGGTGCGCCGGGCCGCGTTGAACGCCTCGCCGACCTGGTCGATCTCGCGGGTCCCGAACGCCAGCGGCGGCGCCTCGGCGGCCACGTCGACCTCCTCGCCGCGGCGCAGCCGGCGGATCACGCCGGGCAGCCGGACGTCGGCGAGGTCGATCGCCTCGCGGCGCAGCCGGGCCAGCTCGCGGATGACGGACCGGGCGACCCACACGGCGAGGACGAGGGACGCGACGACGGCGACGAGCCCGAGCGCGCCCGCGAGGACGACGCGGGTGATGATGCCGTCCGCGATCGGCTCCGCGCGCTGCTCGGCGCCCGCGGCCACGGAGAGTTCGAGGCCGCGCAGCCGCGTCAGGTTGGAGTCGGCGGTGGTCTTCCACAGCACCCCGGAGTTCGCGGCGCTGTTCTTGACGAGCCGGGCGGACCCGACGAACCGGTCCTCCAGCGTGCGCAGCCGGGCGTACTCCGGCATCGTCACGACGCGCTGGTAGTACGCCTGGTCGGCGGAGCGCAGCTCGGCCGCCGCGTACCCGTAGAGGGCGCGCTGCGTGCCGACGAGCTTGACGAACCGGGAGTGCTCGTCGGGGGTCATGCGGCCGGCGGCGAGCGCGCCGGCGAGCAGCGCGTCCTCCTGCGCGAGGACCTCGCGGGCGCGGGTCAGCGACGCCTCGTTGCGGGCGTCCTTGGCGACCTCGGAGTTGTCCAGCGTGGCGAGCGAGCCCTGCAGCGCGCCGACGTCGCCGATCAGCGCGGTGTAGCCGGCGAACGCGCGGTCCCGGTCGATGGTGCCGTCGTCGATCGCGCGGCGCCGCGCGGCGAGGCCGTCCAGCTCGCTGATGATCTTGTCGGCGATCTTGCGGGCGTTCTCCGGCGCGGCGGCGCGGGCGCCGGCGTCCTTCGCGAGCCGGCGGAACAGGTCGGCCTGCCGGTCGGTGACGAGCCGGCCGGACTCCATCGACGCGCGGTCGCCCTCCGCGCGGCCGCCGAGGTACACCATCGACAGCCGCCGCTCCGCCTGCAGCGCGCTGCCGAGCGCGCCGGACGGGTACGCGTAGTGCTCCTGGACCGTCTTGACGTGCCGGAGGTTCAGCCCCTCGCCGAGCGCGATGCTCGCGGCGAACGCCCAGAGCACGCCGAGGGAGACCACCGACACGGTGACCATGAGGATGACCTTGAAGCGGATGGACCGGAATCGCGCTGCCTTGGGAACCCGCCGGTGGCCGGCGGCTGAGTCCGTGGTGGTGCGGCCTCGATTTGGCACTGCGGCTGAACTTTCACTCGTTCGGACGGCTAGCGGGGCGGACGGGACCGGAGTGGGGGACGGGTCGCCTGGGAACGGTAGGAGAGCCTAGGACGGCGCGCCGCCGTGTGTCGACAGTTTCCGGATCATCACGTTTTGTGTGCACAGACGGACGAAAATACCCCTACGATGCCTCAGCGTGATGGCTCGTTCTCCCCACGCGACGAAGAACGCCCGGTCGCCGGCCCGCCCGCGCAGGTCGAAGGCGGTGCTGGCCGCCGGCGCGCTGTCCGCGACCGCGGCGCTGGCCGGCGGGTGCAGCGGCGGCTCCGCGTCCGCCGCCACACCGCCCGACATCCCGATGATGCAGGAGCTCGGGGCTCCGGAAGGGCGGCTCGACCTCGTCGCCTGGACGGGGTACGCCGAGGACGGCTCCAGCGACGAGAGCGTCGACTGGGTCACCCCGTTCACCAAGGCGACCGGCTGCAAGGTGCGCACGAAGGTCGCCGACACGTCCGACTCGATGGTCGCGCTGATGAAGACCGGCCGGTACGACGGCGTGTCGGCGTCCGGCGACGCGAGCCTGCGGCTCATCTACGGCGGGCTGGTCGCGCCGGTCAACACCGGGCTGCTCACCAACTACGCCGACATCGCCAAGTACCTGAAGAACCAGCCGTACAACTCGGTCAACGGCACGATGTACGGCGTCCCGCACGGCTACGGCGCCAACATGCTCATGTACCGGACGGACAAGATCCCGCAACGTCCGACCTCGTGGAGCGTCGTGTGGGAGAAGGACTCCCCCGCCGCCGGGCACGTCGTCTCCTACGACTCCCCCATCTACATCGCGGACGCGGCCCTCTACCTGAAGGCGCACCGCCCCGACCTGAAGATCACCGACGTGTACGAGCTGGAGGAGAAGCAGTTCCAGGCGGCCGTCGACCTGCTCAAGCAGCAGCGCCCGATGGTCAACCAGTACTGGGCGAACTACCTGGACGAGCTCCAGTCGTTCAAGAGCGGCTACAACTACGCGGGCACCGCGTGGCAGGTGACCGCCAACTTGGCCCTCGCGGACAAGGCGCCCGTCGCGACCACCCTCCCGTCCGAGGGCGCGACCGGATGGTCCGACACCTGGATGGTCTCCTCGAAGGCGCAGCATCCGACCTGCATGTACAAGTGGATGAACTGGATCACCACTCCCAAGGTGCAGGCGGAGGTCGCGCAGTGGTTCGGCGAGGCCCCGGCCAACCCGAAGGCGTGCCGCTACACCGCCAAGGGCTTCTGCTCGACGTACCACGTCGGCGACCCCGAGTTCTACCGGCGCCTCGCCTTCTGGAAGACCCCCGTCGAGGACTGCGGCGACGACCGCGGCAACAACTGCGTCGACTACTCCCGCTGGGCCCAGGCCTGGACCCAGATCAAGGGCTAGGACCCGTCGAGGGCAGGCCGCGGAACCTCAGTGGTCGCGGTGGGTCGTGAGGCGGGCCAGGGTCAGGAGTTCGGCGGACGGGGTCGGGGCCATGCCGGTCAGGCATTCCTCGGCCTCGGCGAGCAGGGTGTCGGCGTGGGCGGCGGCCCAGGCGCGCGCACCGGTCGCTTCGATGAGGGCGGCGGCTCGGGCGGTGTCGCCGGCGGACAGCGGCTCGCCGCGCGGGCGGTAGAGGTCGGCGAGTTCGGCGGCGGCCGGGGTCGCGGAGGTCAGCGCCGCCACGACGGGCAGGGACTTCTTGCGGTTGTGCAGGTCGGAGCGGACGGGTTTGCCGGTGACGGCGGGGTCGCCCCAGATGCCGAGCAGGTCGTCGGTGAGCTGGAAGGCCAGGCCGAAGCGTTCACCGAAGGTGCGCAGGCGGTCGGCCTCCGCGGTGGCCGCGCCGCCGTAGAGGGCGCCGAGGGCGCAGGCCGCGCCCATCAGCGCGCCGGTCTTGCGGTTCGCCATCGTGAGGCACGCGTCGAGGGTCACGTCGGTGCGGTCCTCGAACGACAGGTCGGCGCACTGGCCCTCGACCAGGTCGACGACGGCCCGCGCGAGGACGCGGACGCCGGGCGCGACGGCCGGGGAGTCGCCGTCCGCGAGCGCCCCGTAGGCGGCGGCGAGCAGCGCGTCCCCGGCCAGGATCGCGGCGTTCGTGCCGAACACCGTCCAGGCGGTGGGGCGGTGCCTGCGGGTCGGGTCCCCGTCCATGACGTCGTCGTGCAGGAGCGAGAAGTTGTGCGCCAGCTCGACCGCGACGGCGGCCGGCAGGGCGGAGGCGGCCGTCCCGCCGGCCGCCTCCGCGGCGAGCAGCGCGAGGGCGGGGCGGATCGCCTTGCCCGCCGGGCCGGAGGCCGGGCGGCCCCGCTCGTCCCGCCAGCCGAAGTGGTAGGCGGCGATGCGGCGGGCCGTGTCCGGCATGGCGTCGACCGCCCCCCGCAGCGCGGGGTCGAGCAGGCGCCGGCTCCAGCGCAGGACGGCGTCCGCCGGGCGGGCACCGTGGTCGCGGGCACCGTGGTCGCGGGCACCGTGGTCGCGGGCACCGTGGTCGCGGGCGCCGTGGTCGCAGGCGACGACGGCGGGGTCGTCCTTCCAGGCGGGCATGGCTCTCCTCTTCCTCAGCGGGCCGTCTCGACGTTCTCCAGGACGCCGAGCGCGTCCGGGACCAGCACGGCGGCCGAGTAGTACGCGCTGACCAGGTAGTTGATGAGCGCCTTCTCGTCGATGCCGGCGAACCGGACCGACAGGCCCGGCTCCACCTCGTCCGGCAGCCCGGCGCGGCGCAGCCCGATGACGCCCTGGTCGTCCTCGCCGGTGCGCAGCACCAGGATCGAGCTGGTCCCGGCCGGGGTGATCGGGATCTTGTCGCAGGGGTAGATGGGGACGCCGCGCCACGCCTGGACGCGGCGTCCCTCGACCTCCACGCAGGACGGGTACACCCCGCGCCGGGTGCACTCGCGTCCGAACGCGGCGATCGTCTTGGGGTGCGCGAGGAAGAACCGGGACTTGCGCCGCCGCGACAGCAGCTCGTCCATGTCGGCGGGGGTCGGCGGGCCCCCGGCGGTCTGCAGGCGCTGCCGCAGGTCGGCGTTGTGCAGCAGCCCGAAGTCGCGGTTGTTGACCAGCTCGTGCTCCTGGCGCTCGCGCAGCGCCTCGACGGTGAGCCGGAGCTGCTGCTCGACCTGGTCCATCGGCCCGTTGTAGAGGTCGGCGACGCGGGTGCGGACGCGCAGCAGCGTCTGGGCGAGGCTCAGCTCGTACTCGCGCGGCGAGGTCTCGTAGTCGGCGAACGTGGCGGGCAGGACGGGTTCGCCGTCGTGCCCGGACGCCACCTCGATCGCCGCCTCGCCGTGCCGGGTCTGCGGCGGTGCCGCCGTGTCGCGGTACTCCTCCAGGTGGGCGCGCAGGGCCGCGGACCGCTCGGCCAGCTCCTCGACCGCCGCGCGGGGCAGCGTCAGCACGATGGACGGGGTCAGCGCGCGGAAGGTGTGCGGCCACTCCCCGTCCCGCTCGGCGACGGCGTCGAGCAGGACGCGGTCGCCGAAGAACCGGCCGCCGGCGAGGATGCGGACCCTCGCCTCGCCGCCGTACCTTCCCGGGGCGGCCTCCTCGACCTTGCCGTGCGCGATCAGGTGGACGCCGTCGAGCGGCCGGCCCGCCGCCGCGATCGTCTCGCCGGGCGCGTACTCGCGCTGCTCGAACCGCGCGGCGAGGCCCTCCAGCACCGCCGGGTCGGCCAGGCCGCGCAGCGGCGGCAGCTCGGCCAGCTCCGGCGGCACCACGCGGACCTCGGCGCCGTCGTTGACGAAGGTGACGATGCCGTCGCCGACCTGGTAGGTGAGGCGCCGGTTCACCCGGTAGGCGCCCGCGTCCACCTGCACCCAGGGCAGCAGCCGCAGCAGCCACCGCGGCGTGATGCCCTGCATCTGCGGGACGGACTTGGTCGTCGTGGCGAGGTTGCGGGCGGCTCCGGTGCCGAGGGCGAGCCGCCGCGGCCGCCCGGTGGGCCCGGCCGGACCGGCCGGGCCGTTCTCCGCGGTCTGGCCCGTGGTGGGTTCCGTCACGCGTCGGCACCGCCGTGCGCGATCTCGACGGACTCCAGCATGCCGAGGGCGTCCGGAACCAGGACGGCCGCCGAGTAGTACGCGCTGACCAGGTAGTTGATGAGCGCCTTCTCATCGATGCCCATGAAGCGGACGGACAGGCCCGGCTGGTACTCGTCGGGCAGCCCCACCTGGTGGAGCCCGATGACGCCCTGCGCGGCCTCCCCGGTCCGCATCAGCAGGATCGAGCTGGTCTTGGTCCGGCTCACCGGGATCTTGTTGCACGGGAAGATCGGCACGCCGCGCCAGCCGGGGACCTTGTGGCCGCCGACGTCGACGCTGCCGGGGTAGACGCCGCGCGCGCTGCACTCGCGGCCGAACGCGGCGATCGCCTTCGGGTGCGCGAGGAAGAACGCGGGCTCCTTCCACACGAGGGTGAGCAAGTCGTCCATGTCGTCCGGGGTGGGCGGGCCGGACCGGGTGTGGATGCGCTGGGACAGGTCGGCGTTGTGCAGGAGGCCGAAGTCGCGGTTGTTGATGAGCTCGTGCTCCTGGCGCTCGCGCAGCGCCTCGATGGTCAGCCGGAGCTGCTGCTCGACCTGGTCCATCGGCTGGTTGTAGAGGTCGGCCACGCGGGTGTGGACGCGCAGCACGGTCTGCGCGACGCTCAGCTCGTACTCGCGGGGGGACGCCTCGTAGTCGACGAACGTCCCGGGCAGGACCGGTTCGCCCTCGTGCCCGGACGCCACCTCGATCGCCGCCTCGCCGTGCGTGTTGCTCGGCCGGTCGGGGCTCGCCCGGTACTCGTCCAGATGGGCCTGCAGGGACGCGGACTGGCCGAGCGTCTCCTGGAAGTCGGCGTCGTTCATGCTGAGGACGGTGCACGCGGTCACGGCCTTGACCGTGTGCTCCCACGTCGGCCGCTCCTCGCCCTCCTCGGGCGCGAGCAGGGCCTGCTCGCCGAAGAAGTCGCCGTCGGCGAGGGTGCCGAGGACGGCTTCGGCGCCGTACTCTCCGGCCCCGATCCTGGTGAGCTTGCCGTGCGCCACCAGGATGACCCGGTCGAGCGGCCGGCCGCGCTCCACGATGACGTCGCCGGGCTCGTACTCCTGCTGGGTGAACCGGCCGGCGATGGCGTCCAGCGTCAGGTCGTCGTCGTAGCCGCGCAGCGGGGGCAGCTCGCCCAGCTCGCGGGGGATGACCCGGACGTCGGCGCCGGTGGTCACGAAGGTGACCCGGCCGTCGCCGAGGGTGTAGGTGAGGCGCCGGTTGACGCGGTAGGCACCGCCGGCCGCCTGCACCCAGGGCAGCAGTTTCAGCAGCCACCGGGAGGTGATGCCCTGCATCTGCGGGACGGACTTGGTCGTGGTCGCCAGATTGCGCGCCGCCGCGGTACCGAGGCTCAACTGCTGTTGCTGCTGTTCGGTCACGTCCACACCACCGATTCGTCGAAGGTCCGTCATGAACGGCCGTCTTCCGGCCAACGGTGACGCTACTGAACGTAATCGCCGCATCGCAATGAGCCATCAGATTGCCGGAACGCCATAGAACTCGCACCCGCGCGCCACTGCCCGAATCCGGCCGCGGGCACCGGACGCCTGCCCCCCGGCGGGCCGGGCACGGCACATGCGGACGAACCGCGACCTTTACTCACAAGTGGGGTTTCGCCGCAGGTCAGCGCGGTGCCGCGTGAGGGACATCACCGCGCTCGCGGGCTTCGGCAAGGAAAGACCTACCCCATCCTGGTGTTGTACGGAACGAGCAACGGGCCCGGATCAGGACGGGCCCGGCGGACCGGAGGGGAGGCTCCCGGTGACCGCAGTCTGGACGGCACTGGCCATCGAGACCGGCATCGCACTGGTGATCGCGGGTTCGCTGGCGGGCTGGGCCCGCCGGCACTTCGGCCGCTGACCCCGCGCGACGCGCGTCATCCCGCCCCGGAACCCGCCGGCTCCGGGGCGCGCTCGTTCCCGACCCGCTCGATCGGGACCCCGGCCGTCTCCGGGATCATGATGATCGGCGCCAGCGCCACCAGCGCGGCGAGCATCAGGTAGTACGCCGGGACGTAGTTCGAGCCCGTCACGTCGATCAGCGATCCGACCAGCACGGCCGCCGTCCCGCCGAACAGCGACGTCGAGATGTTGTAGCCGATCGCGAACGCGCCGTACCGCACCCTGGTGGGGAACATCGCGGGGAACGTCGCGCCGATCACCGCCAGCATCAGCACCAGCAGGCCGCCGACGATCGCGTAGCCGGCCAGGACGCCGAGATCGTTGCGGGTCTGCATGAGCGCGAACGCCGGCCAGCCCAGCAGGATGTAGCCGACCGCCGCCGTCAGCAGCAGGGGCTTGCGGCCTATCAGGTCCGACAGGTGGCCGAGCGGCAGGATGACGACCATCATCGCCGCCTCCACGCCGATCGTGATGAGCTGCGCCGTCTCGTCGTCCATCTTGATGAAGTCGACCAGGTAGGACGGCATGAACGTGAGCAGCGTGTAGTCCGCGACGTTCAGCAGGAACACGATGCCGATCAGCATCACGATGGTGCGCCAGTAGTGCTGCAGCGTCTCCTTCAGCGGCGACTGGGCCTTCTTGCCCTGCGCCTCCAGCTGCTGGAAGGCCGGGGTGTCCTCGATCCGGGTCCGGACGTAGAGGCCGACGAGGCCGAGCGGCAGCGCGATCAGGAACGGGATGCGCCAGCCCCAGGAGTGCATCGCGCTGTCGCTGAGCGCGAGGTCCATGACGAAGACGAGGCCGGCGCCCAGGATGTAGCCGGTCAGCGTGCCGAACTCCAGGAAGCTGCCGAAGAAGCCGCGCCGGTGCGTCGGCGCGTACTCGGCGATCACCGTGGCGGCGCCGCCGTACTCGCCGCCGGTCGAGAAGCCCTGGACCAGCCGGACCGCGAGCAGCGCCAGCGGCGCCGCGATCCCGATCGTGGCGTAGTCGGGCAGGATCCCGATCACGAACGTCGACCCGGACATCAGGATGATCGTGGTCGCCAGCACCCGCTTGCGGCCCAGCTTGTCGCCCAGCGGCCCGAAGAACAGCCCGCCGAACGGGCGGGCCAGGAACGCCGCCGCGATCAGGGCGAAGGAGCGCAGCGACGCGCTGCCCGCGGCCCCCTCCGGGAAGAACTTCGTGCCGATGATCGCGGTCATCACCCCGGCGCTGAACACGCCGAAGTCGAACCATTCGATGCAGTTCCCCATCGCGGACGCGATCACGGCCTTGTGGACGGCGCCGACGCCGCCTGCGTCCGCCGGCACGCTCGCGCCGCGGGCGGCGCGCTCCGGGTCGTCGTTCACGGGGTGGCTGTGCCCGGTGATCGGCGAAGCTAACGCCGGTTCCGCGTTCGCGATGACCCCGTGTAGGCGTGCGGCTACGCCTTCCTGGTCCTCTTCCTCTTCGCGGGGCGGTGGGGGCGGGCGGTGTCCGCGTCGTCCTCGCCGGTGGCCTCGTCCGCCGGGTCCGCCCGGTCCGCCGCGTCCTCCGGTTCGGCCGCGGCCGGTTCGGCCGGGGTGAGGACGATGGTGCGCTGCGGGTCGCCGTCCGGGAGCTCGGGGAGGTCCGTGGTGGGCCCGTCGCCGGGCAGCTCGTCGGTGGTCTGCGGGTCGCCGTCGAGCAGCTCGTCGAGGGTGGCGGTGCGCTGCGGGTCGCCGAGCAGCTCGTCCTCCAGCAGGTCGTCCTCGGGGATGGACACGAGCGCCTGCGTCTCCTGCGACTCGCGGGTGATCACGCCGCTGGCGAGGACGGTGTTGCGGTGCCGCAGGGCGCCGTTCTCCCGCAGCAGGTTGTCGACGTCCCGGCGGGCGCGGGCGAGGCGGCGGCTCAGCCGGACGTGCACGAGGAACCCGCCCACCGCCGTCCCGAGGACGAAACCGGCGACCGGGAAGCCGACGTCCGCCGGCGCCAGCAGGGCCACCAGCGCGACCACCACCAGCGCGACCAGCACGGCAAGCGCGACAAAGTGCTCTTCCATCCAGTCCAGGACGGCGTTGACGCGCTTGGGGATCCTCACTCCGCGACACCTCCACATCGGCTCGGGTGGGCAACGACCGGCGCGCGGCGCCGTGTTCCACCGCCGCGGCGCCGCTGGTCCGAGGTGCGCCGCCGGGCTCGCCGGCCGGGACGGTCGGGGCTCGCGCCGCACGGCGCGCCGTCCGCTCGTTTGAAAACGGCTCCCGCGGATACTGACCGGCGGAAGCCCGTCCGAAACACTCACTCTATGTGACGCCGGGGCGTGCGGCGGTCTCCCGTGCGCCGGCCCGGTCGGACCGGGATGCGAGGACGCCGCCGCGCCGAATAGTGTCCAAGGCATGAGCGAACACTTTGACGTCGTAGTCCTCGGCGCGGGCCCGGGTGGATATGTCGCCGCGATCCGGTCGGCACAGCTCGGGTTGAAGACGGCGATCATCGAGGAGCGGTACTGGGGCGGGGTGTGCCTCAACGTCGGCTGCATCCCGTCGAAGGCGCTGCTGCGCAACGCGGAGCTCGCGCACATCTTCACGCGGGAGCAGCAGACCTTCGGGATCAACGTCGAGGGCCGGGTGTCCTTCGACTACGGCGTCGCGTTCCAGCGCAGCCGCCAGGTGTCGGACAAGCTCGTCAAGGGCGTCCAGTTCCTGATGAAGAAGAACAAGATCACGTCCTATGAGGGGCGCGGCACGTTCACCGACCCGAACACCCTGCAGGTCGCCCGGCGGGACGGCTCGTCGGAGACGGTGACGTTCGGCAACTGCATCATCGCGGCGGGCGCGCACACCAAGCTGCTGCCGGGGACCTCGCTGTCGGAGCGGGTCGTCACCTACGAGGAGCAGATCCTCAGCTCGGAGCTGCCGGAGAGCATCGTCATCGCCGGCGCGGGCGCGATCGGCGTCGAGTTCGCCTACGTGCTGCACAACTACGGGGTGAAGGTCACGATCGTCGAGTTCCTCGACCGGATGGTCCCGAACGAGGACGCCGAGGTCTCCAAGGAGCTCGCCAAGCGGTACCGCAAGCTCGGCGTGGACGTCCTCACCTCCACCCGCGTGGACGCGATCGACGACTCCGGCGAGAAGGTCAAGGTCACCGTCACCGGCAAGGACGGCGCCCAGCAGGTCCTGGAGACCGACAAGGTGCTCCAGGCGATCGGCTTCCAGCCGAACGTCGAGGGCTACGGCCTGGAGAAGACCGGCGTGGCCCTGACCGACCGGGGCGCGATCGACGTGGACGGCCGCTGCCGCACGTCCGTCCCGCACATCTACGCCATCGGCGACGTCACCGCGAAGCTGATGCTCGCGCACGCCGCCGAGGCCATGGGCATCGTCGCGGCCGAGACCATCGCGGACGCCGAGACGATGGAACTCGACTACATCATGATCCCCCGCGCCACCTACTGCCAGCCGCAGGTCGCGAGCTTCGGCTACACCGAGGCGCAGGCCAAGGAGCAGGGCTTCGACGTCAAGACCGCCAAGTTCCCGTACAGCGCCAACGGCAAGGCGCTCGGGATGGGCGAGGGCGAGGGCTTCGTCAAGGTCGTCAGCGACGCCAAGTACGGCGAGATCCTCGGCGCCCACATGATCGGCCCCGAGGTCACCGAGCTCCTCCCCGAGCTGACCCTGGCCCAGCAGTGGGACCTCACGGTCCACGAGGTGGCCCGCAACGTCCACGCCCACCCCACCCTGGGCGAGGCCATGAAGGAGGCCGTCCACGGCCTGGCCGGCCACATGATCAACCTCTGACCCCGCCGGCGGCGCGCGCCTCGCGGCGCGCGCCGCGCGCGGACGTCAGGCGACGTTCCAGAGGGTGAGGGACTCGTAGGCGGGGCGCCAGGCGGTTTCGTACGCGGCGCGGGCCTGCTCCGGGAGGAGGGCCAGCATCTTCGCGGCGAGGTCCGGGTCCGCGCCGTCCAGGAGCCAGGGGATGACGCGGGGGCCGTCGGGTCCGATCTTCCGCGCGTGCACCTGGCCGAAGTCCGCGAACCTCTCCGGCGGCAGGACCTCGTCGATCAGCGGGAGCGCGGCCTCCTCCTCGTGCTTCAGGTGGGCGGTGAGGGCGTCCGCCAGGCGCTCGGCGAGGGGGCCGAGGGGTTCGGCGCCCGCGTCGATCGCCTCGATCGCCGGGTCGATGGCGGCGTGCTCGGCCTCCATGGCGTCCATCAGGGCCAGGCCGTCCGGCCGGTCGGCGAGGGCCTCGCGCATCGGGGGCCACAGCGCCTCGTCCTCGGCGGTGTGGTGGATGTGCAGGGCCGTCTTGAACAGGTCCCAGCCCGGCGCCTCCGCCAGGACGCGGCGAGCCTCGCCGTCCGGGCGGGCCGCGACCTTGGCCAGCTGCTCGAGTTCGCGGCGCAGCGCGTTGTGCATCACGTACATCGCTGTCCAGTCGTACTTCGGCATGATCTCCCCTTTCGGTTTCACGCCATAGACGAACGGGACGGGGGAAAAGTGACGGTCAGGAGGCCGGGGCCGGGCTGGAGAGCCGGCTGAGGAGGCGCTGGCCCTGGCGGGAGCTGATGTTGAGGCGGCGGCCCAGTTCGGCGCCGGTGATGTTCGGTTCGGCGTCGATGATGGCGAGGGCGCGGGCCTCGTTGTCGGTCGCGACGCTGCGGGGGACGGGCGGCTTCTTCCGCTTCGCCGCCGGCGCGGGTTTCGCCGGCGCGGGCCGCGGCGGCGCGGCGGGCTCGGGCGGGGCGGTGAGCGCGGTGACACGGTCGAGGGCCTGGTCGAGCATGACGCCGTCCCTGAGCATCCAGACGACGTCGGCGGGGGCCTTCGACTTCCATTTGCGGCCGTAGTGGTCGTCCAGGAGGGCGAGGGCGTGGCGGCGGCGCTGCTCGGCGCGGAGGGCGTCGGGGTAGGACGTGATCTGCCACAGGACCATGCGGCGCCACAGCCGGAACGTGGAGAGGGGCGCGAGCAGCCAGCGGGCGACGGGGACGCCTTCGCGGACGGTGCCGGCGGCGATCCCGGCGCGGCGGCGGATGGCGTGCCGGACGGCCTCGATGAACGTGATGAACAACACGGGCATGGCGGCGTGCATGACCATGCCGGTGACGTCGCCGTGCGCCGCGGAGACGTTGAGCCAGACGGTCGCGGCGGTGAAGGCGAAGGCCATCCAGCGCAGGGCCGGCATCGGCATCGCCAGCCATTCGAGCAGGAGCGCGACCGAGACCAGGGCGAGGATGCCGAGGTCGACTCCGGCCGGGACGATCCACGCCTGGTCGCCGAACCAGGGCTCGGCCACGTCCCGGACGGACGCGAACGATCCGTAGCCGCCCAGGGCGGCGAGGCCCGCGAAGAACAGGCCGCCGGTGGCGGCCAGGACGCGCTGGGCCCGGGTCAGTGGCATGGTCGTCCGGTCCATCGCGCGTCCCTCCCGTCTCGGGGTCCTAGATCACCCCGAGACGGTAGCGCGCCGGTGCCGCCCGTCCGGACGAAAGTGTCATAACCGCCCAGAAGCCGCAGGTCATCAGCGGAGCGGGTCGAACGGTCAGCGGAGCGGGTCGAACGGTCAGCGGAGCGGGTCGAAGGGTCAGCGGAGCGGGTCGAACGGGTCGAGCTCGCTCGGGCGGCGGCCGGTGGCGATCTGCTCGGCGAGCAGCCGCCCGGTCGCCGGGCCGAGGGTGATGCCCCACATGCCGTGGCCGCCGGCGGCGAAGACGCGCGGCGAGCGGGTCGCGCCGATCAGCGGCAGGCCGTCGCGGGTGCAGGGGCGGGAGCCGACCCACTCGTCCCGCCGGGAGTCGAGGTCGGCGCCGCGCAGCAGCGGGCGGGCGGCCTCGACGATCGCCTCGACCCGGCGCGGGTCGAGCGGCGCCTCCGGGCTGCGGAACTCCATCATCCCGGCCACGCGCAGCCGGTCGCCGAGCGGGGTGCAGGCGACCCGCTGCGCGGGGAAGTACACCGGGCCGTCCGGGACGCGGTCCACCGGCACGCTGAAGCTGTAGCCGCGGCCCGCCTGGACGAGGGAGCGCACGCCGAACTGCCGGGCGAGGTCGCCGAGCCACACGCCGCTCGCCAGGACGACCGTGTCGAACTTCTCGAAGTCGCTGCCCGTGGTGCGGACCGAGACGCTGCCGCGCTGGTGGCCGATGCCGGTGACGGCGGCGCCCGTGCGGATCTTGCCGCCGCGGTCGCGGACGGAGTCGGCGAGGGCGTGCACGAACGCGCCCGGGTCGATGAACCGCTGGCCGCGCAGCACGATCGCGGCGCCGATCTCGTCCGACAGGGCGGGCTCCAGGGCGCGGGCCTGGTCCCCGGTGAGGGCCTCGTACTCCAGTTCCTGGCCGGCCGCGCGGATGTGCTCGATCTCCTCCAGCAGGACGCGGCGCTCCGCCGCCGTCCGGTACGCGGCGAGGAAGGACCGGGCCTCGTTCGTCTCCGCCTTGACGCCGCCCTCGATCAGCGCGTCGAAGCTCGGCAGCGCCCGGCCGTTGATCGGCACGAGCGACTCCATCGCGCGCCGCCACCGGGCCGCGGTGCTGTTGCGGGCGAACCCGGCGAGGAAGCGGAGCAGGCGCGGGTTCGCGCTCGGCGGGACGTACACCGGGGACGACGGGCTGAGCACGGCCTTCACGCCGTAGGAGAGGACGGCCGGTTCGGGCAGCGGCGTCGCCAGGCCCGGCGTCAGCCAGCCGGCGTTGCCCCAGGACGCGCCCGCGGCGACGTCCCGGCGGTCGAACACGGTGACGTCGGCCCCGTGCTCCTGCAGGAACCATGCGGTGGACAGCCCGACCATGCCGGCGCCCACGACGGCGACTCGGCGCGGCGCTGCGTCGAGAGCCATGGCGACTCCTCTCCTCGTCCCTCGTCGGCGGATACTTCGATGGTGCGCCGCCGGGACGCCGGAGTCTCTGTCCTGTTCGCCCAATCGGCGTGCCGCGCGTCGTGCGAACGGCACAAGCGGTGGGCCACACTGGAACCGTGATCGATGTGGCCGGCCTCGTCGGCTCGCTGGGGCTGCTCCGGCTGGTGACGCCGGGGCGCGGCGGGCAGGTGCACGACGTCGTGCTGGCCGAGCCGGGCGAGGCGGCGGGGCGGCCGGGCGAGATCGTCCTCGGCGCCGGCGTGTCCGGCCCGGCGGAGGCCGTGGCGCTGCTGGAGCGCGCCGACGCGGCCGGGGCGGACGGCGTCGTGCTGCGGGCCCCGCTCGCCCGCGACCCGGAGGTCGCCGAAGTGGCGCGGAGCCTGCGGCCCGCGCTCGTCGAACTCCAGCCGGACACGTCGTGGACGCACCTGATCTGGCTGGTGCGCGGCGCCATCGACCGGGCCTACGCGCCGCGCCCGTCCGGTGCCGTCGACGACCTGTTCGCGCTCGCCGACACCGCCGCCGAGATCGCCGACGCCCCGGTCACGGTGGAGGACGCCCGCTCCCGCGTCCTCGCCTACTCGGGCCGCCAGGACACCACCGACCCCGCCCGCGTCTCGACCATCGTGGGGCGCCGGGTCCCGCCGCAGGTCATCGCGCATCTGCGCGCCTGCGGGGTGTTCCGCAAGCTGGCCCGGTCCAGCGAACCGATCATCGTCCCGGCCGGGCCGGACGACATGCTGCCGCGGCTCGTCGTCCCGGTGCGCGCAGGGGGCGAGTGGCTCGGCTCCATCTGGGTGGTGGCGCGGACGCCGATCCCGCAGGACCGGGTCCGGCGGCTCAGGGACCTCGCGTCCGTCCTGGCCCTGCACCTGCTGCGGCTGCGCGCCGAGGCGGGCGTCGCGCGCCGGGTGTCGGCCGACCAGATCCGCGCCGCGCTCCGGGACGGCGTCCGCCCCGGCGCGGCCGAGCCCCCGTGGCGCGTCGCGGTCCTCGGCGGCGGCGACGACCTCCCCGGGCGGCTCGACCTGTGGGAGGCGATCACGCACCGGTTCGGCTGGCACCGCCCGCTGCTCGCCGACCTGGACGGCGCGCTGCTCGCCGTGCTGACCGACCCGCCCCGCGCCGGGCGGGAACCGGACGCCGGGTCGATGCGCTGGCTGCGCACCGTCCTCGCCGAGGTCCGCGCGCACGACCCCGGTCTGTACGCGGCGGCGGGCGGCCCCGCGCACTCCCCCGCCGACCTGCCCCGGTCCCGGTCGGAGGCCGCCGAAGTGGGCGCCCTCGTCGCGTCCGGCCGGCTGCCTCCCGGCCTCGTCCTGCTGGAGGACGTCTGGGACGCCGTCGTCGTCGAACGCGCCCGGCGGGCGGTCGGAGCCGGCGCCGGCCTGCTGGGCGGCCCCCTGCCCGCGCTCAAGGCCCACGACGAGACGCACGGGACGGCGTTCCTCCCGACGCTGGCCGCCTGGCTCGACCACTACGGCGACACGAAGGGCACCGCGCAGGCCCTCGGCGTCCACCCCAACACCCTGCGGTACCGCCTGCGCCGCATGGCGGAGGTCGCGCCCGTGGACGTCTCGTCCCCCCGCGTGCGGCTGGCCCTCCGGCTCCAGCTCGACGCGCTCCTCGGCCGGGGCTGAGCCGCCCGCGCGACGGCGGGGACCAGCGCGCAACGATCAATGCCTCCTCGGCCGAAACACGCAACGAAGTGCCAGGTGAGAGCAAGGTTGGCGAATTGGATTGCGGGTCGTTGCTTCCTAGGCTTCCGATCAGTCGATCCCCCATTCGGATGTCCCTGGAGAGACGTATGACCGTGATGCCGGCGACGGGGCCGAGCACCGTCGAGCGGACCGCGCCGCGGCGGCACTTCCTGATGTGCCGTCCGGAGCACTTCGCCGTCACCTACGCGATCAACCCCTGGATGGACCCGGCGGCCGGGGCGGACGCCGGGAGGGCCGTCGAGCAGTGGGAGGAGCTGCGCGCCGCGTATCTGGAGCTCGGGCACGAGGTGAGCCTCATCGACCCGATCGAGGGGCTGCCCGACATGGTGTTCGCGGCGAACGGCGCGCTGGTGGTCGGCGGACGCGTCTACGGGGCGAAGTTCGCCCATCCGGAGCGGCGGGCGGAGGGCCCCGCGTACGCGAAGTGGATGCGGGAGAACGGGTTCCCGGACGTCCTGGAGGCCCGGCACACCAACGAGGGCGAGGGCGACTTCCTCACGCTCGACCACGTGATCCTGGCGGGCACCGGGTTCCGGACGGACCTGGCCGCCCACCAGGAGGCGCAGGAGTTCCTCGGGCGCCCGGTCGTGACGCTCCGGCTCGTCGACCCGCGCTTCTACCACCTGGACACGGCGCTGTTCCCGCTCGGCGGCGGCAACGTCGCCTACTACCCCGGCGCGTTCTCGCCGGGCAGCCGCGCGGTTCTGGAGCGGCTGTTCCCCGACGCCGTCGTCGCGGACGAGGAGGACGCGGCCGTGCTGGGCCTGAACGCGGTGTGCGACGGGCGCAGCGTCGTCATCAACACCGAGGCGACCGGGCTGATCAAGACGCTGGAGGCCCGCGGGTACGAGCCCGTCCCGGTGGACCTGTCCGAGCTGCGCAAGGCGGGCGGCGGGCCGAAGTGCTGCACGCTGGAGCTGCGGAGCTGATCAGCCCCGCCGGCGGCCGCGGCCGGCGGCGAGGCCGATGTGGCGGCGAGCCAGCGTCCGGGTCCGCAGGACGCCCGTGACGCCGATCGCCCAGATCCCGATCTGGACGGTCCACGCGGCGCGGAACGCCTCGGGGGTGAACTCGCCGCGCGGCGACAGGGCGTCCAGGACGAGCCCGATCAGCAGGATCGTGACGAGGGAGGCGATGAAGCCGCCCACGTTGACGATGCCGGTCGCGGTGCCCTGCCGTCCGGGCGGGTTGAACGTCCGGGCGAAGTCGAAGCCGATCATCGAGCCGGGGCCGCCGGGCGCGACGCACAGGATCAGCAGCACCAGCAGCCACGCGGGCGCGGGCGGCGGCCAGGCGAGGACGGCCGCCCACGCCGCGGCGTTCATCCCGACGATGCCGAGGACGAGCCACGACCGGCGCAGCGGGTAGCGGGCGACGAGCCGCCCGATGAACGGCCCGGACACGACGTTGACCAGCACGAACAGCGTCAGCAGCGTGGACGCGGCGGCCGGTTCCATGCCCTGCCCCGACACCAGGTACGGGTAGCCCCACATCAGCGCGAACGTGTTGGACGAGAACTGGGTCACGAAGTGCGACCAGAGGCCGAGGCGGGTCCCGGGGTGCTTCCAGGCCGCGACCAGGTTCGTGCCCGTCTCGCGCAGCGTGGGGACGTCGGCGCGGCCCGGCCCGTCGCGCAGCACGGCGACCGCCAGCACGGCCATGAGCACGCCGAGCGCCGCCGCCGACCCGAACGCCGTGCCCCAGCCGGGGCCGTGCAGCAGCGCGACGAACGGGATCGCGCTGAGCACCTGGCCGAGCTGCCCGAGCTGCCCGGTGAGCTGCGTCACGACCGGGACGTAGCGGCCGGGGAACCAGGTCGCGACGATGCCGAGGACGCTGATGAACGTCATCGCGTCGCCCGCGCCGACCATCACGCGGGCGGCGACGGCCGTGCCGACGCCGGTGGACACGGCCATGAGCGCTTGCCCGGCGGCCATGAGCAGCGCGCCGCCCGCGACCATCCGGCGCGGGCCGACCCGGTCGAGCAGCAGGCCGACGGGGATCTGCAGGCCCGCGTAGACGAGCAGCTGCAGGACCGTGAAGGACGCGAGGATGCCGGCGGACGCGTCGAACCGGCGGACGGCGTCCAGGCCGACGACGCCGAAGGACGTCCGGTGCAGGACCGCGACCGCGTAGGCGAGGACGCCGACGCCCCACAGCGCCCACGCGGCGGGCGCGGCGCGCCGGCGTTCCGGGCATTCCTGGGGAGGTTGGGCGGTCTGCACGGACACCCAACTTATGTCACTTCCGCCGGGGCCTGGCCCGCAGGTGCATCCGCTCCCCCTGCGGCCCGAACAGGCTGAGCACCTCGGCCGGCCCGCCCGCGCCGCCGAACCAGTGCGGCAGCCGGGTGTCGAACTCGGCGGCCTCCCCCGGCTCCAGGATCATGTCGCGGCCCGCCAGGTGCAGGCGCAGCCGGCCGTTCAGGACGTACAGCCAGTCGTAGCCCTCGTGGGTCTGCGGCTCGTTCGTCCACCGCCGCTCCGGGACGAGCATCTTGAACGCCTGCACCCCGCCGGGGCGCCTGGTCAGCGGCAGCACGGTCATGTCGCCCATCTTCTGCGGGCGCGGCCTGATCCGCGGGTCGCCGACGGCGGGCGCGCCGACCAGCTCGTCCAGCGGCACCCCGTGGGCCTGCGCCAGCGGCAGCAGCAGCTCCAGGCTCGGCCGCCGCTTGCCCGACTCCAGCCGCGACAGCGTGCTCACCGAGATGCCGGTGGCCTCGGCGAGCGCGGTGAGGGTGATGTCGCGCTCCTGCCGGAGCCGCCGGAGCCGCGGGCCCACTCCGGCGAGCACCTGCTCGGTCGTCTCCATCCCCCAATTGCAGGTTCGGCAAAGAAGTTTGTCAATCTCGGGACCCGCCGCGCATCCTCGCGGCATGACCGAGAACATCGAACGAGACGTACTGATCATCGGGGGCGGGCCCGCCGGGCTGAGCGCCGCGCTCGTCCTGTCCCGCGCCCGCCGCCGCGTCACCGTGGTCGACGCGGGCGAGCCCCGCAACGCGCGGGCCGAGCACATGCAGGGCTTCCTCACCCGGGACGGCCTGCCGCCCGCCCGCCTGCTGGAGATCGGCCGCACCGAGGTGCGCGGCTACGGCGGCGAGATCATCTCCGGGACCGTCGAGCACGCGGCCGGGGACGCCGAGGAGGGCTTCGCCCTCACGCTCGCGGACGGGACCGTCCTGCGCGGCCGGCGGCTGCTGGTCACCACGGGCGTGGCCGACGTCCTGCCGGACGTTCCCGGCCTCCAGGACCGGTGGGGCCGCGAAGTGCAGATGTGCCCGTACTGCCACGGGTGGGAGGTCCGCGACCGGCGGCTCGTCGTGCTGGCGACGTCGCCGAACTCCGTCCACCAGGCGTCGCTGCTGCGGCAGTGGTCGCCGGACGTGACGTTCCTCGCGGCGAAGGCCCCGGCAGGCGACGACGCGGCCCGCCTGGACGCGCGCGGCGTCCGCGTCGTGGAGGGCGAGGCGCGGCGCCTCGTCGTCGAGAACGACCGCGTCACCGGCTTCGAGCTGGCGGACGGCTCCACGCTGCCCTGCGACGCCGTCTTCGTCGCGCCGGAGTGGGCGGCCAAGGACGGCCCGCTGACCGACCTCGGCGCCGAGATCGCCGACAGCGGCTTCGTGAAGGTGGACGAGACCGGCCGGACCAGCGTCCCGGGCGTGTGGGCCGCGGGCAACGTCGTCTCCCCCGCCGGCCAGGTCATCATGGCGGCCTCGGCCGGCTCGATGGCCGCCGCGATGGTCAACGCCGACCTCATCGAGCAGGACGTCGCCCGCAAGCTCGCCGCCGCCTGAGCCGGCGAGCGGCGATCGCCGGGCGCCTAGGCTGGGCGGGGTGGACGAGCGGGCGTGGCGCGCGGCGCGGGCGGCGCTGAACGAAGAGCGGGCGCGGCTGGGAGAGGCGGCGAGCGCGCTCTATCCGGACGCCGGGCGCGTCGCGGGGACGCCGCTGCTGTGCCGTGACGGCTGGGTGCCGGACGCGCCGGTCCCGCTCACCGGCCTCCGGCTGGAATGGGACGAGCGGCCCGCCCCGCCCGCCGTCGCCGGCCCCGCCGGCGGTCTCCCGGACGGGTACCGGACGTACGCCGAGGCCATGGCCGCGCTCGCGCCGCCGAAGGTCTTCGAGGACCGCCCGTCCTACCGGCTCCTCGACGTCGCACTCCCCGTCCTGCGGTTCGGGCCCGCGCGCTACTTCGACGGCGTGAACGTGGGCGAGTGCGTCGCGCACGAGCTGGCCGCCGGGACGGAGGGCCTGCCGCTGCGCACCCGGATCGGCGACCCGTGCGACCTCGCCCGCCGCCCCGCCCTGTGCGCGGTCACGACGCTGACCGCGACGGCGTCCGGCTCGTACGTCCTGCACTGGCGCGACCCGGCGAAGGTCGCGCACGCCGGCGGGCTCCACCAGGTGATGCCCGTCGGCGTCTTCCAGCCGCTCCGCGGCGAGGCGCCCGACCTGTGGCAGTGCATGGTCCGCGAGTACGCCGAGGAGTTCCTCGGAAAGGGCGAGGACTACGGCGACGGCTTCGTCCAGGAGGAATGGCCCTTCCACCGGGCGATGACCGCCGCCCGCGACGAGGGCCGGCTGCGGGCGTACTTCCTCGGGCTCGGCGTCGACCCGCTGACGTTCGCGCTCGACCTCCTCACGGCCGTCGTCATGGACGACGACGTGTTCGGGGACCTGTTCGGCGGCCTGGTCGCGGTCAACGAGGAGGGCACGGTGTCCATGGCGCCGCTCGCCGGGCCCGTCCCGCGGCCCGTGCAGCCGGCGGGCGCCGCCGCGCTGGCGCTCGCGCGGCGGCACCGGGAGGCCCTCGGCCTCACTCGCGGCTGAGCGCCTTCAGCTCGTCCAGCGCGTCCACGAGGTGGTCCACGATCTCGGACGGGTCGGGGATGAGGTCGCGGCACGCCACGATCCCGACGTGGACCTTGCCGGCGTAGGAGAAGACGGTGATGTTCAGGCCGCCGCTCACGTCCGTCACGACGGAGATCGGGTAGTAGCCGAGCACCTTCGCCCCGCACAGGTACAGCGGGATCTGCGGGCCGGGCACGTTCGAGATCATCAGGTTGACCGGGCGCACCGAGAAGGCGGGCGCGGCCTGCAGCGCGAGCCTGGTCACCGCGCCGGCGAGCGGCGCGGGCAGCAGGCCGGTCACGTCCCGCACCCAGGCGCCCGACGAGCGGGTGAACCGGCGCTTGGCGACGTCCATGTCGCGCCGGACGGCGGCGTACCGCTCGGCCGGGTCCGGGACGTGCGTGGCGAGCGGCGCCGTCATGAGCGAGAGCTGGTTGCCCGGCTCGGCCGCCGCGCCGCCGCGCCGCAGCGACACCGGGACGGCCGTGACCAGCGGGCGGTCCGGCAGGTCGCCGCGCTTGTCGAGCCACTGCCGCAGCGCCGTCGCGCACAGCGCCATGACGACGTCGTTCACGCTGCCGCCGAGGCCCCGCCGGATCTCCTTGACCGCGGCGAGCGGCAGCTCACCGAAGGCGACGGAGCGGCGGCGGCCGATCGGCAGGTTGAACGGGGTCGGCGGCGCGCTCATCCGGGGCGCCCGCGGCGTCCCCGGGCGGCGCAGCGCGCCCTGCACGGCCGCCGACACCAGCCCCATGCCCGGGATGGACGACAGGCCGGGCACATCGTCCAGGTAGGGGGCGGTGCGCGCCATCGACACCGCCGACCGGACGGGGTGCAGCGCGGCCCGCAGCAGCCCGGTCCCGACCATGTCGAGCACGCCGGGGGCGCGGGCGGGGGCCTCCTCGTCGGCGGGCACGTCCCGCGGCTCGGGCGTCAGGTCGAGCAGCGCGGCGAGCGTCTCGGCGGCCATCACGCCGTCCACCGCGGCGTGGTGCACCTTCACGTAGACGGCGGTCAGCCCGCCGTGCAGGCCCTGGATCAGCACCAGCTCCCAGAGCGGGCGGGTGAGGTCGAGCGGCTGCTCGTGCAGCATCCCGACGATGTCGGCGAGCTGGCGTTCGGTGCCCGGCGCGGGAAGCCCGATCTCGGTGATGTGCCGTTCTGGCTCGAAGTCCGGATCGTCCTCCCAGTAGGGGTGGTCCAGGCCGAGCGGCACCTGGACGAGCCGCTGCCGCAGCGGACGCGCCGCGAGATGCGCGCGGTCGCGGACCAGCCCGGCGACGAGCGGGACGGTGAGCCGGCCGCCGGGGCACGACCCGGCGTCGACGATGCCCAGCCCGGCGATGTGGGCGCGGGTGGTACCGGTCTCGGCGTGGAGGAATGTCGCGTCCACGGTGCTCAGCTGGCTCATGCTCTCGTCCCGTCCGCTCGTCCTGTCGCCTGCCCTGCCTCTAGGAGTTATGCGCTGGGCGGCGGCAGGTCAACGCGGGCCAGAAGGAAGCAACAGGGATTTAACGGGGCGTTTCACCCAGTTCATGCGGCGTTTTTGGGCCCCGCTGGACAAGAATTTCACCATCACCGGCCTCATGAGGTCAGAAAACTACACAAAGCGGACTGACGGGGCTAACCACCGGCGCAGACGTGATCACCGGACTAGGGTGGTGCGCCATGACGGCACGACCACTCTCGGAGATCGTCGAAGCGGGCTGGGCCACCGCGCTGCAGCCGGTCGCCGGGACGATCGCCGCCGCGGGCGACTGGCTGCGCGCCGAAGTCGCCGCCGGCCGCCGCTACCTCCCCGCCGGCGACCTCATCCTCCGCGCGTTCACCCAGCCGTTCGACGACGTCCGCGTCCTCATCGTCGGCCAGGACCCCTACCCGACGCCCGGGCACCCGGTCGGCCTCAGCTTCTCCGTGGCGCCCGACGTCCGGCCCCTGCCCGCGAGCCTCGTCAACATCTTCCGCGAATACTGCAGCGACCTCGGCCACCCCGAACCGTCCAACGGCGACCTCACCCCGTGGGCCGAGAACGGCGTCTGCCTGCTCAACAGATCACTCACCGTCATGCCCGGCAAGCCCGGCTCGCACCGCAACAAAGGCTGGGAGGAAGTGACCGAGCAGGCCATCCGCGCGCTCGCCGCCCGCGGCCGCCCGCTCGTCGCCATCCTGTGGGGCCGCGACGCCCGCAACCTCAAACCGCTGCTCGGCGGCGTCCCCTGCATCGAGTCACCGCACCCGAGCCCCTACTCGGCCGACCGCGGCTTCTTCGGCTCCCGCCCCTTCTCCCGAGCCAACCAGCTCCTCGAACAGCAGGGCGCGCCCCCGGTGGACTGGAAACTGCCGTAACTCCCAGGGGGGCGACGCTAACTCCCAGGGGGGCGACCCCCTGGAACCCCCGTTAGCGACGCAGGCGATCCTCGCTCCTTTGTTGCGGTCTGTCGTGCCTGTGACGGGCGTGTGTGGCGTCGCTGCGGTCGCCTGCGTCGCCGGGCATGCCCGCTCCGGGCGCTAGAGCGCCCTCCGCGTGCCTGCCCGTGCCTGTCGCTTCGGTTGGTGCTGCGGCTCGGGTCTGGTCCAAGAGCGTGTGAATTGTTCTCGTCCAAGAGGCGTCGGCATTTGTTTCATGGAGCGACCTCCTGGAACCCCCTTGGCGCATGCCCGTGGTCCGCGCCCGGCTTCCGGGGCCAGTCCAAGAGGGGGTGAACCGTGCTCGTCCGGGGGGGTGTGGTGGGGCTCTACTCTTCGGGGAGGTGGCGGAGGAGGGTGGCGAACTCGCCGGTGCCCTCCGTCGGGGCGTCGGCGGGGAGCGGGGTCAGGCGGCGCTCGCCGTGGCTCCAGTAGACGCCCGGCGCGCACGGGTCGTCGGCGGCGTCGTGCATCTCACGCACCACGTCCGCGAACACGGGGAGCACCTCGCGGACGGCCGTGGACGTGATCGGGTACAGCAGCAGCGTGCTGTGGCACGGGACGCCGACCAGGGCGCCGTGCTCGTTCGGCCACGGGAGGAACTGGTCGACCTCGCTGAGCAGCGCCGACACGTACCGGCTGCCGGGCTTGCCGACGACCCGGACGTTGCGGCCCGGCAGGAGCGGCTGGTCGTGGACCGAGACGTCCGCCAGCTCCCGGTCGTGGGTGTTCGTCATCACGTAGCCGAGCTTGTGCAGGCCGAGCAGGCCGGCGCGGGCCTTGGTGAGCGGGCCGCCGTACCGCGGGTGCTCGATCATCACCATCGCGTCGAAGTGGTCGCCGGCGGGGACGACGACGAGGCCCTCCCGGTCGCGGGGCGCGAGCTTCGGCACTATGCGCAGCCGCAAGAGTTCCCTGACGTCGCCGAACAGCTCCATCTCGCCGATCGCGAGGAACGCGCGGTCGCCGACCTCGCGGACCCACTCGTCCACCACGCGGGGCCATGCCGAGCGCGGCTCGCGGGCGCACCGCTCCAGGACCGTCCAACTGGAGGCCCGCGCCTCGGACCGACCGACGGGCAGCACCACCTCCGACGTGCCTGGGTCGAACCAGGCGCTGGGCGCCAAGGCGGGCAGCACGTCGCGGATGAGCGCGTGCACGTCCGCCGCCGCGTCCAACGGTTCCATGAAAGCTCATCCTCCCTCAGCCGTCGGCGGATCACGTCACCCCCAACCTTCTCAGAGTTCGGGCCCGTTGTGTGATCCATCGCGATCCCCGCCGCACACTCGCTGATCATGAGCGCCTCAAGTACGGTGCCTACATGCGCGAACTCGTGTACCCACCGGTGATCAAGACGGCTGTCGGTGTGTTCAAGGTCCTGAACATCAAGTTCCGTCTGGAGGGGACCGACCAGATCCCCAGCACCGGTGGCGCGGTGCTCGTCAGCAACCACGTGAGCTACCTCGACTTCATCTTCGCCGGCCTCGCCGCCCACCCCGCCAAGCGGCTGGTGCGGTTCATGGCGAAGAAGGAGATCTTCGACAACCGGGTCGCGGGGCCGCTGATGCGTGGGATGCGCCACATCCCGGTCGACCGGAACGCGGGCGCCTCGTCCTACGCCGCCGCGCTGAAGGCGCTCAAGAGCGGCGAGATCGTCGGGGTGTTCGCGGAGGCGACGATCAGCCGGTCGTTCACCGTCAAGGAGATCAAGAGCGGTGCGGTGCGGATGGCGGTCGCGGCCAAGGTGCCGCTCATCCCGGTCGCGATCTGGGGCCCGCAGCGCATGTGGACCAAGGGGCGCAAGCGCCGGCTGTGGCAGCGGAACGTCCCGGTCACGATCCTCGTCGGCGAGCCCATGTACCCCAAGCGCGGCGACGACTACGACGCGGTCACCCGGGAGCTGCGCGCGCGCATGTCCGAGCTGCTGGAGAAGGCGCAGCGCGAGTACCCCGAGGTGCCGCGCTCGGACGAGACCTGGTGGCAGCCCGCCTACCTCGGCGGCACCGCGCCGACCCCCGAGGAGGCCGAGAAGCTCGACCTCGAAGAGGCCGAGGCGCGCAGGGCGGCCCGCGAGTCCGGCGCGTAATTCGTTGGACGGCGTCCGTCACCGCGCGTGATCATGCTGGGCATGACCATGCCGCAGGAGAGGACGCACGAGGTCCTGCATCTGATCGAACCCCCGGAGGCGCCGGGGGCCGACGCCGCGCTGCCCGTGGTCTTCAACCTGTCCGACGACAACTCGCCCGCCGACGTGATGGACGTGCTGTCGCTGCGCCCGTTCGCGTCCGGCGAGCAGCCCTGGTCGCGGTCGACGCGGCTGGAGCACGTCAAGGCCGACGCGCCGCTGCGCCCGGACGGCGCCCGCCTCGTGCGGGTCGCGCGCGAGAAGGGCAAGGAATCGGTGCTCGCCGAGGGCGACGGCTGGACGCTGCTGACGAACCGCTGGAAGAGCGGCATCGCCTACGTCGCGGTGTCCGCCGTCACCGACGAGCTGGCCGAGTCGGTCCTGGAGGCGTGCGTCAAGGACGCGACCGAGCCGCCGAAGACCGACGAGACCAGCGTCGAGATGGGCTTCTGGCACATGGGCTCGCACGGCCCCGTCCGCAGCGAGCGCGCGATCACCGCCGACTCGTGGGACGACATCCGGCGCAACTACACCGCGCCCGTCGCCGAGGCGCTCGACGCGGTGATGAACCTCACCCGCGACGAGGTCGCGGGCCGGCTGCTGCTCCTGCACGGCCCGCCCGGCACCGGCAAGACCACCGCGCTGCGGGCCCTCGCCCGCGCGTGGGGCGACTGGTGCCAGGCCGACTGCGTCCTCGACCCGGAGGCCCTCTTCGGCACCCCCAGCTACCTCATGGAGGTCGCGGTCGGCGACGACGAGGACGAGAACCGCCGGTGGCGGCTCCTCATCCTGGAGGACTGCGACGAGCTGATCCGCGGCGAGGCCAAGCAGTCGACCGGCCAGGGCCTGTCCCGCCTGCTCAACCTCACCGACGGAATGCTCGGCCAGGGCCGCGACGTCCTCGTGGCGATCACCACCAACGAGGACCTCGCCAGGCTGCACCCGGCCGTCGTCCGCCCCGGGCGCTGCCTGGCGCAGATCGAGGTCGGCCGCCTCACCCGCGACGAGGCCCTCACCTGGCTGGACGGCTCCGGAGTCCCGCCGGCGGACGTCGCGTCCGACGGCGCCACCCTCGCCGAACTGGTCGCGCTGCGCAAGGGCGAGCAGCGTCCGCGGAGCGAGAACGCCGAGACCGCGGCGACGGGCTTCTACCTCTAGGCCGCCTTGTCCAGGGCCTGGGTCATGTCGGCCCAGAGGTCGTCCGGGTCCTCCAGGCCGACGGAGAGGCGGACCAGGCCCTCGGCTATGCCGGCGGCGGCCAGGGTGGCCGCGTCCATCTGGCGGTGGGACGTGCTCGCCGGGTGCATGACCAGGGTGGCGATGTTGCCCAGGGACGGCCCCAGGGAGATCAGCTCGACCGCCTCGGAGAAGACCCGGCCCGCGTCCCGCCCGCCGGCCAGCTCGAAGGCGAGGACGCCGCCGGCGCCGTCCGGGAGGAGCCGGCGGGCGACCTCGTGCTGCGGGTGGCCGGGCAGGCCCGGGTAGTGGACGCGGGTGACGGACGGGTGCCCGGCCAGGCGCCGCGCCAGGTCGAGGGCCGTGGCGCTCTGCCGGGCGACGCGCATGGGCATGGTCGCCATGCCGCGGACGGTCAGCCACGCCGCGAACGCGTCGGCGGTGCAGCCCAGGTCGAGGGCGTGGTGCCAGACCCGGTGGTGGACGTCGGGGTCGGCGAAGACGGCGATGCCCCCGATGACGTCGCCGTGCCCGCTGAGGTACTTGGTCGTGGAGTGGACGACGACGTCGGCGCCGTGCTCGATCGGCTTGCAGAGCAGCGGCGCGAAGGTGTTGTCGACCACGGTCAGCACGTCCGCGCCGCGGACGGCCTCGGTGAAGGCGGGCAGATCCGTCACGTGCGTGGTGGGGTTGGCGACCGTCTCCAGGTAGAGGATGCGGGTGTCGGGGCGCAGGGCGTCCCGCACCTCGGCGGGGTCGTCGCCCGTGACGAACGTGACGTCGACGCCCCAGCGGTCGGCGAGGTCGTTGAGCAGCGCGTAGGTGCCGCCGTAGAGGGCGGTCTGCGCGATGACGTGGTCGCCGGCGCGGAGCATCGCCATCAGCACCGCGTTGATCGCGCCCATGCCGGAGGAGGTGGCGAACGCCCCGGCCCCGCCTTCGAGTTCGGCGACGGCCCGCTCCAGGGAGCGGACGGTCGGGTTGCCCATGCGCGCGTAGAAGAACGCCTCGTCCGGGCCGGAGAAGGCGGCGGCCAGGTCGGCGGCGGCGTCGAAGGCGAACAGGTGGCCCTGGTAGATGGGGACCGCCATCGGCCGGCTCCCCTCGGGAGCGATCACCGGCGGATGGACGGCCCGGGTCTGCGGATGGTGTCCGGTCATGTCTCCAGCCTGCGGCGGGATTCGGGGACCCGGAACGGCCAATTGCGACCAGTGGCCCGGACCACGCCCCCCGTCTGGTGCTACGCGGCGCCGGACCACCGGCCCGGCCGGGGGCGCCGGCCCCCTGCCGGTACGGTTCCCGCCACCGGCCCGCCCACCCCGCGAGGGCCGGCCGGCGATCGGGATCGTCCCGACAGAGGGGCCGTTTCGGCGTCCCTCGGCCGGAGACCCGAGCATCACCCGGCGGACCCCCTCCGCACCATCCGGGAGATCACCGCCAATTGCGGGTCCGCGCCGGGGTGCGGGGGCCTACGTACGTACGGGTCAGCCCCGGGCCGCGTCGGCGAACAGCCGCCGGCAGACGCGGCGGAGACCGTGGAGATCACTTACCGGCTCGGCGAACGCGACGCGCACGTCGAACGAGGACGGCGGTTCCGGGGCCGGCGGAGTGCAGCGTACCCACATCCCGTACCGGTCGAGCGCCAGCGGCCGGACGGGACCGGCGGGGACCGAGTCCGGCAGCAGCGCGGTCAGCTCGTCGCGGTGGGCCGAGTCCAGGTGGGTGAGGACGCCGGCCTCGATCGCGACGAACGGGTCCGGCGCGGCGGCGGCGTACTCCTCCGGTTCGAGGGTGGCGCTCCCCCACGCGTCGTCGATCTCGACCTGGGCGACCTCCAGGGCGAGGATCGTCCACTCGCCGTCCCCCACGCCGAGCAGTTCGGGACGCGGGTGGACGCGCGAGAGCCGCAGCGCGGCGGCGCGCAGCCCGGCCTCCGGCACCCGGGAGAGCCAGCCGTGCAGCCAGGCCCGGCCGCGCAGCCGGTCGGCGAACGGGACGGGCGCGACGTCGGAGATCCGCAGGGTGGCGGGGACGTCGTCCGCCGCGGCGGCCGGCGCGGACGAGGGGACGAGCAGCAGCGGCCTGCCGCCGCGGCCGGTGGTGTGCGCCGGTACGGGGGTGTCCGAGACGCCCGGCACGGCGAGCGCGCCGTCCGCGATGCCGTACGCGAGGGTCCTGGCCCGTTCCGCCGCCCCCGGTCCCCGCACGGTGGTCTCCGCTCGCCGCACCCCTGCCTCCTTGACGTTGAAGGTTAGGCTTACCTAACTTAGCCTTACCTAACCACTGAGGAGAGTGATGAACAACCCCCGGCCCAAAGTGCGGTTGTCGCGGGCCCTCGGCATCCCGCTGACGCCGAAGAGCGTCAAGTACTTCGAGGCCCGCCCCTACCCGCCCGGCGTGCACGGCCGCGCCCGCAAGCAGGAGAGCGACTACAAGGTGCGGCTCCGCGAGAAGCAGCGGCTCCGCGCGCAGTACAACATCCGCGAGGCGCAGCTCCGCAACGCCTTCGCCAGGGCCGCCAAGGCCGGCGGCAAGACCGGCGAGGAGCTCCTCGCCGACCTGGAGCGCCGGCTGGACGCACTCGTCCTGCGCGCCGGGTTCGCCCGCACCGTCTACCAGGCGCGGCAGTTCGTCGTGCACCGGCACGTCCTGGTGAACGGCCGCCGCGTCGACCGCCCGTCCTACCGGCTCCGCCCCGGCGACGTCATCACGATCGCCGAGCGCAGCCGCGGCATGGACGCGTTCCAGATCGCCGCGGCCGGCGGGCACGCGGAGACCGTCCCGCCCTATCTGGACGTCCGGCACGACGCCCTCGCCGCGCGGCTCGTCCGGATCCCCGAGCGCGGGGAGATCCCCGTCCGCTGCGACGAGCAGCTCGTCGTCGAGCACTACTCGCGTTAGCGCAGGACGCCGAGTCGGCCCGCACGCCTCCGTGCGGGCCGCTCGCGGGACGTCAGTTCTTCGGCTTCTCGCTCTTGCCCGGCTTCGGCGTCTCCGACGCGCCGCCGCTCGGGACGCTCGGCAGCTGCCCCTGCCGCTGGTTCTTGTTCTGGTCGTTGACGCCGGACGGGTACTGCTGGGTGATCTTCCACTCGCCGTCCACCTTGCTCAGGGACAGCCGTACCAGCGTCGCCGGCTGGTTGATGGCGCCGTCCTTGGTCTTCAGCGCCATGTCCATCATGACCACCGCCGTGGCGAACCTGCCGTTGACGCTGCCGACGAACACCTGGTTGGTCTTGGAGGTCAGCGCAACCTGGGAATCGGCCTGGAAGGCGCTGGCGAGGGTGGGGACCGTGTTCTTCTTGTAGTCCTCCTCCAGGTCGCCGGCCATCAGCTTCAGCGCCTTGTCGGTCTGCGTCTGGTAGTTCGTGGCGTTGTAGTTGTAGGCGACGTTGCCGTAGTCGGTGACGACCTTGCTGATGGCCTCGCGCTCGTCCTGCTTCGACGACAGGGAGTGAGCGGTCGTCCCCTGCCAGGTCGCGAGGCCCGCCAGCACGACGACCAGGACGGCCAGCACCACCGTCGGCACGAGGGGGAGCGCGAAGCCCCGCCCCTCCGCCGCGGCGGGAACCCAGGCCGGAGCCTTCGCCGGCGCCTCCTCGTCGGCGGCCGTCTCCGGGGGGTCGAGGCGGGCCGGACGCGGCTTCGCGGCCTGCGGAGCCGCCTGCGGAGCCGCCTTCGCGACCGGCTTCGCGACCGGCTTCACGACCGGCTTCGCAGCGGGCCCGGCCGGGCGGGCCGGGGGCTCCTCCGCGGCCTCGTCCGCCTCCTCGTCCGCCGCGTCCTCGGCGTCGAGGGCCTCCAGCACCTCGTCCAGATCTTCGTCGTCGATGACCTCGATGACCCGCACCCGGCGCTTGCGCCTGGCGGCGGGCCGCGCCGGCCGCGCCGCCGCCTTCCCGTTCTCCGCCTGGGTCTCCGCCCGCTCCTCGGCCGGGACCGCCTCGACCTCCTCGGCCCGGTCGGCCTGGTCCTTGCCGGTCTTGGCTGTCACTTCGGTAGCTCCTCGGGTTGGCTCAGTCCTTGCGCCGGCGCGGCCGACTCAGTCTTTGCGCCGGCGCAGCCGGCCCAGGCGGGACACCACGGGCACCGAGCCCATCATGACCCTGATCAGCACCAGCAGGGCGATGACCGGGGGAACGTACACTAGCCACACCGGCGGCCCGCCGGAAGAGTCGTCGCTGTTGTTCGCGGCCTTCCTGGCCTGCACGTCCTGCCGGTCCAGCGCCGGGTCGTGCGTCGGGATCGTCTCGCCCGGGTTCTTGGCCCGGTACGGCTTCTGCTTGGTCACCGCCGGCATCCGCCCGCCCGGGCAGGTCGGGACCTTGTTCACCGCCGGCTGCGGCAGCGGGTACTTGTACTCCAGCGTCGCCGGGGTGTTCAGCGTGACCTGGAAGACGACGTTCAGGACGGGCTTGCCCTGGTCGATCCCGATCACGTTGTCGAGGACGGTCTTCAGCTCCGGCGCCCGCCCCAGCGTCTTGTTCAGGTCCTTCAGATAGCCGGGGTTGTACCTGCTGATGCCCCAGTTGCCGAGCATGTCGACGGCGCAGCCGAAGTCGGCCTCGGTGCGGCCGAGCAGCCCGTTGACGGTGTCGAGCAGGTCGGGGCCCCGGTCGCGCAGCTCGGCGATCTGCCCGCGGACCTGGCTGAGCGCCGCGGTCAGCGCGGCCAGATTGTCGATGCCGGCGCCGAGCGACCCGCGGTTCCGGTTCAGCACCTCGGTGATCCGGCCGAGGTCCTTGGTCAGCCCGTCGAGCAGCTCGGTGTTCTCCGCGAACGTCTTGGTGAGGTCGTCGCCGCCGTTGATGATCTGCCGGAGCGAGTCCGCGCGGCCCGACCAGCCCTCGGCCAGCTCATGGGTGAGCACCTTGGCGTCGTCGGGGTTGATCGCCTTCAGCGAGTCGATGACCGCGCCGAACAGGTCGCCGTACTTCGGCGGGACGGACGTCTGCGACACCGGGATGACCGAGCCGGGCCGCATCGGCGGCGCGTCCGCCTTCCCGGCGCCCGGCGTCAGCTCGACGACCGGCTCGCCGACCGCGGACTTGCGCGCCGCGGCGGCGGTGACGCCCTGCGGGATCTTCACCCCGCGGTCGATGTCCAGCCGGACGACGACCTTGTCCTTCTCCAGCCTCACCGAGTCGATCTTGCCGATCCGCAGCCCGAGGTAGTCGACCTCGAAGTTCGGGTGCAGGCCCGGCGAGGACTCGAACTCCGCGGTGATGTGGTACGGCCGGTCGATGAAGTCGAACCGGACGACGTTGTTGAACGCCCACACGACCATGACCACGGCGAGGACGCCGAAGGCCACCAGGTTGATCGTCAGCCGCCTGGTCATCAGCGCCCTCCCAGGATCTTCTCAAGGTCGGGCAGCGCCTCGTCGAGCTTCTTCGGGATCTTGGTCGCGGCGGTCTTCTCCGGCTTCTCGCTGAGGCCGGGGAAGATCGGCCGCCCGTCCGGCCAGGTGATGCGGAGGATCGGGTACAGCAGCAGCTGGCCGTCGTAGCTGGCCAGCGGGATCTTGTACGAGAACGCCACGATGCCGTCCACGACGGCGGTGAGCCGCTTGCGGTTGCCGCCGAGCTGCTGCAGGACGGGGTCGAGGTCGTTCAGCAGCCGCCGGAACCGG
Source organism: Spirillospora sp. NPDC127506 (assembly GCF_040302145.1). Taxonomy (NCBI): domain Bacteria; kingdom Bacillati; phylum Actinomycetota; class Actinomycetes; order Streptosporangiales; family Thermomonosporaceae; genus Spirillospora; species Spirillospora sp. NPDC127506. The sequence goes on along the minus strand of NZ_JBEORG010000001.1, from coordinate 334,841 downwards.
GCGATGCGCCCCACCAGCACCTTGTCGTTCAGCTCGTGCGCCATCTCGGTGAGCCGGTCGACGGCCTTGATGATCTTCTCTTTGTCGTCGTTCAGCATCCGGGTCGTGCGTTCGAGCTGGCCCGGCGCCTCGCTGAGGGCGTCGTCGCCCTTCGCGAGCGACCGGCCGAGCTTCGCGAACCGGTCGATGGACTCGCCGAGTTCGATGCGCTGCCGGGCGAACATCCTCACCAGGTCGCTCGCCTGGGCGATCGTCTTGTTGAGCTTCTGCCCGTTGCCGTCCAGCGCGGTGGCCCCGGCATTGACGACCGTCGCCACGTCGTCGCCGGCGAGCGCCTGGATCAGCGGCCCGGCCTGCCCGACGACCTCCTCGAACGCGGGCTGGACGCTGGTGTCGGTGATCGCGGAGCCGGAGGCGAGGAACGGGCCGCGGTCCATGCTCGCGCCGGGCGGCAGCTACAGGTCCACGTAGTTCTCGCCGAGCAGCGAGGTCACCTTGATCTCGGCCCTGGTGCCCTTGGGGATCTTGATGCCGTCCTCGATGGACAGCGTCGCCCTCGCCTTGTAGCCGACCAGCTCGACCTTCGTGACGGTGCCGATCGTGATGTCGGACATCTGCACGCTGTGCCCGGCGACGAGGCCCTGCGCGTCGTCGAACGTGGCGGTGAGCGTCAGATCGCCCTTCGGCGCGCCGGCCGTCTGGTACGAGCAGCCCGAGACCGCGAGGGCCACGGCGACCACGAGGAGGAGGATCTTCCCGCCCATCAGTTGCCTCCGTCCCAGGGGCAGTTGGAGTTCGGCTTGGGCAGCGGGCAGCCGACGTCGTCGGTGTTCATCAGGCCCTTCAGCCACGTCCGCAGGAACGCGTCGGTGGCGAACCGGATCTGCAGCGACTTGGTCCTCGGGTTGTAGCCGCCGATCAGGGCGTCGCCGATGCCGGGCAGCACGTGGAGCAGCTGCGCGATCTCCTTGGCGTTGCCCTTGAGGACCAGCGCCGCCCTGGTGAGGACGGCCAGGTCGTAGGGCAGGTTGCCCTTGTACTTCTGGAGCAGCTTGTCGCCGTTCTTCGCGAGGTCGAGGATGCCGCTGATCAGCTGCTGCAGCTCGCCCCGCTCGGAGCTGAGCACCCGGCTCGCCTCGCCGAAGTCCCGGATCATCGTGCCGAGGACCTGCTCGCGCCCGCGCACCACCCCGGCCAGCCGGTCGAGGTTCCGCGCGACCTCGATGAGCTCCTGGTCCTGCCCGGCGACGTTCTCGATGAGGCGGGCGCTCTGCTCGAGCGTGGCGTTGAACTCCTTGCCGTTGCCCCGCACCGTGTCGGCCGCGGTGCCGAGCGCGGACTGCATCTTGGTCGGGTCGAGCGCGTTCGCCAGGTTGGTGAAGGAGCTGAGCGCGTCGTCCACCTCGACCGGCACGTGCGTGCGCTCCATCGGGATGACGTTCGAGGTCTCCTTCGGCTCTCCCGGCTTCCACGCCGGATGCAGGACGAGGTTCCGCTCGCCGATCAGGTTCAGCGGGACGATCGACGCCTGCACGCCCTTCGGCAGCGGGACGTCGCCGCGCAGGTGGAACGTCACCTTGACCTTGTCGCCCTGGTTCTCGACCTTGTCGACGAGGCCGACGTCGGCGCCCATCACCTTGACCTTCGACTGCGGGTAGAAGGAGCGGGCCTTCGGCACGTAGACGACCATCGTGCGGTCGTCCGGCGACGGGGCGAGCGAGCAGCCGCCCAGCGACGCCGTCAGGGTGAGGCCGAGGGCGATCGCGATGCCCTTCGCCCTCGCCTTCCCGGGTGAGGCGGAGGGTCGTCCTCCCGCCGTGACGCGCCCCATCAGTTGCCTCCCTGGCCGCGCCGGGTGGAGATCGGGCCGGGCGGCTGCAGCGGGCCGAGCCCGGTGAGCACGCCCTCGACCCAGGGGCCGTTGCCCTTGAGGTTGGCGACCTGCTGGAACGTCGGCCCGAGCAGCGAGAAGTTCGTGTTCAGCGCGTCCATGTTGGGCGCGAGCCGAGTGGTCAGCAGGTGCAGGTTGCTGAGCAGGGTGTCGAGCTGCTTCTGGTTCTTGGCGATCACGTTGGACAGCGTCCGGACGGTGCGGCTGCCCTGCCCGATCGTCGCGGCCAGCTCGTCGCGCCGTTTCACCAGCGTCTGCAGCAGCACCCGGCTGGAGTCGATGATCTCGCGGAGCTGCCGGTCCTTGCTCGCCAGCGTCCCGGTGATCGTCTTGCTGCTCTCGATCAGCTGCTGGATCTGCGGGTAGGAGTCGTTGAGCATCCGGGACAGCTCCTGGATGTTGACCAGGATCCGGTTCAGCTTCTCCGCGCCCGGCGACTTGATCTTGTTGACCTCGGTGAGCAGCTTGTCGATGCTCTTCTCGTCGAGCCTGCCGACGATGTTCTGCGCGCCCTCCAGCGCGTCCGGGACGGTGAACGGGACGCTGGTGCGCGACAGCGGGATGCGCCGCCTCGACTCGGGGACGTCCGCCATGTAGGGCTTGGACACCGGGCCGGACAGCCGCAGGTAGCGGCCGCCGAGCAGCGTCGTCGTCTGGATCTCGGCCCGCGTCTTCGGCCCGAGGTCGATCCCGGCGTTCACGTGCCAGGTGACGATGACCTTGCCGTGCTTGAAGTCGGGTTTCACGGACGTGACGCGGCCCGCCTTCACGCCGGCCACCCGCACGTCCTGGCCCTTCTTCAGCCCGGAGGCGTCGCTGAACTCGCCGCTCATCGTGTAGCCGCGCTCGAACAGGTGCAGCTGCCCGACCGCGAACGCGAACACGCAGGCCGCGCCGAGCGCGGTGAGCGTGACGATCGCGACGAGCTTGTGGTCGACGTCGCGCAGGGACCTCAGCGCCATCAGCCGCCACCCCCCTGGAGCATCTTCCTCAGCTTGGCGAGGTCGTCCTTGGACGGCCCGTCCGTCCCGGGCGCTCTCGGCAGCTCCATCGGGAATGGACACGGTCCCTGCATCACGTTCAGGCAGAGAGCGTTCGTGCGCAGGAAGTGGCCGCCGTTGGCGGAGGCGAAGAGCTGGCGCAGCGTCAGCGGAAGCTGCTGCACCATCTTCTCCAGCTGGTCGACGTTGAGCCGGAACGTCTCGGCGAACTTGCCGAGGTTGTCGACGATGCGGGCGAGCTGCGCGTCGTTGCCGCCGAGGACCTGGTTGAGGTTGGTGGTGACGCCGTCGATCTCGACGATCGCGTTCTCCAGCAGCCTGCGGTTGTTCGCGAACACCTTGGTCAGCGACTGCAGGTTGTCGATGCTCGCCGCGATCTGCTTGTCGCGGGTGGCGACGGCGGCGCTCACCGTCTCGTAGTCGTCGATCATCCCCTCGATCGTCTTCTTGCGCGCCGCGAACGTCTGGAGCAGCAGGTCCAGGTTGTCGGTCAGCGCCGAGATGTTCTGCTCGTTGCCGTCCAGCGCCTGGGAGAAGGCGAAAAGGATCTTGTTGAGCTGGTTCGGGTCGAGGTTGCGGGTCAGCGGGCCGAGCGCGTTCACGACGTCGCCGAGGTCCACCGCGGACCGGGTGTGCGGGACGCGGTCGCCGTCGCCCAGCATGCTCTGGCTCGACCCCGGCTCCAGGTAGACGACCCGCTGCCCCATGACGTTGCGCCAGCGGATCGCGGCGGTGGAGTCGGAGGGCAGCCGCACGTCCTTGTCGACGGCCATCTTCACGACGGCCTTGCCGCGCACCACCTCGATGCTGTCGACCTGGCCGACCGGCGTCCCGGCGACCTTCACGTCGTCGCCTTCGAGCAGGCCGGTGACGTCGTCGAACGTCGCGGTCAGCTTGTAGCGGGCGTGGAAGCTGGTGCCGAGGATCTGCTGGCCGATGTAGAAGGTCAGCAGCCCGGTCAGCGCCACGAAGACCAGCGTCTTCAGGGTCGTGGCGTAGTCGGGTCCGCGCGCCGCCTTGCGGCGCATCCGCGGGCTCACGGGCGCCCCCCGGTCTTGTTCTGCGCCGGAAGCCGCAGCTCGAAGGCGGTCTTCTGCGGCTTGGCCGTACAGGCGTCCACGAAGATCTGGCAGATGTCCAGCGGGAGGTCGTTGCGCGCCTGGGCGATGACGGTGCCCTCCGGGCCGGGGACGCGGATGATCTGCGCCAGCAGGTTGAAGAACCCGTTCAGGCTGTCCAGCAGCACCGGGATGTTGCGCCGCTGGCCGTTGAACACCGACACGACGTCGCCGCCGCCGTCGATGATGCTCCCGAGGTTGCGGCCGTGCTGCTGCAGGTTCCGGCCGAGCGTGTCACCGAGCCTGCTCGACCTGTCCAGCAGCTGCGAGACCTTGTCGGGACGCTCGTTGATCGCCTGGTTGAGCCGGTTGAAGTCGCCGGTGAACGCGGCGAGCGTGTCGCCGCGGGACGCGAACGTCCCCGACAGCCCGTTGATGTCGTTCAGCAGCGCGTTGATCGCCGCGCGGTCCCGGTGCGTCGCGTCGACGACGATGGCGCCGTTGTCGATCGTGCGGCGCAGCGCCTGCCCCTGCCCGGACAGCCCGGAGCCGAACGTGTGCAGGATGGCCGCCACGTCGTCGGGGTTGATCGCCTTGGTCAGGTTGTAGGCGGGCCACGCGGTGTCCGACAGCTCCTCCGGGTCGTGCGTCCTGGTGATCGTCCCGCCGTCCTTCAGGTACGGGCCGCTCAGCTCGTGCGCGCCGAGGTCGAGGCTGATGTCCTTCGGCCCGAACACCGAGACCGGCTCGACCGTCGCGACCGCCGTGTCGGCGACCTTGACGCCCTTGTCGACCCGGATCCGGACGGTGACGCGGCCGTTGCCGGTCAGCTTCAGGTGGTCGACGGTGCCGACGGAGATCCCGCGGACCTTCACCTCGGACTTGCCCGCGTCGAGGCCCTGCCCCGCCCGGCCGAACGTCGCGTTGTAGTACGTGGAGCCCGAGTGGCCGGGCGTGGAGCCGATCGCGACGAACGCCGCCGCGGCCGCGATGACGCCCGCGCCGACCAGCCCGAAGGCCGTCCGGGAGCGCTGGGAGAGAGTCTCTTCGCTCATCCGGTCAACTTCACTGTGCTGCCGTGTCCCCAGAAGATGTAGGACAGGACCAGGTTCATGAGGATCATCAGGATGGTCGACTCCCGGATCGCGCGGCCGGCGGCGACGCCCACGCCCACCGGGCCGCCCGCCGCGTAGTAGCCGCGGTAGCAGTGGATGAACATGATGATGAAGGCGAACACGGCGACCTTGATGACGCTGTAGAACACGTCGATCGGCGGCAGGTAGAGGTGAAAGTAGTAGTCGTAGATACCGGGCGAAAGCCCGAAGTACTGGATCGTGATGAACCTGGTGGCGAAGAACGCCATGAACAGTGAGACCAGGTACAGCGGCACGAGCGCGATGACGCCGGCGGCGACGCGGGTGCACACCAGGTAGGCCAGGGAGTTGATGCCCATGACCTCCAGCGCGTCGATCTCCTCGGAGATCCGCATCGCGCCGATCTCCGCGGTGAACCCGGTGCCGACCTGCGCGACCAGCGCCACCCCGGCGATGATCGGGGTGACCTCGCGGACGTTGGAGTAGCTCGCGACCAGCCCGGTGAACGCCTCGGCGCCGATGCGCTCCAGCCCGGGGTAGCCCTGCAGGCCGACCATCGCGCCGGTGGCGAGCGACATCGTCGCGATCACGAAGATCATGCCGCCGCCGATGACGAGCGCGCCCACGCCGACGGTGATGTCGCTGACCTGCTTGGCGAGCGTCTTGCCGTACTTGCGCTTCAGGATGATGTCGAACAGCAGGTGGTAGAGGACCCGGCCGAGGAAGATCGGCAGGTTGGCCGACGCGGCGAGGCCCGCGGTCCGGCCCCGGACGGCGCGGCCCAGCTTGCGGACGGGGGAAATGGCGACCATCAGAACCTCGGGGGGAAGAGGACCTGGTAGATCATGGTGAGGATGTAGTTCGTCGCGAACACCACGATCGAGGTGACGACGACGGCCTTGTTCACCGCGCGGCCGACGCCGACGGGGCCGTAGTCGCAGTTCATCCCCATGTAGCAGGCGACGGCGGCGGCGATGAAGCCGAACACCCACGCCTTGAACAGGGTGATGAGCAGGTCCGAGAACTGCAGCAGGGTCGTCGAGCCGTCGAAGAACGCGCCCGGGCTGACGCCCTGCTGGATGACGTTGAAGTAGTAACCGCCGAGCACGCCCGCCAGGATCACCACCGAGCACAGCAGCCCGGACACCATGCTCGCCGCCCACAGCCTGGGGGTGACCAGGCGGTGGATCGGGTTGATGCCCATGACCTCCATGGCCGCGAGTTCGTCGCGGATGTTGCGGGCGCCCATGTCGGCGGTGATGGCCGACCCGCCCACGCCGGAGACCAGCAGCGCGGCGGCCAGCGGCGCCACCTGCTGGATCATCGCGGCGGTGAGCAGCGCCCCGGTGCCCGACTGCGCGCCGAGCTGCCGTGCGATGTCGCCCACCTGCAGCGAGATGGTCGCGCCGAGCGGCACCGCGATGAGCATCACCGGGACGCTCGTGACGCGCGCCAGGAACCAGCACTGCTCGATGAACTCGCCCCACCACTGGCGCAGGTCCCAGGAGCGGCGCAGCCCTTCGAGGAGGGTCACGCACAGCAGCCCGGTCTCGTCGAGCGCCCGCTCGACGCGCCTGCGTGCCAGATCGGGAGCCTTGGTCAGGCTCAGGGCCATCAGCCGGTGACCTCCCCCGTGGGGGCGGGGCGAAGGTACATACCAGCCTCCTTCGTTCTCGGACGTCGGCGCCCATCCGATACTCCGGATTCCGCCGGCCCACAGGCGGCGCCCACGTACAGAGCCTTCGTTGCGCGCCACCGTGGTCTCGGCAGAGACCGGGATCACCGGGGGCCCAAGCAAGCACTCGGGCACCGTCTGTGATCTGTGGCACTCTATTGGAAGAAGGTCTAAGAAGCGAGTACTTACATCTGGATTTGTCCGAAGCTACGATCGGCGCACGATGATCGAGGCGGGGATCGAGGCGGGGCGGAAGATGGCGGACGACGTGGACGGCGGCGCGGACCCGCTGGTCATGGGCGTCCGCGACCGCTGGGAGAAGCAGGGCCTGCACGGCGAGCCGTGGCCGTTCATGGCGATCTGCTCGGTCGGCCGGCTCAACCAGCTGATGAAGAAGGCGCTCGACGACGAGGTGCAGCGGCTCGGCCTCACCCGGACCGGGTACTTCCTGCTCACCACGCTCGCCCTCACCTCGCACGGCAGCGCGCGGCTGAGCACGCTCGGCCGGTTCCTGATGATGCACCCGACGACGGTGAAGCTGACCGTCGACCAGCTGGAGGCCGCCGGGCTCGTCGGCCGCGCCCGGCATCCGCGCGACCGGCGCGCCACGCTCGTCGAGATCACCCCCGCCGGGCGGGACCGGGTCAACGCGGTCGGCCTCGCCCTGGAGGCGCCCGGCAGCGCCTTCGCCGCGTTCGGCGGCATGCACCGGGACCTGTTCGAGGCGCTGCAGCCGGCGCGCCTCGCGGCCGGCGACGTCGAGCCCGTGGAACGCGGCAACGGCGAGGGCGGGGCCGGGCGCGGCGGTGACGGGACGCCGGTGACGGGACGGGGGTGAACCGCGTACCATGCCGCCCGCGTACCTTCACTCCGACACCACGACACCCGGGCGATAAGGCAGTCTTCTCCTATGCCACAGAGTCACGGCACGCGCAGACGTCCCGCCGGCGGCGGCCGGCGCGCCCGTCCCGAACGGGTCCCCCCACCGCGCGAGGCGCCCGACGCGTACGGCGCGGCCCGCCGCGGCGGCCCCCGCGACCGGTTCGACGGGCGCGACCGGTTCGACGGGCCCGGCCGGTTCGACCGGCCCGACCGGTCCGACGGGCCGCCCTCCCTCCCCCCGGAGAAGAAGCGCCGCGTACGCCGGGTCCTCACCAGCAACGTGACGATCACCGCCGCCGCGATCGCCGTGTTCGGCTCGGCCGTGGTGCTGGTCGACCTCGACCGGTTCACCGGCGACGACACCAAGCCGCCGCAGGCCGCCGCGGCCGGCCTGTCGACCAACGACATGCTCGCCAAGCTGACGTCGGCGTCCGACATGGACAAGGTCGCGGCCGACGCGATCGCCCACGCCAAGGAGCGCGCCTACAAGGAGCACCAGGCCGAGCTGAAGCGGCTCAAGGAGAAGGCCAAGCGGGACGCGGCGGCGCGGGCGAAGCTCAAGGCCCAGAAGGAGCGCGAGCGCCTCGCCAAGTCGAACCCGAGCTCCGCGCAGAACAAGGCGTACGGCAAGAAGATGAACGCCCTCAAGGGCTGGGGCCGCTGCTGGCCGTCCCTGCTGACGCTGTGGAACCACGAGAGCGGCTGGAACGAGCGGGCCCAGAACCCGTCCAGCGGCGCCTACGGCATCCCGCAGGCGCTCCCCGGGTCGAAGATGGTCAGCGCCGGGGCCGACTGGCGCACCAGCTCGCCCACCCAGATCGCGTGGGGCCTCGGCTACATCAAGGCCCGCTACAAGGACCCGTGCGGCGCCTGGTCGTTCTGGCAGGCGCACCACTGGTACTGAGCGGACCGCCTGTGCCGAGCATCCGCCGCCGGGCACCGGTTCCGCGTCCGCGCGTCCGCGACCTGGCACCATGGAGGGATGCGGACGAGCAGGGCGCGCCAGGGGAACGAGACCGCGAACGGCGACGGGCACGCGGGCGGAGGGCGGCAGTGGGCCCGCGCCGACGCCACCCGTCAGGCGCTGCTCAGCGCGGCGCAGCGGGTCTTCGCCGACCGCGGCTACGCCGACGCGGGCATCGCCGAGATCGTCGAGCGGTCCGGGATCAGCGTCGGCAGCCTCTACCACCACTACGGCGGCAAGGCCGGGCTGTACGTGGCGCTGTGGGAGGAGCTGACCGCCGAGCAGGAGGCGAGCGCCGCGCAGGCGGTGTCCGCCGCCCGCAAGGAGGGGGAGTCCGACCCGATAGCGCTGTTCACCGCCGGCGCCCGCGCCTACCTGCGGGTGTGCTGGGAGCGCCGGGAGGCGGCCCGGCTGTTCCTCGACGGCGAGGGGCCGTCCGGCTCGTCGCTGATGCGGCGCAGCCGCGCCCAGCACTGGATCGCGCAGAACACCAAGCTGCTGCGCGGCCCCGCGCCCGGCGAGCCGGCCGGGCGGGCCGAGCAGGTGCTGAGCCTGGTGCTCACCACGGTCATCGGCGAGGCCGGGCGGGAGATCGCCACGGCGGAGAGCGAGGACGAGGCCGCGGAGATCATCGACGAGGTGTGCCGGATCCTGATCCGCCTCGCCCGCTGAGCGGCACGGGTGACGTTCGCGTCACGCGGGACGCCACGGACCGTTATCCTGACCTTCTGGTTACCGGTTCCTGACGGAAAGTCGAAGGAGTCCATGCCGACGTCGACCTGGTTCCGCCTCAACGTCGCCAAGCGCGAACGGGTGCTCGAGGTGGCGATGCGCGAGTTCGGGGAGCACGGGTACTCGACCGGCAGCCTGAACACCATCGCGCGCGAGGCCGGCATCGCCAAGGGCTCGCTGTTCCAGTACTTCAGCGACAAGCTGGAGTTCTTCGCGTTCGTGTGCGACGAGACGTCCCGCCGCATCCGCGAGGAGATGGAGCGCCGCATCGAGCGGGTGGATTTCGACCAGTCCTTCGACGAGTGGCTGTTCGACGTCCTGTGCGACTGGACTGAGTACATGGCCGACCACCCGCTGGAGCGCGGCGTCACCGCGGCGACGAACTTCGAGCTCGACAACAGCGTCCGGTCCGTGGTCCGCGACACCGCGAACCAGCACTACCTGCAGGTCATCCACCCGACGCTGGAGCTGTGGAAGGCGGAGGGCGCCATCCGCGAGGACGCCGACCTCGACGTCCTCGCCACCTGGCTGATGACGCTGCTGCCGTTCCTGGCGCTGGCGCCGTACTACGACGGCCTCGACCCCATCCACGACCTGCGGGGCCGCACCCCGGCCGAGCAGCGCCCGGTGATCCGGCAGCTCGTCGCGGGCTTCCGCCCCATGTTCGCGCCCGAGAAGTAGCGGGCCGGGAGGAAGCAGCGGGCCGGGAGGCAGCGGTCAGTCCGCGTCCTCGATGTCGGCGACGAGGACGTCCATCCAGCGGGCGGCGTAGCGGCCCGGCCGGGGCAGGTCGCCCGCCTCGGCGGCGGTCAGCACCCGCGGGTTCGCGATGCGCCGGACGCGGCCCATCCGCTGCACGCCGCCGCGCCCCTCGGCGAGCAGGTTGCGCACCCAGTCGGTGTCCCGCCCGTACGGGAGCCCGACGATGAGCCGCCGGCCGCTGCGGAACGCCGTCACCGGCGTCCGGTACTCGCGGCCCGACCTGCGGCCCCGGTGCACGATCACCGCGAGCGGCGGCACGTAGGGGGCGTAGACGCCCTGGATCCGGTTGGTGACCGCCTTGTTGAAGCGGGGAGCCCATCTCGGCATCAGCGGCTTCGGCATGCCCCCATGAGTAACACGCTCAGCGGGTGATGAGGTACTCGTCCGGGTCGGCCTTGCGGCAGGTCGCCCAGAACTCGAAGGTGTGCCCCGGCCACAGGGTGCGGTTGACGCCCTGGTCGTCCAGGTACCAGCTGCTGCAGCCGCCCTCGTTCCACACGGCGCGGCGCAGCCGCCGCTGCATGCGGTCGTTGAAGCGGCGCGCGGCCTCCGGCTTCGGCTCGATCGCGTCGCCGCCCCGCTCCTGCAGGAGGCGCAGGCAGCTCAGCACGTGCTGGATCTGCACCTCGATCATGAAGACGACGGAGTTGTGGCCGAGGCCGGTGTTCGGGCCGAGCAGCATGAAGAAGTTCGGCATGCCGGGGATCGTGGTGCCGCGGTGCGCCTCGATGCCGTCGGCCCAGATCTCCTGGAGCTTGACGCCGTTCCGGCCGGTGACCCGCAGCTCGGTGAGGGCGTCGGTCACCTTGAAGCCGGTGCCGTAGATGATGCAGTCGACCTCGTATTCGCGTCCGTCCGCGGTGACGATCGAGCCCTCCCGGACCTCGGCGACGCCGGAGGTCTCAAGGTGCACGTTGGGGCGGGTGAGCGCCGGATAGTAGTCGTTGGACAGCAGGATCCGCTTGCAGCCGATCGTGTAGTCGGGCGTCACCTTGGCGCGCAGCTCCGGATCGGAGATCTGCCGCTCGATGTGCCGGCGGGCGATCTTCTCCTGCGGGGCGGACAGCCGCGGGTCGATGGTGAAGCCGACGGCGCGCGCCTCCAGCGCCCAGTAGATGCCGTTGCGGAAGGCGCGGGCGGTGCCGGGCACCTTCTCGAACACCTTGCGCACCGGGGCCGGGATCGCCACGTCCGGCTTCGGCTGGATCCACGGCGCCGTCCGCTGGAAGACCACGAGGTCGGCGGCCTTCTTCGCGACCTGCGGGACGAACTGGATCGCGGACGCGCCGGTCCCGATGACGGCGACGCGCTTGCCCGCGAGGTCGCAGGAGTGGTCCCACTCGGCGGAGTGGAACGCGGTGCCCCGGAACCGCTCCATGCCCGGCAGGTCGGGGAACGACGGGACGTGCAGGGCGCCGATGCCGGACACGACGGCCTTCGGGGTGAGCACCGTCCCGTCCGCGAGCGTCACGTTCCAGCGCCGGGCGTCGTCGTCGTACTCCATCGAGTCGACCCGCGCGCCGAACCGGATGTGCTCGCGCACCCGGTACTTGTCGGCGGTGCGCTCCATGTAGGAGCGGATCTCGGGCTGCGGCGCGAACATCCGCGTCCAGCCGGGATTCAGCTCGAAGGAGAACGAGTACATGTGCGAGGGGACGTCGCAGGCGCAGCCGGGGTAGGTGTTGTCGTGCCACGTTCCGCCGAGCGCGTCGCTCTTCTCCAGGACGGCGAAGTCGTGGAAGCCGTTCTGCTTGAGCCGGATCGCCATGCCGAGGCCGGCGAAGCCGGAGCCGATGATGACGATCGCCGGGGCGCGCTCGCTCATAACCCATCCTCTCACGTAACCTACTTCCGGTAAGTTACCCGGAGTAGGTTACTGACGGTAGGTCCAACAGAGAGGTTCCCCTGTGAATGCCGCCACACCGCAGCCTCCCGCCCGCCGCAGGCGGATGTCCCGGGCCGCGCGCGAGCAGCAGATGCTGGACGTGGCGGAGGAGGTGTTCGGCGAGCGCGGCTACCAGGCCACCTCGATGGACGAGATCGCCGAGCGCTGCGGGGTCTCCAAGCCGATGCTCTACGAGTACTTCGGCTCCAAGGACGGGCTGCTCGTGGCGTGCGTGACCCGGTCCAAGGCGGAGCTGCTCGACGTCACGCAGAAGGCCATGGCGGGCGCCGCCACCCCCGAGGACGTCCTGTGGCGCGGCATGGTCGCCTACTTCTCCTTCATCGACGCCCACAGCGACTCGTTCGCAATGCTGCTGCGCGAGCCGACGGCCGCGTCCCCGGAGACCGCCGAGGCCGTGGAGGCGACCAGGCGGCAGCAGAGCGCGCTGATCGCCGGGGTGCTGGCGACGTTCGCGCCGTCCGCGCCCGCCGACGTGATCGAGGCGTACACGCAGATCATCATGGGGGCGAGCGAGCGGATGGCGCTGTGGCTGACGAGCCGCCCCGACGTGTCGGCCGAGGACGCGGCCCGCCACATGACCGACTTCTGCCGGCAGGGCCTCAGCCCGTACCTGGCCCCGGCTTCCCCGCCGGCCGGCGGGGAAGCGCCTCCAGAGCCGCGATGAGCAGGTCGAGGCCGAACTCGAAGTCGCTCTCCGGGTCGTGCGCGGCCAGCTGGGGGCCGTAGGCGATGACGTGCGGGAACTCCTCCGGGTCGAGGCGGTTCCACGACTCGGCGCCGGTCTCGGCCAGGTGCCCGAGCATCTTCTCCATCCCCACCTCGCGCACCTGTGCGCCGATCGCGTAGGCGAGCAGCGCCCGCATGGTGCGCACGGCGGTCTCGGCGTCGAAGCCCGCCGCGTCGGCCAGCGCGAGCGCCCGCTCCATCGGCCGCAGCCCGGCCGCGGTGTCGACCTTGTGGGTGAGGACGATCGTCATGCAGCGCGGGTAGTCGTGCGCGACCTTCCGGAACGCGCGGACGAGGGCGCGCGCGCCCTCCTGCCAGGACCGGCCGGGGTCGTCCCCCAGCTCCAGGCCCTCGACGACCCGCTCCGCGACGCCCTCCAGCAGCGCGGTCTTGTTCGGGACGTGGTTGTAGAGGGACATGACGGCGACGTCCAGTTCGGCCGCGACCCGGCGCATCGACAGCGCCTCCGCGCCCTCCCGCTCGATCAGCGCGACCGCCGCCTGGACGATGCGGTCCCGGGTGAGCGCGGGGCGCGGGGTGTCGGAGGTCACCCGCCGCTCCTCTCTCCGCCGTTGGCATCACTCCGCCGTTGACATCGTAAGTGTCCCATGACACGGTACGTACATTGTACGTGAAACGTACACCGTACGTCCGCGCTTCGGGGAGGAGTGCCCTTGTCGACCCACGACCTCTACACCGACCCCGTCCCGGCCGAGACCTGGAACGTGCCGATGGCCGGCGACGCCAGGTTCACCTGGGAGTACGACGACGGCCGCGACCGCCTCCTCGCCCTGTACCAGAAGGGCAAGGACAAGCAGTGGGACTCGGTCAAGCGCATCGACTGGGACCTGGAGGTCGACCCGCACGACATCCTCGGCGTCCCCGACCAGTCCCTCGCCATCTACGGGACGAAGTACTGGGACATGCTGTCGGAGAAGGAGCGCGGCGAGCTGCGGCGGCACTCCACGTCGTGGCAGTTCTCCCAGTTCATGCACGGCGAGCAGGGCGCGATGGTCACCGCCGCCCGGATCGTGGAGTCGGTGCCCGACCTGGACTCCAAGTTCTACTCCGCCACCCAGGCGATGGACGAGGCGCGGCACGTCGAGCTGTTCACCCGGTTCCTGCACGAGAAGGTCGGGATGATCTACCCGATCAACACCAAGCTGCAGGACCTGCTGAACGAGACCCTCACCGACTCCCGCTGGGACATGCCCTACCTCGGCATGCAGGTGCTCATCGAGGGCCTCGCGCTCGCCGCGTTCGGCGTCATCCGCGACATCACGACCAAGCCGCTGCCGAAGCAGATCCTCGCCTACGTGATGCAGGACGAGGCCCGGCACGTCGCGTTCGGGCGGCTGGCGCTGCGCGACTACTACAAGCAGCTGTCGCCGGCCGAGCTGCGCGAGCGGGAGGACTTCGTCATCGAGGGCTGCTACCTGATGCGCGACCGCATCCGCGGCCGGGAGATCTGGACCAACTTCGGCATCGATCCGAAGGAGGTCGACGAGATGGTGGAGAACTCCCCCTACATGCGGATGTTCCAGAGCCTGCTGTTCAGCCGGATCGTCCCCTGCGTGAAGGACATCGGGCTGTGGAGCGAGCGCATTCAGCAGACCTACGACGACATGGGCGTCCTCGACATGTCGAAGGCCGACCTGGACGCGCTCATGAAGCAGGACGAGGAGATCGCCGAGAAGCTCGACACCGAGCGGTTCGCCGCCGAGGAGGCCGCCCGCAAGGCCGAGGTCGACGCCGTCGTCGCCGAGGCCGCCGTCGCCGATCCTGGGGCGTCCTGAGTAACTTTGGGACCACCCGGTCCGCACAGCCTCGGAGGTTCGCATGCCACTCGCGCATTTCGATGGAGCGCTCGCCGTCGTCACCGGTGCCGGCAGTGGCATCGGCCGGGCCGTCGCGCTCGCGCTGGCCGAGAGCGGAGCAAGCGTCATCGCGGCGGACATCGACCTGCCCGCCGCCGAGCGGACCATCGCCCGCGCGAAGTCGAACGGCACGGGCGGCACGGCCTACGAGGTGGACGTGGCGGACGCCGCCGCGATGGAGGCGTTCGCCGCCGAGGTGAAGGAGACGCACCGCGTCCCCGACATCGTCGTCAACAACGCGGGCGTCGCGGTCGCCGGGTCGTTCCTCGACACCGGGCTGGAGGACTGGGACCGCGTGATGGGCGTCAACCTGTGGGGCGTCATCCACGGGTCCCGGCTGTTCGGGCGGCAGATGCGCGACCGCGTCAACGCACTGCCCAACAAGCCCGACAAGCCGAACTTCGGCGGCCACATCGTCAACATCGCGTCCGCGGCCGCGTTCGCGCCGTGGCGCTCGATGCCCGCCTACTGCACGACGAAGGCCGCCGTGCTGATGCTCAGCGAGTGCCTGCGCGCGGAGCTGGCCGGCTCCCGGATCGGCGTCACCGCCGTCTGCCCAGGCTTCGTCAGCACCGACATCGTCAAGAACGGAACCTACGTCGACGGGGAGAGCGGGTCCCCCGAGAAGCTGAGGCAGCGCGGGCAGAAGGCCATCCGGCTGCGCAACTACCCGCCGGAGAAGGTCGCCGAGCGGGTCGTCCACGCCATCATCAAGAACAGGCCCGTGGTCCCCGTCAACTTCGAGGGCCACCTCCTGCACGTGCTCTCCCGCGTCTCCCCCGCCTCCCTGCGCCTTCTGGCCAGAATCCCCGCCCCCCAGGGCTGACGCCCCGCCAGGGCGCGGCCCCCGACCCTCCCCGTACTGAGAGGTGACGGAGCGATGCCCCCCGACGCGCTGCTCGGCGACGGCCGTCCCCGCACGTGGACGGCGCGGATCAGATGCAAGGACGGCGATCACACGCTGGAGCTGACGCACCGGGAGGTGGTCGCCGAGCGGCTGCTGCGGACGTCGCGCAGGCACTCGTTCGACCCGGACGCGGACGTCGACTGGGACGCCCCGCAGGACCCGGACGTCTTCTACATGCCTCCGCAGCTCGTGTCGATCTACGAGACGCCGCTGTGGGACGGGCTGACGCACCGGCAGCGGGTGGAGCTGACCAAGCGGGAGATGTGCAGCATCGCCTCGTTCGGCATCTGGTCGGAGATGCTGCTGATGCAGTCGCTGGTCATGCACGCCTACCGGCACCGCTACGACAGCGACCACGTCGCCTACGCGCTGACGGAGATCGCGGACGAGTGCCGCCACTCGAAGATGTTCGGCCGGATGGTGCGCACGTGCGGGCTGCGCACGCACCGGCCGCGGGCCCTGGAGTTCCACTTCGCGAAGCTGTTCGGCACCGTGTACGACCCGATGCCGATGTTCGCCGGAACCCTCGTCGTGGAGGAGTTCACCGACGCGTTCCAGCGGCTGACGTTCCCGGACGAGGACGTCCAGCCCCTGATCCGGCAGATCACCCGGATCCACGTGATCGAGGAGGCGCGGCACATCAGGTACGCGCGCGAGGAGCTGAAGCGGCTGGTCGCGGTGATCCCGGCGGTGCGGCGGCGGATGGCCGCCTACGGCATGGCGCAGGCGACCCGGCTGATGGGCGCGCAGGTGATCCACCCGTCCTGCTACACGGCGGTGGGGCTCGACCCGAAGCTCGCGCGCCGGGTGGCGGCGCGCAGCCCGCACCGGCGGGCGACCATGGCGTGGGCGTTCCGGAAGTGCACCGCGTTCTTCGACGAGGTCGGCTTCCTGGACGGGCGGGCGCGTGACGTGTGGCTCCGCGCGGGTCTACTGGAGCCATAACAGGTTCTACTCGCCGGCCATTTATCTCGACATCGAAGCGAGTTCTTAGAAATCAGTTCTTGAATGCGTCCGGCGGAGTGGTCCGGAATTCGGAAGGCGCAAGGGCCGCGGAGCGGGGTCCACTCCGCGGCCCGTCGAAGAAATACTGCGCCTGCCTGGGGTTATCTCACCCAGGACACTCCAATCGATGACACGGTCACGTCGTCGCCTCCTCCTCCCAGGCGTTTCCAGCATGCCGACCGGGTGCCTGGCGCGGGAGCATGATCGGCATACCGCCTCCCCTTTACCGAATCACCTTAGAAGGTGTTGACAAGAAATAGGTCGCGGTCGGCCGAATCAGGTCAGAAATCATTAAGCGCGGCGAGGACTTCGCGGGCGGCGGCGGTCGCCGTGGCGAGGATCTCCCGCTCCCGCTCGTCCTGCTCGGCGGCGTCCGGCGCCCGCTCGCTGTAGCTGACCGTGAAGACCGCGTTGCGGATCCGCGCCGTGACCTCCCCGACCACGGTCGGCTGCCCCTCGTCGGCCTTGAACCAGCGGTACGCCTCGTCGCCGACGCCGCTCTGCCGCTCCAGCGCGATGGTCCGGACGAGCGGGGCGTCGTGCGCCTGCGCCCACCGCGCGTCGTAGTAGCGCTCCGCGTCCCGCACCGGGGTCGCGGTGTTCTCCCGCGCGTACAGCCGCGCCTCCACCCGCAGCCAGCGGAACGACGACCCGGTCGAGGAGTACGTGCACGTGGTCAGCGTCGAGTTCGCGCTGTGCCGCTTCGCCGCCTCCGGCACGGCCTTCGCCACGGTGCCCGCGGAGACCGTCCCGCACGGCGGCGGCAGCGCCTCGACGATCCGCTCGGCGGAGGTCTGCGGCGCGGGCCGCCGCGGCGTCACCGCGGCCCGATCGGTGCCGCCCCGCTCCTTGCCGGGCGCCACGAGGAAGACCGCCACCGCCGCCGCCGCGAACGCGGCGGCCGCCACCAGCAGCACGAGCAGCCGCCTCGGCCGGCGCGCCGGAGACGGCGGCTCCGGCCCGGCGTACGGCCGGTGGAACGGTTCGACCGGACGCTGCAGCCCCACGTCCCGCTCCTCACTCCCCCGTCGCGTCATGGCCCCGCCCTCCCGTCAACGTAGTCAGGCGCGCCGCCCCTGACCAGGCCCCCTGACGGTGCTGATTGTCAGACCCCGGGGTCACACTGGAGGGGTGCTGATCGCTGACATCGCGCGGACGTCGGGGGCGGTGGCGGGCACCTCGGGCCGGAAGGCCAAGGTAGCCGCGCTCGCGGAGTGCCTGCGCCGCGCCGATCCGGGCGAGGCGCCCGCGGTCGTCGCCTACCTGTCCGGTGAGCTGCCGCAACGCCAGATCGGCGTGGGATACGCCGCACTGCGGGAGGTTCCGCCGCCCGCCGCCGAGCCGTCGCTGACCGTCCGGGAGGCGGACGCGGCGTTCACCGAGATCGGCGCCGTCTCCGGCCCCGGCTCGGTCGCCCGCCGCCGCGAGCTCGTCGCCGCGCTCATGGGCCGCGCCACCCGCCCCGAGCAGGACTTCCTCATCAGGCTCCTCGCGGGCGAGTTGCGCCAGGGCGCGCTGGACGGCGTGATGGCCGAGGCGATCGCGGCCGCGGCCGGGGTGAAGGCCGCCGAGGTGCGGCGCGCGTTCATGCTCCGCGGCTCCCTCGGCCCGGTCGCGACCGCCGCCCTCGCCGACGGGGCCGCCGGCCTGCGCGCCTTCACCCTGGAGGTCGGCCGCCCGGTCAAGCCCATGCTGGCCGCGTCGGCGCCGTCCATCGGCGACGCGTTCGCCAAGCTGAAGGCCGAGGCCGCGGTCGAGTGGAAGCTGGACGGCGTCCGCGCCCAGGTGCACGTCTCGGGCGGCGAGGTGCGCGTCTTCACCCGCACCCTCGACGAGATCACCGACCGGCTCCCCGAGGTCGTCGAGGCGGTGCGGGCGCTGCCCGTCCGCGCGGCCGTGCTCGACGGCGAGCTGATCGCGCTGCGCCCGGACGGCCGCCCCCACCCCTTCCAGGTGACCGCCGCGCGCACCGCGACCCGCACCGCGAAGAACACCGGTTCGGTCCCGCTGAGCGTCTTCCTGTTCGACGTCCTGTACCTCGACGAGGCCGGCGGCGCCGCGGAGGCCGCGGGCGGCGGCGCCGACCTGCTCGACGCGCCGGGGGCGGAGCGGAGCGCGGCGCTGGCGCGGGTCGTGCCGGAGGAGCTGCGCATGCCCCGGGTCGTGACCGGCGACCCGGCGCGGGCCAAGGAGGTCTTCGACGAGGCCGTGGCGCGGGGGCACGAGGGGGTCGTGATCAAGTCGCTCGACACGCCGTACACGGCCGGGCGGCGCGGCGCCGGGTGGATCAAGGTGAAGCCGCGGCACACGCTCGACCTCGTCGTGCTCGCCGTGGAGTGGGGGCACGGGCGCCGGCAGGGGCTGCTGTCCAACCTGCACCTCGGCGCGCGCGACCCCGAGACGGGCGGGTTCGTGATGCTCGGCAAGACGTTCAAGGGGCTCACCGACGAGCTGCTCGCCTGGCAGACCGAGCGGCTGCGGGAGCTGGCCGTGCGCGAGGACGGCTGGACGGTGCACGTCCGGCCGGAGCTGGTGGTCGAGATCGCGTTCGACGGGGTCCAGCACAGCCCGCGCTATCCGGGCGGCATCGCGCTGCGGTTCGCGCGGGTGCTGCGGTACCGGCCCGACAAGTCCGCCGCCGAGGCCGACACGATCGACACCGTCCGGGCCGTGGCCCCCGTCATGGACTAGCCCGCCCGCGGCGAGGGCCGCGTGCCCGGCCGTGCGGTCAGGGCGGTCAGGGCGGTCAGGGCGGCTCTTCGCCGGGGCCGCGGGGCGTGTCGCCGAGCGGTGCCGGTTCGGCGGGGTTCGCCGGGGCGGGCGGGAGGCGTCCGCCGGGGCGGAAGCCCGGCGGGAACTCCTCCCGGGGGCGGCTCACCCGCCGCGCGGCCGCGCGGGCCCGCATGCGGGACACGGCCCTGCCCTTCACCCGAGGCGACGGGGTCCGGCCGGTACCGCGGCCGGTACCGCGGCCGGTACCGCGGCCGGTACCGCGGCCGGTACCGCGGGCGGCACGGCGCTCGGCGCGGCGCTGCGCCCGGCGCTCGGCGCGGCGCTCCGCGCGGTCGGCGGCCTTGCGTTCGGCGCGGGCGGCGGCGCGGCGCTCCTCGCGGGCGGCGGCGCGCCGCTCGGCGCGTTCGAGCCGCCGGACGCGGGCGCGCTCGGCCGCGTCCGCGCGGCGCTGCAGCAGGTCGGGCGGGATGAGGTCGTGCCGCCCCGCGATGAACTCCTGCACCCAGATCTTGCCGCGGATGAGCGGCCGGCGGATCTGCCTCTCCCGGCGGACGGCCCGCTGGTAGCGGCGCGAATCCGGCGGGTAGCGCCAGCGCGACCACGGGGAGCCCGGCCGCGCCACCCGGATCGCGCCGACGATCAGCAGGGCGGGGACGAACAGGCCGATGAGGCCGGTCCAGATCTTGCCCTTGAGCAGCGTGATCACCGCGAACACCAGGTTGATGACCAGGGACGCCACGTAGACGCGGGTCAGGATGCCGGTGCCGGGGTCGGGCGCGATGCCCTCGTAGCCGAGCGGGCGGATCCCGAGCAGCAGCAGCCCGGTCACCGCGATCGCGACGAACACGGCGTCGACGGACGCGCGGCCCTTCTCCGTCCAGTAGACGTCCTGGAGGTGCAGGATGAGCGCGAACTCGTCCAGGACGAGGGCGGAGCCCATGCCGAACACTGCGGCGGCCGCGACGCTCAGGCCCGTGTAGGCGTCCGGTACGGCGAGGCTGCCGACCCCGCCCGCCAGCATCAGGACGACGCCGAACACGACATGGTGGATGTGCACGTCGCCGGCGGTCACGTTGTTGAACCACCAGCGCACGTCCGCCCGGATCAGCCGGACGTTCACCCGCGTCAGCACGAAAGTGATCAGGAACGCGACGAAGAAGCCGAACAGCGGGAGCCGCCCGGTCGCCACGATCCGTTCGTCGAACATCTCGATCATCTGCCCCCCGCTGCCTCCATGATGCACCGTGACATGCGCGGATATCGTGGGACCCGGCCGATCGACGACGATCGAGGAGAACACCGACGTGAGCCGCATCGTGGACCGCTGCGATCCCGGGTACCGGGCCTGGATCGCCGAGGCGATCCGGCTGGTCGACGCCGACGCCAACCGCAGCGCGGACACGCACCTCCACGTGTTCCCGCTGCCGCCGGAGTGGGGCATCGACCTGTACCTGAAGGACGAGTCGGTCCACCCGACGGGTTCGCTGAAGCACCGGCTCGCGCGGTCGCTGTTCCTCTACGGGCTGGCCAACGGCTGGATCCGCGAGGACACCACGGTCATCGAGGCGTCCAGCGGGTCCACGGCGGTGTCGGAGGCGTACTTCGCGCGGCTGCTCGGCCTGCCGTTCATCGCGGTGATGCCCGCCTCGACCAGCCCGGAGAAGATCCAGCTGATCGAGTTCCACGGGGGCCGCTGCCACCTGGTGGACGACCCGTCCGCGATCTACGACGAGGCGCGGCGGCTCGCGGCCGGGTGCGGCGGGCACTTCATGGACCAGTTCACCTACGCCGAGCGCGCGACGGACTGGCGCGGCAACAACAACATCGCCGAGTCGATCTTCGAGCAGATGCGGCTGGAGCGGTTCCCGGAGCCGTCCTGGATCGTGGTCGGCGCGGGCACCGGCGGGACGTCCGCGACGATCGGCCGGTACGCGCGCTACCGGCGGTTCCAGACGCGGCTCGCCGTCGTCGACCCCGAGGGCTCGGCGTTCCACGGCTCGTTCGCCGACGGCGACCCGGACCGGACGGCGGCCGGCTCGCGGATCGAGGGCATCGGCCGGCCCCGCGTGGAGCCGTCGTTCCTGCCGACGGTCATCGACCGGATGATCCGGGTGCCGGACGCGGCGTCCGTCGCGGCGATGCGCTGGACGGCCGAGGTCAGCGGCCGCAACGTGGGCGGCTCGACCGGCACCAACATGTGGGGCGCGGCGGAGCTGATCGCGGAGATGCGGGCGCGCGGCGAGCGCGGCAGCGTCGTCACGCTGATCTGCGACGGCGGCGAGCGCTACTCCGGCACCTACGGGTCGGACGCGTGGCTCGCCGCGCAGGGCCTCGACATCGAGCCCTACCTCGCCGCGCTGAACGATTTCCGGAAGACGGGCGAGATGCCCGCTATCCCGTGACGGTGACGGGGTTCACGAGGTCGGCGTAGATCAGCAGGCCGCCCATGACGATCAGCACGACCGCCATCACGTACGTGACCGGCAGCGCCTTGGCGACGTCCACGTAGCCGGGGTCGGGCCTGCGGAAGATCTTCGCGAACGCCTTCTTCACGGCCTCCAGCAGGGCGCCGGCGATGTGGCCGCCGTCCAGCGGGAGCAGCGGGACGAGGTTGAACAGCCCGACCGCGAGGTTCAGCGACCCGAGCAGCATCACGAAGAACGACACCTTCTCGGCGCCGGTGTAGTCGTGGGACGCGGCGACCTCGCCGCCGATCCGGCTGACGCCGACGACGCCGACCGGCCCGTTCGGGTCGCGCTTCTCGTCGCCGAACGCGGCGTTCCAGACGCCGACCATCTTCTGCGGCATCCGGAAGAGCGCGCCCGCGGTGCGCGCGGTCAGGTCGGTCATCGTGCTCGCGACCGCGCCCGGCCCCTGCCGCTCCATCGCCTGCGCCGGCGTGATGCCGAGGAACCCGACGTTGACGATCTTGTCGGGGTCGTCCAGGTCGTGCATCTGGTTGCGGGTGATCGGCACGTCGAGCCGCAGGTTCCGCCCGCCGCGCTCGACGGTCATCGGGACGGTCCTGCCGCCGCTGTCGCGGATCAGCACCCGCAGCTCGTCGTAGTCGTCGATCTTCTTGCCGCCGAACGACACGATACGGTCGCCGGCCTTCAGCCCGACCTGCGCGGCCGGGGTGGGGGCGGCGTTCGCCGGGCAGTCCTTCAGCTGCGACTGGCTGGCGGGCACCATGCAGTCGTGGACCTGCTCGATCACCGGCTGCGGCTGCTTGACGCCGATCCCCATCAGCAGGATCGCGAAGAACATCACCGCGAGCACCAGGTTCATCGCGGGGCCGCCGAACATGATGAGCATCTTCTGCCACCACTTCTTGGCGTAGAACACGCGGTCCTCGTCGCCCGGCCTGATCTCCTCCATCGCGGCGCCGCGGGCCGACTCGATGAGCCCCTGCCACGGGCCGGTGCTGACCTGCCGCACCTGCCCGGGGGCGTCGCCCTTGCGCGGCGGCAGCATCCCGATCATGCGGATGTAGCCGCCGAGCGGGATCCACTTGACGCCGTACTCGGTCTCGCCCTTGCGCCTGGACCACATCGTCGGCCCGAACCCGACCATGAACTGGGTCGTCCGCACCTTGAAGAGCTTGGCGAAGGAGAAATGCCCGAGCTCGTGCAGCGCGATGGACACCAGCAGGCCGAAGAACAGGATCAGCATTCCCGCCAGGTAGACCATCCGGCGTGCCCTTCAACTCGTGCGCCCGCGCTCACCGCGGGTGATCTCGGGTGACCAACTCAGGGTACGTTACGGAACCCGATCCGGTTTAAGTCAACCGAGACTGCGCGGACGCCCGTTTGATGCGAGTTGCTAAACCGGGCCCGCGGCATTGGCACGCGCCGCGATATCCGCGCGCCGCCCCGCCCGCGCATCATGGGCCGGTCCCGTCCCCGGTGCACGGAGGTCCACCTTGAAGCTCGGTCATGTGGCGGTGCTGGCGCTCGTGCTGGCGCTCAGCGGATGCGGCGGCTCCGGCGACGGCGGCTCCGGCGACGGCGGCTCCGGCGACGGCAAAGGCGCACCGCCCTCGCCCGCGGCCTCGGCACCGGCGTCGGCGCCGTCCGGCGCGCCCGGGAAAGGCGGCGCGCCGACGCCCGGACCGTCCAGCGCGGCCGAGAGGTTCAACGACTGCATGCACCGCCAGGGCGTGAAACTGCCGAGCCCGAACCCGTCGACGACGCCCGGCAAGGCGGAGCTGGAGAAGATGAAGGCGGCCCTGCGGGCGTGCGTGAGGTCGCTGTCCGCGTCGCCGTCGCCGGCGGGCTGACGGCGGGTGGTCGCGGGGCAGGGCCGCTGCTAGATTTGCGGTCAGCCGTTGATCCCGTGCGGGAGAGTCCCACGCAGCCGGCGTGGGGCGCCGAAGGAGCAAATCCTCCCCGGAACCTCTCAGGCCCACGGACCGCACGGGCCAGGCGACCTCTGGAAAGCGGGGACCCGGTCCCCCGCCGAAGGTGAAAGCCCGCGTGCAGGCGGGTGAAGCTCTCAGGCGCAGATGACAGAGGGGGAGGCACCGAGACGCCCGGTGCGCGAGTGGGACGATGGACCACGCGCCCGTGACGAAGGAGCCGAACCGATGTCCGCCGAGTCAAAGTCCGCCGAGCCGAAGACCACCCCGCTGCACGAGGTCCACCGGGACCTCGGCGCGAACATGGTCGACTTCGCCGGCTACCTGATGCCGCTGCGCTACAGGAGCGAGACGGCCGAGCACGAGGCCGTCCGCACCGGCGCCGGGCTGTTCGACCTGTCGCACATGGGGGAGATCTTCGTGTCCGGGCCGGGCGCCGGGGCGGCCCTCGACTACGCGCTGGTCGGGAACCTGTCCCCGATGGCGGTCGGCAAGGCCCGCTACACGATGCTCTGCGCGCCGGACGGCGGCGTCCTCGACGACCTGATCGTGTACCGGCTCGCCGACCGGGAGGCGGCGGGAGGCGGCCGCGGGGGCGAAGCGCAGACCTGGATGGTCGTCGCGAACGCCGCGAACACCGCCGTCGTCCGGGACGCGCTGACCGAGCGGGCGGCGGGCTTCGAGGCGGTCGTCGACGACCGCTCCGACGCCTACGCGCTGATCGCCCTGCAGGGCCCGCGCTCGCAGGAGATCCTCGAACGGTTCACCGAGGCGACGCTCGCCGGCCTCAGGTACTACGCGATCCTGGCGGACCGGGTCGCGGGCGTCGACGCGCTGGTCGCCCGCACCGGGTACACGGGCGAGGACGGCTTCGAGCTGTTCGTGGACGCCTCCGACGCGGTCCCGCTGTGGCGGGCGCTCGCCGCGGTGGACGGGGTCGTCCCGGCGGGGCTCGCGGCGCGCGACTCGCTGCGCCTGGAAGCGGGCATGCCGCTGTACGGCAACGAGCTGACCGCCGAGACCAACCCGTTCGAGGCGGGCCTCGGCCGGGTCGTGAAGCTGGACAAGCCCGTCGATTTCGTGGGCAAGGCGGCCCTGGCGGCGCAGGCGCAGACCCCGCCGGGCCGTAGGCTCGTGGGACTGGCCGCGCGCGGGCGTCGCGCGCCGCGGAAGGGGTACCAGGTCGTCACGTCCGGCGGCACGCCGTGCGGGGTGGTGACGAGCGGCGCCCCTTCGCCCACACTGGGCAAGCCGATCGCCCTGGCCTACCTCGACAGCGGCGTCGAGGAGTCGGGCCTGGCCGTGGACGTCCGCGGCCGGCACGAGCCGGTGGACGTGGTCGACCTGCCGTTCTACAAGCGTCCCTGAAAGAGAGAGAACATCGTGAGCGTTCCGGAGCAGCTCCGCTACAGCGAAGAGCACGAGTGGGTGTCCGGCCTCGGCGGCGAGGACGGCATCGTCACCGTCGGCATCACGGCGCACGCCGCCGACGCGCTCGGCGAGATCGTCTACCTCGAGCTGCAGCCGTCCGAGGGCGACACCGTCGAGGCGGGCGAGCCCTGCGGCGAGGTCGAGTCGACCAAGTCGGTGAGCGACCTGTACTCCCCGGTCAGCGGCGAGGTCACCGCGATCAACAGCGCGGTGGTGGACGAGCCGAAGGTGATCAACGACGACCCGTACGGCGAGGGCTGGATCTTCAAGGTGCGGATCTCCGACGAGCCCGGCGACCTGCTCGACTCGGCCGCCTACGAGAAGCTGATCGAGGAAGCATGAGCCTCTACGACTCCCTCGCGGCGGCCGATCCCGAGGTCGCCGAGGCCGTCGCCGCGGAGCTGCGCCGCCAGCAGTCCACGCTGGAAATGATCGCGTCGGAGAACTTCGCGCCGGTCTCCGTGCTGGAGGCGCAGGGCTCCGTGCTGACGAACAAGTACGCCGAGGGCTACCCGGGCAGGCGGTACTACGGCGGCTGCGAGTACGTCGACGTCACCGAGCAGCTCGCCATCGACCGGGCGAAGGCGCTGTTCGGCGCCGAGCACGCGAACGTCCAGCCGCACAGCGGGGCGCAGGCCAACACGGCGGTGTACTTCGCGCTGCTGCAGCACGGCGACACGATCCTGGGGCTCGACCTCGCGCACGGCGGCCACCTGACCCACGGGATGCGGCTGAACTACTCGGGCAAGACGCTGAACGTGGTGCCGTACCACGTCCGCGCCGAGGACGGCCTGGTCGACATGGACGAGGTCGCCTCGCTCGCGGCCGAGCACCGGCCCAAGATGATCGTGGCGGGCTGGTCGGCGTACCCGCGGCAGCTCGACTTCCCGGCGTTCCGCAAGATCGCCGACTCGGTCGGGGCGCTGCTCATGGTCGACATGGCGCACTTCGCCGGGCTCGTCGCGGCGGGGCTGCACCCGTCGCCGGTCCCGCACGCGGACATCGTCACGACGACCACGCACAAGACGCTCGGCGGCCCGCGCGGCGGGCTGATCCTCGCCCGCGAGGAGTTCGGCAAGAAGATCAACTCGGCGGTGTTCCCCGGCATGCAGGGCGGCCCGCTGGAGCACGTGATCGCCGCCAAGGCCGTCGCCCTCAAGATCGCCGCGTCGGAGGAGTTCAAGGCCCGGCAGGCCCGCACCGTCGAGGGCGCGAAGCTGCTCGCGGAGCGCCTCCTCGCCGAGGACTCCGCCAAGGCGGGCGTGAAGGTCCTCACCGGCGGGACGGACGTCCACCTCGTCCTGGTCGACCTGGTGGACTCCGACCTCACCGGGCGCGACGCCGAGGACCGCCTGCACGACGTCGGCATCACGGTGAACCGCAACGCGGTGCCGAACGACCCGCGCCCGCCGATGGTCACGTCCGGCCTGCGCATCGGCACGCCGGCCCTCGCCACCCGCGGCTTCACCGCCGACGACTTCGCGGAGGTCGCGGACGTGATCGCGCTCGCCCTCCAGCCGTCCTTCGACCGCGACGCCCTCGCGGCCCGGGTGAAGGCGCTGGCGGACGAGCATCCCCTGTATCCCGACCTGTGACGTCTCCGCGCCCCCTCCCGCCGCCGGGAGGGGGCGCAGCTACAACGAGGTAGCTCATGGCCATCAGCGTCTTCGACCTGTTCAAGATCGGCATCGGCCCGTCGTCGTCCCACACCGGCGGCCCGATGGCGGCGGCCCACCGTTTCGCCCGCGGCCTGGAACGCGACGGGCTGCTGGAGAAGACCGCCTCGGTGCGGGTCGTGCTCTACGGCTCGCTAGGCCTCACCGGTAAGGGCCACGGCAGCGACAAGGCCGTCATGCTCGGCCTGGAGGGCGACAAGCCGGAACTGGTCGACGTGGACCGGGTGGACGAACGCCTGGCGGCGATCCGCGAACGCGGGGCGCTGCGCCTCTTCGACGACCACGACATCCCCTTCGTGGTCAACGAGCACCTGCGCTTCGAGCGCAGGGAGTCGCTGCCCGGCCACCCCAACGGCATGCGCTTCACCGCCTACGCCGGCGGCGGCGAAGAGCTGCGGTCCAAGGTCTACTACTCGGTCGGCGGCGGCTTCGTCGTGGACGAGAACGCCACCGGCGCCGACCGCATCAAGGCCGACGACACCGTCCTCCCCCACCCGTTCGACACGGCCGCCGCCCTCCTCGACCGCTGCCGCGAGACGGGCCTGTCCGTCTCCGCGCTGATGCTGGAGAACGAGACGGCGTTCGGCCGCACCCCCGAGGAGGTCCGCGAGGAGCTGCTCGCCCTCTGGCGCGTCATGCAGGACTGCGTGGCCCGGGGCTGCACCCGGGAGGGCCTCCTCCCCGGCGGGCTGAAGGTGCGCCGCCGCGCGCCCCAGCTCCACCGCGGGCTCTCGGCCGAGAAGGCGTCCGACCCGCTCCACGCGATGGACTGGGTCACCCTCTTCGCGCTCGCGGTGAACGAGGAGAACGCCGCCGGCGGGCGCATCGTCACCGCCCCCACGAACGGCGCCGCCGGCATCGTCCCGGCCGTCCTGCACTACTACGACCGCTTCCTGCCCGGCGGCGACGAGGGCATCGTCCGCTTCCTCCTCACCGCGGGCGCGATCGGGGTCCTGTTCAAGCAGAACGCCTCGATCTCCGGCGCCGAGGTCGGCTGCCAGGGCGAGGTCGGCTCCGCCTGCTCCATGGCCGCCGCCGGCCTCACCGAGGTCCTGGGCGGCACCCCCGAGCAGGTCGAGAACGCCGCCGAGATCGGCATCGAGCACAACCTCGGCCTGACCTGCGACCCGGTCGGCGGCCTGGTCCAGGTCCCCTGCATCGAGCGGAACGCGATCGGCGCCATCAAGGCCATCAGCGCCGCGCGCATCTCGCTGCGCGGCGACGGCCGCCACTTCGTCACCCTCGACAAGGCCGTCAAGACCATGCGGGACACCGGCCGCGACATGCTCGACAAGTACAAGGAGACCTCGCGCGGCGGCCTGGCCGTCAACGTCATCGAATGCTGACCCCGGACATCGCCGCCAGGCGGCGGGCGAGCCGGGCGGCGGCGGCCCGCAGCTCGGCGGGCTCCAGCACCTCGGCCTCGAAGCCCAGGCGCACCACGTGCACGGCGAGCCAATCGAGATCGTCCCCGCCCGCGACGAGGACGCACCAGCCGTCGCGGTCCTCCTCGACCCGGCCCACCTGGGGCGGCACCAGCTCCCGCACCCGGGCGGCCTCGGCCCGCAGCCGCACCCGGGCGAGGTGGCGGTAAGGCGCCTCCGTGACGGAGCGCTGGACGTAGGCGACCGGGTCCGGATGCTCCCGCGGCCGGAAATGCCAGGTCGTCGCCGCCACCTCGCGCATCCGGTCGAGCCGGAACGTGCGCCAGTCGCCGCGGTCGACGTCCCAGGCCATCAGGTACCAGCGGCGGGCGGTGGCGACCATCCGCACCGGCTCCACCGTGCGCTCCCGCTCCCCGCCGCCGGGGGCGGCGTACCGGAACCGCACCCGGACGGCGTCGCGGCAGGCCCGCGCGAGCGTCACGAGCACCTCGGCGTCGATCTCGACCCCGGGGCCGACGAGGGTCTCGGTGGCGCCGTGCACCGCGCGCACCTCGGCGCGCAGCCGGGGCGGCATCACCTGGTCGAGCTTCGCCAGCGCCCGCAGCGCCGCCTCGCCCGCCCCGGCGACCGTGCCGCCCGAGGCCATGCGCAGGGACACCGCGGTCGCGATCGCCTCCTCGTCGTCCAGCAGCAGCGGCGGCAGCCGGGTGCCCGCGCCGAGCCGGTAGCCGCCGCCGACGCCCGCCGCCGCGCGGACGGGGTACCCGAGCGCGCGCAGCCGCTCCACGTCGCGGCGCACCGAGCGGTCGGTCACCCCGAGCTCGGCGGCGAGCTCGGCGGCGGTCCAGGACGGCCTGCGCTGCAGCAGCGCGAGCAGCCGCAGCACCCGCTCGGTCGTCGCCTCAACGGTCACGCGGTCATCGTGGCACACATCGCGGAACATTCCTGTCCGCAATTGGGGGAAGGCTGGGTGCCATGACGTGGAACACCATGCTCCGGGACCAGATCGCCTGGCACTGGGACAACCAGCTCCGCCCCCGCCTCGACGGGCTCACGGACGACGAGTACTTCTGGGAGCCGGCCCCCGGCTGCTGGAGCGTCCGCCCGCGCGGCACCGGCACCGCACCGGTGCGGGCCGGGGCCGGCGCGATGACGATCGACTTCGCGTTCCCGCCGCCCGACCCGCCGCCGTTCACGACGGTCGCCTGGCGGCTCGCGCACGTCATCGTCGGCGTGCTCGCGATGCGCAGCGCCTCGCACTTCGGCCGCGCGGCCACGGACTACGACACGTTCGAGTACGCCGGGACCGCCGCCGGGGCGCTGGCGCAGCTCGACGCCGAGTACGCGACCTGGCTGGCGGGCGTCGAGTCCCTGGGCGAGGAGGGCCTGGCGCGCCCCTGCGGGCCCGCCGAGGGCCCGTACGCCGAGGAGCCGATGGCGACGCTCGTCCTGCACATCAACCGGGAGCTGATCCACCACCTCGCCGAGGTGAGCCTGCTCCGCGACCTCTACCTGCACACCCGACGGGAGGCGAGCTGACATGGCCCGCGACGTACAGATCACCTTCGACTGCGCCGACCCGGCCGCCCTCGCGGCGTTCTGGGCCGAGGTCCTCGGCTACCGGCTGCAGGACCCGCCCGGCGGCTTCGCGTCCTGGGACGAGGCCCTGGAGGCGATGGGCGTCCCGCCCGAGCGGCGCAACGACGCCTCGGCGGTGGTCGACCCCGAGGGCGCCGGCCCCCGCCTCTTCTTCCAGCGCGTCCCGGAGGGCAAGCAGGCCAAGAACCGCGTGCACCTGGACGTCCGGGCCGCGCCCGGCCTTGAGGGCGACGCCCGGATGGCCGCCCTGGAGACCGAGGCCGGACGCCTCGTCTCCCTCGGCGCCGCCCGCCTCCAGCGCCACGATCCGGCGCCCCCGCTCGGCGCCGGCCACATCGTGATGGCCGACCCCGAGGGCAACGAGTTCTGCCTCGACTGACCGCCCCGAGCGCCGCGGCCCCGCCTGATCCGATTTCCCCGGGCGGGCCGCGGCGTGTGAGGATCACGGCATGCCCGTCGATCCGCACCTGCTCGCCCTGTTCTTCGCGACCTCGGTCGTCGCCATGGTCATTCCCGGGCCCGACATGCTGTTCGTCCTCGGCTGCGGGATGCGGGGCGGCGCGCGGGCCGGGCTGCTCGCCACGGCCGGGGTCGCGACGAGCGAGGCCGTCCACGTGGCGGTGGCCGCGGCCGGGCTGGCGGCGCTGTTCGCGGCGGTGCCGGTCGCGTTCACGGTGGTGCGGACCGCGGGCGCCGCGTACCTGGTCTACCTGGGCGTCCAGACCCTGCGGCACCGCGGGGACGTGCCGGACGCGGCGCCGGCGGGCGTGTCGGGCCGGCGGGCCTACCTCAACGGGCTGCTGACCAACCTGCTGAACCCGAAGATGGTCACCTTCACGATCGCCTTCCTGCCCCAGTTCATCGATCCGGCGCTGGGGCACGTGTGGCTGCAGTTCGCGCTCCTGGGGGCGGTCCTGATCGTGCTGGAGTTCCTCGTGGACGGCACGGTCGGCGTCCTCGCGGGCCGGATCGGGGACTGGCTGCGCCGCCGCCGCGCGGCGCGGCGGCGGCTCAACACGGCGGTGGGGACCCTCTTCATCGGCCTGGGCGTCCGCTTGGCCGCGGAGCGGTGACCGCTACCGGATCGGGATGTCGGCGCCGTGCTCGGCCTCAGGGCGCGGGCCGCGGATGCGGCGGTCGGACTCGGCGATCCGCACGTCGTTGATGCTCGCCTCGCGGCGGCGCATCAGGCCGCGCTCGTCGAACTCCCACAGCTCGTTGCCGTAGCTGCGCCACCACTGGCCGCCGTCGTCGTGCCACTCGTACTGGAACCGGACGGCGATCCGGTTCTCCCGGAAGCCCCACAGGCTCTTGCGCAGCGCGTAGTCGAGCTCCCGCTCCCACTTCTCCTTCAGGAAGGCGATGATCTCGTCCCGGCCGGTGATGAACCGGTCCCGGTTCCGCCACACCGAGTCCGGCGTGTAGGCGGACGCGACCCGCTCCGGGTCGCGTGTGTTCCAGGCGTCCTCGGCGGCCTGGACCTTCTGCCGGGCGGTCTCCTCGGTGAACGGCGGGTAGGGCGGGCGGTCTTCCGGCATCGTGGCCTCCTCAAGTTGAGAACGTACGTTCTCAATCTACGTCGCCTAAGGTAGAAAACGTCCGTTCTCAACGTCAAGCCGGAGTGGCGATGCCCGCAGCGATCACCGAGGAGCAGCAGGCCCTGGACCGCCGCACGCTGCTCGACGTCGCCGAGGACCTCTTCTACCGGAAGGGCATCCAGGCCGTCGGCATGGACGAGCTGCGGGACGCCGCCGGGCTCCCCCTCAAGCGCGTCTACCGGCTGTTCCCCACCAAGGAGGCGCTGATCGTCGCCGTCCTGGACCGCCGCGACCGGCGCTGGCGCGGAGCGCTGGCCGCCCACCTGGACACCGTGCCCGACCCCCGGGAGCGCGTGCTCGCGCTGTTCGACTGGCTCGGCGCCTGGTTCGCCGAGCCCGGGTTCCGCGGCTGCGCGTGGGTCAACGCGCACGGCGAGCTCGGCCCGTCGGCCCCGGCGATCGCGGAGGCGGCCCGCGCGCACAAGCGCGCCTTCCACGACCAGGTGGCCGAGCTGGTCTCCGCCGTCGCCCCGGCCGCCGCCGAGGCGGTCTACCTGCTCGCCGAGGGGGCGATCGTGGTGGCCGGCGTCCACGGCGACCCCGCCGCGGCCGCGCGGGCGCGGACCGGCGCCCGCGCCCTGCTGGACGCGGCCTCAGGAGGTGCGGGCGCCGCGGCCGGTGGGTGAGTGGGCGCCCACGCGGGCCTCGCCGCCGCAGTGGCGGCAGACGACCACGGGGCTGACCGGCTCGCCGCAGGAGTGCTGCCAGCGGACGGGCGGGTCGTCGGGGTGCAGGTGCCGGTCGCCCCACCGCATCAGCACGAGCAGCACGTCGCACAGCTCCGCGCCCGCGGGCGTCAGGTGGTACTCGTAGCGGGCCGGGTGGTCGCTGTAGCGCTCGCGCCGGATGATGCCGTTCGCCTCCAGCTTGCGCAGCCGGGACGCCAGGATGTCGCGGGACGCGCCCGTGTTGCGCACGATCCGGTCGAACCGCCGCACGCCGTAGCTCAGCTCGCGGATCACGAGGAGGCTCCAGCGCTCGCCGACCAGGTCGAGGGTGTCGGCGACCGAGCATTCGCGCGGGTCGGCGTCCTTGGGCATGGCACGAAGCCTAGTCAGAGCCTTTCGACGATGGTGGCGTTGGCCATGCCGCCCGCCTCGCACATGGTCTGGAGGCCGAACCGCCCGCCGCGGTCCTCCAGGGCGTGCAGCAGCGTCGTCATGATGCGGGCGCCGCTGGCGCCGAGCGGGTGGCCGATCGCGATCGCGCCGCCGCGCACGTTGACCCGCCCCAGGTCGGCGCCGGTCTCGCGCTGCCAGGCCAGGACGACCGGGGCGAACGCCTCGTTCACCTCGAACAGGTCGATGTCGTCCAGGGTGAGGCCGCCGCGCCGGAGCACCTTCTCGGTCGCCGGGATGATCGCGGTGAGCATCAGCAGCGGGTCGTCGCCGGTCACCGCGAACGCGTGGAAGCGGGCGCGGGGGCGCAGGCCGAGGCGCTCGGCCACGTCCGCGCCCATGACCAGGACGGCGGCGGCGCCGTCGTTGACCGGGGACGCGTTGCCCGCGGTGATCTTCCACTCGATCTCCGGGAAGCGCTCGGCCGTGCGCTCGTCGTAGTAGGCCGGCTTGAGCCCGGCGAGGACCTCCGGGGACGTCCCCGGGCGGACGGTCTCGTCCCACTGCCCCGCCCAGGCGACCTCCCGGTCGAACTCGCCGTTCTTCCACGCGTCGGCGGCGCGGCGGTGCGACTCGTAGGCGTAGGCGTCGAGCTCCTCGCGCGCGAGGCCCCAGCGGGCGGCGATCAGCTCGGCGCTGATGCCCTGCCCGACGAGCCCGTCCGGGTACCGCTCGCGCAGCATCGTCCCGAACGGGTCGCTCCCCGGCAGGACGCTCGACCCCATCGGCACCCGCGACATCGACTCGACCCCGCAGGCGATCGCGATGTCGTAGGCGCCGCTCCGCACGCCCTGCGCCGCGATGTGCAGGGCCTGCTGGGACGAGCCGCACTGCCGGTCGACGGTCATGGCGGGGACGCTCTCGGGGAACCCGGCGGCGAGCACGGCCGTCCGGGTGACGTTGAGCGCCTGGTCGCCGGCCTGCGTGACGACGCCGCCGATGACGTCGTCGACCTCCGCCGGGTCGATCCCGGCCCGCTCGACGAGCGACTTCAGCGTCCGCGCCAGCAGGTCGGCCGGATGGTCGCCGTGCAGGAACCCGTTCGCCTTGCCCTTGCCCAGCGGAGTCCGCACCGCCTCCACGATCACCGCGTCCCGCATGTCCGCCACCTCCGTTGGTTTTTCCAACTCGCTCCCCCGCCAGTATCCGGCCACTGAGTTGGAAAACACAACCCACCCTGCCGGGTGCGATGCCTCACATCGGCCCCGGGGCCGCATGACAAAACCCGGGGGCCGCGGCCTGATGCCGTGGTCCCCGGGTGTCGGGCCGCTCAGCGGGAGGGGCCCATGCCGTGGTCCGTCTGTTCCCTCCATACGTCGAAGGGCCCCCGATCGGAGCCGCCCGGCTTCTCACGGTGGGACAAGCACGCCTCCTCGATGCCCTCGACGTCACGTTCACTTCGGACGTTAGTCCCGTACGGGGATATGGCCGACAAATCACACCCAAAGGTGTCGCAAACATGGGAACGCCCGGACTCGCGTCCGGGCGTCAGGGTGCGGCCGTCAGCGGCCCTCGAACATCGCGCGCATCTTGCGGGCCGCGTCGCCCGGTTTCTTCTTCTGGGGCTTGCCCGCCGCCTGCTCGGCGCGGGGCGGGTCCTCCGCGCGCTCCGGTTGGGTGTTCGCCCCGCCCTCGGGCTTGCCAGGCTTGTCGGTCACGACGACTCCCCCGATGTCGCTTCACTGTCGTCCCATAGGTACCCCGTCTAGCAGGGGTAGAAGCGCACTTCCGGGCGGCCGACCTGCCCGTAGTGCGGTTTGCGCTGAGCCATGCCGTTCTGCGCCAGGTACTCCAGGTAGCGGCGCGCGGTGACGCGGGAGACGCCGGTGAGGTCGGCGGCCGCGGCGGCCGACAGGCCCTCCGACGCGCTGGACAGCACGTCGGTGACGGCCTGGAGCGTCTCGTCGCTCATGCCCTTCGGCAGCGCCCGGTGGTCGGGGGTGCGCAGGGTGGCGAGCATCCCGTCCACGTCGGCCTGGCCGCTGACCTCGCCGACGCGGGCCGCCTGCTCGCGGAAGCGGGCGTAGCGGTCGAGCTTGTCGCGCAGGGAGGCGAACGTGAACGGCTTGAGGAGGTACTGGACGACGCCCACGGAGACGGCCGAGCGGATCACCGCCAGGTCGCGGGCGGAGGTGACGGCGATGACGTCCACGTCGCGGCCTCCGGCGCGGAGCGCGCGGCAGACGGTGAGGCCGTGCGTGTCCGGCAGGTAGAAGTCGAGGAGCACGACGTCGACGGGGTTCCGCTCGCAGAAGCGGAGCGCGTCCGCGCCGGAGTGCACGACCCCGGCGACGGTGAAGCCGGAGACGCGCTCCACGTAGGTGCGGTGCGCCTCGGCGGCCACCGGGTCGTCCTCGACGACGAGCACTTCGATCATCGCTGGTCCAGGGGGATGCGGACGGTGAACACGGCGCCGTCGTCGTGCCCCACCCGGATCTCGCCGCCGTGCCGCCGCACGGCCTGGCCGACCAGCGCGAGGCCGAGCCCGTGCCCCACCGGCCAGCCGCCCGACGTCTTGGTCGTCCAGCCGCGCCGGAACATGTCGGGCACGTCGGACGGGTCGACGCCCCGCCCGCTGTCGGACACCTCCAGCAGGAGCGTACCGGCGTCCTCCCGCGCGGTGACGACGACCCGCGGCGGCCGGGCGGGCGCGTTCGCGATCGCCGCCTCCACCGCGTTGTCGATCAGGTTGCCGAGGATGGTGACGAGGTCGCGGACCTCGACCGTCCCCTCGATCGCGGTGTCCTCGCTGATGACCAGCTCGACGCCGCGCTCGGCGGCCTCGGCCGACTTGCCCAGCAGCAGCGCCGCGAGGACGGGCTCGGTGACGGAGCCGACGACCCGGTCGGTGAGGCGCTGCGCGGCCGCGAGGTCGGCGGTGGCGAACGCGACGGCCTGGTCGGGCCGGCCCAGCTCGACCAGCGACACCACCGTGTGCAGGCGGTTCGCGGCCTCGTGCGCCTGCGAGCGCAGCGACTCGGCGAAGCCGCGGACGGTGTCCAGCTCGCCGTTCAGGCTCTGCAGCTCGGTGTGGTCGCGGAAGGTGACGACGTTGCCCATCGCCCGGTCGCGGGACCGGACGGGCGAGGTGTTCACCACCAGGACGCGGGTGTCGCCGACATGGATCTCGTCCGAGCGCGGCTCCGGCGCGACGAGCGTGGCGACCAGCTCGTCCGGCAGGCCGAGCTCGGTGACGGGGCGCCCGCGCAGGTCGGGCGCGGGCAGCACCGGCGACCGGCCGGGCCGCGCCCGCGCCGCGCCGTCCGGCCGGCCGGAGCGCAGGCCGAGCAGGTCGAGGGCGGCGTCGTTGCACAGCACGACGCGCCCCGCCCGGTCGAGGATGAGCAGGCCCTCCCGGACGGCGTGCAGGATCGCCTCGTAGTACTCGAACATCTCGCGCAGCTCGCCGGGCGCGACGCCGCGGGTCTGCCGGCGCAGCCGGGCCGAGACGAGGTAGCTGCCGGCCATCCCCGCGGCGAGCACGATGCCGGCGACGGCGGCGAGCGCCAGCAGCCGCTGCCGCAGCTCGGCGGTGATCACCCGGACCGTGATGCCGACCGCGACGAGCGCCACGACCTCGTGCTCGTCGTCGAAGACCGGCGTGACGGTCCGCACGGACGGGCCGAGCGTGCCGGTGTAGGTCTCGGTGAACGTGCGGCCGGCGACGGCCGGCGCGGTGTTGCCGACGAAGTGCCCGCCGATCCGGGCCGGGTTCGGGTGCGTGTACCGGATCCCCTGCGGGCTCATGATCGTGATGAAGTCGACGCCGGTGTCGTACCGGACGCGCTCGGCGTACGGCTGCAGCAGCGCGCTCGGATCGGGGGCGGCGAGCGCCGCCCGGACGTTCTGCGCGTCCGCGATGCTCAGCGCCACCGCCGTGACGGTCTGCGCCGCGCCGTCGTCCGCGGACCGGCCGGCGTCCAGGTAGGCGAGGACGGCGCCGGCCGCGACGAGCAGCCCGACGATCGCGGCCTGCAGCACGAGCAGCTGCCGGGCCACGCTCCAGTTCGCGGGCACCGCCCAGTGGGGACGCCGCATCGGATGCTCGCACCTCCCGTTCCGGACACGCCGTGAACGAAATGTACACAAGCGTGACCGCCGTCACAGGAATGTCGCATAGTGGCGGCGCAGGGTCCGCCCCTGCGCCGACCACGCTCCCGACCTGCGCGGCCTCCCCCCACCGCGGGCGCCCGCCGTGTGCATGCGCCGTCCGTCCCGGCGCATGGGCGTCCGCCGACGAGCGGGCGCCCGTCCCGGATCGACCCGGGACGGGCGCCGCTCTTCCGCCGATTCTCGACACGCCGCCGGATACGGCAGGGGTGCCCGGCGGCCGGTGCCGGGCGGCCGGTGCCACTCGGCCGGCGCCGGGCGGCCGTCAGGCGGTCTCGGGCTGCGGGTCGCGGCGGCGGGGGCGCGCGAACACCGGGCGGAAGCGCACCACCACCGGCAGGTCGGGCATCCCGATCGCGCGCCGGTAGCGCTCCACCGGTCCCGCGCCCAGCTCCCCGTACACCTCGCCGACCAGCGTGTCGCCCGCGCAGGAGACGGTCAGCAGCAGGCGCGGCCGGTCGGCGGTGCCGGTGAGGCGGGCGCGGACGTCCTCGACGCCGGGCAGCGCGCGCACGTCCCGGTCGAGGTCGCCGCGGGCCGCCCGCTCCCGGGCGCGGGTCTCGGCGTCCAGGTCGGGCCACCACCGGTGGACCAGCGTGCGGCACTGCAGGACGAGCCACAGCTGCCCGGCGAGCGCCAGCGCCTCGGCGGCGCCCGCCGCGGCCGGCAGGAACCACCCGGCGCCGTCCGCGAACCGCACCAGCGCGGGGTCGAGCAGCGGCCGGCCCGACAGGGCGCCGAACGCGTCGAACGCGCCCAGCCCGAGGGCGGCGGCGGACGCGCCGGCCAGCAGCAGCACCGCCCCGGTCATCGCGATCGCGATCCGCATCGTCAGTCCTTCCGCCAGCCGAGCCGGACCTCGACGTCCGGCCGGTGCATCGGCTCGATCCCGTCCAGGCGCGCGTCGACGGCGGCCCGGACCAGGTCGGCCAGGTTCGCCGGGTTCCGGTAGTGGGTGCCGGCCCGCACGACCAGGCCCCGCCGGAACACCCCGAGGCCGCGGACGCGGGCCCGCTCGATGCCGGGGACGCCGAGCGCCGCGTCGGCCAGCGACCGGCGCAGCGCGGCCCGCCCGATGAGGCCGGCCTGGCGCGGGTCGGCGCCGTCCAGCGGCACCCCGCGCAGCCGGCCGGGCAGCGCCGCGGCCAGGAACGCGGCCCCGAGCGCGGCGACCGCCCCCGCGACCACGAGGACGTTCGGGTCGTCCCACGTGCGCCGGCGCAGGACGCCGGCCAGCGCGGCCACCCCCGGCACCGGGTGCACCGCGGACCCGAGGGCCGCGGCCAGCAGTTCGATCGCGGCCGTCCCGCCCGCCGCCGTCACCAGCAGCGCCGCGGCGAACCCCGCGAACGCGCGGCGCGGCCGGAACGCGCGGAGGGCCAGCCGCCGGGCCTCCCGGCGGCTCCGCTCCTCCTCGATCAGGTCATGGACCAACGCCTCGGCCATAGCCACCCCCGTGAGCCATCGGCACGTCCGACATCCTCACTCATCGTGAGGCATGGCCACGCAGAGTGAAACACGCCATGCCGACATCTCACGGAAAACCGCAGGTCAGCGGAAGACGACGGTCCGGTCGCCGTTGAGCAGGACGCGGTGCTCGGCGTGCCAGCGGACCGCGCGGGCCAGCGCGAGGCACTCGACGTCGCGCCCGACCGCCACCAGCTCCTCCGGGCTGTGGGTGTGGTCGACGCGCGCGACCTCCTGCTCGATGATCGGCCCCTCGTCCAGGTCGGCGGTGACGTAGTGCGCGGTGGCGCCGATCAGCTTGACGCCGCGCGCGTGCGCCTGGTGGTAGGGGCGGGCGCCCTTGAAGCTCGGCAGGAACGAGTGGTGGATGTTGATGATCCGCCCCGGCAGCTTGGCGCAGAAGTCGTCGGACAGGATCTGCATGTAGCGGGCGAGGACGACGAGGTCGGCGCGGTAGTGCTCGACCAGCGTCAGGATCTCCGCCTCCTGCGCCGCCTTGCCGCCGGGCCCCACCGGGAGGTGGTGGTAGTCGATCCCGTACGACTGGGTGAGGGGACGCAGGTCGGGGTGGTTGGACGCGACGGCGACGATGTCGATGTCGAGCAGCCCCGACCGCGTCCGGTAGAGCAGGTCGTTCAGGCAGTGCCCGCCCTTCGACACCATGATCAGGACGCGCTGCCGCTCGGCGAGCGGGTGCAGCCGCCACTCCAGCCCGAGCTCGGGCGCCAGCGACGCGAACGCGCCGCGCAGCTCGTCGGGGTCGGTGTCGTCCAGCGCCGCGAACTGCACCCGCATGAAGAACGTGCCGGACTCGCCGTCGCCGAACTGCTGGCTCTCCAGGATGTTGCACCCGCGCTCGGCCAGCAGTCCCGAGACGGCCGCGACGATGCCGGGCCGGTCCGGGCAGGACAGGGTCAGGACGAATTCGCTCAACGGTCTCACTCTTATCGCGACGCGGCGGCTCGGAAGGGATCCCTTCGAGCTTACGCGGCCTCCGGGCATCCCGCCGCCGTCCTTTCACCGTGTCACCCCGGTGAAAGGAGTCGTCGTCGCGGCACGGGCCGCTTCGTTTACTGATGAGTAGTTTGCGGGCTTCCGTTGAGGTTAGTTTTGCCTGCATGCGGCGAATCCTGCTCGTGGCACTGGCGGTCACCCTCGTCCTGGCGGGCTGCGTCCTGGCGGGCTGCACCGAGGAGCACGGCACGAAGGGCGAGAAGGGCGGGCGCCCCGCGAAGGTCGATGGGATCCCCACCTCCCGGGGCACGCACAAGCAGAAGATCGACGTGGGGACGTTCGGGCACCGCGAGTTCCTCCTGCACGTCCCGGCCAAGGTGTCGGACGGCGAGTGGGAGGACGGCAGGCCCGCCGACCCGCCCGCGCTCGTCATCGCCCTGCACGGCGGGCTCGCGAACATGGGCAAGATGGAGGACCTGACCGGCTTCGACGCGCTGTCGGACGAGCACGGCTTCCTCGTGGCCTACCCCGACGGCTTCATGACCACCTGGAACGCGGGCGACTGCTGCGGCGCCGCAAAGATCGGCGACATCGACGACGTCGGGTTCCTGACCAAGCTGATCGACGAGCTGACGGGCGCCGGCCTCGCCGACCCGGAGCGCGTCTACGTGACCGGGTTCTCCAACGGCGCGGGCATGGCGTACAGGATGGCCTGCGAGAAGCCGGACAAGGTGGCGGCGATCGGGGTCGTCGAGGGCGCGCTGGTGACCCGCTGCGATCCGGACCGCCCGGTCTCCGCGATGATCTTCCACGGGACGGCGGACCGGAACGTCCCGTTCCACGGGGGCGGCGACCGCGACTTCAACGACAAGCGCCCGTTCCCGCCCGTGTCCGAGGCGGTCGAGTTCTGGCGCAAGCGCGCCGGGCTGCCCGAGCCGCACGAGCCGGTGAAGGCGCGCGGCGGCGACACCGACTGCCGGAGCACCGGGAAGGGCCGGCGGGGCGTGGCGGTGACCTTCTGCAAGATCCAGGGCGGCGGGCACGAGTGGCCGGACGAGGCCGCCCCCATGCTGTGGGACTTCTTCGCGTCCCATCCCCGCGGCGGTGCGTGAGAGCCCGGCGGCGGTACGTGAGAGCTTTTCACATTAGCGGTTAGTGTGGCAGTGTGACGAGCATGAACCTCCGGGACCGCTATGACGCCGCGACCGCCGGGATCGAGGCGCCGTTCGCCGTCGTCGACCTCGCGGCCTTCCGCGCCAACGCCGCCGGCCTCGTGCGCCGCGCCGCCGGCAAGCCGATCCGCGTCGCCAGCAAGTCCGTGCGCTGCCGGGCGCTCCTGGAGGACGTCCTCGCCATGGACGGGTTCGCCGGGGTCATGGCGTTCACCCTCCCCGAGGCGCTGTGGCTGGCCGAGCGGGGCGTCAGCGACGACATCCTGGTCGCCTACCCGACCGCCGACCGCACCGCCATCGCCGCGCTCGCCGCCGACCCGGCGGCGGCCCGCGCCATCACGCTGATGGTCGACTCCCCCGAGCACCTCGAACTGATCGAGGGCGCCGCGGGTGACCGGCGGATCCGCGTCTGCATCGACATCGACGCCTCCTACCGGCCGCTCGGCGGCCGGGTCCGGATCGGCGCGCTGCGCTCGCCGCTGCGCACCCCCGCCGAGGTGAGCGCGTTCGCCGAGCGGATCCTCAAGCGGCCCTCGCTCGACCTCGTCGGGCTGATGGCCTACGAGTCGCAGATCGCCGGCGTCGGGGACCTCCCGCCCGGGCGCCCCGCGCGCGGCCGGGTCATCCGCGCCATGCAGCGGCAGTCCCGGCTGGAGCTGGCCCGGCGGCGCGCCGCGATCGTGCGGGCCGTCCGCGAGCTGACCGACCTGGAGTTCGTCAACGGCGGCGGCACCGGCAGCGTCGAGAAGACCGCCGCCGAACGCGCTGTCACCGAGGTCGCCGCGGGCTCCGGCCTCTACCAGCCGCACCTGTTCGACCAGTACTCCAACTTCACCGGGCGGCCCGCCGCGCTGTTCGCGCTGCCCGTCGTCCGGCGCCCCGCGCCCGGCGTCGCGACGTGCCTCGGCGGCGGCTACCTGGCGTCCGGCCCCGCCGACGCCGTCCGGCTGCCCCAGCCGTACCTGCCGACCGGGCTGTCCTACGACCCGAACGAGGGCGCCGGCGAGGTGCAGACGCCGCTGCTCGGCCGGGCCGCCGACCTGCTGTCCATCGGCGACCGCGTCTGGTTCCGGCACACCAAGGCCGGCGAGCTGTGCGAGCGGTTCGACGCCCTGCACCTCATCGAGGGCGACCGCCGCGTCCGCACCGTCCCCACGTACCGGGGCGAGGGGCGGACGTTCCTTTAAAGGGGCGACTAAAGGGGGGCGACTCCCTCGAACCCCCTGCCGGTCGGGCGGCCCCGCCCGTGCCGGCGGCTGAGGCTCAAGACCTGTTGCGCGTAGGTTGGGGGCATGAGCGATGCTCCCCTGATCAGTGTTCGCGGTGAGGCGGTGCTGGAGGCCGAGCCGGAGATCGCGCGGCTGTCGGTGCACGTCCAGTCGCAGGAGTCCGACCGGCGCACCGCGCTCGACCGCCTCACCGAGCGCAACCGGCGCTGCCTCGACCTGGTCGAGTCCTACGGCGACGCCGTGGAGAGGGTGGAGACGGGCGGGCTGTCGATCACGCCGCTGCTGAAGTACCGGCGGCGCGAGGGCGACGTCCGCGCCTACCGGGGCACCGTGTGGATCAAGATCGCCGTGGTGGACTTCGGGGTGCTCGGCGAGCTGGTGACCCGGCTCGGCGACCTGGAGCGGACGTTCGTCAGCGGGCCCGACTGGGAGCTGCGGCGCGACAGCGAGGTGTACGGGCGGGCCGCGCGGCAGGCGGCGCACGAGGCGGTGGCCCGCGCCCGCAGCTACGCCGAGGCGCTCGGCGCGCGGCTCACCGGGCTCGTCGAGCTGTCGGACGAGGGGCTCAGCCGCACCCCGGACGCCCCGGTCGCGCTCGCCGCCGCGTACGGGCGCGCGCCGGGCGGCGCCGCCGAGGAGCCGGAGCCGATCGACCTGGAGCCGGAGACGCAGATCGTCCGCGCCGCGGTCGAGGCCCGCTTCACCGCGACGCAGCCCGACCTGGAGCCGCGGTGAAGGTCGCGATCGTCGGGGCCGGCAGCGGCTATATGCCGGGCGTCATCCGGGGCCTGCTGCACCGCGCCGACGACCTCGCCGGCACCGAGCTGGCCTGCTACGACATCGACGCCGAGCACCTGGACGTCATGACGCGGCTCGCGCGGAACATGTTCGCCGCGCGGGGCGCCGCGCTCACCGTGTCGTCGCACACCGTCCTCAAGGCGGCGCTGGACGGCGCGTCCTACGTGTTCACCACGTTCCGCCCGGGCGGGCTGGCCGCGCGGCACCTGGACGAGTCGATCCCGCTGAAGCACGGCGTCGTCGGGCAGGAGACGGCCGGGCCGGGCGGGTTCCTGATGGCGCTGCGGTCGGTGCCCGTCCTGCTCGACATCGCCGCCGCAGCCGACCCGGACGCCTGGATCGTCAACTACACGAACCCGACGAACGTGGTCACCGACGCCGTGGCCCGCCACACCGGCGCGCGGATCATCGGGCTGTGCGACCAGTTCATCGGCGACACCGAGATGTGGGCCGGCCTGCTGGGCCTGCCGTCCGCCGGGCTGGAGGCCGACTGGATCGGGCTCAACCACGCCACCTGGGCGGAGCGGGTCCGGCTCGACGGACGCCCGCTCGACCTTCCGGCGCTGCTGGACGGCCTCGACGTCCCCGGCGGCGGCGCGACGCCGTGGCGCGACCCGTCGCGGATGGCCGAGCTCGCCAAGGCGCTCGGCCTCCTGCCGAACTCCTACGCCAAGTACTACTTCTTCCACGACGAGGTGGTGGAGGAACTGCGCGCGAAGGGCACGACCCGCGCGCAGGACATCCTCGCCATGCTGCCCGCCTACTACGAGCAGGTCGCCGCGGAGTCGCGGAAGGCCGACCCGGACCCGTCCCGGGAGCGCGGCGGCGGCGAGCACGGCGAGTTCGCGGTCGACGTCATCTGCGCGCTGCACCGCGACGAGGGCCGCCGGATGATCGTCAACACGCGCAACGGCGGGGCGGTCTCCTCGCTCGACGCCGACGCGATCGTGGAGGTCCCGTCGCTGGTCGGGCGGTCCGGGCCCGTTCCGCTGACGATGGGCCCCCTGCCCGGCCCGGTGCGCGGCCTCACCCAGGCGATCCACGGCTACGAGCGGCTCGCGTCCGAGGCGGCCGTCACCGGCGACCGCCGCACCGCGCTGCAGGCCCTCATGGCGCACCCGTTCGTGCGGAGCAAGCACACCGCCGAGAAGATCCTGGACGAGGGCCTCGCCGCGCACCGCGACCATCTCCCGCAGTTCCGCTGAACGGGGCGGGCCGCCGTCCCGTACTGCATGGCGTGGGAGCAACGGACTGCGGGGCGTACCGGCTCGGCCTCGGCGTCTACGCCATCGGGCGGCTGGCCGGCGCCGAGGCCGACGCGCTGTCGGCGCACCTGCGGGGCTGCCCGCCCTGCCGCGCCGAGCTGGCCGAGCTGCGCGGCGTGGCCGAGC
This sequence comes from Spirillospora sp. NPDC127506, assembly GCF_040302145.1. Taxonomy (NCBI): domain Bacteria; kingdom Bacillati; phylum Actinomycetota; class Actinomycetes; order Streptosporangiales; family Thermomonosporaceae; genus Spirillospora; species Spirillospora sp. NPDC127506. Next base: position 291,343 of record NZ_JBEORG010000001.1, on the reverse strand, counting down.
TGCTCGTGCACTCCGTGCGCGGTCCCGGCCCGGTACGCAAAGGCGCCGGCCGCGGACCGCGGACCGGCGCCTTTGGAACGGGCCTCAGCGGCGCCTGCGCCTACGGCGCCAGAGGACCAGGGCGGTCACGGTGACCGCGGCCCCGACGCCCGCGAGCACCAGCCGCTTGTCGATCCCGCCGTCCTGACCGTCCTCGTCCTCGCCGGCGGGCCGGACCAGCGCGCCGAACGCCCTGGCGACCTGGCCCGCCTCCTCCTTGAGCCGCTCGGCGCCCCGGTGCGCGACGTTCTTCGGGTTGACCCGGTCCGCGAGCTCGTCGACCGTGCGCGCGAGCTCACGGCGGGTGCGCTCTATATGGCGTTCCAGCTCCTCCGGGTCGCCGAACCTGTCAGCCATGCCGTGTCCTTAATCGTGTCGGGCGTACTCGCGGTGGGGCGAGACCGCGAGCGAAGCATGATCCGAACAGTGTTGCAGGTCTTGCCCGTGGACGTCCGCCCAACCCCCGGCCGGTACGCTCGGATGCACCATCCGAGCGAAAGGCGGGTCAGGGTGTCCGAGCGGCTGCAGCCGGGGGACGTCGCCCCCGAGTTCGAGCTTCCCGACGCCGACGGGGCCACCGTCTCGCTGGCCTCGCTGCGCGGCCGGCGCGTCATCCTCTACTTCTACCCGGCGGCGCTGACGCCCGGCTGCACCAAGGAGTCCGTCGACTTCGAGGGCAGCCTGGCCGATCTGCAGGCCGCCGGCGTCACCGTGGTCGGCATCTCCCCGGACAAGCCGGCGAAGCTGGCGAAGTTCCGGGAGAAGGAGGGGCTCACGTTCCCGCTCCTGTCCGACCCGGACGCCGAGGTCCTGCGGGCGTACGGCGCGTACGGGGAGAAGAAGCTGTACGGGAAGGTCGTCGTCGGCGTCATCCGGTCCACGTTCGTCATCGGCGCCGACGGCAAGGTGGAGAAGGCGTACTACAACGTGAAGGCGACGGGCCACGTGGAGCGCCTCCGCCGCGACCTGGGCATCTGACGGCCCCTGGCCCCCGCGACGGGGCTCCCGGACCGACGCCTCGGCCCGCGCAGCGCGCGGGCCGGGTGCGGGCGGGGGGATTCGAACCCCCACGGTGTCGCCACCAACAGGACCTAAACCTGCCGCGTATACCTGATTTCGCCACGCCCGCCGGTGCCTGCCTCGTTCAGCTTATCGGCTTGATCGGCGGCCTCGGCACCGGTTTCCGCGGCCCGCGGGCGGGGTGCGCGGTACAGGGCGGCGACGATGACGGCGGTGGCGGCGAGCGCGATGGACGCGGTCATGAACGCGGCCTGGACGCCGTCGCCGAACGCCGCCCGCGCCTGCTCGGCGACCTGCGGGCCGAGCCGCACCGCGCCGGCGAGCGACTCCTTCGCCCGCTCCGCGGCCGGGGCGGGCAGGCCCGCCGGGTCCAGGTTCGCGCGGTAGGCGGACTGCAGGATGCTGCCGAGGACGGCGATGCCGAGGGCGCCGCCGAGCTCGCGCGCCAGGTCGTTCATCGCCGAGCCCACGCCCTGCTTCTCGGCGGGCAGCGCGTCGGTGATGGACGCGGTCGCGGGCGTCATGGCGAGGCCGGCGCCGGCGCCGAGCGGGATCAGCCCGGCGAGCAGCAGCCAGTAGGTGCTGTCCTCGTCCAGCAGGGAGAAGACGAGCATCCCGACGCTGACCAGCAGCAGGCCGGCCGTGATGACGCGGCGCGGGCCGAGCTTCGCCGCCGCGCGGGGCGCGATGACGCGGGCGAACGGCATCATCGTGAGCGCCATCGGCACCAGGCTCAGCGCCCCGACGAGCGCGCTGTCGCCCTTCACCAGCTGCAGGTACTGCAGGACGATGAACACGAAGCCGAAGAAGGCGAAGAACTGCAGGGTGAGCGAGAGCGCGCCGGCGGAGAACGCCCGGATGCGGAACAGCCGCGGGTCGAGCAGCGGGTTCGGCCGCTTCAGCTCCCACACGACGAACCCGGCGAGGATCACCGCCGCCGCGGCGAGGCCGAGCAGCGTGCGGGCGCTGCCCCAGCCCTCGGTCGGCGCCTCGATGATCGAGTAGACGCCGGCGCCGAGCCCGGCGACGGTGATCGCGGCGCCGGTCACGTCCAGCCGCGGGGCGTCCGGGTCGGCGGACTCGGGCACGACCGCGAGCGTCGCGACGAGGGCGACCACGGCGAGGACGACGTTCATCCAGAACACCGACCGCCACGACCACACCTCCAGCAGGCTCCCGGACACCAGCAGCCCGAAGATCGCGGACGCCCCGGCGACGCCCGCCCAGGCGCCGACCGCCCGGGTGCGCTGCGCGGCCGGGAACGTCGAGGTGATCGTGGACAGGGTCGCCGGCATCACCAGCGCGGCGCCGACGCCGAGCACGCCGCGCATCGCGATCAGCCAGCCCGGGTCGCTGGCGAGGGCGGCGGCGGCCGACCCGGCGCCGAAGACGACCAGCCCGGCGGCGAGCGCGCGGCGGCGCCCGTAGCGGTCCCCGATCGCGCCGCCGAGCAGCAGCAGCGCGGCGAAGACGAGCGCGTAGGCGTCGATGATCCAGGACAGCTCGGTCAGCCCGGCGCGGGTGTCGCGGGCGATGGACGGCACCGCGGTGTTGAGCGACGCGACGGCCGACACGACGGTGGCGAGGGAGAGCATCACGGCCGGCAGCACCGCGCGGTGGACGGTGCCCGGGCCTTGCGTGGCTGTGGTCTTCATGCCTCGACCCTCGCTCCCGCACCGGCTATATTTCAACCATGATGAATAAATCCGGGGCGGCCGGCGGGACGGGGACCGGCGAGGCGAGCGGCAGGACGGCCGGCGAAGCGGCCGGCGAAGCGGCCGACGAAGCGGCGGGCAGGGCGGCCGGCAGGGCGAAGGGGACGCGCGGCCGGCGGCGCGGCAGCCCCGACACCCGCGAGGCGATCCTCGCGGTGGCGCGCCGCCGCTTCCTCGCCGAGGGGTACGGCCCGGTCACGATGCGGTCCATCGCCGCCGAGGCCGGCGTGGACGCCGCGCTGATCAGCTATTTCTTCGGGTCGAAGAAGGGGCTGTTCGGCGCCGTGCTGGGCCTGGTCGCCAACCCGCCCGAGGTGCTCGCGGGCGCGCTCCCCGGCGACCCCGCCACGCTGCCCGAACGCGTCCTGCGGGCGCTGCTGTCGGCCTGGGAGCATCCCGAGGGCGGCGCGCGGCTCAAGCTGCTGGTGCGGGCGGCCGTGCAGGACCCCGAGCTCGCCAGGCTGCTGCGCGACCTCCTGGAACGCGAGATCGTCGGCCGCATCGCCGAGCACGTCGGAGGCCCCGCGGCGGGCGCGCGGGCCGGCGCGTTCGGCACGAGTCTCGCCGGGCTGATCTTCGTCCGCTACATCATCGGCGTGGAACCGGTCGCGTCGATGACGCCCGATGAATTAATCGCCCGCCTCGCCCCGGGCCTGCGCGCCGCCCTCTACCCGCCGCCGCGGCCGCGCCCCCGGTAAGGGACAGGACGGCCGCGCGGTTCCGGACAGGACGCCGCGCGGCCGACGCAGACTTTTGCAGAACGGGCCTCGGCAGGCCGGGGACCGGGGGCCTAATCTGGTCGGGTCCGTCCGGCACGCACAGTCGGTGACACCATGATCACACAACCGGCGGGACCGCCGTGAGCGACAACTTCACGCATCGCGTGCTCCCCTACGACGGGGTGGCGGAGTTCCTCGGCGGCACCGTGCCGTTCCTGCGGGACGGCGTCGACGCGGGCGACCGCGTCCTCGCCGTGTGCGGGACCGCGCGCGAGATGCTGCTGCGCGACGCCCTCGGCCCCGCCGCGGACGCCGTGCGGTTCACCGACGCCGCCACCTGGTACGGCCATCCCTCCCGGACGCTCGCCGACTGCCTCGGCGACGCCGACGAGAGCGCCCGGCAGGGCCGCCGGCTGCGCCTGCTCGGCGAGCCGGCGTGGGCGTCGCGGTCGCCGCTGGAGGTCGTCGAGTGGCTGCGCGCCGAGGCGCTGCTGAACGTCGCGTTCCGCGGCACCGGCGCGTCCGTCCTGTGCCCCTACGCGGCCTCGCTGCCCGCCGCCGTCGTCGCCGCGGGCCGCAAGACGCACCCGGAGACCGTGCGCGGCACCCGCGCCCTGCCCAACCCCGGCTTCGTCGACCCGTGGACGTTCTGCGCCCGCTGCGACGCCGGGCCGCTGCCCCCGCCGCCGCCCGGCGCCGAGGCGCTGGAGTTGGACGCCCGGCCCGACCTGTACTGGCTGCGCGCCTGGGTCACCGACTGCGCGCGGCCGACGGCGCTGCCCGAGGAGGGGCGGCAGCGGCTGCTCGTCGCGGTCACCGAGGTCGTCACCAACGCGCTGCGGCACGGCGCGCCGCCCGTCGTCCTGCGGATGTGGACGGACGCGCCCGACGGCGCCCCGTCCCTCGTCTGCGAGGTCACCGACGCGGGGCGGTGGCCGCCCGGCGCCGGATACGGGCTCCTCCCGCCGCGCCCGGCCGACGCGTCGTCCGGCGGAGGGTTCGGGCTGTGGGCGGTGCGGCTGCTGTGCTCCACCGTGCAGATCCGCACGGGTGAGGCGGGCACCGCCGTCCGGCTGCGGCTCGCCCTGCCCCGCCCGGAACGCCCCGATATAGACAGAGCGTGAGGAACTCCATGCGTTGGGCTTCCAAATCGTCCCGGGCGGCGTAGGCTGAACAGATCCGCCCCGAACCCGATGGGCAGGCCATGGAGACACCCTGGTTCGCCGAACGCCCCGTCAGCGCAGTCCGGCCCGGAGACCACGGCTGGCTGGCCTACACCGGCCCCGAGGAGCGCGACCGCGTCATCGGGCCCTTCGTCCGGGAGGGCCTGGCGACCGACGAGAAGGTCGTGTACGTCACCGACCTGCCCGCCGAGCGCCTCCCCGGCGTCGGCGGCGAGGCCGACGCGGCGGAGGCCGTCCGGTCGGGCCGGCTGCGGGTCATCTCGCGGCGGGACGCCTGCCTCGACCGCGGCGGCGCCTTCACCCCGGCCATGATGGTCGACACCATCCGGCGGGAGGTCGACGGGGCGTTCGACAAGGGCTTCCGGGCCGTGCGCCTCACCACCGACTACAGCTGGGTGCTGCACGAGTCCGCGACCACCGACCTCGGCCGGATGCTCGGCTGCGAGCACCTGGTCGGCGACGCCGTATCACCGAGCACGATGGCGATGGCGATCTGCCAGATCGACCGGCGCGCGTGCCCGCCCGACCAGCTCATCGCCCTTCGCGACACACACGAGGTCCTCGTGGAAGTGAACCCCGAATTCGACGACGGGATCCTGAAGATAGTGCGCACGTTCGAGCCGGCCGGGCTGCGGATCGAAGGGGAGCTGGACGCCGCCCGGCACACGGTGGTCGCCGAGACGCTCGCGCGGGTCGGCGCGCAGCGCGGCAGCGTCCACCTGGACCTGTCCCGGCTCGGCTTCATCGACCTCGGCGGGCTCAACCTGCTGGCGCGGCACGCCACCCGGCTGCCCGCGCAGGGGGCGCTCGTCCTCGACAACCTCCGGCCGAACGTGGAGCGCGTCATCGAGACGGTCGGCTGGCACCGGCTGCCGGGCCTCGCCCGCGGCGCCGGGCGCGGGCTCCCGGAGACGGAGGACATCGCCTGATGACATTGGAGCACAGGGCGTTCATGTACGACGGCGCCGACGACTTCCTGTCGGTCACGGTGCCGTACCTGAGATCCGGGCTGGAACGCGACGAGGCCGTCATCGCGGTCGCCCGCGAGCCCAACCTCACCGCGCTGCGCGACGTGCTCGGCGACAAGGAGATCGTCTACGTCGACTCCGCGGGCTTCTACCGGCATCCCGTCCACACCCTGCGGGACTACCAGAACATCGTGCGCGAGCACGCCCCGCGCAGCGTGTGCGCGGTCGCCGAACCGGTGTGGGACGGCTGGGACGAGCGGCAGACCCTGGAGTGGATCCGGTACGAGTCCCTCATCAACGTGGTGTTCGAGGACGCCGACGCACGCGCGCTGTGCCCCTACGACACCCGGGCGCTGCCGCCCCGCATCCTGGCGGAGGCGCGCCGCACCCACCCGAAGGTGCTGGCCCCCGGCCACGACGGCGACAGCGCCGAGTACGTCGACCCGGTGGTGTTCGGTTCGACCTGCGACCGCGGCCTGCGCGCCGACCGCCCGCACGACGCCGAGTACCTGCCCGTCAACGGCGCCGACCTGCACCACCTGCGGTCGTTCGTCGCCGAGCGGGCCGGCCGGACCGGCCTCGGCGAGCAGGCGGCGCAGAACCTCGTCACCGCCGTCAACGAGGTCGCGGCGAACGCGCTGCAGCACGGCACCCCGCCGGTCGGCCTGTGGACATGGCAGGACGGCACCGGCCTGGTCTGCGAGGTCGGCGACCACGGCTTCTGGCGGCCCGACCCGCTGACCGGCTACATCCCGCCCGAGTCGGCCCTACAGAGCGGCTTCGGCCTGTGGACCGTCCGCCTCCTGGTCGACCTGATGGAGCTGCGGGCCGGCTGGGACGGGACGTTCGTCCGGCTCCACAAGAGGCCCTAACCCGGAAGCCCGGAACCCGGAAGGCCGGGGCTCGGTCTCGCGGTGGGCGGGGCGGCGGTAGGCGAAGAAGTCGCGGTGGGCGAAGTAGCGGTGGGCGAAGTAGCGGTGGGCGGAGTGGCGGTGGGGGTGCCGGCGGGAGACCGTTCCCCCGGTGAGGCGGTCGGGTCCTCCCCTGGTGAGGCGGTCCGGTCCGGCGCGGGGGCTTCGGGGACAGGGGTCGGTGAGGCGGGCGGCGGCAGGGGCGTGGCGGGCGGTGCCATGGGGCGGGGCGGCTCCGATCCGCGCCCACCCGGCCAGAACAGGACGGCGACCGCCACCAGGACCGCGGCGGTGACGGCGGCGGCCAGCGCGGGGAACGCCCAGCGGCGCAGGACGCCCGGCCGGGCGTGCGCGGCCGCGTGCCCCGCGTCCCGGAACCGGCGGACGGCGGCGGCGTCCGCGTGGATCTCCCCGGCGGCGGCGCGGTAGTGCCGGCGCAGCAGGGCGTCCAGGTTCTCGGTCATGCGCGCCCCTCCCTCATGTGCTCGCGCAGCGCGGCCATGGCCCGCGCGGTGTGGCTCTTGACCGTCCCCCGGGAGATCCCCAGCGTCTCGGCGATCTCGTGTTCGGTGAGGTCGCACCAGTAGCGCAGCACCACCACCGCGCGCTGCTTCGCCGGCAGGGCGCGCAGCACCTCGTCGAGGTCGCCCCCGGCGGCGTCCCCCGGCGCCGCCGGAGCGCCCGCGAGCCGCTCCACGTCCGCGACGGACCCGACCGGGGTGTCCCGGCGCCGGGACCGCCGCTTCGCCTCGTCGATCGCGAGGTTGACCAGGACGCGGCGCGCGTACGCCTCCGGATCGCCGTCCGCGAGCCGGCCCCACCGCCGCGCGACCCGCTCGTAGGCGATCTGGACCAGGTCCTCGGCGAGGTGCCGGTCGTAGACGAGAAACACCGCGGTGCGCAGCAGCCGGCTCGCGGTGGCGGCCGCGAAGTCGTCGAACGCGGCCTCCGCCCCGCGCACCTCCCGGGCGCTCAACGTGGACAGACCGCACCTACCCGCCGTGGGACGGCTCCGCCGGCGCCGGCGCACCCGGCGGCTCGTACCCGGGCGGCGCCGGCGACGGGGTCGCCGAAGGAGCACGGCCCGGCCGCGCCGGCGACGGAACGGCCGTCGGCGGCACCGGCCGCGCGGTGGGGACCGGCTCCCGCGGCGCCTCGGACGGCGTCTCCGCACAACCCGCCGGAACGGGCTCGGGCGTCGCCGTCTCCGCCGGCGCCGGCCCTCCCGGACGCGTCGTCGGGTCCGGCTCCGTCGGCACCGGCCGCGGCACGGCGGTCTCCGACGGCGCCGGTCCTCCCGGACGTGTGGTCGGCGCAGGCTCAGGCGCCGCGGTCTCCGCAGGCTTCGGGACTCCTGGGCGTGCCGCCTGCTCCATGGGCGGGCACGGTGCGGGCGACGGCTTCCGCGCGGGGGCCAGCGCGTCCTTGGCGGCGACGGACCGGGCGTCCGAGGACGAGCCCGACGCGGCGGCCAGCCAGACGCCCGCGGCGACGAGGCCCGCCGCGCCGAGCCCGGCCAGCGCGAGCAGCGGGGCGCGGCGGATGTGACCCTTGTCGGTCATGTTGCTCCTCGGGGAGGAAGTTCCTTACACCCCGATAACCCCCGCCGGGCGCCGGGAGGTTGTCACGCGCCCGGGATTTCTCGGGTCAGGAGCGCCCGGCCGCTGCGAGCGCCTCCGGGAGGACGGCGGCGAGCTCGCGGAACGCCTTGCCGCGGTGGCTGATGGCGTCCTTCTCGGCCGCGGACATCTCGGCCGTCGTGCGGGTCTCGCCGTCCGGGACGAAGATCGGGTCGTACCCGAAGCCGCCGGTGCCGCGCGGCTCGCGGATCACGGTGCCGCGCATGCGGCCCTCGACGGTGCGCTCGGCGCCGTCCGGGGTGACGAGGACGGCGGCGCACAGGAAGTGGGCGCCGCGCCGCTCGTCGGGGACATCGGCGAGCTGGTCGAGCAGGAGCTGCAGGTTGGCGGCGTCGCGGTCGCCGGCGGCGGCGCCGAAGCGGCCCGACCAGCGCGCCGACAGCACGCCCGGCATGCCGTTCAGCGCGTCCACGCACAGGCCGGAGTCGTCGGCGACGGCGGGCAGGCCGGTGAAGGCGGCGATCGCGCGGGCCTTCAGCAGCGCGTTGCCCGCGAAGGTCGGCTCGGTCTCGGCGACGTCGGGGGCGCCCGGGAACTCGTCCAGCCCCACGACGTCGAGGTCGCCGAGGATGCGGCGCAGCTCGGCGACCTTGCCCTGGTTGTGGGTGGCGAGGACGATCCGGGTCATTCGCCGAGCGCCTTCTTCTGCAGGAGGGTCAGCTCGGCGCAGCCGGCGGCGCCGAGGTCGAGCAGCGCGTCCAGCTCGGCGCGGTCGAACGGGGCGCCCTCGGCGGTGCCCTGCACTTCGACGAACCGGCCGTCGCCGGTGCAGACGACGTTCATGTCGGTGCCGGCGGCGGAGTCCTCCTCGTAGCAGAGGTCGAGGCGGGCCTCGCCGTCCACGACGCCGACGCTGACCGCGGACACGGAGGTGGTCAGCGGGTCGCCCTTGAGCAGCCCGCGGTCCCGCATCCAGCCCACCGCGTCCGCGAGCGCGACGTACGCGCCGGTGATCGCGGCGGTGCGGGTGCCGCCGTCGGCCTGCAGGACGTCGCAGTCGAGCTGGACGGTGTTCTCGCCGAGCGCCTTGAGGTCCAGGCACGCGCGGATCGAGCGGCCGATCAGCCGGGAGATCTCGTGGGTGCGCCCGCCGATCCGGCCCTTGACGGACTCGCGGTCGTTGCGCGTGTTGGTGGCGCGGGGCAGCATCGCGTACTCGGCGGTCACCCAGCCGAGGCCGCTGTCGCGCCGCCAGCGGGGCACCGAGTCCTGCACGGAGGCGGCGCACAGCACGCGGGTGCGGCCGAACTCGATGAGCACCGACCCTTCCGCGTGGTCGAGCCAGCCGCGCTGGATCGTGACGGGACGGAGCTGGTCTGGAGCGCGGTCATCGGGGCGGGCCATGCGGTCAACCCTAGCGGGACTCAGAGGGTGTACCGGGCGCCCACGCGGGCCAGCTCGATGTCCCCGTCGTAGCCGGCCGCCTTCGCCTCGTTCAGCGACAGCTCCCGGTCGTTCCACGGGACGAGGTGGGTGAGGACGAGCCGCCCGACCTCCGCGCGGGCCGCGTGCTCGGCGGCCTCCCGCGCGGTCAGGTGCAGCTCGGGCGGGTGCTCCGGGCCGTCCAGGAAGGACGCCTCGCAGAGGAACAGGTCGGCGCCGCGCGCCAGCTCGACCAGGTCGCCGGACGGGCCGGTGTCGCCGGAGTAGGCGACGGCCCTGCCGCCGTACTCGATGCGGAACGCGAACGCCTCGACCGGGTGAGGCATCAGCGCGGTCGTGACGCGGAAAGGGCCGATGTCGTAGGGGCCGCGGCGGAGGGTGTGGAAGTCGAACGTCTCCGTCATTCCGGGGTCGGGGTCCAGGTCGTAGGCGCGGGCCATGCGGTCGGCGGTGTCGGCGGGGCCGTGCACCGGGATCTTCGGCGCCGGTCCGCCCGGCCGGTAGGTGCGCGCGACCCAGTACCCGCACAGGTCCAGGCAGTGGTCGGCGTGCAGGTGGGAGATGCAGACGGCGTCGATCTCGTACAGCGAGCGGAACCGCTGCAGCGACCCGAGCGCCCCGTTGCCGAGATCGAGCACCAGCGCGAAGCCGTCGGCCTCGATCAGGTAGCTGGACGCCGGACTGTCCGGCCCAGGGAAACTGCCGGAGCAGCCGATCACAGTGACCCGCACGCTCGCTCCTCCTCTTAGAGTCCCCGAGGAATCAGGTGGTCAGTGCCTTGTCCGACGCGGCCCCGGCCGGCGCGGGCTCCACCGAGCCGATCTCCGGCCCGAGGAAGCGCCGGCCGAGCTCGGCGAACACGGCGGGGTCTCCGGTGGCGCGGAACCGGTGCCGCGGCCGGGGCGTCGCCTCGGCGCGGGCCAGCCCCCGATCGTGCAGCACTCGGTACACGTCCTTGGCGGTCTCGTCGGCGCTTGAGACCAGTGTGACCCCGTCTCCGACGACATACGAGATGACGCCCGTCAAAAGTGGGTAGTGGGTGCAGCCGAGGATGAGCGTGTCGCAGCCCGCCTCCACGATCGGCCGCAGGTAGCCGCGGGCCGCCTCCAGCAGCTCCTCGCCCATCGTCACGCCCGCCTCGACGAACTCGACGAAGCGCGGGCAGGCGGCGCTGATCAGCTCGATGTGCGGGGCGGCGGCGAACGCGTCGTCGTAGGCGCGGCTGGTCACCGTGGCCTGCGTCGCGATCAGCCCCACCCGGCCGTTGGACGTGGCGCGGGCCGCGCGGCGGGTCGCCGGGTTGATGACCTCGACGACGGGGACGTCGTAGCGTTCCCGGGCGTCGCGCAGCATCGCCGAGCTGGCGCTGTTGCAGGCGATCACCAGCATCTTCACGCCCTCGTCCACGAGCTGGTCGAGCATTTCGAGGGCGAACGCGCGGACCTCGGCGATGGGGCGCGGGCCGTACGGCTGCCGGGCGGAGTCGCCCAGGTAGATGACCGGCTCGTTGGGGAGCTGGTCGAGGATGGCGCGGGCCACCGTGAGCCCACCGAAACCGCTGTCGAAGATCCCGATGGGAGCGTCTGGGAGGCCGTCCCCCCGGGATGGATCTGACATGGTGCACAAGGCTAAGCGACACGGCCCCGTGCGGGTGCGTCATGCGTCGGACATCACACCGTAACGCCACGGAAAACCGTCCTGGTCAACGGATGCGCAAGCGATCCGGTGGTCCGGAGGGGCGTCCGGTGATGACACGCCGAGGTTTCGGGGGCGCGGGTTCAGGAGCGGGCGCGGGGGACGCGGGCGATCTGGCGGCTCTGCGCGACGAGCCGGCCGGCGGTGTCCCACACCTCGACCTCCTCGTCGAACCAGCCGTCCGAGAGCAGCCGCCCGGTGCCGTGGACGGCGAGCCAGCCGGGCGCCGGGACGGCCCGCATGTGCCAGGTCAGCTCGACGGTCGGCGCCCAGCCCTGCGCGCCGAGGTTCAGCGCGACGGGCGGCAGCGCGTCCACGGCGAGGGCGAGGGAGTGCCCGTCGGGCGCGTAGCCGTCCCGGAGCCGGAACCAGGCGCGGATCTCCGGGCTGCCGCTCGGCTGCCCGTCGAGCCAGCCCATCGTCGTCCGGTCGAAGCGCATGTCGACCTGGTCGGCGAAGCCGGCGCCGGTGGGCGGCCGGAACTCCGTGCACTCCTCGATCGGCGGGACGGGCGCGGGCGCGGCGCCGGCGTAGGCGGGTTCGGCGGCGGCGTCGAGGGTGCCGGTGATGATCAGCGCGTCCACGACGGTCCGGTCGTGCTGGACGAGGGAGACGAGCGCCGACGCGGTCGTGCGGCCCTCCTTGCGCGGCTCGACGACCAGCAGGGCGGGGCCCGGCTTGGCGACGCGGTGGAAGCCGGCCGCGGTCGAGATCGGGTGCGCGTGCGGGGACGCGTCGACGGCGGCGCGGCCGAGGACGGCCATCAGGTAGCCGCCGTTGAGGGCCTCGGCGAACCCGTAGGCGCCGTCCAGGTCGGCCTCGTACCGGCCGTCGCCGACCCGCCGCACGGCGGTCGCCTCGCCGAACCCGCTCATCCGCACACTCCCACGTCGACCGGGCCGCGAACATCCCGCCGGCCCGATTCTAGAATCACGTTCGAAAAGACTCTACCGTGCCGTGCGGATGCCACAAAGGGCAGGTCAGCCCCGGAAGCGGGACCGCGTCACGCCCAGAGCTGGCCTTCGAGGCGGGCCTCGGCCTCCTCCAGCGTGCCGCCGTAGGCGCCGGTGGACAGGTACTTCCAGCCGCCGTCCGCGACGACGAACACGATGTCGGCGCGCTCGCCGGCCTTCACCGCCTTCTTCGCCATGCCGATCGCCGCGTGCAGCGCGCCGCCGGTCGAGATGCCGGCGAAGATGCCCTCCTGCTCCAGCAGCTCGCGGGTGCGGCGCAGCGCGTCCCCGGAGGTGACGGAGAAGCGGGTCGTCAGCACGGTGTCGTCGTACAGCTCGGGGATGAAGCCCTCGTCGATGTTGCGCAGCCCGTAGACGAGGTCGCCGTACCGGGGCTCCGCCGCGACGATCTTCACGTCCGGCACCCGCTCGCGCAGGAACCGGCCGACGCCCATCAGCGTGCCGGTGGTGCCGAGCCCGGCCACGAAGTGCGTCACCGTCGGGAGGTCCTCGAGGATCTCCGGCCCGGTCGTCTCGTAGTGCGCGAGCGCGTTGGCCTCGTTGCCGTACTGGTAGAGCATCACCCAGTCGGGGTGCTCCGCGGCCAGCCCCTTCGCCACCCGCACGGCCTCGTTCGAGCCGCCCGCCGCCGGGGACGAGATGATCTCCGCGCCCCACATCTCCAGCAGCTGGCGGCGCTCGGCGGAGGTGTTCTCCGGCATCACGCACACCATCCGGTAGCCGCGCAGCTTGGCGACCATGGCGAGGGAGATGCCGGTGTTGCCGGACGTCGGCTCCAGGATCGTGCAGCCGGGCGTCAGCAGCCCCTCCTTCTCCGCCTTCTGGATCATGTAGAAGGCGGGGCGGTCCTTCACCGAGCCGGTGGGGTTGCGGTCCTCCAGCTTGGCCCAGATGCGGACGTCCTCGCCCGGCGACAGCCGCGGGAGGCCGACCAGCGGCGTGCGGCCGAGCGAGTCCAGTAGCGAGTCGAAGCGCATTGCTCGTCCGTGCCCGGCTCAGCCGCCGGCCACGGCGGGCAGGATGGTGACGTTGTCGCCGTCGGCGACCTGCGTCTCCAGCCCGCCGAGGAAGCGCACGTCCTCGTCGTTGAGGTACACGTTGACGAACTTCCGCAGGCCCTTGTCGTCCACCAGCCGGTCGCGCAGGCCGGCGTGCCGGGAGTCCAGGTCGGTGAACAGCTCGTCCAGCGTGCCGCCCTTGCCCTCGACGGCCTTCGCGCCGTCGGTGAGGTTGCGCAGGATCGTCGGGATCCGGACCTCGATCGCCATCGCGGTGATCTCCTTCTAACGTCTTCTAACGTCGTTCGGGGCTCCCCCGCCCTCTCGCGTTGCAACCGGGCGGGCGGCGGGAAGATTCCAGGGTGTGATCAGCGCGTCAGCGACAGTCGTAGACGACCTCGGCGCGCGAGTGCCCGAACAGGAAGCTCTGCACGGGCGGCACGGCGGCGGACCCGGCACGGCGCCGTGCGGCGCCCGTCTCATGCCCGCTCGTCCACATGTCGACCAGTTTACCGGCCGCGACCATCCCGATCCGTTCCCGTTCAGTCGCCGTAGGCGTCCACGACGGTGACCTCTTCCTCGGTCACCTCACCGTCCACGATCCGGAACGACCGGAACTCGGTCTCGTCCTCCGCGCGGGTCGACACGAGCACGTAGTGGGCGTTCGGCTCGGACGCGTAGGAGATGTCCGTGCGGGACGGGTACGCCTCCGTGGCGGTGTGCGAGTGGTAGATCACCACCGGCTCCTCGTCCCGGTCGTCCATCTCCCGCCACACCTTCAGCTGCTCCTGGGAGTCGAACCGGTAGAAGGTCGGGGACCGCTCGGCGTTCTCCATGGCGACGTACCGGACGGGACGGTCCGAACCGACCGGACCGGCGATGATCCCGCACGCCTCGTCCGGGTGGTCGGCGCGCGCGTGCGCGATGATCTTGTCCACGAGGGCGCGCTCGATCGTCAGCATGGCCCCGAGCTTATGGCAACGGCTCCCAGAGCACCTGGACGAGGCTCTCCTGGAGCATCGTCAGCCAGTCGTAGACGGCGAACAGGGAGGCGCGCGGGTCGCGCGGGTCCATGGCGCTCGCCTCCTCGTACCACTCCTCGGTGACGTCGAGGCGGGTGCCGAGCGCGAGCCGGACGTCGTTCAGCGCGCGCAGCCACCCCTGCGCCTGCTCCTCGTCCAGCACGACGTCGGCGCCGTCGCCGGTCAGCGCGCCGAGCACCAGCCCCGCCGCCTCGCGCTTGCCGTCCCGCAGCCCCATCTCGGTGTAGCGGCGGAACTCCTCCGCCGCCTCGCCGTCGTCGCGGTAGGCGTCCGGGAACAGCCGCGCCAGGACGGGGTCGTCCGGCTTCTCGGCGTTCTCGGCGATGCCCAGCGCGGCGAGCTCGTCGTCCCCGCCGGGCGCCCCGCCGATCAGCGCGAGCAGCTGCTCCATGAGCGCGCGCAGCAGCGCCGCCTCGTCGGCCGCCAGCCGGACCCGGACGCCATGCCGGGTCCTCCGCACGTCGGTCATCGGCTCAGTCGTCCCGTTTCACGGTCGCCCACAGCCCGTACGAGTGCAGGATCTCCACGTCCCGTTCCATCTCCTCGCGGGTGCCGTTCGCCACGACTGCGCGGCCCTTGTGGTGGACGTCGAGCATCAGCTTCTCGGCCTTGGTCTTCGGGTACCCGAACACTGCCTGGAACACGTACGTGACGTACGACATCAGGTTGATCGGGTCGTTCCAGACGATCGCCAGCCAGGGCCGGTCGGCGCTCACGTCCTCCTCGGCATCCGGCCGTTCCAGCTCGACCGGTGCGGGCGCCGTGCTCATGGCGCTCATGACCGGGTAGCCCCCTCTCTTCGCGCACTCTCCTTCGTCCGCGAATGCTCGCGCTGTCGTTCGCCCCCCAACCCGATGCTATGCGCCACTCCCCCGCCGGGTGGGCGGGCCCGCACATTCATGGTGCCCGCAGTCGGGCTTAAGGTGCCACTTGTGGACCTTGGTGACGGCACCGCACTGCTGACCGACCAGTACGAGCTGACCATGCTGCAGGCCGCGCTGCGCAGCGGCACCGCCGGCCGCCGCGCGGTGTTCGAGGTCTTCGCGCGGAGCCTGCCGCCCGGGCGCCGCTACGGGGTCGTCGCGGGCGTCGGGCGGCTCCTGGACGCCATCGAGGCGTTCCGGTTCGAGGCCGCCGAGCTGGACTTCCTCACCTCCAACGGCATCGTGGACGAGCCCACGGCGCAGTGGCTGGAGAAGTACCGCTTCACGGGGAACGTCTGGGGCTACGCCGAAGGCGAGTGCTACTTCCCCGAGTCGCCGATCCTGGCCGTCGAGGGGACGTTCGGGGAAGCGGTCCTGCTCGAGACGCTCGTGCTGTCGATCCTCAACCACGACTGCGCGATCGCGTCGGCCGCGTCCCGGATGGTGCAGGCCGCGCAGGGCCGCCCGATCATCGAGATGGGGTCGCGGCGCACCCACGAGCGCGCCGCCGTCGCCGCCGCCCGCGCCGCCTACATCGCCGGGTTCACCACCACGTCCAACCTGGAGGCGGGCCGGCTGTACGGCGTGCCGACGGCCGGGACGAGCGCGCACTCCTTCACCCTGCTGCACGACGGCGAGCGGCACGCGTTCGAGGCGCAGCTCGCCTCGCTCGGGGACGGCACGACCCTCCTGATCGACACCTACGACGTGGAACGGGCCGTCCGCACGGCGGTCGAGCTCGCCGGGCCGTCCCTCGGCGCCGTCCGCATCGACAGCGGCGACCTCGGCGTGATGGCGCGCCGGGTCCGCGACCAGCTCGACTCCCTCGGCGCGCGCGACACGCGCATCGTGGTGACCGGCGACCTGGACGAGTTCGGCATCGCCGCCCTGGCCGCCGCCCCCGTGGACGGCTACGGGGTGGGAACGTCCCTCGTCACGGGCTCGGGCGCGCCCACCGCGTCCCTCGTCTACAAGCTGGTCGCCCGCTCGGACGGCCCCGAGGACGACGCGCCCATGCGGCCGGTCGCGAAACGCTCGGCGGGCAAGCCGAGCCGGGGCGGGCGCAAGACGGCCGTCCGCCGCGTCGACGGGCACGGCGTCGCCTACGCCGAGACGGTCTTCACCGGAGCGCCGGCGCCCGGCCCCCGCGACCGCCCCCTGCACGTCCCCCTCGTGCGGGACGGCGAGATCGTCGGACGCGAGCCGCTCGAGAAGGCCAGGGAGCGCCACGCCCGCTCGATCTCGGAGCTGCCGCCCACCGCGATCCAGCTGTCCAAGGGCGAGCCGGCCGTCCCCACCGAATTCGTCACCGGCGGCCCCCGCCCGTGACGCGGTATCCGCGCGGGCCTGGGGTACGGTCGATGGTGATCCGGCGGGGCAACCGGTACAGGGAGCGGTCATGGGCAAGAAGGCTCTGATCATCGTGGACGTGCAGAACGACTTCTGCGAGGGCGGCTCGCTGGCGGTCGGCGGCGGCGCCGACGTGGCGGCCGCCATCTCCGACTACGTGGCCGGGCACCGGTCCGACTACGCGCACATCGTCGCGACCCGCGACTTCCATCTCGACCCGGGCGACCATTTCTCCGACGAACCCGACTTCGTCGACTCGTGGCCGCCGCACTGCGTGATCGGCACGCCGGGCGCCGACTTCCATCCCAACCTGGCCCTCGCCCCCATCGAGGCGGTCTTCAGCAAGGGCCGCGAGGAGGCCGCCTACAGCGGCTTCGAGGGGGTCTCCGACGACGGGACGCCGCTCGCCGACTGGCTGGCCGCCCGCGGCGTCGACGCCGTCGACATCGTCGGCATCGCCACCGACCACTGCGTCCGCGCCACCGCCGTCGACGCCGCCCGCGCGGGCCTGCGCACGAACGTCCTGCTCGACCTCACCGCGGGCGTCAGCAAGGCGACCGTCGACCGCGCGCTCGACGAGCTGCGCGCCGAGGGCGTCACGCTGTCCGGCGCGCCGGTGGTGAACGCCTGACCATGCCGAATCCCCCCACGGTCATCCTGGTCGCCGGCGTGTCCGGCAGCGGCAAGACCACCATCGGCACCCTCCTCGCCGAGCGCCTCGGCTGGGACTACGCCGAGGCCGACTCCTTCCACTCCGAGGCCAACATCGCGAAGATGCGCTCCGGACACCCCCTCACCGACGCCGACCGCCTGCCGTGGCTCCGCTCCATCTCCGCATGGATCACCGAGCGCCTCACCACCGGCCGTCCCGGCGTCGTCACCTGCTCGGCGCTGAAGCGCAAGTACCGCGACCTGCTGGCCGGCGGCAAACCCGAGGTGGCCATGGTCCTCCTGGACGGCGACCGCGACCTCATCGCCGCCCGCATGAAGGCGCGCAAGGGCCACTTCTTCAAGGCGACGCTCCTCGACACCCAGTTCGCCGACCTGGAGCCCCCGGCCCCCGACGAGGACGTCCTTCTCGCCCCCATCACCGGCACCCCCGAGGAAACGGTCACCTACATCATCAAGGCCCTGAACCCGACCCCGGTCGCTCACTGACCCGAAAGACCCCCGCGACCGGCGGGCACCACGCCGACCGGCGCATCGGCCCGGGCACCGGTCCGCCGGGTGACCCGCCGGCTCCCCGGTCCGGCCGGGCCTGGAGAATGCTGGAATGGACGGTCAGGACGAGCCGCCGGCCGCGGCGACCCAATGGGAGTACCGCGTCAGCGTCGTGAAGCTGAACCCGGTGGGGGGCGTGCACGCGACCGCTTTGCAGGAGAAGCTCGACAAGGCCGGACGGGCGGGCTGGCAGTGCGCCGGCGTCATCGGGCCCGACCGGCAGGGCGTGTTCAGGGTGATCTTCCAGCGGCCGCGCCGGCCCGGGAGCGGCTGAGGAGCCGGGTGCCGGGGGTCAGTGGCGGGGGTCAGTGGCGGCGCTTGGCGGCCCATTCGCGGATCTTGGCGATGCGCTGCCGGATCTCCTCGGCGCTCGCCTGGGGGACGGGCGGGCCGCCGCAGGAGCGGCGCAGCTCGTTGTGGATGACGCCCTGGGGCTGGCCCGTGCGGTGGTTCCAGGCGTTGACCAGGCCGTTCAGCTCGCGGCGGAGGGCGGCCAGGTCCTCGGCGGCGGTGCGGTCGGCGCGGGGGTCGCCCGTCTTGCGCTTCCGCGCGCTGGCCAGCTGGGCGGCCTGCCGCTTGCGGAGCAGGGCCGAGACCTGCTCGGGCTCCAGGAGGCCGGGGATGCCCAGGTACTCCTCTTCTTCGGCGGAGCCCGGCTGGGCGTGCGTGCCGAACTCGCCGCCGTCGTAGAGCACGCGGTCGAACGTCGCGGAGGCTTCGACCGTCTCGAAGGGAAGCTCCTCGCCCACGTCCGGGGTGTCCTGCTTGCGGTTGGCCTCGGCGAGGAGCTCGTCGTCGAGGCCGTCCTCGCGGACGGGGCGGTCGAGGACGTGGTCGCGCTCCTCCTCCATCTCCGAGGCGTGGCTCATCAGGGCGGGCACGGACGGCAGGAAGACCGACGCCGTCTCGCCCCGCTTGCGGGCGCGGACGAAGCGGCCGATGGCCTGGGCGAAGAACAGCGGCGTGCTGGTCGAGGTGGCGTACACGCCCACGCAGAGGCGCGGGATGTCGACGCCCTCGGAGACCATCCGGACCGCCACCATCCAGCGGTCGTCGGTGTCGGCGAACGCCTTGATCTTCTTGGACGCGGTCGGGTCGTCCGACAGGACGACCGTGGCGCTCTGCCCGGTGACCGCCTTCAGCATCCCGGCGTAGGCGCGGGCGGTCTCGTGGTCGGTCGCGATGACCAGGCCGCCCGCGTCCGGGATCGCGCGGCGCAGCTCGCTGAGGCGGCGGTCGGCGGCGGCCAGGACCTGCCTGATCCAGTCGCCCTTCGGGTCGAGCGCGGCGCGCCACGCCTGGGCGGTCTGGTCCTGGGTGAGCGGCTCGCCGAGGGTCGCGGTGATCTCGTCGCCCGCGCGGGTGCGCCAGCGCATCTCGCCCGCGTAGGCCAGGAAGATCACCGGGCGGACGACGCCGTCGGCGAGGGCCGGGCCGTAGCCGTAGGTGTAGTCCGCCCGGCTGCGGCGGACGCCGTCCGGGCCCTCCTCGTACTGGACGAACGGGATCGGGTTGATGTCGGTGCGGAACGGGGTGCCCGACAGCGCCAGGCGGCGGGTCGCCGGCTCGAACGCCTCGCGGACCGCGTCGCCCCACGACAGCCCGTCGCCCGCGTGGTGCACCTCGTCGAAGACGACGAGGTGCTTGCGCGACTCGGTGCGGTTGCGGTGCAGGGCGGGCCGCGCCGCGACCGTGGCGTAGGTGACGGCGACGCCGTGGAAGTCCTTGCCGATGGGGCCGTCGCTGTTCTGCCACTCCGGATCGATCCTGATGCCGACGCGGGCGGCGGACTCGGCCCACTGCCGCTTGAGGTGCTCGGTCGGGCACACGATCGTGATCGCCTGCACGATGCGCCGCTCCATCAGCTCTCGGGCGAGGCGCAGCGCGAACGTCGTCTTGCCGGCGCCGGGCGTCGCGACGGCGAGGAAGTCGCGCGGGCCCGGCCGGGAGCCGTCCGCCCCGAAGTAAGCCTCCAGCGCCTGCTGCTGCCATGCGCGCAGGGACGACGCCGTCCCCCAGGCGGCCCTTTCGGGGAACGCGGGGGGCATGCTCGATGCGGCGAAGGTGCTCACGGTCATCGAAGGCTACCGAGCCGCACCGACACTTCGTGCCCCGGCGGCCCCGGCTGTGCCCGGATCCACACGGTGGCGGCCGTGCCGCCCGGCCCGGTAGGCCGCCCACGCCGCCCGGACGCGGCGGCCCTGACCTGCGGTGAAGGCGTTCATGCAGGCGTCGTGGGCGTAGTCCATGAAGTTGTGGACCGGATCCCGGCCGCGCTGCGGGCAGGTGTCGCGCGAGTGCGGGCAGCCCTGCGCCGGCTCCGCCTCGTAGGGGGTGTCGGCCACCCCGTCGCCCGGCGGGACGCAGCCGCCCTCGAACGTGTGCAGCAGGCCCAGCCAGTGCCCGATCTCGTGGACGGCCGTGTACCCGCGGCTGAACGGCCCGTACGAGCCGCCCGGCAGGCTGCGGAAGTCGATGACGACGCCGTCCATGCGCGGGTCGCGCTTGTACCACTGCGGGAACGTGGAGAAGCCCAGGACGTCCGACCCGACGGCGGCCGTGTAGACGTTGAGCGTGCCGCGGCCGCCCTTGCGCAGCCGCTTCTTCATCGGGCGCTCGTACCGCTCCGGGGCGTGGAACCACGCCGCGTTGTCCGTGCGGTCGTAGCCGGCCAGCCGGAACCGCACCCGGGTGTCGACTCCGCCCTTCTTGCCCCCGTACGCGGCGTTCAGCGTGGAGATCTGCCACTGGACGGCCCGCTTCGGCAGCAGCCCGCTCCGCCCGCTGTGGACGACGTGGAACCGCACCGGCACGACCAGGTTCCGCGCCATCCGGCGGGAGGCGTCGAGGCGCCGCTCGTCGGACGTCCCGAACCGGTCGAGGAGCGTGCGGCGCAGGTCGGCGAGCATGCCGACGACCTGGTCGCGGCCGAGGTCGGCGCGGTCGCGCGGCCGGGCCGCGCGGGCGTTCGAGCGATGGACGCACCCGTCGTCCTCCGCGCCGGACGGGGCGGCGCGGACCCGCGTCCGCTCACCCGCCGCAGTCGGAACGGCGCACACCGTGACCATCAGTGCGCATAGTGAAACCCCGGCCAGCCGCCGCATTCATCCCCCGTATGTCAGAAGTCCGTAATCGCAGGTCCCGCGGCACCCCCCGCCGCGGGACCCGGAAGCGCGCAGCACGAAATGGCGGCGCGCCGTCCGCCGCGTGTCAGCGGCGGGTCACTCGCCGCCCTTGTCGCCCTCGCCGCCCGGCTTCATGGACTCGTAGATCTCCTTGCACTGCGGGCAGACGGGGTACTTCTTCGGATCCCGGTTGGGCACCCAGACCTTGCCGCACAGCGCGATCACCGGCGTGCCGGTCACCGCGCTCTCGGTGATCTTGGCCTTCTTCACGTAGTGGGCGAACCGCTCGTGGTCGCCGTCACCGTGCGAGAGGTCCGGCCGGACGTCCTGCTGGGTGTCGCTCTCAGGAAGGATCTTCGTGCTCACGTATTCACCTTAGTTCAGCGTGGGGTCGTCGGGGAAAGTGGAGACGAACGCCAGATCACCGCCCTGCCTGCGCAGAACGTCCTGCCACAGCCGCTCGGGGTCGGCGGCGAAGACGTCCCCGGCCTCGGCGGGCACCAGGTACCACGAGCCGTCCTCGATCTCGCCGCGCAGCTGCCCCGCCGACCAGCCCGCGTACCCGGCGAACACGCGCAGCTGCAGCAGCTCCGCGGCCAGCAGCCCGGGCGGGGCCTCCAGGTCGACGACCCCGACCCGCGCGACCTCGGCGCCGCCGTTGAGGGCCCGCCAGCCGAGCGGCTCCTCCTCGCCGGGGAGGCGGGCCAGCGCGAGCGGATGCTCCAGCGCGACGGGGCCGCCCTGGAAGACCACGGCGGGGCCGGTGGCGAGCTCGCCCCACGGCGGGAGCACACGGTCCACGGGAACTTCGGTCGGCCGGTTCAGGACGACGCCCAGCGTGCCTCCGGCGCTGTCGTGCTCGACCAGCAAGACGACGCTCCGCCTGAAGTTCGGGTCCTCCAGTTGAGGGGTCGCCACCAGCAGGAGCCCCACCCTGATGCCGTCTTCCATGGGTTCCATCATGCGTTGCGCGGACCTCCGGCGGCACGTCTCCCCGCTCGTTAGCCTGTTACGCATTCCTATCGATGGGGATATCGGCACCACAAGGTCCTGGGTTAAGAATGATCTAGGATCATCGGCCATCCGCTTGGTGCGCGCCGGGAGGACAGCGATGCAGTTGCCCAGGGTCGTCATCGCCGCCGTGTTCGTCGTGATCGCGGCGCTGCTCGCGATCCCGGCGCTGTTCAAGTCGGACGGCAAGGCCGAGCCGGCGTCGTCCTCGGCGACCACGTCCGCGAGCCCGTCCGCGCCGGCCACCGGGTCCGGGACGCCGAAGCCGCCCGCGCAGGCGGTGACCGCGAGCATCGGCTCGGTCTCCTGCCCCGACCGCACCGTCCACGTCAGGATCCGCAACACCGGGACCCGGACCGAGGACTTCTCCATCGAGCGGGACGACGGCGGCTCCGCGATCCCCGGCAAGATCCCCCCGAACAACACCCGGACGGTCCCGGTCGAGCTGCGCGAGGACCGCCGCACCGAGCTCTCCGTCACCTGGGCGAACAAGGAGATCGTGGCCAAGACGGTGCGGGCGAACTGCAAGAAGGCGGGCGCCGGGGCGCCGACGGAGACGCCGCCCGGCAACCTGCCGCACACCGGTCCCGACACCGTCCTGTGGGCGCGCGCCGCGACCGGCGCCGCCATCCTGCTCACCGGCGCGATCATCTTCTGGTACGGCGGCATCTGGCCCCGCCGCCGCGAGAAGATGTTCGCGGGCAAGGAATCCGACTAGGCGCCCCCGGCAGGGCGACCCCCGGGGGTCACGCCTCCGTGCGGGGGCGACCGCCGGCGGCCTCGCGGACGGCGCCGGCGACGCGGCTCGCCACGTCCGGGTGGAAGACGCTCGGGATGATGTAGTTCGGGCCGATCTCCTCCGGCGTGACGACCCCGGCCAGCGCCGCGGCCGCGGCCGCCAGCATGTCGAGCGTGACGACGTCGGCCTGCGCGTCCAGCA
This sequence comes from Spirillospora sp. NPDC127506, assembly GCF_040302145.1. NCBI lineage: Bacteria > Bacillati > Actinomycetota > Actinomycetes > Streptosporangiales > Thermomonosporaceae > Spirillospora > Spirillospora sp. NPDC127506. Next base: position 268,484 of record NZ_JBEORG010000001.1, on the reverse strand, counting down.
GGCCGCGGAAGACGCCGGGGAACGCCAGCACGTTGTTGATCTGGTTGGGGTAGTCGCTGCGGCCGGTCGCGACGACGGCGGCGTGCTCGCGGGCCTCGTCCGGGTCGACCTCGGGCTCGGGGTTGGCGAGCGCGAACACGATCGCGCCGTCGTTCATCGTCGCGATGTCGTCGCCGTTCAGGATGCCGGGAGCGGAGACGCCGATGAACACGTCGGCGTCCTTGACCGCGCCGCGCAGGTCGCTCGTGTAGCCGGACGCGTTGGTGTGCTCGGCGATCCAGCGCAGCGAGTCGTCGAGGTCGTCGCGGCCCTTGTGGACGGCGCCGCGGTAGTCGCACACGACGAGGTCGCGGGCGCCCGCGTGGATCAGCAGCTTGAGGATGGCGCTGCCGGCGGCGCCCGCGCCCGCCATCGTGATGCGGACCGAGCCGATGTCCTTGCCGACGACGCGCAGCGCGTTGGTCAGCGCGGCCAGCACGCAGATCGCCGTGCCGTGCTGGTCGTCGTGGAAGACCGGGATGTCGAGCAGTTCGCGCAGCCGCCGCTCGACCTCGAAGCAGCGCGGCGCGGAGATGTCCTCCAGGTTGATGCCGCCGAACGCGGGCGCGAGGATCTGCACCGTCCGGACGATCTCGTCGGTGTCCTGGGTGTCGAGGCAGATCGGCCACGCGTCGATCCCGGCGAACCGTTTGAACAGCGCCGCCTTGCCCTCCATGACGGGCAGCGCCGCCTCCGGGCCGATGTTGCCGAGGCCGAGCACCGCCGACCCGTCGGTGACGACGGCGACGCTGTTGCGCTTTATGGTCAGCCGGCGGACGTCCTCGGGGTTGCGCGCGATGGCGAGGGAGACGCGGGCGACGCCCGGCGTGTAGGCCATCGACAGCTCGTCGCGGTTGCGCAGCGGCACCTTCGACTGCATCTCGATCTTGCCGCCGAGGTGCATCAGGAAGGTCCGGTCGCTGACCTTGTGGATCTTGACGGACTCGATGCCCTCCAGCGCCCCGGCGATCGCCTCGGCGTGCTGGGTGTCGCGGGTCGCGATCGTCACGTCGATGCGCAGCGTTTCGTGGCCGGCGGTGTTGACGTCGAGCGCGGTGACGATGCCGCCGGCGTTCTCGACCACGTGGGTGATCTGGCTGACGGCCTTGCCGCCGGCCGGGACCTCCAGCCGGACGGTGATGGAGTACGACACGCTCGGCACGCTCGCCACGACGACTGCTCCCTTGTTGCTCCGGGTTGTTCTCGTCCCGCGCGCGCCGCCCGTGGACCGGCACGGTGCGTCCGGGGGCCGCGGCCCGGGTGCGGTCCCCGCGACTCAGAAAGCCCGCGCCTGTGCGGCGGTCGTTCGACCGCCGCGGGCGCGGGCGGCCTCATGACGTCGGTCACGAGGTTGCGGAGCCGCGGATCGGCGGGGGCGGCCGCGTGTCAGTGCTGCATCGCGTCAGTGCTGCATGCGGACCGTCCGGGCACGGTCATCGCTCCGAGCATACGCGCAACACCGCGGCCGGGTGCCCTGATCGCCCCGGCTCGTTCGCCTTCCGCCGGCGCGGGGCCGGCGGAAGGCCGGGGGCCGCCCGGAGGGTCGGGGCGTCCGGGGCGCGACGGAACCGCGCCGGTCGAGCCGGGCGGGCCGGAACTGGGCGGGTGGAACAGGGCGGGTCAGAACAGGGCGGACTGCAGGCCGCGGCGGGCCTTGCCGACGCGCGGGTCGTCCGGCGGCAGCAGCTCGAACAGCGACAGCAGGTGTTTGCGCGCCGCGTCGCGGTCGTCGCCCGCGCTGCCGCGCACCGCGGCCAGCAGCCGGTCGAACGCCTCCTCGATGCGGCCGGACACCATCTCCACGTCGGACGCGCTGATCTGCGCCTGGACGTCGCCGGGCTTGTCGGCGGCCTCCTGGAGGACGCTCTCGGCGTCCAGCGAGCCGACGCGCATGCTCAGCTCGACGAGCGCGAGGCCCTGCTTGGCCTGGCCGTCCCGCGGGTTGTCGGCGAGGAGGCGCTCGAACGCGGCCTTGGCGGCGGGCAGGTCGCCGCGCTGCAGCGCGGCCTCCGCCTCGGCGTGCGCCGGGTTCGCGGCGGGCCCGGCGTCGCCGGCGGCCTGCTCGCCCTCGGGCGCCTCCGGCAGGATGCCCTCCTTGCGCAGCGCCTCGAAGAGCTGGTCGATGGCCTGCCGGACCTGCGGCTCGGGCGCGGCGCCGTTCAGGAACGGCAGCAGCTGGCCGGCGACGACCGCCGCGACGAACGGGATGCCGCGCACGCCCATCTGCTGCATGTACGCGGCGAGCTGCGGGTTCGCGTCGATGTCGACCTTCGCGAGCACCCACTTGCCGGCCGCCTCGGCGGCGAGCTTCTCCAGGATGGGGCCGAGCTGCTTGCACGGCCCGCACCACTCCGCCCAGAAGTCCACGAGGACGGGCACGGACTGCGACCGCTCCACGACCTCGGTGTTGAAGGTCTGGTCGGTGATGTCGACGACGTACTGGCCGGCGGCGCCCCCCGCGCCCGCCGGCGCGCCGCCGCCCTGGGCGCGGCGTTCCTGCTGCTTCCTTGTGGCCGCCTGGCGCGCCCCCAGGTCGATGGCCCCGTGCAACGAAAAGTCCCGAGAAGGCATGGGTCCATCCTGCCCCATGACCGCACCGGGCCGTGCGCCCGTCCGCTCCCAGCGGAGCGCGCCGCCCGCGCCGGACGTCCGACACATCCCTGTTCGGTATGCAAACGGGGAATTGTCGACCATTATCGAATTCTCCGCTCCGGCGCCGCGGGCAAAGAATCCAGGCGGGCTGCCGTAAAGGCAAAAAGATTGCTGACAGCCATCACCAAGCCCGGTTATAGTCACGATGTCGATGCATCGCGGCCGGGCAAAAGCGGGCACCGCGTGGCGGGTTGGGGGACCCGTGGCCACCGGAGCGCCCGCGGCCGGCGCCGCGACCGCATGACGAGCAACGGGGGGAAACACTTGTGATCGCGGAGCATTCCGTGATCGTGGCCCGAGGAATGGGTGTCCGCCGCGGGGGGCGGTGGCTCCTGCGCCCGGTGACCTTCGGCGTGCCCGAAGGCGTGGTCGGCCTGGCCGGTCCACCTGGTGCCGGTAAATCCACTCTGCTGGCCACGTTCGCGACCTTGCGCAGGCCGAATGCCGGCCTGCTGCGCATTCTCGGACACGACATATCGAGCGCCGCCGGGCTGCGGGCCGCGCGGGCCGGGATCGGCTACCTGCCGGCCCGGTTCTCCCGCGCCGAGAACATGACGGCCGGCGAGTTCGTCGCGTACGCGGCGTACTACAAGCGGCGGAGCGCGTCCGCCGCGCGCGCCATGCTGAAGCGGCTCGACCTCGCCGACGCCGCCGGCACGGAGCTGGCGCTGCTGCCGCCTGAGGTGCGGCTGCGCGCGGGCCTCGCCGCCGCCTGCGTCCACGAGCCGCGCGCGGTGCTGCTGGACGACCCGTTCGGCGAGCTGTGCGCCGCCGCCGAGCCGTGGCCGACCGGCGCCGCCGGTCCGGGCGGGTCCGCGCTGACCTCCGCGATGGCCGAGCTCGTCCCGGTGCTGCGCGCGCTGGCGCCGGCGGTGGTCGTCACCGCCGACGCCACCGGGACGCTCACCGGCTGGTGCGACCGCCTGTTCACGCTGGCCCGCGGCCGGCTGACCGAGCAGCCCACGCACTCGTCCGCCGCGCGCCGCGGCCGCTCCGCCGCCGACCGCCGCGGCGGCGCCCTCGACCGGCAGGGGATCGACGCGCTCGACCGGCCGGACGACGGCGCGCCCGCCCCCGCCCCGCAGGGGGCCGGCGTCCCCGGCCCGCAGCGCGTCGACGCGCTGGAGCGGCGCGGCGACGGCGCGGCGGGCCGGCGCCGCGGCGGGCGGCCCGCGCGGCGGGCGCTGCCGCGGCTCCCGCTGCCCGCCGGGAGCGCCACCGGTGTCTGACCTCGGGCGGGTGCTCCGGCTGGACGCCCGCCGCACGGCGCTGCTGGTCGCGGTGCCGGTCCTCACCGCGGTCGGGACGGCGGCGGCGCTCCCGGGGCTCTGCCTGTCCGCCGCGTACTGGGACAACACGGTCGTCGCGCTGGTCAACGCCGTCCGCTTCCTCGGGCCCGTCGCCGCCGCGCTGGCGGCGTGGGCGGCGGTGCGCGAGCGCCCGCTCGACTACCTGCGCGACCTCACCGCGCGCTCACCGGCCACGGGCGCGCTGCTCGACCTCCTGCTGCTGTCCTCCGCGGCCCTGGTCTCCTACACCGCGGTCACGGCGCTCGTCGTCGCCGTCACGCTGGCGCAGGCGGAGGCCGGGCACCCGCACCCCCTCGGCGTGATCGCGGGCGCGGGCGCGCTCGTCCTGCACGTCGTCGTCGGCTACCTGACGGGACGCGTCGTCCCGCACCGCGCGACGGCGGCCCTGGCGTTCGGCGCGACGGCGATGTGGGCGGCGCTGCGCATCCCGGGCGTGTCGTGGTGGAGCCTCCTGCCCCCGGCCGCCTTCCCCCGCATCGACCTGTTCACCACCCTGCGCCCCCGCGTGTTCGCCGACCAGGCCGCCTGGACGGCGGGGCTGACGGCCGCGCTGATCCTCGGCTACGTCCTGTGGGCGACGCGGCGGTTCCTGCTCGTCCTGCCGCTGGCCGCCGCGCTGGCCGCGACCGGCGCGGCCACGCTCGGCCTCCAGGGGTCGGACCCCGCGGCGGTCCGCGCCGCGCCCGCGCCGCAAGCGTGCCGGCATTGGCCGGTGACCGTCTGCGTGCATCCCGCGCTGCGCGACGCGCTGCCCCGGCTGATGGCGGCGGTCGTCCCGCTCGCGGCGCGGCTGAACGGCACGCCCGGCGAGTTCACGCAGGTGCGGCAGCGTCCCGGCTGGGCGCCGGTCTCGGTCGCGGACGGCGTGGCCTTCGTCCATCTCGACGAGGACCTCTCCCCCGGATACGCGGCGCGGGCCGCCCGGCAGATCAGCAGGGCGCTCAAGGACCCGCGCGCCTGCGCCGCCGGCTCCTCCGCCGGCTCCTCCGGCGGCTACCCGGCGCTGGTCGACGCCTGGCTGCTGGACGACGAACCCCCGTCCATCGCCGACGCCCGCGCGGCCCGCCGGTTCGCATCCTGGACCGAGCGCGGGCGCCGCGCCTGGCTGCGCCGCCACTTCACCCGGTACCGCACCTGCTCCCTCGGCCCCGCCGACTTCCGCCCCGTCCGCGCCGGGAAGCACCGATCGACGAAGCACGCGCGCCGCGGGACCTTCGACAGAACCGCTCCCCCGACATGACGCGGGGCCCCCTGCGCGGCGCGGGTTCCCCTGCGCGGCCGCGGCGGCCACCCCCAACCGCCGCGGCCGCGCAGAAGTCTCAGGCCCGCCCGGCCGGCTGCGCGGCGGGCGCCGCGGGCCGCGCCCAGTGGCGCTCCACGAGCAGCGGGGCCGCCGGCAGAACGGCGGCGCCGAGCGCCAGGACCGTGCGCTTGAGGTCCCAGCCGAGCTCGTCGCGGACGAGGAAGACCAGGCCGACGTAGGCCATGAACAGAACTCCGTGCAGCGGGCCCACCAGCTGGACGCCCACCGGCGCGTCCGCGCCGTACTTCAGCGGCATGGCGACCAGCAGCAGGAGCAGGAACGAGACCGCCTCCGCCACCGAGACGAACCGGAAAACACGAATCATGTCCACGCCGCGTCAACGGCCCGCCCGCGCCCGGGGTTTCGGCCCGCCCTATGGCCTTGATCACATCGCGGTCCACGCCGACCTCACCGAGCCGCCAGGTGTGGGACGGGGATGCCGGGAATGCTCTGGTGCATGGCTCGCTCGGAACCCCGGAACGACGCGCCCCGCAAGCCGTCCCCCGAACGGACCCGCGCCCCGCGCCGCGGCCTGCTCACCCCGGTGCTGCTGGTCGTCGCGACCATCGCGCTGGTGCTCCTGGCGCAGCAGGCGCTGCGCGGCCTGCCGGGCCGGCTGAACCCGTTCGGCACGGAGACGAAGGACCGCAGCGGGCCCGTCCTGCTGAAGTCGATCCGCGACCTGCACCGCTACGAGGCGGCGAGCGGCAGCTTCCAGGTCATCGTCGACCTGGAGAAGGACGCCAAGTTCCTGCCGGGCTCACTGCGCGGCAAGCGGACGCTGTTCGTCGGGAACGGCACCGTCGACGCCTACGTGGACTTCTCCAAGCTCGGCTCGGGGGCCGTGAAGGTCAACGAGGACCGCACGGCCGCCACGGTCACGCTCCCCCGCGCCCAACTGGAGAAGACCAACCTGGACCCGAGGAGCAGCTACGTCTACGCCACCGAGCGCGGCCTCATCGACCGCTTCGGCGACTTCTTCAGCAGCAACCCGAACGACCAGCAGCAGCTCTACGTCCTGGCGTCGCAGAAGATCCAGACCGCCGCCGGGCGGAGCGGGCTGCGGGAACGCGCCGACGCCAACACGAAGTCGATGATGGAGAACATGCTCAAGGCGCTGGGCTTCAAGACGGTGACCGTCCGGCAGCCCAGCGCCCAGTGACCGCTACGCGGTGGGGACGCGCAGGATGAGCGCGTCTCCCTGGCCGCCGCCGCCGCAGAGGCCGGCGGCGCCGGTGCCGCCGCCGCGGCGCTTCAGCTCGTAGGCGAGGTGCAGGGCGATGCGGGCGCCGGACATGCCGACGGGGTGGCCGAGCGCGATGGCGCCGCCGTTGACGTTGACCTTCTCGGGGCCGACGCCGAGGTCGCGCATCGACTGGATGCCGACGGAGGCGAACGCCTCGTTGATCTCGATGAGGTCGAGGTCGTCGACGGTCAGGCCCTCCTTGCCGAGGGCGTGCTTGATGGCGTTGGACGGCTGGGACTGGAGGGAGTTGTCCGGGCCGGCGACGTTGCCGTGCGCGCCGATCTCGGCGAGCCAGGTGAGGCCCAGCTCCTCGGCCTTGGCCTTCGACATCACGACGACGGCCGCGGCGCCGTCGGAGATCTGGGAGGACGAGCCGGCGGTGATCGTGCCGTCCTTGCTGAACGCCGGGCGCAGCCTGGCGAGGCCCTCGACGGTGGTGTCGCCGCGCACGCCCTCGTCCTTGGCGAACACGACCGGGTCGCCCTTGCGCTGCGGGATCTCGACCGGGGCGATCTCGTCGTCGAAGACGCCGTTCTTGATGGCCTCGGCGGCGCGCTGGTGGGAGCGGGCGGCGAACTCGTCCTGCTCCTCGCGGGAGATGCCGAGCCTGGCGTTGTGGCGCTCGGTCGACTCGCCCATGGCGATGCCGTCGTAGGCGTCGGTGAGGGCGTCGTGGGCCATGTGGTCGAGGACCTCGATCGACCCGTACTTGTAGCCGCCGCGCGACTTCGGCAGCAGGTGCGGGGCCTGGGTCATCGACTCCATGCCGCCCGCCACCACGATGTCGAACTCGCCCGCCCGGATCAGCTGGTCGGCGAGCGCGATCGCGTCCAGGCCGGACAGGCACACCTTGTTGATCGTGATCGACGGGACGCTCATCGGGATGCCCGCCTTGACCGCCGCCTGCCGGGACGGGATCTGCCCCGCGCCCGCCTGCAGCACCTGGCCGAGGATCACGTACTGGACCTGGTCGCCGGCCACCCCGGCCCGCTCCAGCGCCGCCCTGACCGCGTGCGCGCCGAGGTCGGCCGCGGAGAAGTCCTTCAGCGAGCCCATCAGGCGTCCGATGGGGGTGCGCGCGCCGGCGACGATCACGGACGTAGCGGTCATGTGGGGGCCCTCCAGGTGGTGCTGCGGCGACGTTTGCCACCATACCCAGGGGAACGCCGTCCGGTTCCGTTCGCCCCCGCCTGGCCGCCCTAGTAGGGAGAAAGCCCATGCTGACCCGTATCGACCACATCGGCATCGCCTGTCACGACCTGGACGCGACCGTCGAGTTCTACAAGGCGACCTACGGCTTCACCGACGCGCACTTCGAGGTGAACGAGGAGCAGGGCGTCCGGGAGTGCATGCTCAAGATCAACGACACCGGGGACGGGGCGGCGAGCTACCTCCAGCTGATCGAGCCGATCCGGGAGGACTCGGCGGTCGCCAAGTGGCTGGCGAAGAACGGCGAGGGCGTCCACCACATCGCGTTCGGCACGGACGGGACCGTCGCCGACGAGGCGGCCGGCATCGCGGGCAGGGGCGTGCGGGTGCTGTACGACGCGCCGCGCAACGGATCCATGGGATCTTTGATCAACTTTTTGCACCCCAAGGACTGCCACGGCGTGCTGACCGAGCTCGTGCAGAAGCGGCCGGACGCTGGATGATCTTGCGGGCCGGGCGCGGCGTACGCGCGACCGGATCGTGACGTGTTCGATATCACGGCGGCGGAGGGCGGGCCACTGACCGCCGCTCTGTGACCGTTCAGACACATCTGGTGCATTTGCACCCCCGACACCTGCGCACCTGCAACCCGGCTGAACACGCCAACAAACCGGACATTCCACGCAGCGCGTCAAGATGAGCCCCCAACACGGCAGTGTCCGGAGTACGCTTCATTCGCCGGAAGAGGTCTGGGGCACTCCGCCCGTTCATGTCAGGCGATCAACCGGTCCCCGGAACCACCCGTAGCCCCGTCACATCAGGATTGAGCCACATGCAGTCCGACATCGACGCCCAGCTCAGCAACTTCTTTGAAGACACGCCCCCGCGCGAGTTCGACGTGGTGCTTCGCGGCTACGACCGGCACCAGGTCGACGAGCACATCAAGCAGCTCGACAACGAGGTGCGGCAGACCCGCGAGCAGACCCAGGCCCTGCAGCGGGAGCTGTCGGACGCCCACCGTCAGCTGCAGGAGCAGGAACGTCCCACCTACTCCGGTCTAGGCGCCCGCATCGAGCAGCTGCTCCGCCTCGCCGAGGAGCAGGCGACCGAGCTGGTCCAGGCGGCCCGCTCCGAGGCGAACGAGATCAAGGCCGCGGCCAAGGTCGACGCCGCCGAGCAGCGCGCCAACGCCGAGAACGACGCCGCCGAACTGCGCGCCAACGCCCAGCGCGAGGGCGACGACATGCGCAACGCGGCCGAGCGCGAGGCCGAGGAGGTGCGCACCTCCGCCCGCCGCGAGGCCGACGAGCTGACCTCCACCACCGAGCGCGAGGTCGCCAAGCTGCGCGCCACGGCCGACCACGAGGTCGCCGAGAAGCGGGCCAGCGCCGAGCGCGAGATCGCCAAGCTGCGCACCACGACCGAGCGCGAGGTCGCACAGCTGCGGGCGTCGACCAAGCGCGAGCGGGACGAGATCCTCACCACGGCCAAGCGGCAGGCCGACGAGATGCGGGCGCAGGCCCAGCGCATCCTGGAGGAGAGCGAGGCCCAGCGCGCCCAGGCCGAGGCCGAGTTCGAGATCCAGCTCGCCGCCCGCCGCGAGGAGGCCGACCGGCAGGACGCCGAGCGGCACTCCGCCGCGCAGGCCGCCACGCAGAAGCTGGTCGCCGAGGCCGAGCAGCGCGCCGCGTCCGCCGAGCAGCGGGCCGCGAAGGCGACCCAGCAGGCCGAGCAGACCCGGCGCGAGGCCGACGCGCACGCCAAGCAGCTCATGGCCAACGCCCGCAAGAACTCCGACAACGTGATCGCCGAGGCCAAGGCGCAGGCCGAGCAGCTGCTCGCCGAGACCAAGGCCGAGGCCGACCGCGTCCGGACGGCGGCGCAGCGGCAGGTCGACGAGCTCACCCGGCAGCGCGACAGCATCACCAGCCACCTCAACCAGCTGCGCCAGCTCATCGGCGGCGTCGCGCCGACGATGGGCGCCGAGCCCGAGCTGGCCGCGGCCCCGGAGAAGGCCGCGATCCCGGCCGCCGAGCCGAAGCCGGCCCCGCAGCCCCAGCCGAAGCAGCAGCAGCCGGCCGCCGCGAAGGCCGCGCCCGCGAAGCAGGCCCAGCCCAAGAAGTCCGAGGAGGACGACGAGGACTGGTGGCAGGAGTGAGTTCCTGAGACCGGCGTCGAGGAAAGCCTAGAGGCGGTGAAACGCCTCTAGGCTTTCCTTCGTCTCACCACCGTGGGACGCTCGTGGCCTGTGAACGGCCGCGTCCTCCGACGGGACATATGAACGAGGAGAGCGGCGTGGCCGACGAGACCTCTCGCGACGACGAGCCGAAGGCGGTGCCCGGCACGGGACGGCCCGCAGGCGAACCCGGGGTACCCGCACCCGCGCCGCCTCCGGACGACGCCACCGACGAGGACTCCCCCGACGAGGACGCTTCCAACGAGGACGCTTCCGACAACGCCACCGGCGGCAGCCCCGACGACACCGGCGACACCGGCACCGGCGGCAGCGACGGCGACGACAACGGCGACCGGGACACCGGTGACCGGGACACCGGGTCGGGTGGGACCGGGAGCGAGAGCGTCGCGCCGAGCGGGGCGCTGCGGCCCGAGGAGACCGGCGAGCCGGCGGGCGAACGCGACCCCGCGACCGGCGCGCCCGTCACGCTCCCGGCCGAGACTGCGGGCGGCGAGCAGGTGCCGCCGCTGCCGGGAGCGCCCGATCCCGCGCACGACGTCGAGCAGCGCCGCCGCGAGGCCGGCGTCGACCAGCGGTTCCCGTTCGGCCGGCCCGGGCAGCCGCTCGGCCGCGCCCACCCGTTCGTGTTCGGGTTCACCGCCGCGCTCGGCGTCATCACCGCGTGGATGCTGGTGAAGGCCGCCACGAACGCCAAGTCCGTCATCGTGATGATCGTCGTCGCGATGTTCCTCGCGGTCGGCCTCAACCCGGCGGTGGAGCGGCTGCGCAAGTTCGGGTTCCCGCGCGGCGCCGCCGTCGCGACGGTGTTCCTGCTGGTGATCCTGTTCTTCGCGGGGTTCGTCGCCTCCCTCGTCCAGCCGGTGTCCGAGCAGGTCACCGAGCTGCGGCACAACATCCCCGAGTACGTCCAGCAACTGCAGGACAACAAGACGCTGGCCGACTGGGACAAGCGCTACGGGCTGCTGGACCGCGCGCAGAAGGCGGTGTCCGGCGAGGACTTCCAGAAGACCCTCACCGACACCGCCACCGGCATCGGCAAGGTCGCGATCAACGGGATCTTCCAGACGATCACGATCCTGATCCTGACGCTGTACTTCCTCAGCTCGCTGCCGCAGATCAAGACGTTCTTCTACCAGCTCGCGCCGCGCACCCGAAGAGCCCGCGTCGCCCTGCTCGGCGACGAGATACTCGACCGGATCGGCGGCTACGTCGCCGGGCAGTTCACGATCGCGTTCATCGCGGGCATCACGTCGTACATCTTCCTGTCGATCCTCGGGGTGAAGTACGCGCTCGCGCTGGCGCTGATCGTGGCGGTGACCGACCTGATCCCGCTCATCGGCGCCACGATCGGCGCGGTGATCGTGTGCCTGGTCGCGTTCCTCACCGGGGACACCACCGACCTGATCGTCTGCGTCGTCTTCTACGTGGTCTACCAGCAGGTGGAGAACTACCTGGTCTACCCGCGCGTCATGAAGCGGACGGTCGACGTGCAGCCCGCGGTGACGATCGTCGCGGCGCTCGTCGGCGCGGCGCTGCTCGGCGTGGTCGGCGCGCTGCTGGCTATCCCGACGGCGGCGGCGATCTCGCTGCTGATCCGGGAGGTCGTCATGCCGCGCCAGGAGACCCTGTAGGGCCGGGGCTCACCCGCCGACGCGGGCGAGCGCGGCGGCGAACTCGGCGACCGCCTGGTTGAACAGATCGGGCTGCTCGACCGCGCACAGGTGCCCGGCCCGCGGGATGACGAGCAGCTCGGCGTTCGGCAGCGCGTCCGCCATGGCGCGGGCCTCGTCCTCGGTCGCGAGCGCGTCCTCGTCGCCGATCATGACGAGGGCGGGCACCTTGACGGCGCGGAGCGTGTCGAACGCGTCGGGCCGCCCGGCCATGGCGCGCTGCGCCCACGCGGCCGCGTGCGGCGGGGTCGCCTGGACGAGGCCGCGGACCCGCCCGTAGATCAGCGCGCGCTGCCGGTAGGTGGTGGGCCCGACCAGGCCGGGCAGCACCTCGTCCACCAGGACCTGGGGGCTGCGCTCGCGTTCGAGCCGCTCGGCCTGCCGGAGCCGGTTCGCCCGGACGGCCTCGGTGTCGGCGGCGGCGCGGGTCGCGGCGAGCACGAGCCCGAGGACGAGGTCGGGGTGCCGGCGGCACAGCGCCATCGCGACGTACCCGCCCATGGACAGGCCGCCGACGACGGCGCGCCGGACGCCGAGGCCGCGGAACATGCGGGCGACGTCGTCGGCCATCGCGTCGACGGACGGCTCGTCGTCGCCGAGCACCGATCCGCCGAATCCGCGCAGGTCGGGGGTGATGACCCGGAACCGGCCCGCGAGGCCCTCCCGCTGGGCCAGCCACATCGCGGAGGAGAGCGGGAAGGCGTGCAGCAGGACGAGCGGCGTGCCGGTACCGACATCCCTGGCGTACAGCTGCACCGTCATTGGGCCATGCTTACCCGCTATCGCGGCCACTGTGACGGGAGTGGCCGCGATCGGCCGCAGCGGTTTACTTGTCCGGTTCGTCCCATTCGGTGGGGAGCGGATGGGCGGCCGGCGCGACCCGCTTGACGATCTCGTTCAGCACGATCCGGACGTACGGTTCGCCGACCCACAGGTGCTTGGCGTTGTCCACCGCGACGACCTCGGCCTGCGGGACGCGCTTGAACCGCTCCCGCGCCTCGGCCGGGCGCAGGTAGTCGTCGAACTCCGGCACCAGCGCCACCACGGGCCGCCCGTCGGCGCCCCAGGCGTCCAGGTCGGCGTCCCCGGCGCGCTTCAGCGGCGGGGACAGCAGGATCACGCCCTCGACCAGCGGGTCGCGTCCCCACTTCAGCGCCAGCTCGGTGCCGAACGACCAGCCGAGCAGCCACGGGCGCGGCAGGTCGTGGTACTCGGTGTACTCCAGCGCCGCCGCCACGTCGAACCGCTCGGTCTCGCCCTCGCCGAACTCGCCCTGGCTCGTCCCGCGCGCCGAGGTCGTCCCGCGGGTGTTGAAGCGCAGCACGGCCAGGTCGGCGAGCGCGGGCAGCCGGTAGGACGCCTTGCGCAGCACGTGGCTGTCCATCATGCCCTCGGCCGTGGGCAGGGGGTGCAGGCACACGAGCGTCGCGACCGGCGGCCGGTCCGGCGGCAGCGCCAGCTCCCCGACCAGTTCCAGGCCGTCCGACGTGTGCAGCGTGATGTCCTCGCGCCGCGCGGGCAGCACTGTCGCCGCCCTGATCTCCGCCATGGGTCTCCTTAGTGCCGGGGCGCCCTCTGCGACCGGGCGCCCTCAGTAACGGGGGGCGTTGCGCGACCGGAGGATGCGGGGGCCGCGGCGGCCGCGGGCCTGCCAGCAGGGGCGGTGCCAGTGCCGCCGGTCGTCGCCGCCGTCACCGGCCCGCCAGGCGACGACGTGCGCGACGCCCGGGGGGATCTCCTGGTCGCATCCGGGGCACCGGTACGCCTTGGCCGCCGCGGCCCCGGCGACCGGCCGGACGATCCATTCGCCGTCCGGTCCCTCCTCTGCCCGCTGAGCCCACGCCCCGCCGCTCCGGGGGCGGTCGGAAACGGCACGGCGGTTCTTCCGGGGGCTCATGCTCCCAGGATATTCGCCGGGTCAGCGCAGCGGCTCGCCCGCCGTCGCGTGCTCGATCAGCAGCGGCGCCGGGGACAGGGAGGGTTCGCGGGTCTCGGCGTGCAGGGCGCGCAGGACGGCCACGGCGCGGGCGGGGCCGAGCCGGTCGAGGTCGGCGATCGGGCCGGTCGGGTAGCCGCAGCCGAGCGTCATCGCGGCGTCGATCGAGTCGGCGTCGGCGTATCCGGCGCCGAGCATCGCGGCGGCGTCGTTCAGGTACGGGAAGCGCAGCGCGTCCACGATGAACCCGGCGCGGTCGCGGCAGCGGACGGCGGTGAGGCCGAGGCGGCCGAGCAGGGCGGCGGCGCGGTCGGCGACGTCCGGGCCGGTCGCGACCGTGGCGGCGATCTCGGCGAGCGCGCCGGCCGGGTCGGGCAGGTGCAGCCCGACGACGTCGGCGGGGCGCCCGGTGGCCATGGCCTGCTCGATCACCGAGCCGGCCACGGACGTCACGGCGAGCACGGCGCCGGGCTTGGCGGCCTGCGCGGCGGCGGACAGCAGCGCCCGCGCGGCCCCGGGGTCCTCCGCGGCCTCGATGACGAGGTCGCAGCCGGCGAGGTCGGCGGCCGAGTCGCGGACCCGCGCGCCCGCGCGGTCGCACAGCGCGGCGAGCGCGTCGGCGAGCGGTCCGACGCCGACGACGCCGACGGCCGGCGGCGCGCCCTCCTCCGGCGCGGCCGCCTCTTCGGCCGCGCCGGACCGGTCGTAGGAGTAGAAGCCGCGGCCGGTCTTGCGGCCGAGCATCCCGGCGGTGACGAGTTCGCGCAGCGCCGGGGACGCGGCGTGGCGGCGGTCGCGCGACTCGGCGTAGATCGCGTCCAGCACCTCGACGCAGGTGTCGAGGCCGATCAGGTCCATGAGGGTGAACGGGCCCATCGGCAGGCCGGCGCCGACCTTCATCGCGGTGTCGATGTCGTCGCGGGTCGCGTGCCCGGACTCCAGCATCCCGGCGGCCTGGTTCAGGTAGCCGAACAGCAGCCGGTTGGCGACGAACCCGGCGCGGTCGCCGATCGTCACCGGCGTCTTGCCGAGGCCCTCGACCAGCGCGGCGACGCGGGTCACCGCCTCCGGCTCGGTCAGCACGGTCGCGATGACCTCGACCAGCTTCATGACCGGCGCCGGGTTGAAGAAGTGCACGCCGACGATCTTGGCGGGGCGCCCGGTGGTGACCGCGATGCGGGTGACCGACAGCGACGAGGTGTTCGTGGCGAGGACGGCGTCCTCCCGGCAGACCCGGTCCAGTTCGGCGAAGACCTTGCGCTTCAGCTCCAGCCGCTCGGGGACGGCCTCGATGACGAGGTCGCAGTCGCCCAGATCGGCGAAGTCGGTGGAGAACGCCACCCGGCCGAGGATCTCGCGCTGCGCGTCCTCGGTGAGCCTTCCGCGCTTGACGGCCCGCCCGGTCGAGGATTCCAGGTTGCCGCGCCCGCGCTCCAGCGCGTCCTCGTCCACCTCGATGCCGACGACCGCGAGGCCGCCGCGCGCCAGCACCTCGGCGATGCCCGCGCCCATCGTGCCCAGTCCGACGACCCCGATCCTGCTGAACGCACCCACAGTCATGATTGGCAGTCTTGCAGAGCGCTCGGGCGTTCCCGCTCCCGGGTACGACGGTGGGGTGCGCCTAGGAATCTTCCTCCTCGCGACCCGTTTCCCCGCCCGTCCTCCAGCCCCCGCCCACCGCCGTGCTAAGGACGAGCTCCGCTCGGACGCCCAAAGCGACGCCGCGGCTCTCGCCCGCACCGTCGAGGCCGCCGTCGCCGCCGAACGCGCCGGGTTCGACGACGTCTGGCTGGCCGAGCACCACTTCATGTCGTACGGGGTCGTCCCGTCCGCGACGCTGCTGGCCGGGCATCTGCTGGCCGCGACCTCGCGGATCCACGTCGGGACGGCGGTGAGCGTGCTGTCCACCCGGCACCCGGTGGCGCTCGCCGAGGAGGCGGCGATGCTCTCCCTCCTCTCCGGCGGCCGCTTCCGCCTGGGCGTCGGACGCGGCGGCCCGTGGCGGGATCTCGAGGTCTTCGGGACGGGCCTCCCCCGCTACGAGCACGGCTTCGCCGAATCCCTGGACCTGCTCCTCACCTCTCTGTCCGCTGACCGTGTCTCGGCGGAGGGGGAATTCTTCCGCTTCCGTGAGGTCCCGATCGTCCCGCGCGCGCCCGTACCGCCGCCCGTGACGGTCGCCTGCACCTCTCCGGCCACCGAGAGGCTGGCCGCCGAGCGCGGCCTGCCGATGCTGCTGGGCATGCACGTGGACGCCGGCGAGAAGGCCGCCGCCGTCGCCCGGCACGGCCGCCCCGGCCTCCCGCACATCTCCGCCCACGTCGCGCAGGTCGCCGACACCCGCGAGGAGGCGGTCGAGACCCTGATGAGGGAGATGCCCCGCTGGCTCGGCCCCGGCCTGGAGGGATACGTCGCCGTGGACGACCGTCCGCGCCCCTCCCCCGACCCGGTCGGCTACACGCGCCGGATGTGCGACATCCACCCCGTCGGCTCTCCGGACTACTGCGTCGAGTCCCTGCGGGCCGCGGCCGAGAAGACGGGCATCCAGCACCTGATCCTGATGGTGGAGGCCGCCGGCTCCCGCGAGGCCACGCTGGAGAACATCGCCCGGCTGGGCGCCGAGGTCCTCCCCGAGCTCCGCGGGTGAGGCGGGTGAGATGCGTGCGGCGTGCCGCGGCCGGTGGTCCCGGGCGGCACGCCGCGCGCCGGTCGGGGCGGGGTCAGCAGTCGCGGAGCTCGGGCGACTGGTTGAGGATCTGCTCGCGGGCCGTCACGAACGTCCGGTAGGCGGTGGAGTCGGCGGTCGGGAAGACGGCGACGCGGTGGCAGTTCTGGAAGGCGAGCTTCACGCCGAAGTGGCGTTCCAGCGCGGCGCGCATGGCGTCGCTCGCGAGGACGCGGAGCAGCTGGCCGCGGGCCTGCTCGTCCGGGGGCGGGGTGAGGTTGTCGGCGAAGTCGCCGCCGTCCACCTGGAGCCGGGCCACCAGGCCGCTGATCATGTCCCACGCGTACGGGAGGGACGTCTTGATGCACTCGACGAAGGCGGCGTCGCCGACCTCGCCCTGCTGCGCCGTCTCAAGCAGTTCCGGAGTCACGTCGAGAGACATGCGGGGGTCCTTTCGCCGTTTGAGGATGAACACCCACCCGCCGACGCTAATCACGGCTTCCGGAGAATTCCAGGCTTGACAAAGATTTTCATTCCGCTACTGAGCGCCTCCGGACGGCCCCGGTCCGTCCGGAGGCGGGCGCTATCGTGCGGGCGCCGCTCCCTGGCGGCGCGCCCGGCGGACGGGCGCGCTGCGCTCGGCCCGGTCGGCCCAGAACTCGCGCGCCCGGCGCGCCAGCCGGGCGTCCCGCTCCGCGGCGGCCCGCGCCCGCCGGTCGCGGCCCCGCTCGGTCATGATCGACTGCATGATGTCGTGATGGAACACGGTCTCTCCCCGAATGATCCGGGCCGCTCGGCACGGCCCGACATCCAAGAGACTCGTCCTAAGGACCCCGCCCCCGCATCGGCAGCACGCCTTATCCGACCCGGCCCACACGCCTTAGGCCCGCCACTAAGGTTGGGCAGCGTGCGTCTCGTTATCGCCCGCTGCAGCGTCGACTACGCCGGCAAGCTCACCGCCCACCTGCCGATGGCCCCCCGGCTGATCCTGATCAAGGCGGACGGGAGCGTGAGCGTCCATGCCGACGACCGCGCCTACAAGCCCCTCAACTGGATGAACCCGCCCTGCTCGCTGCGCGAGGAGAGCTACGAGGAGAACGGCGCCGTCGCGCGCTGGACGGTCACGCACGGCAAGTCGGGCGAGCGGCTCATCCTCACCATCGAGGAGATCATGCACGACAGCAGCCACGAGCTGGGCGTCGACCCGGGGCTGCGGAAGGACGGCGTCGAGGCGCACCTGCAGGAACTGCTCGCCGAGCACATCACCACGCTCGGCGAGGGCTACACGCTCATCCGCCGCGAGTTCCCCACCGCGATCGGCCCGGTCGACATCCTGTGCCGGGACGGCGACAGCGCCACGGTCGCCATCGAGATCAAGCGGCGCGGCGAGATCGACGGCGTCGAGCAGCTGACGAGGTACCTGGAGCTGCTGAACCGCGACCCGCACCTGGCGCCCGTCCGCGGGGTGTTCGCCGCGCAGGAGATCAAGCCGCAGGCCCGCGTCCTCGCCACCGACCGCGGCATCGACTGCGTCACCCTCGACTACGACGCCCTGCGCGGCATCCGGCACGAGGGCACGCTCTTCTGAGCGGCCGTCCGGGATTTCCCTCGCGTCGGGTGGGGCGTGCAATCATGGCGGGCATGACGTTTCAAGCCGGCGGCAGTTTCGACATCGAGGCGTGGGACGCCGAGAAGCCCTACGAGGAACAGGACGGCACCAAGCTGACCCGCGTCCAGGTCCGCAAGCGGTACCACGGCGACCTCGTCGGGACGAGCAGCACCGAGCTGATCACCGTGGAGACGGCGGCCGGGCCCGCCGCCTACGTCGGGGTGGAGCGCGTCGAGGGCATCCTGCACGGGCGCGAGGGGACGCTCGTACTCCAGCACAGCGGGGGCAGCGAGGACGGCACGCCCGGCACCCAGTGGCTGCGCTGGCTGATCGTCCCCACGTCCGGGACCGGGGAGCTGGCCGGCATCCGCGGCTCCGGCCAGATCACCGTCGCCGAGGACGGCTCGCACACCTGGACCCTGGAGTACACGCTGGACTGAGCGCCGGTGGGCCGAGTCCCGGCGGGGTGCCGGTAATGTGCTGGCATGCCCCCGGTCACCACCGACGCGACCCGTGAGCGGATCATCGACGCGGCCGAAGAGTGCTTCGGCCGCTTCGGCGTCGCCAAGACGACGGTCGAGGACATCGCGGCGGCCGCGCGGCTGTCGCGGGCGACGGTGTACCGGAGCATCACCGGCGGCCGGGACGAGCTGATCCTGGCCGTGGTGGTGCGCGACCTGCACCGGTTCCTGGACCGGCTCGCCGACCGGCTGCGCCGGGAGCGGTCGGTGCCGGAGGCCATCGTCGAGGGCGCGATGGACGCGATCGCGTACGTCCGCAGCGAGCCGACCATCGCGCACTTCCTCGTGCCGGAGGCCGCGGGCCACATGCAGGCGGCGGTCGCCGGCGGGGCCGAGCGCGTGCTCGCGCTGTGCGCCGACTACGTCCGGCCGTACTTCGAGCAGGCGCAGCGGCAGCGGACGCTGCGTCCCGACATCGAGGTCGAGGGGACGGTCGAGTTCCTCTTCCGGATCATCACGTCGCTGATCGTGATGGACCGGGACCGGGACGCCGACGAGCTGCGCCGCTTCCTGCGCACCTACGTCGTCCCGGTGATCGCGGCGCCGTGACGGCGGCCCCGCCGGGGCGGCCTCGCCCGGGCGGCCCGCCCCGGACGGAACCGCGGCGGCGCGCGGACAGTTACCGAGATGAAGATCATGCGGGAGAGAGGCCGGAGGCGATGGACGGGACTGCACACAAGGCGCGGGGGAGCGCGTCCGTCCGGCCGAGCCCGGTATTCCTCGCGATCGTGGCGGCGACCGCCCTGTGCGGCCTGATCGCGTGGCGGTACGGGGAGAACCCGGCCAAGGAAGCGCGGATCGCGCTGTTCGGGTTCGTGCTCGCGGCGTGGATGCTGTCGCTCTGCGTGCACGAGTTCGGGCACGCCTACACGGCCTTCCGGTCGGGCGACCGCAGCGTCGCCGCCAAGGGCTACCTCACGCTGAACCCGCTGAAGTACTCCGACATCGTGCTGAGCTTCCTCATCCCGGTGGTCTTCATCATGCTCGGCGGGATCGGCCTGCCGGGCGGCGCCGTGTGGATCGACCGGCACGCCATCCGGGGCAGGCTGCGGCACAGCCTGATCTCGGCCGCGGGCCCGCTGTCCAACGTCCTGTTCGCGATCATGCTGGCGGTGCTCTACAAGAACTTCGCCCACCAGGACCACGGCGTGTTCTGGCTGGGCGTGGCGTTCCTGGCGTTCCTCCAGGTCACCGCGGCCGTGCTGAACCTGCTGCCGATCCCCGGCCTGGACGGGTTCGGGATCATCGAGCCGTACCTGCCGCGCGGCTGGGTCGACCGGGTGGCGCCCTACGGGGGCTACGTCTTCCTCATCCTGATCGCCCTGCTCTGGCTGGGCCCGATCAACGAGGGCTTCTTCAACGTCATCTACAACATCACCGACGCGCTGGGCCTGGAGGAGCTCCCGATCCAGTTCGGGTACTCGCTGTTCCAGTTCTGGAACTAGCGGGCGCCTCGCCCTAGTCGCGGTCGTGCAGGGCCTTGATCTCCTGCAGGGCCCAGTCGAACCAGTCGCGGCGCATCGCCATGAAGCGCTTGCCGTACTCCATGGCCAGCCGTCCGTAGGCCGACAGGTCGTCGTCGCCCCAGTCGATGTTCTTCTCCAGGGTCCGCAGGTCGTCGAGGCGGCGGTCCAGCTCGTCCCGGTGGCGGCCCATGTAGTCCTGGGCCTCGGCGGGGCTGACCAGGCCGAGGAAGAAGACGCGCAGCAGCGCGTCGTCGCGGCGGGCGGGCTTCGGCTCGACGTCCAGCAGCCAGCGGTGCAGCTCGGCGCGGCCGGGCTCGGTGATCCGGTACTCCTTGCGGCCGCGCGGCCCCTCCTCGGCCACCTCGATCAGCCCGGCGGCGGTGAGTTTGCCCAGTTCGCCGTAGAGCTGGCTCTGCCGGGCCGGCCAGACGTTCCCGAGCGAGATCTCGAACATCTTCAGCAGGTCCCAGCCGCTCGCGCCGTCCATCTCGGCGATGAGCCCGAGCACCGCATGTCGCAAACTCATGCCGCGATCTTACCTCTCCATGTTGACATGTCGAATCCGGAGTATCTATGTTCGACATGTCAAAGTTGGAATATCAGAGGGGCTCCCGGCCGATGGCGAAGTACTACGCAAGAACCTTCCTCCCGTGGATCGTGCTCGCGGTCGTGAGCGGCTTCGACGCCCGGACCGGCGCCGCCGCCGGGCTCGCCGCCGCGCTCGCGCTGCTGGGACAGGATCTGCGCCGCGGCCACCGCACCGACGCGCTGATCCTGGAGATCTCCACATCCGCGTTCATGGCGCTGCTCACCGCGCTGGCCTTCGCCGCGCCCGGCTCGCCCGTGCTGGACTACGGCGCCTCCCTCGCGATCGGCTGGCTGGCCGCCACCGCATGGGGGACGCTGCTCGTCCGCCGGCCGTTCACCGAGGGCATCGCGCGCCGCCAGGTCACCGCCGAGATCGCGGCCACCGCCCTGTTCCGGCGCATCAACCGCGTGATCACCGCCGTCTGGGCCGGAAGCTTCACCGCGATGGCGGCCGCGCTCGGCGCCGTCCAGCACTGGAACCCGCACGACACGGCGCTGCTCGTCGCGGTCAAGGTCGCGGGCTTCGCGGTCCCGGCCGTCTTCACCGCGCGCTACCCCGGCATCGCGCGCAAGCGCCACCTCGCAGGACTCGCCCAGCCGTCGCCCGAGTCCGCCGCCGGCTGATCCGTCCCGACCCGCAAGGAGCACACGATGAGCGAGCACACCGACGGAAGCGCCGCCGCCTGGATGGACGGCCCCCTCGCCCCCGTCCCGGACGAGACCGACGCCTACAACCTGCGGGTCACCGGCACGCTGCCGGCCGAGCTGACCGGCCGGTACTTCCGCAACGGGCCGAACCCGAAGCCCGGCGAGCCGAGCCGGCACTGGTTCACCGGCCACGGCATGATCCACGGCGTCCGGCTGCGGGACGGGCGGGCCGAGTGGTACCGCAACCGCTGGGTCCGCACCGACGCGTTCACCGAGGGCAGGCCGTTCGTCCGCGACGACCTCACCTTCGACCGGCGCGCCGTGCAGGCCAACACGCACGTGATCCCGCACGCGGGCAGGATCTGGGCGCTGGTGGAGAGCGGCTTCCCCTACGAGGTGACGCCGGAGCTGGAGACCGCCGGCCCCTGCGACTTCGGCGGGCGGCTCACCACCGCGATGACCGCGCACCCCAAGGAGGACCCGGTCACCGGCGACCTGCTGTTCTTCGGATACGGCGTCTTCCCGCCCTACCTGACCTTCCACCGGCTGTCCGCGGACGGCGACCTGGTGGAGAGCCGCGAGGTCGAGGTGCCCGGCTCGACGATGATGCACGACTTCGCGATCACCGAGAACCACGTCGTCTGGCTCGACCTGCCGGTCGTGTTCGACCTGGACATGGCGCTGTCCGGAACATCCGGCATGCCGTACCGGTGGGACGACGGGTACGGCGCCCGGCTCGGCGTGATGCCGCGCGACGGGTCCGGCGGCGTCCGCTGGTTCGAGGTCGACCCGTGCTATGTGTTCCACGTCGGCAACGCGCACGAGGACGCCGCCGGGCGGATCGTGCTGGACGCGGCGCGCTACCGTCCGCAGAGCTTCGCGTCCCTGTGGGGCGGGATCGGCGGCGCGGTCGACCCGGCGGCCGAGGCGGCGCGGTCGGAGAGCGCCCACCTGCACCGCTGGATCCTGGATCCCGCCACGGGGAAGGCGGTCGAGCAGCCGCTCGACGACCGGAGCGTCGAGTTCCCGACCCACGACGACACCAGGACCGGCCTGGAGCACCGCTACCTCTACACGGTCGGCGGGAGCTCGATCGTGAAGTACGACATGCGCGGGGCGTCGTCCGCGCACGACTGCGGGCCCGGCGCGCACGTCGGCGAGGCCATCTTCGTCCCCGCGGCGGGCGCACGCGCGGAGGACGACGGCTGGCTGCTGTCGATCGTGTCCCGAGAGGGAGGATCCGACCTCCTCGTCCTGGACGCCTCCGACCTGTCGCACACGGCGACCGTCCACCTGCCGCGGCGCGTTCCGGCCGGATTCCACGGAAGCTGGATCCCCGACTCCCCGGCGGGGGCTTAGGGTGGTTTACTAGCCGGTACACAGCGCAAGTACCCACTTACCAGGCTCCTCGCGGGAGGTTCCTCATGTCCGTGGTCACGGAGAGCGCCGAGACGTTCGCGTCCCTGAACCCGGCCACCGGCGAGGTCGTCGCCGAGCACCCCGTCCACGACGGCGCCGCCGTGGCGGCGGCGGTCGAACGCGCCCGGGAGGCGGCCGAGTGGTGGCGCGCCCTCGGCTGGAAGGAGCGCCGGCTCCGGCTGCTCAACGTCAAGGGGTCGCTCGCCCGCAACCTGAACCGGATGGCCGAGCTCATCCACCAGGAGACCGGCAAGCCGGTGCAGGACGCCCAGCTCGAAACGATCATGGCGATCACCCACCTGGACTGGGCCGCCCGCAACGCGCAGAAGGTGCTCGGGCCGCGCACCGTCTACCCGGGCCTGATGGCGGTCAACCAGAAGTGCGTGCTGGAGTACCAGCCGCTCGGCGTCGTCGGGGTCATCGGCCCGTGGAACTACCCGATCTTCACCCCGATGGGCTCGATCGGGTACGCGCTCGCCGCCGGCAACGCCGTCGTGTTCAAGCCGTCCGAGTTCACCCCCGGCGTCGGCGTGCTGCTCGCCGAGCTGTTCGCCGCGGTGATCCCCGAGCACCCCGTCCTGCAGACGGTCACCGGGCTCGGCGAGACCGGCGCGGCGCTCGCCTCGAACCCGCACGTCGACAAGATCGCGTTCACCGGCTCGGCCCGCACCGCCAAGCGCGTGATGGCGGCCTGCGCGGAGAACCTCACCCCGATCGTCGCCGAGTGCGGCGGCAAGGACGCCTGCATCGTCGACTCCGACGCCGACCTCGACGCCGCCGCGGACGCGGCGCTGTGGGGCGCCATGTCGAACGCCGGGCAGACCTGCATCGGCGTCGAGCGCATCTACGTCGTCGACGACGCCTACGACGAGTTCCTCGGCAAGCTCACCGAGAAGGCCGCCGAGCTGCGCCCCGGCTTC
Source organism: Spirillospora sp. NPDC127506 (assembly GCF_040302145.1). Lineage (NCBI taxonomy): Bacteria > Bacillati > Actinomycetota > Actinomycetes > Streptosporangiales > Thermomonosporaceae > Spirillospora > Spirillospora sp. NPDC127506. The sequence continues at coordinate 245,146 of NZ_JBEORG010000001.1, read as the reverse complement.
GACCGCGAGGCCGCCTACGGCCCGATCACCATGCCGTCGCAGCTCGACATCATCGAGCGGCACATCAAGGACGCGCTCGACAAGGGCGGCAAGGCGGTCGTCGGCGGCGCCGAGTCCGTCCGCAAGCCCTACGTCGAGCCGGTCGTGCTGACCAACGTGCCGGACGACTCGTCCGCCGTCTGCGAGGAGACGTTCGGACCGACGATCACCGTGCACCGGGTCAAGGACCTCGACGAGGCCGTCGAGAAGGCCAACCGCACCAGCTACGGCCTCGCCGGGGCGATCTTCTCCGGCAGCAAGTCCCGCGCCCTGGACGTCGCCCGCCGGATGCGCTCCGGCATGACGTCGATCAACGCCTTCGCCGCGTTCGCCTCGGTCGCCGCCCTGCCGTTCGGCGGCGTCGGCGAGTCCGGGTTCGGCCGCATCCACGGCGCGGACGGGCTGCGCGAGTTCGCCCGCGCCAAGGCCATCACCCGGCAGCGGTTCGCCACCATGAACCTCACCTCGTTCGGCCGCAGCGAGAAGGAGATGGCCCGAGTCCTCGGCCTGATCAACATGATCCACGGCCGCCGGTACAAGCGCTGACGCCACAGGAGCAGACGCGACAGGAGCAGGGCGCCCCCGGGCCGGTCCCGGGGGCGCGACCTACACTCGGAACCATGGCATCCGGGACGTTCGGCGCACCCGTCCGCAGCCGCCTCCAGGTGGCCCTCGCGGCGCCGCCCCCGCCTCCGCGGGGCCTGCGCCCGTTCGCCGACGCCGACGTCCCCGCCCTCGCCGCCGCCATGTGGGACGCCTACCGCGGCACCCCCGACGAGGCGGACGTCGGCGACCTCGCCGGCGCGGCCCGCGAGATCCGGCTCACGCTGAACGGCGAATACGGCACGTTCCTCCGCGACGCCTCCTTCGTCGCCGACCACGAGAACCGCCCTATAGGCGCGGCCCTGGTCACCCTCTACAAGCGGGAGCCGCTCCTGGCGTTCCTCTTCATCGCCCCGTCCCACGCGGGCCGGGGCCTCGGCCGGGCCCTGATCCAGGCGGCCATGCACGCCCTGGCGCCGGACCACGACACCCTCTCCCTGGCGGTGACCCGCCGCAACCGCCGCGCCCGCCGCCTCTACGACCACCTGGGCTTCATCGAAGTCGCCTAGACGGGCGGCGTCCGCCGCCCCGGCCTGGACAATCAGGCGGTCGGCCAGGGGCGCCGCTCGGCCTCGTGGTCGGCCGCGGTCGGCGGCGGCGACACGACGTTCATGAACACCAGGCGCCCCTTGGCGCGCACGCCCCGGGTGGTACCGGCGGGGATCACGGCGATGTCGCCCGCCGCCACCGGATGCGGCGCGTCACCGATCCACACCTCGCCGGTCCCCTCCAGGATCGCCAGAGCCAGCTGCACACCCGGCGTGTGCAGCGGGATCTCCTGCCCGTCCTCCATGCCCACGATCATCACCCTGGTGAGGTCGGTCGCCGACAGCACCTTCGGGCAGAACGACTCGGCGCTGAACTCCGCGAGCTCCGACGCGCTCCCGATGACGGCCTTCTTCTCCACCCTTGCTCTCCCTTCGGTCAGGTCCGGGCCCGCACGCACACCCAGCCCGCGGGCATCTCCCCGGAATCAAGAAAGGCCCGCAGGCGCCCGGCCCGCGGCTCCGGCACGACCCGGTCCAGCTCCGGGTAGAGGACCTTCTCCTCTTTCAGGTTGTGGTGCAGGAGCTGGACGGCCAGCCGCCGGCACAGCGTGAACGCGGCACCGGCGTCCTGCTCGGCTTCGAGCGCGTCGAGCGTCGCCCACATCTGCGCGTGCTCGCGCAGCATGACGAGCACCGGACTCGTCAGCCCCGCCGCGTGGAGAGCCGGGAACAGGAACTCCTCTTCGAGATAGATGTGGCGGCGCAGCGCGCGGACGGCGCGCACCAGCGGCTCCCGCTCCCCGGACCCGGCCGTGAACTCCTCGATCCCCGCGTCGATCTCGTGATGCTCCCGCTCCAGGGCCATCGCCAGTGACTCGGTCTCCATGCCGCAACCTCGCTGCCGCGCTCGGACGGCGCCCCCGGCCGCCCGCGACCGGCAACGCTGGAACTTCGATATTAATACAAGATGGACATGTAAATATTGCCCTCAAGTGTGAGAAACCAGGCACCGGGCGCGCTCAGCCCGGCCGTCCACGGGGTCTGAGTCCCTTCGGACGAGGGACCGGCCATCTAAGGCGTCCTAGGCGGCGTAGATAAGGCGTCGTCCCAATGTGGGGGATGGGGGCTTAGGACGAACCTTGTACATGTCGGGCCACGAGGGCCCGGCGGGAACAGGGAGTCAGCCATGATCCGCCCGGAGATCAGCCAGACCATCATCAACGACCGCGTACGCGTCCTGCGGACCGAAGCGAAGAACTCGCGCCGCGCCCGCATCGCGAAGGCCCTCAAGCGGTGACCCCCGCGGCCCGTACGCAAGCCCCCGCGCCCCCGTCTCCGACGGGGGCGCTTTCCGTTTCAGCGCCCCGGGGCCGGGGCGTCTCTCATTCCGGGGCGTTGGCCGGCTTCAGCGGGGTGCGGCCGCGGATCAGGTCGGCGGCTCTCTCGGCGATCGCGATGGTGGGGGCGTTGGTGTTGCCCCGCGGGACGGCCGGCATGACCGAGGCGTCCACGACGCGGAGGCCCTCGACGCCCCGCACGCGGAGGGACGGGTCGCAGACGGAGCCGTCCCCGCCCATCGCGCAGGTGCTCGTGGGATGGAACAGCGTCGCGACCTCGCGGCGGACGAACTCGACGATGGCCTCGTCGGAGTCGACCTGCTCGCCGGGCGCCCACTCGCCGCCGACCATCGAGGCGAGCGGGCCGGACGCGGCGATCTCGCGGGCCTGCCGGACGCCCGCGACCAGGATGTCCAGGTCGGCCTTGTCGGCGAGGTAGGCCGGGTCGATCAGCGGTTTGGCGTACGGGCTGGCGGAGCGGAGGGTCAGCGCGCCGCGGCTCTCGATCGCGATGGCGGTGACCATGACGGACAGGAGGCGCTCGGACGACTCGGTGAGGCCCTGGTTCACGAAGGGCGTCGGCAGGACGTGGTACTGCAGGTCCGGGGCGGGCAGCCCCTCCACCGTGCGGACGAACCCGCCGGCCTCGGCGATGTTCGAGGCGTAGGGGCCGCGCGCCAGCGCCTGGTAGAGGGCGAACGAGCGGGCGTTCGCGAGTTCCCAGAGGGGCTTGTGGCGCGGCGTCGCGAACATGACGTTCACGAACGGGTGGTCCTGGAGGTTCCGGCCCACCGGCGAGTCGACCACGACGTCGATGCCCAGGGACCGCAGGTGGTCGGCGGGGCCGATGCCGGAGAGCATCAGGAGCTGCGGGCTGTTCACCGCGCCGCCGGACAGGATCACCTCGGCCTCGGCGCGGGCCGAGTGGGTCTCACCGCGCGCCTCGTAGCGGACGCCGGTGGCGCGTCCGTCCTCGATCACGACGCGGGTGGCCAGGGCGTCGGTGACGATCGTGAGGTTCGGCCGGTTCTCGACCGGGTGCAGGTACCCGGCGGCGGTGGACCAGCGCTTCCCGCGCTTGTGGGTGACCTGGTAGAAGCCCACGCCGTCCTGGTCGGCGCCGTTGAAGTCGGGGTTCGCGGCGAGGCCGTACGCCTTCGCGGACTGCACCCACGCGCGGGTCAGCGGGTGCTTGTAGCGCAGGTCCTCGACGCGGAGGGGGCCGCCGACGCCGTGGTAGGGGAGGTCGCCGCGCTGCTGGTCCTCGGCGCGCCGGAAGTAGGGCAGCAGGTCCTCGTAGCCCCAGCCGTCGCAGCCGTAGGAGTCGCGCCAGGTGTCGTAGTCGTGCCGGGCGCCGCGGATGTAGATCATCGCGTTGGTGGACGAGCTGCCGCCGAGCGTCCGGCCTCGCGGCCAGTACACGCTGCGGCCGGCCGCGTGCTCCTGCGGGACGGTCGTGTAGTCCCAGTCGTAGGGGCCCTTGATCAGCGCGGCCACGGCGGCCGGGATGTGGATCTCCGGCGCGTCGTCGGGCGGGCCCGCCTCCAGCAGCAGGACCTTCACGGAGGGGTCCTCGGTCAGGCGGGCGGCGAGGACGCAGCCCGCGCTCCCCGCTCCCACGATGATGTAGTCGTACAAGGCGGCCTCCGGGGTCTTTCCGGGAACCCTACCGAACGGGCTTCTGTATCCGGCAAGGCTAGGCTCCTCATATGGCGAAGAACAGGGACAACCCCGTCGTGCTCTCGCGGATCTACACCCGGACGGGCGACGACGGAACCACCGCGCTCGGCGACGCGTCGCGGACCCGCAAGACCGATCCGCGCCTCGCCGCCTACGCCGACGTCGAGGAGGCCAACGCCGCGATCGGGACGGCCCTCGCGCTCGGCGCGCTGCCGGAGAACGTGGCGACGCTGCTGACCCGCGTCCAGAACGACCTGTTCGATGTGGGCGCCGACCTGTGCGCGCCGGTCGTCCCCGAACCGCAGTACCCGCCGCTGCGCGTCGAGGAGTCCTACATCGAGCGGCTCGAGCAGGCGTGCGACGAGCACAACGCCGAGCTGCCGACGCTGCGCAGCTTCATCCTCCCGGGCGGGACGCCCGGCGCCGCCCTCCTGCACGTCGCGCGGACGGTGACGCGCCGCGCCGAGCGCTCGGTCTGGGCGGCGATCGAGACGCACGGCAGCGCGGACGAGGTCGCGGAGAACGGCGTGAACCCGCTCACCGCCAAGTACCTGAACCGCCTGTCGGACCTGCTGTTCATCCTGTGCCGCGTCGCGAACGCCGAGCACGGCGACGTGCTGTGGAAGCCGGGCGGCGAACGCTGAGGGTGGGGCTAACCCCACCCCCGGATGACCGGCTCCCCACCTGGTGACGGCGTCTCGTCCGGGCCAGGCTTGTCATGTACGAGGGCATGGCGACCAACGGGAGAGACCACGTGAGGACCCTGACGGGCACGGCCGTGGCGGCGGTGGCGGCGGTGACGCTGACGGCCTGCGGCAACCTGAGCTTCGGCACCCGCCACGAGGACCGCTCGTTCGCCGCGCCGGCCGGCGTCACCGCGCTGAAGGTCCAGGCGAACGGGGGCCGGGTCGAGGTGACCGCGTCCGACTCCCCCGGCATCACCGTGCGGGAGCGGCTGCGCTGGTCGAACGACAAGAACAAGCCGCGGGCGAAGCACTCCTTCGAGGGCTCGACGCTCAAGCTGTCGTCGAAGTGCGGCACCCAGGTGATCGGGTTCTCCCCGTGCGGCGTCTCGTACCGCATCCGGGTGCCGCGCTCGACGCCAGTGCAGATCGACAGCCGGGACGGGACGGTCATCGCCTCCGGGCTCACCGGGGCGGTGAAGCTGCACAGCGCCAACGGCTCGATCACCGCGACCGGCCTGCGCGCCACCACCGCGTCCCTGAGCTCGAAGGACGGGTCGGTGCGCGTCTCGGGCCGCGCCGACACCGCCGACCTCCGCACCGACAACGGTTCGGTGGACGCGACCGGGCTGACGGCCGGCAAGGTCACGGCCCGCTCCCGCGACGGCCGCATCCGCATCAGCGGGAACGTCACCACCGCCGACCTCCGCACCGACAACGGGAGCATCGACGCGCCCGGGCTGACCACCGACCGGATCACCGCCCGGACGAAGGACGGCGGCATCGTCCTGCGCCTGACCGCGTCGCCCGCGAACGTCGACGCGACGTCCGACAACGGCTCGATCAATCTGCGCCTGCCGACCGGTGAGGGCTACGCGTTCGACGTGTCCACCGACAACGGCAGCCGGCGGATCGACCCGGCCGTCCACGAGGACTCCCGTTCCGGACGCCGGATCAAGCTCACCACCAAGGACGGCAGCATCCGCGTCGCACCGAACTAGCCGGCCGGGCGGGGCCGGCGGAGCAGGCGGGCAGGGCTGGCGGAAGCGGGCGGGCAGGGCTAGCGGAGCAGGTAGGGGCCCTGCCGCACCGGCTCGTAGGACGCCGCGGCGGGCAGGGCCAGGCGGGCGCCGCCGTTGACCGCGACGGTCGTCTCGGCCAGGTGCTGCAGGACGTGCGCGACCCCGTCGGCGTTCGTGTCGAGCAGCTTGAGGTCGACGTTCTTCAGCCGGTCGCACCCGGCGTGGTAGCAGGGGTCGTACGCCTTGCCGGCCCGCCCGCCGAACGCCTTGGCCTCCGCGGCGGTCTTCACGCCCTCGGCGCCGGTGGCGATGCCGCCCGCCGGGATGCCCCGCTCGATGAACGGCCCGTAGTCCGAGCGCCCGTCGAACGCGCTCTCGGCCGTCGGCAGGCGGCGGCCCTTGAAGTAGTCGCGGAACATCTTCTCGATCGCCCCGGACCCGGCGGGCGCCCGCGTGCCGCCGCCGGTGGAGTGGTCGCCGTCGTACACGCCGCGGGTGCCGTTCGGCGAGCCGAGCATGTCGAGGTTGATGTTGAGGGCGATCTTCTCCCGCTCGTACGCCGGCAGCGACGCCACGTAGTGGGCGGAGCCGCGCAGGCCCTCCTCCTCGGCGCCCCACCAGGCGAACCGCACCCGGTTCCGCAGGCCCTTGCCCAGATCCTTGATCTTGCCCGCGATGGCGAGGAGCGCGGCGGCGCCGGTGCCGTTGTCGTTGATCCCCGCGCCCGCCGGGACGCTGTCGAGGTGCGCGCCGACCAGCACCACGTTGCCGGCGTTCCCGCGCTCGGTGTCGGCGACGACGTTGGCCGACGTCCGCTCGCCGTGCGCGGTGTCGGTCTTCACGCGCAGCTTCAGGCCGCCCTTCCTCGCCTCCTTCGCCAGCGCGGCGCCCAGCTCGTGCGTCAGGCCGACCACCGGGATCGCGGACGGCTTCGACACCGTCCCGATGATCGGCCCCTTCTCCCCCGGCTTGTTGAACACGGCCACGGCGGACGCGCCCGCCGCCTTGGCCCGTGCCGCCTTCGTCCGGAAGGTGCAGCCCCCGCGCTGGAGCAGCGCGATCGAGCCCTTCTTGAAGCCCTTGAAGTCGCCCTTCTCGCAGCCGCTCGTCCCGTCCCCCTTGGCCGGGACGTCCACCGCGGCCGCGGGCCCCGTCACGTCGCCGGACCCCGAGTAGGCCATGGTGAGGAAGTCCTTCTCCCGCTTGTAGGACTTCTTGGACGGCGCCGTCCGGGCGAACACCGCGTCCGACCTCTCCCGCCAGTACGGGTAGGAGAACTTGTGCACCTTCGGGGTGAGACCGGCCTTGCGGAGCCGCCCCACGACGTACCGCACCGAGACGTCATAGCCGGGCGTGCCCGCCGCGCGGTTGCCGCCGTTGTAGTCGGCGATCTCCTGGAAGGCCGCGAGGTGCGCCCTCATGTCCTTCAGCGTCACCAGCTTCGCGAGATCGGGCCGGGCGGGCGCGGCGCCCGCCGCGGGCAGCGCCAGGGGAAGGAACAGCGCGGGCAGCGCCACGGCGGTGCCGGTGACGAGGTTGCGGCCGGTGATCAGCTTGCGCACGTGCACTCCAGCGGACGGGAACGGAGCGGACCAGCAGCGATCCTCGACCCGCGCCCCGCCCGCCTCAAGCAGCGGCGGCGCCGCAACGCCAACTCGATACCGGCGCCTTACCCGCTCATTCCGCATCCCCCGGTCCAGGGCGCCGGGCCGCCGGAGGGCGTGGGCGGGGTCATTCGGGCTGGTGCAGGTCCACGGGAAGCCCCGGCGGGGCCGCCTCCAGCCACGCCAGGAACCCGGTCAGCGCCGCCGCGCCCATCGCGAGCTCCACGATCAGCGAGCCGTCGCGCACCTCGATGACGCTCACGTCCGGCAGCAGGCCCTCCGCCTCCTCCGGGCCGGGCACGCGGCGGTTCGACACGACGAGGCCCCGGCGGTGGATCACCTGCCGGGGCCTTCTGCGGAAACCGAACACGCGGTGCCAGTGCAGCTCATCGCCCTTGTACCGGCCGATGCCGAGCCGCCACACCCCCGGAGCTCCGCCCTCCGGGGACACCTCGCGCAGGCTGCACTCCACGGTGCCGCCGCCGCGCGTGAACAGCCAGCGGCGCACCGCCATGCAGACGAACAGGAGCGCCGCCACGACGACGAGCGCGGCCAGGGCACCGCCCACGTCCAGTGCCAGGTGCTCGCCCACTTCCCCCGCCGTCCGTCGAACTCCAGACCTCAGATGCTAGGCCTCGATGCCCGCCGCGCGAAGCCGGGCGCGCGCGCGCCGCTCGGGTGTCGCGTCCTCGCCCTCCAAGGCGAGCGCGTCGTCCAGCGCCCGGCGGGCGGCCTCGACGTCGATCTCGTCGCCCAGCTCGGCCTGCTCGGCCAGCACCGACACCTGGTCGGCGGCGACCGAGAAGAACCCGCTGCCGACCGCCGCGGTGATCGGCTCGCCGCCGTCCGCCGGCTCGATCTTCACCACGCTGCCGTCCAGCAGGACGCCCAGCACCGGGGCGTGGCCCGGCAGGATGCCGAGCGACCCCTCGATGGTCTGCGCGACCACCATCTTGGCCTCGCCGGACCAGATCTCGCGTTCAGGCGAGACCAGCCCGACCCTCAGATTTGCCACGCCTGTCTCCTCATTCTGTTCATCCGGCATGTCCCGAGAAGCCCCGGGAGCCGAACCTCCGAGGATGAAAAAGGGCTCACCGGAGCCGATCCGGCGGGGCCGCCCCCGGGCGCGCGGTCGGACGCGCTGCCCCGGGACGGCCCCGCCGCAGCGGTTACTTCTCCAGCTCCCTGGCCTTCTTCTCGACGTCCTCGATGCCGCCGCACATGAAGAACGCCTGCTCGGGCAGGTGGTCGTACTTGCCCTCGGCGAGCGCCTTGAACGAGGCGACCGTCTCGTCCTTCGGCACCGTCACGCCGGGCTGGCCGGTGAACTGCTCGGCCACGTACATCGGGTGCGACAGGAAGCGCTCGATGCGCCGCGCCCGCTGGACGGTGACCTTGTCCTCCTCGGACAGCTCGTCGATACCGAGGATCGCGATGATGTCCTGCAGCTCCTTGTACTTCTGCAGGATCCGGATGACCTCCTGGGCGACCTCGTAGTGCTCGTTCCCCAGGATCTGCGGGTCCATGATCCGCGAGGTGGAGTCGAGCGGGTCGACCGCCGGGAAGATGCCCTTCTCGGAGATGCCCCGCGACAGCGTCGTGGTCGCGTCCAGGTGCGCGAACGTGGTGTGCGGCGCCGGGTCGGTGATGTCGTCGGCGGGCACGTAGATCGCCTGCATCGAGGTGATCGAGTGACCGCGCGTCGAGGTGATCCGCTCCTGCAGCACGCCCATCTCGTCCGCCAGCGTCGGCTGGTACCCCACCGCGGACGGCATGCGCCCGAGCAGCGTGGAGACCTCCGAGCCGGCCTGGGTGAACCGGAAGATGTTGTCGATGAACAGCAGCACGTCCTGGCCCTGGACGTCGCGGAAGTACTCCGCCATCGTCAGCGCCGACAGCGCGACGCGCAGCCGGGTGCCCGGCGGCTCGTCCATCTGGCCGAACACGAGCGCGGTGTCCTTGAGGACGTCCGCCTCGTCCATCTCCACCCACAGGTCGTTGCCCTCGCGGGTGCGCTCGCCGACGCCGGCGAACACCGAGGTGCCGCCGAAGTTGCGGGCGACGCGGCGGATCATCTCCTGGATGAGGACGGTCTTGCCCACACCCGCGCCGCCGAACAGGCCGATCTTGCCGCCCTTCACGTACGGGCACAGCAGGTCGATGACCTTGATGCCGGTCTCCAGCATCTCGGTCTTCGACTCCAGCTGGTCGAACGCCGGGGCCTTGCGGTGGATGCCCCACCGCTCGTTGATCTCCAGCGACGCGGTCGGGGCGTCCAGCGCCTCGCCGAGGGCGTTCCACACGTGGCCCTTGGTGATGTCGCCGACCGGGACCGCGATCGACTCGCCGCTGTCGAACACCGGCGCGCCGCGGACCAGGCCGTCCGTCGGCTGCATCGAGATGGCCCGGACCATGTTGTCGCCCAGGTGCTGGGCGACCTCGAAGGTCAGGGTCTTCTCCTCGCCGCCGAGCACGACCTGCGCGTTGAGCGCGTTGTAGATGTCCGGGAGGGCGTCGGCGGGGAACTCCACGTCGACGACCGGGCCGATGACGCGTGCGACGCGCCCGGTCGCGGTCGCCGTCTCTACCTGTGCAGTCATTATCACTCCCCGCCAGACTCGGCGAGCGCGTCAGCGCCACCGACGATCTCGCTGATTTCCTGGGTGATCGCGGCCTGCCGCGCCTGGTTCATCTGGCGCGTGTAGACCCCGAGCAGTTCGTTGGCGTTGTCGGTCGCCGACTTCATGGCCCGCCGGACCGACGCCTGGAACGACGCCGCCGACTGCAGCAGCATGTGGAAGATGCGGCTCTCGACGTAGTTGGGCAGCAGGAGGTCGAGCGCCGCCTGCGCGGACGGCTCGAACTCGTACGCCGGCGGGACCGCGCCGGACTCGCTCTCCTCGATCTCCAGCGGCATCAGCCGCTTGACCTGGACGGTCTGGGTCAGCATCGAGACGAACTCGGTGTAGACCACGTGGATCTCGCCGACGCCGCCCTCGGCGTCGGTCTTGAGGAAGTCCTCGGTGAGCCGGCGGCCGATCTGCTCCGCGTTCGCGAAGTTCGGGCGGTCGCTGAACCCGTGCCAGGTCTGCGCGACCTCCCGGCCCCGGAACCGGTACCAGGTGATGCCCTTGTTGCCCACCACGTACGGGACCGGCTCGCGGCCCTCGTCCCGCAGCGCCCTGATCAGCGCCTCGGCCTCGCGGATCACGTTGGCGTTGTAGGCGCCGCAGAACCCGCGGTCGCTGGTGACGACCAGGACGGCGCTGCGGGTGTCGGCCGGCTGCTCCCGCAGGAGCGGGTGGTCGATCCCCACGTGGTGGCTCACCAGCGCGGTCAGGGCCTGCGTGATCTGGTCGGCGTACGGCTTGGACGCCGTCACCGCCTGCTGGGCCTTGACGATCCGCGACGTGGCGATCATCTCCTGGGCGCGCGTGATCTTGGCGGTCGACTTGACCGTCTTGATCTGCTGCCGGAGTTGACGAAGCTGTGCGGCCATCGGCGTCAGTCCTTCTTGACGCGGGTGATGGTCTCCTGCTCGACGTCCTCGGCCTCGATCGGTTCGACGGGCTCCTCGGCCAGCAGGTCGCCCTCGCTGGTCTGGAAGCCCTTCTTGAACTCCGTGATGGCGTTCTTGAGGCTGGTGAGGCCGTCGTCGGAGAGCTTGCCCGTCTCGCGGATGGAGGTCAGCAGGCCGCCCTCCTCCCGCTCGATGTAGTCGAGGAACTCCCGCTCGAAGCGGCGGATGTCGGCGACGGGCACGTCGTCCAGCTCGCCGGAGGTGCCCGCCCACACGGACACGACCTCCTGCTCGACCGGGAACGGGTTGCCCTGCGGCTGCTTCAGCAGCTCGACCAGGCGGGCGCCGCGCTCCAGCTGGGCGCGGGACGCCGCGTCCAGGTCGGAGGCGAAGGCGGCGAACGCCTCCAGGTCGCGGTACTGCGACAGCGCCAGGCGCAGCGTGCCGGCGACCGTCTTCATCGCCTTGATCTGCGCCGAGCCGCCGACCCGGGACACCGAGATGCCGACGTTGATCGCCGGCCGGACGCCCTGGTTGAACAGGTCGGTCTCCAGGAAGCACTGCCCGTCGGTGATGGAGATGACGTTCGTCGGGATGTACGCCGACACGTCGTTGCCCTTGGTCTCGATGATCGGCAGGCCGGTCATCGAGCCGCCGCCCATGTCGTCGGACAGCTTCGCGCAGCGCTCCAGCAGCCGCGAGTGCAGGTAGAAGACGTCGCCCGGGTACGCCTCGCGGCCCGGCGGGCGGCGCAGCAGCAGCGACACCGCGCGGTACGCCTCGGCCTGCTTCGACAGGTCGTCGAACACGATCAGGACGTGCTTGCCCTGGTACATCCAGTGCTGCCCGATCGCGGACCCGGTGTAGGGGGCGATGTACTTGAAGCCCGCCGGGTCGGACGCCGGGGCCGCCACGATCGTGGTGTACTCCAGCGCGCCGGCCTCCTCCAGGGAGCGGCGGACGTTCGCGATCGTGGAGCCCTTCTGGCCCACGGCGACGTAGATGCAGCGCACCTGCTGCTTCGGGTCGCCGGTCGCCCAGGCTTCCTTCTGGTTGATGATGGTGTCGACGCAGACGGTCGTCTTGCCCGTCTGCCGGTCACCGATGATCAGCTGCCGCTGGCCCCGGCCGATCGGCGTCATCGCGTCGATCGCCTTGATGCCGGTCTGCAGCGGCTCGTTCACCGACTGCCGCTGCACGACCGTCGGCGCCTGCAGCTCGAGCGCGCGGCGCTCGGTGGTCTCGATCGGGCCCTTGCCGTCCAGCGGGTTGCCCAGCGCGTCCACGACCCGGCCGAGGAAGGCGTCGCCGACCGGCGCCGACAGGACCTCGCCGGTCCGCCGGACCTTCTGGCCCTCCTCGATGTTGCTGAACTCGCCCAGGACCACGGCGCCGATCTCGCGCACGTCCAGGTTCAGAGCCAGGCCACGGGTACCGTCCTCGAACTCGAGGAGTTCGTTCGCCATCGCGGAGGGCAGGCCCTCGACGTGGGCGATACCGTCGCCGGAATCGACGACGGTGCCGACCTCTTCGCGCGCGGCGGCCTCGGGCTCGTACGACTGGACGAAGCGCTCCAGCGCGTTCCGGATCTCGTCCGGACGGATCGTCAGCTCCGCCATGATTCCTCTCTTGCTCCCTAAAAGGTCAGCTCGACCGGCTGAAGGGTCGGCCCTACCGGCCGCTCAGCCGGCGCCCAGCCGCCGGCGGACGTCGTCCAGCCGTCCGGCGATCGTGCCGTCGATGATCTCGTCCCCGATCTCGATCGACAGGCCGCCGATCGTGCTCGGGTCGATCTCGATGTTCAGGTGTACTTCGTGCCCGTAGGCGGCGGCGAGCACCGCGGCCAGCCGCGTCCGCTGCCGCGCCGACAGCTCGGTCGGCGTCCGGACGAGCGCGACGAGCCGCTGCCGGCGCTGGGCGACGAGCTTGCCGTACTCGGCGAGCCCACCCTCCAGGCTACGTCCTCTCGGACGCAGCACCAGCTCGGTGACCAGCGTCAGCGTCGCCGCCGTGACCTTGCCCTCCAGCAGCGCCGTGACCAGGCCGAGCTTGCGGTCGTCCGGCAGCCCCGGGCCGGCCAGGGCGCCGCGCAGCGCGGGCTCCCCCTCCACGACCCGGGAGAACCGGAACAGCTCGTCCTCCAGGTCGTCGATCTCGCGGGCGGCCTCGGCGCGGGCGGCCTCGGCGGTGACCGCGAGGGCCTCCACCGCGTCCGCCAGCTCCGACGGCTTCGACCAGCGCAGCCGGACGACGTCGGCGACCAGCCCGAGAGCGGCCGGCGACACCTTGCCCTCCAGCAGGATCTGGACGAGCTGCGCCTTGTCGGCCCCGTCCCGCGCCGGGTCGGAGACCGCCCGCCGCAGACCGTGCTCGCGGTCGATCAGGTGCAGCACCGCGAACAGGTCGCCGCCGAGCTCGGCCAGGTCGGCGGAGGGAATCACGGCCTCCAGCCGGTCCTTGGCCTCGGCCAGCGACGCCCTGCTCACCGCTCCCGTGATGGTCATGACGCCGCCCGGTCTGGACTGAGGAGCGAGGTACGAGCGAGGAGGGAAGACCGGGCGTGGAAGCGCCGTGACCGGTCGTGCCGGAGGCGCGACATCAGATAGGTCATGATGTGATCTGCTCCTGCGTGCGGGCGCGGCTCTCCAGCTCCTCGAGGAACCGGTCGACGACCCGGCTCTGCCGCGCGCTGTCCTCAAGGGACTCGCCCACGACGCGGCCGGCGAGCTCGACCGACAGGGCGCCGATCTCGGCGCGCAGCGACTGCAGCGCCTGCTGCCGCTCGGCCTCGATCTGCTTCTTGGCGTCCTCGACGATCTTGCGCGCCTCCGCCTGGGCCTTCTCCTTGGCCTCGGCGATGATCTGCGCGCCCTGCTCCTCGGCCTTGCGGCGCTCGTTGGACGCCTCGACCGCGGCCGCCTTCTGCTGGGCCTTGTACTGGTCGAGGACCTGCTGGGCCTCCTTCTGCGCCTGCTCGGCCCGCTCGAGGCCGCCTTCGATCGCCTGGGTCCGCTCCTCCAGCGTCTGCTGCAGACGCGGGACCAGGATGCGGCCCAGGACGATCATGACGACCAGGAACGAGAAGATGCCGACGACCAGCTCGTACGGGTGCGGGACGAGAGGGTTGTTCTCCTCCGCCGCTAGGACGGAAGCTGCTGTGATCATGTCTGCAGCCCTTCCTCAGTTGGAACCCGTGGTCAGATGCCCTGGAAGATGAAGGGCGCGACCAGACCGATGAGGGCCAGCGCCTCGGTGAGGACGAAGCCCAGCAGCATGTTGGTGCGGATGACGCCGGTCAGCTCCGGCTGGCGGGCGATGGCGTTCACGCCCTGACCGAAGATGATGCCGATGCCGATGCCCGGGCCGATGGCCGCGAGGCCGTAACCGATCGAGGTGACGTTGCCTTCGACTGCGGCGAGGACGGCTCCCGTCATGGGTTCATTCCTTTTCTGTCGGCCGGCGGACGCTCCGCCGGTCTGGGCTAACGAGGTTGTCTGCGCCGGCCCGGCACCGGGGCCGGACCGAAGGGGGCTCAGTGGTCCGCTTCGAGGCCGCTCTGGATGTACATCGCGGCGAGCATCGCGAACAGGAACGCCTGCAGGAACTGGATCAGCAGCTCCAGCGCGGTCAGCAGGATCGTGACGATCACGCCGACGACTCCGACGCCGAACCCGAGCGCGGTGGGCTTCTCGAAGATGAACCAGAAGCCGACCAGGCTGAAGAACGCCAGGATCGTGTGGCCGGCGAACATGTTGGCGAAGAGCCGGACCGCGTGGGTGAAGGGCGCGAGGATGAACGTCGAGAGGTACTCGATCGGCACCAGCAGGATGTAGACCGGCAGCGGCAGGCCCTTGGGGATCATGTTGGTGAAGTACTTCACCGGGCCCTGGTGCTTGAAGCCGAGGTAGACCTTGACGATGTAGACGAACACCGCGAGGACGACCGGGAACGCGATGTGCGACGCGACCGGGAACTGGATGATCGGGACGACCGCGAAGATGTTCCAGAACCAGATCAGGAAGAACAGCGACATCAGCATCGGCATCCACCGGTCGGTGTTCTTGCCGAGGAACGGGCGGGCGATCTCGTCCCGCACGAACATGTAGCCGATCTCACCGATGTTCTGCAGGCCGCGCGGCACGAGCTTCGGCTTGGCGAACGCCATCCAGAAGAGGACGCAGACCAGCAGGGTGCCGACGACCGAGAAGACGACGGGCTTGGTCAGCCACTCCGGGCCGCCGGCGAACAGGGGCGGGAAGTCGAACAGCTCCGGGCCCGGGGCTTTGAACTCTTCTCCCCCGGTGGCGAGGACCGTCAGCGCGTTCACGCGGCGTTCCCTTCATCAATGTGGTGATGTTTCACGAAGGCTTCCTCGGCGGCTTCCTCGGCGGGGCCGCTCAGGAGGAGTGGCTGCCGTACTTCAGGTAGACCAGGTAGATGGCGAGCCCGGCACCGATGATCAGGCCGATGGGGATCAGCCAGGTCTGGTGCGTCCATGCGGACAGCAGCCACCCGATGCCGCCCCAGATGATCATCCCGGAGAGAAGGTAGCTGGGCACGGACCAGGCGACGTCGGCGAATTCCCGCTGGCCGTCCTCCGGCCGGGGCTTCTGCTCGCTCATCGCGTTCCGGACGATAGCAGGCCACCCGCGCGGTGGTCATATTGGAGTAGTCCCTTTGGGCAGGCGCCGTCCGCGGGGCCTGCATCACGGGCTCCGGTCCAGGACGTTCTCGGGCTCGTCAATGTAGGGCCTCCGCTGCAGGGCGACGCGGAACTCGGCGGCGATCCAGAGCAGCGCGAGGCCGATGACCGTCCAGCCGAAGACCGTGGTGTTCCAGATGGAGACGCCGTCCATCGCCGTGACCAGGACCATCACCGCGAGGATCTTCACCGCGTAGCTGGCCAGCGCGGCCAGCATCATCGTCTGCGCGGAGTACCGGGAGGCCCACGAGACCACCAGCGCGCTGATCGAGAAGAACGCGATCACCACGACGGAGGCGAGCGCCGCCGCCAGGGCGCCCTTGGCGCCGGCGGTCAGCAGGCCGGTCAGCACGGCGGCCACCCCGACGACCGAGGTCGGGATCGCGGCGCCGCGGAGCATCCTGGCGTCGGAGGTGTGCATGAGGGCTCCGGCTGGTCACGGTCAGTGGTCGTCTCTTGTTCGTGAAAGGTATCACAAGCGTCCGGAATGTCCACAATTACCCTAGAGGTAATGCGGATCCGGGAACCGGGAGGCTACCTCCGGTGAGGCTAGCACCTGGACTTTAGCCCAGCTCAGCGAATGGTTCCGCCGCATCGCGCCGGTGCGGGGCGGCGGGTCTCCCGCCGCCGGCGGGCGGAGTCAGACCCGCATGGAGGGGCGCTGGGCGGGGTGGTCGCCGGTGCCCGGGTCCGCGGGGGGCTTCCTGCGGCGCGGCTTGCGGAGCATCAGCACGACCCCGGCCGTCGCGACCAGCAGCGTGACCCCGAGGGTGATCCACGCGGCGTCGAACAGCGCCAGCCCGACCAGCCCGGAGGCCAGCAGCCCCACCCAGAAGTACATGATCAGCACGGCCCGGCGGGTGGAGTGGCCGAGCTGCAGCAGCCGGTGGTGCAGGTGCTGCTTGTCCGGGGAGAACGGCGACCGGCCCTGGCTGGTGCGCCGCAGCACGGCGAGCAGCATGTCCATGAACGGGACCGCGGCCACCGCCGGGATCAGCAGCACCGGGACGAAGAACGGGAACAGCCCGTTGGCGAGGATGGCCGGGTCGAACTGCCCGGTCAGCATGATCGTGGACGCGCTCAGCAGCAGCCCGATCAGCATCGAGCCGGTGTCGCCCATGAAGATCTTGGCGGGGCTGAAGTTGTGCGGCAGGAAGCCCGCGCACATCCCGAACAGGACCGCGGCGATGAGCGTCGCGCCGGTCAGCGTGGTCAGCCCGTTCGTCCTCGACAGCAGGTAGGCGTAGGAGAACAGCGCGAGCGCGGCGATCCCGACGACGCCCGCGGCGAGGCCGTCCAGGCCGTCGATGAAGTTCACCGCGTTGATCGTGGCGACGACGATGAAGACGGTCAGCGGCACCCCGTAGGCGGGCGGCAGGGACAGCGACTCGCCCGTCGGCAGCGGGATCACGTAGATCTGGATGCCCTGCATGATGAAGATCCCGGCGGCCGCGACCTGCCCGGCGAACTTGGTGAGCGCGTCCACCTCCCACCGGTCGTCGGCGATGCCGATCAGCACGATCAGCCCGCCCGACAGCAGCAGCGCCTTGGCGACGCTGATGTCGCCGTCGTCGAGGACCTTGCGCATCTCCGGCAGACCGGTCGCGACCACCAGCGCCGCCACCATCCCGCCGAACATCGCGAGACCGCCCAGCCGGGGCGTCGGGATGACGTGGACGTCGCGGTCGCGCGGGACGGCCTGCGCCCCGAACCAGACGGCGAACCGGCGCACCGAGGGGGTCAGCAGGTAGGCGACGAGGGCGGCGACGAGGATCGTGAGCAGGTACTCCCGCACTCCCCTGCGCCTCCTCTCACCGATCGCCGCCGCCGCGGTGCCCCGTCCGGCGCGTCCCGACCACCGGGCCGTCCTCCCGTTAGACGACCGGCCGCGGCGATCTGTTCGCACCGCGACCGACCAACTGTAGACCCACCCGGCGGCCGCCCGCTGCCGATCAGCCCGCCCGGGCGCGGTGCGCGCACATGATCCCCGCGCCGACGATCACCAGCGCGAGGCCGGCGAGGCACCGGTCGCCGAGCGAGAACGCCCACAGTCCCCGGGCCGCCACCTCCTCCCCCGCGTCCGCGGCGATCAGCAGCAGCCCGCCCGCGATCAGCCCGATCCCGGCCCGCCGGCGCGGGGCGGGGCGCCGCGCCACCAGCGCCACCGCCGCGAGGGCCAGGGCCAGCGCCGCCGTGCCCGGCCAGTCGCCCGTCCAGCGCGGCGGGACGTAGCGCGGCGGGGCGACCGCGATCGCGTGCTTGGGCAGCCGCACCCGGATCTTCATGCCCTCGTGCGGGGCGAGCATGCTCTGCATGAAGTCGACCGCGTACGGGCCGTCGCGGTCGCGCACGCACCGGGTCGTCGCGCCCGGGGTTCCCGCCCGGCAGGTCGCGTGCCGCAGCGGGACCGGCGCCTCCACCCGCACCGCCGCGTTCCCGATCGGGACGTCCCACGCCCTCCCGATCGCGTCCCAGACCAGCTCGTCGTAGCGGGCGCGGGGGGTGAACGCCCGCCCGACCTCGTACTCGATCACGTACGCCTGGCGGCCGCGGACCTCGCGGCGCCGGTCGCCGACGCTGATCCGCACGTCGTGCCAGAACCGCGTCGTCCGGGCCCGGGACGGCGCGCCGGTGGAGGAGCTGGTGCGCACGTTCCGCACGTCGTAGACCCGGTCGCCGACGCGGAACGGCACGTGCCGGACGATCCCGTGCTCGCCGCTCCGGTCGAAGTCGTAGGTGATCGTCTCCCGGACGTACAGGACGCCGTCGGAGCCGAGCGTGAGCACGATGTCGTAGGTGGCGATGCTCTCGCCGACCGCCGGCCCGGCCGGCGGGACGGTCCCGGAGACGCCGGGCGCCGGCTCGGCGGAGTGCGCGGGCTCGACGGGGTGCGCGGGACCGGCGGCGTGCGCGGGCAGCACGAGCACGAGGATCGGCAGCAGGAGGCCCGCGAGGATCGCGGGCCCCTGGACACGGCCACGCACGCCAGGCATGGTTCCACTAGTTGCCATGATCGTGTCGGCGTAACGTTCCGGCGGCCGTGCGAACCCGGTCCTGGACCCTTGGACGCGCCCGGACCCCGATCGGTTCGCGGTACCGCGAACATCGTCCATCCCTGGTCAGCCTGTAAGCCCACCATAAGGGTGACCATGCGGGCACTGCTAAGTTATCGGCTGCTAACCCCCCGAAACACACGAGCCTGGAGGGACCTATGCGGCGAATCGCTGCAGTAGCCCTGGCCGCCGGCACCGTGATGGCCGGCATGGCCGTCGCGGGCGCCCCCGCCGAAGCCGCGGCCGCCAAGAGCTGGAAGCCCTACAACTCCTACAGCGGCATCGACGCGTGGGGCACCTACACCCGCAGCGGTGGCAAGACCTACGTGAAGGGCTACCTCCGCGACACCAAGAAGAACGGCTGGACCGCCTGCGTCCGGTTCCTGTTCACCGAGGGCAAGAAGCAGTACTGGTCGCGCTTCAAGATCATCGGCGTGACCTCGGGCGGCACGAAGTACAACTTCGACGGCAAGGCGACCGTCAAGATCAGCGTGAGCTCCAGCTACAGCAGCCACCTGTGGGTGCAGGAGTGCGGCCGGAACAAGAAGACCGGCAAGTACTACTACGGCAAGGGCAAGAAGCTCTTCTGAGCCACGGAGTAACGCCTGTCGACACAGGCCCCGCCCGGCCCGGCGGGGCCTTTGCGCCGTCCGGCGGCGGGCGCGGCCCCGCCCGCGGGTCAGCTCGCCTGATCGTTCTCCTGCCGAGAGGGCTTGGCGGCGGGCTTGGCGGCGGACCCGGCCGGCTCGGCAGGCTCGGCGGCGGGCTCGGCGGGCTCGGCGGGCTCGGCCGACTCGGCGGCGGGCTCGGGGAGGTCGGCGGCGGGCTCAGCGGGGGCTGCGGGGGCCTCAGCAGGCTCTTCCTGCGCTTCCGCGGGCGCGTCCTTGGTAAGGGAGGGCTTGGACGGTGCGGGCGCAGAGGCGGGTTCTGCGGGCTCGTCCTCGTCGGTCAGCAGGACGCCCACCACGGACCGCAGCTTGTCCAGCGGGATGGCCCCTTCGCGGAGGACGCGCGGGACGGGGCCGGTGAGGTCGAGGATCGTGGACGGGTCGGCGTGCCCCGACACGCCGCCGTCCAGGTAGACCGAGACCGAGTCGCCGAGCATCTTCTCGGCCTCCTCGGCGCTGCGGGCCGGCGGCTGCCCGCTCAGGTTCGCGCTGCTCACCGCCAGCGGGCCGGTCTCCTTGAGGACCTCCACCGCCAGCTCGTGCATCGGCATGCGGACCGCGACGGTGCCCTTGGTCTCGCCGAGGTCCCAGATGAGGTTGGGGTTGGCGCGGCAGACGAGGGTGAGCGCGCCCGGCCAGAACTCGTCGATGAGGTCCTGCCCGTAGGTGCCGAGGTCCTCCACGAGGGCCGTCGCGGCCCGCACGGACCCGACGAGCACCGGCGGGGGCATCTCCCGGCCGCGGCCCTTGGCCTCCAGCAGGGCCGCCACGGCGGGCGCCACGAACGCGTCCGCGCCCACCCCGTACACGGTGTCGGTCGGCAGGACGATCAGCTCGCCGCGCCGCACGGCCGACACGGCCTCGGCGATCCCGCGAGTGCGCTCCATCGGTTCAGAGCAGTCATAACGTCGGCTCACGGTCGCCCGTCTTCCCATCTGCGCGGCGCTCATCGATCTCGGCACCGACCAGGATAGCGGGGCTAATCCGCGGCGAGCCGGGCCGTCACGAAGCGGTCCCGGTCGGTGAGGTCGCGGCGGTTGCGCACGTCCCGCCAGCCGTTCTCCTCGGCGAAGATCCAGTAGACGCCGTTGCCCTGCAGGTCGCTGTGCTCGACGGCCGCGTAGCCGCCGGGGCGGAGCAGGCGGCGCGCGGTGCGCTCGATGACGCGGATCGCGTCCAGGCCGTCCTCGCCGCCGCCCCACAGCGCGTCGGCCGGGTCGTGGTCGCGGACGTCCGGCGGGACGTGCTCCCACTCGCTCATCGGGATGTACGGGGGGTTGCTGACGACCAGGTCGACGGTGCCGTTCAGCTCGGGGAGGGCGGTGGCGAAGTCGTCCAGGTGGAGGCGGACGCGGCCGCGCTCGTCCAGCTCCTCGACGTTGCGGGTCGCGTGCACGAAGGCCGTCGGGTCCTTCTCGACGGCGTGGACGCGGGCGCGCGGGGCCTCCAGGGCGATCGAGAGGGCGATCGCGGCGGAGCCGGTGCCGAGGTCGACGACGAGCGGGTCGCGGACGTCCATGTCGCGGAGGGTCTCCAGCGCCCAGCCGGCCATCACCTCGGTCTCGGGGCGCGGCACGAACACGCCGGGCCCGACCTTCAGTTCGAGGTAGCGGAAGTAGGCGCGTCCGGTGATGTGCTGCAGGGGCTCGCCCGCCTCGCGCCGGGCGACGTACTCCCAGAAGCGGGCGTCGAACGCGCTGTCGGGGACGCAGTGCAGCTCCGAGCGGCGCACCTGGTGCACGGCCGCCGCCAGCTCCTCGGCGTCGGCGCGCGGCGAGGCGGCGCCCGCGTCGGCGAGGCGGGCGGTGGCCCTGGCGATCTCGTCGAGCAGCAGGTTTCTCATGATTTCTGGGCTTCGGCCAGGCGCCGCTCCATGTCCGCGTCGACGAGCGCCTGCGTGACGTTGTGGAGGTCCCCGTCCAGCACCTGGTCGAGGTTGTAGGCCTTGTAGCCGACCCGGTGGTCGGAGATCCGGTTCTCCGGATAGTTGTAGGTGCGGACGCGCTCGGAGCGGTCGACCGTGCGGACTTGGCTCTTGCGCTCGGCGGCCGCGGCGGCGTCGGCCTCCTCCTGCGCCATCGCCAGCAGCCGGGACCGCAGGATGCGGAGCGCCTGCTCCTTGTTCTGGAGCTGGCTCTTCTCGTTCTGGCACGAGACGACGACACCGGTCGGCAGGTGCGTGATGCGGACCGCGGAGTCGGTGGTGTTGACGCTCTGCCCGCCCGGACCGGACGAGCGGTACACGTCGATGCGCAGGTCGTTGGGGTCGATGTGGACGTCGACGTCCTCGGCCTCGGGGGTGACGAGGACGCCGACCGCGCTGGTGTGGATGCGCCCCTGCGACTCGGTCGCGGGCACCCGCTGCACGCGGTGCACGCCGCCCTCCCACTTCAGCCGCGTCCAGACGCCTTCTTCGGCGCCGCCCTTGGCCTTCACCGCGACCGTGACGTCCTTGTAGCCGCCGAGATCGGACGGGTGGGAGTCGATGATCTCGGTCTTCCAGCCGACGCGCTCGGCGTACCGGAGGTACATGCGCAGCAGGTCGCCCGCGAACAGCGCGGACTCCTCGCCGCCCTCCCCGGCCTTCACCTGGAGGATGACGTCCTTGGAGTCGTTGGGGTCGCGCGGGACGAGCAGGCGGCGCAGCCGCTCCTCCAGTTCCGCGCGGCGCTTCTCCAGGTCGTCGGCCTCGGCGGCGAACGCCGCGTCCTCGCCGGCCAGCTCCCGGGCGGCGGCCAGGTCGTCCTCGGTGGACGCCAGCTCCCGGTGCGTCTCGACGATGGGCCGCAGCTCCGCGTAGCGCTTGCCGAGCTTGCGCGCCAGCGCCTGGTCGGCATGGACGGACGGGTCGGCGAGCCGTTCCTCGATGCTCGCGTACTCACTGATCAGATCGTCGAGATTCACGCTGTGTCCTGACCCGTCCGGGCCCGGAGACGGCGGCCGTCCCCGGTTGCCGACTTCGAAAGGCCCGGGGACCTCGAGTGTCCCCGGGCCGTTCCTGGCATGTGTGCGGCGCTCGCCCTACTTGCCGGCCTTCTTCTTGCCGAAGCGCTGCTCGAAGCGCGCCACCCGGCCACCGGTGTCGAGGATCTTCTGCTTGCCCGTGTAGAACGGGTGGCAGTTCGAGCAGACGTCCGCGTGGATCACGCCGTTCTCGGCGGTGCTGCGGGTCTCGAAGGTGTTGCCGCACGTACACGTCACGGTCGTGACGACGTACTTCGGGTGGATGTCGGGCTTCATCGGTTCTCCTCGCCTAGGGCGGTCGCCGGGCGCCTCCGCGCGCCCACGGTGAAGCCCATGGGAGATGTGGGAAGCGTGAACCGGTACCGCAGCGGTTGCACCTCAAGTGTGCCAGATACCTGAACGTGGCGAGGTCACCGGTCATTCCCGATCTTGGACGGCGGCCGCCGGACGTCACCCGCCGGTGCGCCCCAGGTACGCCAGCACCGCCATCACGCGGCGGTGACCGCCCTGCGCGGGCTGCAGGCCGAGCTTCATGAAGATGTTGGAGATGTGCTTCTCCACGGCGCCCTCGGTGACCACGAGGTCCTCCGCGATAGCCCCGTTGGAGCGCCCCTGCGCCATCAGCCCGAGCACCTCGCGCTCGCGCGGCGTCAGCGACTCCAGCGGGTCGCCGGTGCGGCGCCGGCCGAGCAGCTGGCCGATCACCTCCGGGTCGATGACCGTCCCGCCGGCCGCGATGCGGCGGACCGCGTCGATGAACTCGGCGACGTCCGACACCCGCTCCTTCAGCAGGTAGCCGACGCCCTCCGCGCCGCCGCCGAGCAGATCCGTCGCGTACCGCTCCTCCACGTACTGCGACAGGACGAGGATCGGCGTGCCCGGCCGCCGCTCCCGCACCGCGAGCGCCGCGCGCAGCCCCTCGTCGGTGAACGAGGGCGGCATCCGGACGTCCACGATGGCGAGGTCGGGGGCGTGCTCCTCGACGGTGCCGAGCAGGCCCGGCCCGTCCCCGACCGTGGCGACCGTGTCGATCCCGGCGTCGGCGAGCAGCCGGACGAGCCCTTCGCGCAGCAGCACCGAGTCCTCGGCGATCACAACCCGCATCCACCCATTATGTTGGGCGCCGCCGCGCCGCGCGCCGCCGTGCGGCGCGCGGTCGCGCCGGGCGGGGGCGGCGCCGGTCACCAGGTGCAGGGCAGGTCCGCGCGGATGATGGTGGGGCCGCCGGGCGGGCTGTCCACGATCAGCATCCCGTCGATCGTCGCGGCCCGGTCGGCGAGGCCGGCGAGGCCGCCCTCGGTCCGGGCGACGGCGCCGCCCACCCCGTTGTCGATCACCTCGACGACGACCCAGCCGTCCTCGCGCGCCACCCGGACCGACACCTGCGTGGCGCGGGCGTACTTCGCGACGTTCGCCAGCGACTCGGCGACGATGAAGTAGGCGATGCTCTCCACCGCCGCCGGGGGCCGCTCCGGCAGGTCGACGGTCACCTCGACGGGCACGGGCGCGCGGGCGGCGAGGCCCGACAGCGCCGGGTCCAGGCCGCGGTCGGTGAGGATCGCCGGGTAGATCCCGCGGGCCAGGTCGCGCAGCTCGGAGATCGCCTCCTTGGTGCCGGCGTGGGCCTGCTCGATCAGCGCCCGCGCGCCCTCCGGGTCCTCGTCGAGCTTGGCGCGGGCGCGGCCGATGTCCATCGCCACGGCCAGCAGCCGCTGCTGCGCGCCGTCGTGCAGGTCCCGCTCGATGCGGCGCCGCTCGAACTCGGCGGCGTCCACCCCGCGGGCGCGGCTGGCGCGCAGGTGCTCGGTGCGCCTGCGCAGCTCCACGTTCTCGGCCTGCGCGGGGCTCGGCCCGAGCAGCAGCGCGGCGAGGAAGGCGTGGCCGATCGCCATCGCCCGCGTCGTGTACATCGCGACGGCGAGGAACACCGCGCCCAGGGCCATCACCGGGACGGCCTCCAGCGGGTTGCCCGCCCAGTACGACACGAACGCGAAGTTGATCTCGGCGCCGCCGTTCACCGCGACGATCAGGGGCAGGAACAGCGTCATGGCCGTCGCCCCCCACACCGCCGTCGAGACGACGAACTCGGCCACCGACACCGGGAACAGGACGATGAGGTAGACGAGGTCCTTCCAGGTGGCCGCGTCCACCGCCATGGTCTTGAGCTTGGCCAGCGGGTTGCCGCCCTCGGGCAGCGGCCGGTAGGGGTTCGGCACGCCGACGCCGAACGCCGCCCGGACGAGCAGCCGCTCCAGCATCGCCCCGAACCGCCACGCGATCATCAGCAGCGCCAGCAGCGGCAGCCCCACCCAGATGATCAGCAGCGCGACGGACAGCGACAGCCCGACGGCGAGCACGATGAACCAGCCGAGCCCGAACGCCATGCTGGCGGCCAGGTAGAGCGCGGAACGCCAGGTCACCGACGACCGCACCATCTCGAGCGGCGCCCAGGAGCCGTTCAGGACCGACGGCGCGTCCCCGCCGCCGCGCGTCGCCGCGGCCCACCGCGCCGCGGCCCACCCGACGGCGCCGCCGCCCGTGCCGGATTCTCTGGTCAGCTCGCCCACATCGTCCTCCGTGCCCATTCCAACCTACGGTCCCAGCGTGCCGAGCCGGAGGGCCGGGCACCATGGCGCGGACCGCCGAATGGGGAGTGGGGCTAACCCCACCATGAGCTTCGTCCTCGCCCGCGATTCCGGCCGAGCGGGCACGCGAAGTCGTCCTCCCGGAGGCTCCGGGGGGCAGCGGACACGACAACGCCCCCGCCCGGGTGACCCGGACGGGGGCGTCCACGCTCGTGCCTCAGCACACGGTGCGCCGGTTCGCGTACTTCGAGCCGCGCGCGTCAGCGGTCGTCGGAGACCGTGGTCTTCTGCACCTGGAGCAGGAACTCGGCGTTGGACTTGGTCTCCTTCATCTTCTCGATGAGCAGCTCCAGCGCCTGCTGCGTGTCGAGCGCGTGCAGCACCCGGCGCAGCTGCCAGACGACCCGCAGCTCCTCCGGAGCCATGAGGATCTCCTCCTTGCGGGTGGACGACTGGTCGACGTCCACCGCGGGGAAGATCCGCTTGTCCGCGAGCGACCGGTTGAGCTTCAGCTCCATGTTGCCGGTGCCCTTGAACTCCTCGAAGATGACCTCGTCCATGCGGGACCCGGTCTCCACCAGGGCGGTGGCGAGGATCGTCAGCGAGCCGCCGTTCTCGATGTTGCGCGCCGCGCCGAAGAACCGCTTCGGCGGGTACAGCGCGGTCGAGTCGACACCGCCGGACAGGATCCGGCCGGACGCCGGAGCAGCCAGGTTGTAGGCCCGGCCCAGGCGGGTGATCGAGTCGAGCAGCACGACGACGTCGTGGCCCAGCTCGACGAGCCGCTTGGCGCGCTCGATCGCCAGCTCCGCGACCGTGGTGTGGTCCTCGGCGGGGCGGTCGAAGGTCGAGTGGATGACCTCGCCCTTCACCGTCCGCTGCATGTCGGTGACCTCTTCCGGACGCTCGTCCACCAGGACGACCATCAGGTGGCACTCCGGGTTGTTCTTGGTGATCGCGTTGGCGATCGCCTGGAGCACCATGGTCTTGCCGGCCTTGGGCGGCGACACGATCAGGCCGCGCTGCCCCTTGCCGATCGGCGACACCAGGTCGATGATCCGCGTCGTCAGGATGCCGGGGTCGGTCTCCAGCCGCAGCCGCTCCTGCGGGTACAGCGGGGTCAGCTTGGTGAAGTCGACGCGGGACTTGGCCTGCTCCGGCTCCATCCCGTTGACGGTGTCGAGGCGGACCAGCGCGTTGAACTTCTCGCGCCGCTCGCCCTCGCGCGCCTGCCGGACCGCGCCGGTGATGACGTCGCCCTTGCGGAGGCCGTTCTTGCGGACCTGCGCCAGCGATACGTACACGTCGTTCGGGCCGGGCAGGTAGCCGGTCGTCCGGACGAAGGCGTAGTTGTCGAGGATGTCGAGGATGCCCGCGACCGGGATGAGGACGTCGTCCTCGGTGATCACCGGCTCCTCGTAGCGGTCGCGGCCGCGGCCCCGGTTGCGCTCGCGGAACCGGCGCCCGCGGCGGCCCCGGCCGCCGCCCTCGTCGTCGTCGTGCTGGCCGCCGCCCTGGTTCTGGCCGCCGCGCTGGCGGCCGCCGCCCTGGTCGTTGCGGTCGTTGCGGTCGCGGCCCTCGCCGCGCTCCCGGCCGCCGCGCTGCCGCTGGCGTCCGCCGCCCTCGCGGCCCTCGCGGCCCTGCTCGCGGCCGCCGTCGCGGCCGCCGCCCTGGGACTCGCCGTCCTCGCCGTTCTGGTCGCGGCCCTGCTCACGGCCCTGCTCACGGCCCTGCCGCTCGCCGCGTCCCTCGCCGGCCCCCCGGTCCTGCCTGTCGCCGCGCTGGCGGCCGCCCTGCCGGTCCGCCCGCTCGGCCTTGTCCTGCCTGTCGGCCTTCTCCGCCTTCTCGGCGCCGTTCTTCTCGGCGCCGTTCTTCTCGGCGCCGCCGCCGGCCTGCTTCTCGGCGGCCCTGTCGGCCTGCCCGCCGGCCTGCTCGGCGGCTTCGGCGATGGTGACCTGGTCGTCGGAGACCTCGCGCTTGGCGGCCGCGGTGCGGGTGCGCCGGGGGCGCTCGGTCTTCGCCGGAGCAGCGGCTCCCTGCTCGCCCCCCGCCGAGCCCTGCTCCTGGCCGCCGCCCTGCTTCTCCTGGATGGCGGCGATGAGCTGGCTCTTGCGCATCCCGGTCACGCCGGTGATGCCGAGGCTGGACGCGAGCGCCTTGAGCTCGGGCAGCACCATGGCCGAGAGGCCGGTGCCCGACCGGCGGCGCCGGGGGGTGGCGGGCTCCGCGCCGGCCTGGGCGGCGTCGGCGGGCTCCGTGCTGGGTGCGTCCGTAAGGAGTTCGCTGGATTCGCTCACTAAGGGTCCTTCCCAGGGAGCGGGCGTTGGCCGGCGTTCGGCCAGTCGACCCGGTGGTGCGGCCCGGCGGGGGCGCCGGGACGGGCTCCGCTGATCACGATGGAACCGGGATCTGCGTGTTCTGGGCACAGCCAGATGGTGGACGGGACGTTCCGCTCGTGCGTATCCCCGGTACCGCTTCGTCCGAAGTTGTTTCGCTGGTATGCCTGACAACGGGATGTCACGGTGTCGGGGAGCCTAGTACGCGGGACCGACACGACCGGAGGGCCGAACAGGCGACGCGCGGCTGACGAGCACGCTGCCCCGAACGGGGCATCTGGTGCGGCATTCAGCCTAACATCACCAGGGCACACTGCTATTCCCCAGAGGTCGATGTCTTCGCATTTTACCTAGCGGGATCCGGCCGCGGCCGGGGCCGGCCGGAGCGCCGCGGCGACCCCGCCCACGGTGCCGCGATCAAGCCCGGACCTCGGGTTCTCCGGTCATGACGCGTGCGCCGCGGGTCGCGACGTCCAACGGGTGTATGTGCCACCCTTTACCCACTTCGGGGACCACTGAATCAACTCGTGATGCGTTTGTGAAGGCCAGGACAGTCGGGCCCGCCCCGGAAATCACCGCCGGCACGCCGACGTCGCGCAGCGCCTTGACGAGCGCGGCGGACTCGGGCATGGCGGGCGCCCGGTAGTCCTGGTGGAGCCGGTCCTCCGTCGCGTCCAGCAGCACGTCCGCGGGCAGCCCGGCGGTGAGCGCCGCGATGAGCAGCGCGGCGCGCCCGGCGTTGGCCGCGGCGTCCGCGTGCGGGACGGTCGCGGGCAGCAGGCCGCGGGCCCGCTCGGTCGCCAGCCGGTGCTCCGGGACGACCGCGGTGACCTGCGCGACCCGCGACTCCAGCCGGACGAGGCGGGGGCCGCCCGGCCCCGTCCAGGCGACGGTCAGGCCGCCCGCGAGGCACGGCGCGACGTTGTCGGGATGGCCCTCGATCTCGGTGGCGAGGCGCAGCGCGGCGTCGTCGTCCAGCAGCTTCCCGGCGGGGTGCAGCGCGCGGGCCGCGACGATCGCGGCGACGATCGCGGCGGACGACGAGCCGAGGCCGCGGCTGTGCGGGATCCGGTTGCGGCAGCGCAGCCGGATGCCGGGCGGCCGGGCGGGGCCGGATCCGGCCAGGTCATCGAGGACGCCGAAGGTGCGGCGGAGCACCTTCACGATCAGGTGGCGCTCCCCCCGCTCGGCGACCTCGGCGCCCTCGCCGTCCACCTCGATGGACACCCCGCCGCCGGTCACCTCGACTTCGACGTCGTCGTGGAGGGCCAGCGCGAGGCCGAGCGAGTCGAAGCCAGGGCCCAGGTTGGCGCTCGTGGCGGGGGTCCGCACCAGCACCGGGCCTTCGGTCCAGCCCACGCTCACGCGAGGCCGAGTTCGGAGGCGGCGGCGTGCGCGTCCACCTTGATGGTGGTGGGCGCGGGGGCGCCGGAGATGGCCCAGTCCGGGTCTTTCAGGCCGTTGCCGGTGACCGTGCACACGACCTTCGAGCCCGGTTGGACGGCGCCCTGCTCGCTCGCCTGCAGCAGCCCGGCGACGCTCGCCGCGGAGGCGGGCTCGACGAACACGCCCTCCTCCCGCGCGAGGAGGCGGTAGGCGGCGAGGATCTGCCGGTCGGTGACGGAGTCGATCGCGCCGCCGGACTCGTCCCGCGCCGCGGCGGCCAGGTCCCAGGAGGCGGGGTTGCCGATCCGGATCGCGGTCGCGATCGTCTGCGGCTTCAGCACGGGCTCGCCCTTCACGAACGGCGCCGCGCCGCTGGCCTGGAAGCCCAGCATTCGCGGGGTCTTCGACGCCTCCTTGTCGGCGGCGTACTCCTTGTACCCCATCCAGTACGCGGAGATGTTCCCGGCGTTCCCGACGGGCAGGCAGTGGACGTCGGGCGCGTCGCCGAGCGCGTCCACGATCTCGAACGCCGCCGTCTTCTGCCCCTGCAGCCGGTACTTGTTGACCGAGTTGACCAGCGCGACCGGGTAGTCGACCGACAGTTTCCGGGCCAGTTCCAGGCAGTCGTCGAAGTTGCCGTCCACCTGCAGCAGCCGCGCGCCGTGCACCAGCGCCTGCGCCAGCTTGCCCATCGCGATCTTGCCGTTGGGGACGAGGACCGCGCAGGTCATCCCGGCCCGCACCGCGTAGGCGGCGGCGGACGCCGAGGTGTTGCCGGTGGACGCGCAGATCACCGCCTTCGCCCCGTCCTCGGCGGCCTTGCTGATCGCCACCGTCATGCCGCGGTCCTTGAACGAGCCGGTCGGGTTGGCCCCCTCGACCTTGAGGTGCACGTCGCAGCCGGTCAGCTGGGACAGGCGGTGGGCGGGCACCAGCGGGGTGCGGCCCTCCAGCAGGGTGACGACCGGTGTCCTGTCCGTCACCGGAAGCCGGTCGCGGTACTCCTCGATGAGGCCGCGCCACGCGCGGGCGTTCGGATTCACGTCGGTCTCCTGGAATGACCTGGGATGTTGCCCGGAGTCTACCGGGACGGGCCCCGCCGTCTCGATGCGCGGGCGGGGCCTACTCGTCGCCCTCGACGCGCATCACGCTCGTCACCGCCCGCACGATCTCCAGCCCGCGCAGGCCCTCCACCGTCGCGGTGAGCGCGGCGTCCGGCGCCCGGTGCGTCACGACGACGAGCTGCGCCTCCTCGCCCAGCCCGACCTGCCGGACGGCCTGTATCGACACCCCGTGCCTGGCGAACTCCTCGGCGACCGTGGCGAGGACGCCGGCCTGGTCGGTCACGTCCACCTGGATGTAGTAGCGCGTGACGGTCTCCCCCATCGGCAGGACGGGGAGTTTCGCGTACGTGACCTCGACGGGACCCGGGGTGCCGCCGGCCACGTTCCGCGCGACCGCGACCAGGTCGCCCAGGATGGCGGACGCCGTGGGGGCGCCCCCCGCCCCGGCGCCGTAGAACATGAGCGAGCCCGCGGACTCCGCCTCGACGAAGACCGCGTTGTACGCCTCGCGGACGCTCGCCAGCGGATGCGACCTCGGGATCATCGCCGGATACACGCGGACGGACACGCCGCGGCCGTTCCGCCCGTCCTCCGAGGGGATGCGCTCGCAGATCGCCAGCAGCTTGACGACGCAGTCCATCCCCTGGGCGCCGGCGACGTCCGCGGCGCTGACCTCGGTGATGCCCTCGCGATGGACGTCCGCCGCCGTGACCGGCGTGTGGAAGGCGAGCTGCGCCAGGATCGCCGCCTTGGCCGCCGCGTCGAAGCCCTCCACGTCCGCCGTCGGGTCGGCCTCCGCGTAGCCGAGCGCCTGCGCCTCCTCCAGCGCGTCGTTGAAGCCCGCGCCGTGCGCGTCCATCTTGTCGAGGATGTAGTTCGTGGTGCCGTTCACGATGCCGAGCACCCGGTGCACGTGGTCGCCGACCAGCGAATCCCTGAGCGGCCGCAGCAGCGGGATCGCGCCCGCGACGGACGCCTCGTAGTAGAGGTCGGCGCCGTACTCGCGGGCCGCCGCGAACAGCGTCGCGCCGTCCTCGGCGAGCAGCGCCTTGTTCGCCGTGATCACCGACTTGCCGGACTTCATCGCCTCCAGCATCAGCGTCCGGGCCGGCTCGATGCCGCCGATGACCTCGATGACGATGTCGACGTCGTCCCTGGTGACCAGGCCCTGCACGTCCGTCGTCAGCAGTTCCCCGGGCACGCCCTCGCGCACCCGGTCCGGCCTGCGGACGGCGATCCCGGCCAGTTCCAGCGGCGCCCCGACGCGCGCGGCCAGGTCGTCGGCCTGCTCGTTCAGCAGCCGGACGACCTCCGTGCCGACCACGCCGCAACCGAGCAGCGCCACGCGCAGTCCGGGTTTCACGCTTCGACCTCCGCATCGAGCCGCAGCAGGTCGGCCGCGTCCTCCCGGCGGACGATCACGCGCGACCTGCCGTCCCTCACCGCCACCACGGCGGGCTTCGGGACGTAGTTGTAATTGCTGGCCATCGACCGACAGTACGCACCGGTCGCCGCCACCGCCACCAGGTCCCCCGCCGCAAGATCTTCGGGGAACCACAGGTCCCGCACCACAATGTCGCCGCTTTCGCAGTGCTTGCCGACAAGCCTACTGAGCATGGGCGATGCGTCGGACGACCTGCTCGCGAGCACGCCGGTGTACTCGGCGCCGTACAGCGCGGTGCGCAGGTTGTCGCTCATGCCGCCGTCCACGGAGACGTAGGTGCGCAGGCCCTCGACGTCCTTGACCGTCCCGACCTCGTACAGCGTGACGCCGCCCGGGCCGATGATCGCCCGCCCCGGCTCCACGGTCAGCCGCGGCATGGCCAGGTCGTACGCCCTGCACTCGCGGGCCACGATGTCCCTGAGCCCGTCCGCGATCGCCTTGGGGTCGTGCGGCTCCTCCCCCGGCACGTACGCGATCCCGTAGCCGCCGCCCAGGTCGAGCTCCGGGAGCTCGATGCCGTGCTCGTCCCGGATCGCCACCAGCAGCTCCGCGAGCCGGTGCGCGGCGACCTCGAACCCGTCCACGTCGAAGATCTGCGACCCGATGTGGCTGTGCAGCCCGACCAGTTCGAGCTGCTTGAGCTCCAGGACCCTCCGCACCGCCTCCAAGGCGGCCCCGGAGTTGCGCGAGAACCCGAACTTCTGGTCGTCATGGGCGGTCGCGATGAACTCATGGGTGTGCGCCTCGACGCCCGTGGTGACGCGCACCATCACCTTGGGCCGGACACCCTTCTCCTGGGCGATGTAGGCCACCCGGGCGATCTCCTCGAACGAATCGAGCACGATCCGTCCGACCCCGACCTCAAGGGCCTTCTCGATCTCCCAGGACGCCTTGTTGCTCCCATGCAGCGTGATGCGCTCCGTAGGGAAGCCCGCCGCCAACGCCACGGCGAGCTCACCCCCGCTGCACACGTCCAGCCCGAGGCCCTCTTCGTTGAGCCACCTGGCGACGGCAGTACATAGAAAGGCCTTGCCCGCGTAGTGGACGTCCCCGTCGTGGAACGCCGTCACGTACTCCCTCGCCCGGCTCCGGACGTCCTCCTCGTCATAGACGTACAGGGGCGTCCCGTACTCCTTGGCGAGGTCCCTGACGTCGACGCCGCCGACGGTCAGGACACCGTCCTCCCGCCGGGCGCTGCGCGGCCACACGGCGGGCTCCAGGGCATTGAGGTCCTCCGCCGGCCCGACGGGATGGTCCTCGGGAAGGACGTCGGCGTGCCGCGGCCCAGCAGGGTGTACTCGACTCATATTCGCTCTCTAGGGATTTCACCGATCATGTTCAGCCCGTTGCCGAGGACGACCTTCACCGCCCGCGCCAGGTCCACCCGTCCCGGAACGGGCTCCTCGTCGCCCTTCGGGACCGCGGGGCACGTCTCGTGCACGTCGTGGTACGCCCAGGCCACTCTCTCCAAACACAACATCAGCGGCCTGGCATCCCGTTCCCGCTCCGCCTGTTTCGCGCGCCCCGGCACGTCCCCCATCGCCCACACGAGCTCAGCCTCGAGATCGCCCGCCTGGAGACGCCCGTCCCCGCGCGCCCACCGCCCCGCCCAGCAGGCCCGCGCATAGGCGTAACGCACCGCGAACCCGGGGTTCTCGAACGTCCGAGGCCACTCGTCCCACGTCATGGACGGCACCCGGGCCACCCCGTACCGGGGATCGCGCAGAATCCCCTCGACCAGCTCCTGGACCCCGATCACGACCCGCACGAAACCGGGCCCGGAGACGACCCCCCCGACCCGCCGCGCGATCACCTCGGGATCGACCCCGAGCCTCAGGGCCACCGGACTCTCGAAGACCCCGCGCCCCCGCCCGAAGATCACGACGCTTTCCGGCACCGGGACGTCGATCTCCCCCTCGGCCACGGCGTCCCGCACCGCGCCCACGAGGGCATCGCTCACACCGGCTGGAGTCACCCTGGTGAGACTATCCGACCACTATTTGGACACGGCAGCGAGTTTCCGCACCGTCTGGATCAGCTGGTTCGGGTCGAACGGCTTGGTCACGTACGCGTCCACACCGATCTCGTGCCCCCGCCGCACATCGTGCTCCTGCGCCCTGGCCGTGATCATCACGACCCTGATGTGCGCGGTGCCGGGGTCCTCCCGGAGCTTCACCGCGGTGACCCACCCGTCCAGCCTGGGCATCATCACGTCCAGCGTGATCACGTCCGGCCGGACCTCGCCGACCCTCTCCAGGCAGTCCTGACCGTCCACCGCGGTCTCCACCTCGAACCCCTCCAGTTGCAGGTTCACGGCGATGAGCTGGCGGATCACCTCGTCATCATCGACGACCAGCACGCGTCCCAGTGGCTCGGTCACGGCTCGAAGTTAGCCCACTCCCACCCCCGGACGCACGGCGAAATCCCAGGTGCGCGTCACCCCGTCAACCCTGGTAACCTTCTACCGCGCCACCAGAGGGCGCAGGGCCCCCTTAGCTCAGGGGATAGAGCAACGGCCTCCGGAGCCGTGTGCGCAGGTTCGAATCCTGCAGGGGGCGCCTCCACCGGACCAGCGGAATCAAGCCGCTGACCAGCACAGACGCCACAAGATCGGGCGGGACCTCAGTCCAACTGAGTCCCGCCCGTTCTCACTGTCTAGCACCACCCACGAGAGACCTACGAGAGACCCTCTCGTTGCCGCTCAGGACTCGCCAGCGCGGATGCCGTCCCGATGCTCCGCCACAAGAGCGCGCAACTGCTCCGGCGTCGGCCACGGGGATGCTCGATGGATCATCCGATGGCAGTTGGCGCATAGTAGAGCCAAGTCCTGCAGGCGCGTTTTCGTCTCACCAGAGACGTGAAGCGGAACAACATGATGGCATTCGATGTAGTCAGCGCCACGCGAGCCATAGGTGCGCTCAAAGCTGAATCCACAAACCTCGCAGGCGAGTCCGTCCCTCAACTTGCGAGCTTGATCGATCTTCCTTGCGCGCAGCTTAGGATCACGCTCACGCACAAGGTGCCGACGCAGAAGCAAGCGGCCCTCCAGCACGCTGCCCCCTTCGTCACCGCGTGAGTCCTCGACCGGCGGAAGATCTAGAAGGACACCAGAGGCAACCCCTGCGCGTATAAGTTCGGCAGTGGCTTTCATGCGCTCAGGATCTTCGAGAAATGCATGCAATACTTCACGGTCAAGCGCGCCACCGTTTGTCGGCTTACCCGTGTAGTCCGGATGCCGAGTAGCAATGTCGGCCGTTTTTCGTCCAACTCCGTTCGGATTACGAAACTTAGCGCCACGTTCGGCCATCGGATGGATGGGCAAGCGCTGCAGAAGGTCCGACAGTTCCATAACGCGGGGATCCGGCGGATACAGGTCCTTCCAGCCGTTGTCTGCGACCAGGTCGCACGCAAGTACAAGTTCGTCCCATGCCCACGGAGGATTCCGTGAGCTTCTCACCTCAAAGCCTAGACGTTGCAGGACCTGTACCGCGTGGCGCTCTCCACCCGAGAAATCTCCCGCTCCAAGAGCTGCCCCATGGCTAAACTTGTGCGCCACTCCTGCGATGGCTTTGGAGTCATAGAATCCGTCTTCCCAAACCAGAAGGTAGGAGCGGGCCTCACCAAAGCCGTACCTGCTCAGAAACTCCTGGCGCCCCAGGTTCCGGTACTCATCGACCGCCTTGAGTACAGCCTCACGTGTTATCTCTGTCAACGCCACAGCCCCAGAGGATACGCCCCACATGCCCTAGATGTCCGAATGACCAGCAATCTGTTACGGGCATGAGCTTGCAAGCTTGATCGGGCACGATGTTTGAGGACGGTAGCACCCGGCCTGCAGGTACACAGGCCGGGTGGTTCCCACGAGCCGGTCAGTCGTCGGAGAGCATCCGTTCAATACGCCTATTGATGGCGTCCTCCTGGCCGTCCAGGCGTGACTATTCAGGTCTGCTGGTCTGATTCGGCCCGAGCGTGATCGCTGTCATGGGATGATCTTGGTGTGGCTGGGCTGGAGGAGATGTCGCGCGAGGAGCTGCTTGCGCTGGTCACCGTCCAGGCCCAGTTGATCGAGGAGCTTGGGGCGCGGGTGGCCGAGCTTGAGGCCCGGGTGGGCAAGAACTCCTCGAACTCCTCCAAGCCGCCGTCCTCGGACGGGCTGGCCAAGCCGCCGCCGCGGTCGATGCGCGGCAAGAGCGGGCGGCGTGCGGGCAAGCAGCCGGGCGCGCCGGGTGCCGCGTTGTCGCGGGTGGAGCGGCCGGACCGGCGGGTGAAGCACTTCCCGAAGGCATGTGCCGGGTGTTCGCGCAGGCTGCGCCGGTCGGCCCGGGCTGGTGAACCGGTCCGGCGGCAGGTGTTCGACGTGCCGGAGATGACGGTCCAGGTGACCGAGCACGAACTGTATGCGCTGTCGTGCCGGTGCGGGCGGGTGTCGCGTGCGGACGCCCCGGTGGAGGCGACGGCCCCGGCGGTGTACGGCCCGAACGTCACCGCGCTGGCGGCCTACCTGTCGGCGCAGCACCACATCCCGGTCGGCCGGATCGTCGAGGTGCTGGCCGACACCTGCGGGATCGAGGTCTCCACCGGGTGGGTCACCGACGCGTGCAAGCGGGCCGAGCTGGCCGTCGCCGCGGCGAACCAGGCCATCAAGGACGCGATCGCCCAGGCGGGCGTGGCGCACTTCGACGAGAGCGTGACCCGCGTGGCCGGCCGCAACCACTGGATGCACACCGCCGCCACCGCCACGCTGACGGCCTTCCACATCGACGCCCACGGCCGTGCCACCGAGGCGATCAAAGCGTTCGGGATCCTGCCCCGCTTCACCGGGGTCGCCGTGCACGACGCCTACAAGGGATACGACACCTTCACCACCTGCACGCACGCCCTGTGCAACGCCCACGCGGTCCGGGAACTGGCCGGGATCGGCGAGTTCGACGCCGCCGCCCGCGACGACGGCTGGGCCCAGCAGATGATCGACCTGCTCGGCGACGCGCACCGCTGGGTCGCCGCCTACCGCCGCGACGGACACCACCGGCTCCCCGACTTCAAAGCCGAAGACCTGCGAACACGCTGGGATCACACGCTCGAACGGGCGCTGGCGGTCCATCCGCCCCGGCCCGGGAAACAGGCTCCCGCCCGCAACCTGGCACTGCGGCTACGCGACCGCCGCACCGAGTTCCTGCACTTCACCACCGACTTCGCCGTGGCCTTCAGTAACAACACCGCCGAGCAGGCCATCCGCATGATCAAGGTCAAGACCAAGGTATCCGGCGGGTTCCGTACCCTGCCCGGCGCCCAGACGTTCCTGGCCATCCGCGGCTACATCTCCACCATCCGCAAGAACGGCCTACGCGCCGCCGACGCACTCCGCAACGCCCTGCTCGGCAACCCCTGGATGCCGACCGGTTACACCACGACCTGAATAGTTACCATGAACGGATCACTTGAGGCAGCGATCGGCGAGGTTACGCCAATGCTCGACCTTGACCCGCAGTTCCGCATGTCAACCGTGACCCGCTACCTAGAAAAGCTCTACCGTCGGCTAGGACATCAACGCTTCCAAGGTAGTCCCGCTGCAGCCCAACTGCGCGAAGATATCCAAGCGTTCAACTCGAACGCCCTCAAGGGCGATGAAGACTCGGAGGCACAGTGAGCCCACTACCCACGCAGATGCGAGACCGGTGGCAAAAACGGGCCGACACACCGCCAGGTAACGGAACTGTCTACTGGCATATCCTGATGGGCGGCTATCCGGAAGTTCGCTCACTGGCCGAGCACATCCAGAAGCAACTAGCGCAATTCTCTGGGCTTCATATGACGCCCTTGGATCGTCTTCATATGACAACCCTCGTTGCTGGAAGCGCCAACGAGATCACGTCGGCCCAGATGCAGAGAATGCTAGGAATCGCCTCACAGTCACTTGCGAAGGTGTCGCCCATCAAGGTCTCGTTGGGGCACGTGCTCTATCACCCAGAAGCCATCATGCTTGGAGTAGAGGCGAGCGAGAGCCTAGCTCCGATACTCCACGCTGCAAGAACTGCTACCCAAGCGGTCATCGGTCGGGACGGCGTCACAACGAGTGGCTCCGGTTCCTGGATTCCACACATGACTCTCTGCTACAGCACAGCCAAGCAGCCAGCAAAGCCGCTAATCGATACCCTAGGGACTACTACTTCAAGCTGTGAGATAACCATCAAGACCCTAACACTAGTAACCCAATGGGGACCGGAGCGTGATTGGGATTGGCAACCCATCGGGGTAGCCGAACTCGGAACCGAGTAGGAGAACATCCACAATGCAGTCTTGCGCATTTTGCAAAATCATCGCGGGAGTTGAGCGAGCTGACATAGTCGGCAGAACCCGCGAGGTGATCGTCTTTTCTCCACTATCTCCAGCAACTCGGGGACACATTCTCATTGTCCCCAAGGAGCATGTTAGAGATATTTGGTCCTTGTCTCCAGAACTAGCCACCCACATCATGGCTGCAGCGTTGCAGGCAAGTCACATACTGAAGGACACTCTTCACCCCGAGGGACTGAACTTTATCAATTCCAGTGGACAGGCTGCTTCACAGACTGTCTTCCACATTCATTTCCATCTTGTTCCGCGTTGGGCCGACGATCAGTTCGGCGATATATGGCCACCCTCAACAGGCTATAGAGAAGATCCTGATGTGATCGCGGCCCTCAAAGATTCCTTCTCAGGTTTGGAATCATGAATGAAAGTACCAACGCTTATACCCAGCCCAACCAGCAACAGCGACCCGTAGAAGACTATTAGCGTGTGAGATCTCAACACCTTCCATTTGGCCGTATATGGGTCACCTTGATATGGTCGAGTGTCCATCGAGAAGAGTTCGACGGTGCTATTTCGCGCACGAGCATCATCGTAGAGACATCGATACAAACGCTCCTGCCGAAGGAAGAAGCTATCGAGCCACCAGAATGCGACGTTAAGTCCCATTGCGGCAAGGGCAAGCCACGGACTGTCCTTGCTGGCCGCTAGCCCATAGAGTGCGGCCGAGGCTGTCAGGGCCCACCCTTTCGCGAGAAAAGAATGACCGGCGAGCCTCGCAATAGCAGCTTGAATGAATTCAAGATGTTTTACTTGACCCTCGGCAGGGAATTCGCTCACCTCGGATACCTGTTACGAACGGCGATAGCTGCAGAAACGAGGCTCTCAAGCTTCTCCTGTATGTCACTGTAGACATATCCGCTAGTCTTAAACGGCGGGTCGTAAGCCTGCACGACTTGCGACATCCTCACCCCGCTCGGAAGTGAGACGTAGTCGAACGGGTTCGCCCCCTTGGAAGACTGAAGCTTATTTCGATCCAGGAGGTTGTGGATATAGACCCCTACGACACCCTTACCGGCCGCCCAAGCTGTTTCTATCTCATAGTTGATCCACTTTCGGTTAGCCGTGTTCTGGCCGATCAGCACAATGGCACATGAGCGGCCTTGCAACTGAGAATTGATCCAGCGCTTTACTGCAACATCTCCGGTACGCTTAAGTGATTCCCATGCATTATCCGCTATCGACTGATTTCCTTCCACTATGCCCATGTTGCGGACTTGCGCCGCCCGCCATCCATCGGGCACATAGTGAAAGCTGTAGAACGCACGGAACCCCATAATTGCTCCCCCGCAACTCCTGGAACGTATCGGCGCCACGATCCTAGCGCCCAGCATCTCGACCGGTGCTGAGTGCTTCCGTCGCCGACGTGTCCACTTCAGGCCGATGGTCCGATCACTCGCGATAATGGCGACTCTAAGTAGGTATCTGATCACACATGGTGCGAGTAGGTTAGGAGTCGCTTGCGTTGCCCACCATGCCTGACGAGAGTCTCGCGAGAGACAGTCGCTGACCCTTACGTTCACACACGCATTCCTGCAGGTCATGGGTACTTGTTGGTCGCCTCACGACACGGCCTCCGGAGCCGTGTGCGCAGGTTCGAATCCTGCAGGGGGCGCCTCACATGATCTCGAAAAACCCCGGTTGACCAGGCACTTGGCCAGGCGCCGGGGTTTGTTGCGTACGCGGCGGCGTGCCGCCGGACGTCACGGTTCCCGGACGCGGGACGGGCGGCTGGACCGGTCTGCTATCACCGCCTCGCCCGACTGCCGGTACCGGTGCGCCCACTGGCGGGCGTGGTGGGTGAGACCTGGAAGCGTTCGGCCGCCCGCCGCAGCGGCCAGTGGTCATCGACCACGCAGCGGGCCAGGCGCAGGCGTCCGGTCTCGGTCAGCGGGGCGTTGCGGTGGGGCATGAGGGCCTCCTGGGGGCTGGGCGTAGATCTCGCAATCCACACCGAACCCGGAGGCCCTCCCTCACGCCAAGGTCATCGGCTGCATGTCGCCACGTCCACAACCTCTGTGGTCAGTACAGCTAGGCGACAGGGTCAGGGCGGTGCATTGGGGTCGGCGCGTCGGTGGGCCGGGGGGTCGCGGTCATGGCTTGGAGCCTCGTCACGGAGGGGGCGGCCTCTGCGGTGCGGGGCATCTATTGCTTGATTGTTTGTCGGTCGTCCGTGTCGGGGCGGGGTGTGGTGGCGGGTGCCTGCGCTGGGGGCTGCCAGGGGTCGCCGGCGCCGCCGGCGGCGAGGTGTTGTTCGTACGCGGCCACCTTGCTGTCGACTAGGGCGAGGCAGTCGTGCAGTTGCGCAATCTGCTCGGTGACGCGGCGACGGTGCTCGCGCAGCAGTTCCAGTCTTTGCGCTTCGTTGCCGGTGCCCTCGCGGACGAGTTGGGCCAGTTGGCGGATCGTGGCCAGCGGCATACCGGAGGCACGGAACTTCACGCAGTTGCCCAGCCACTCGATGTCCCACGCGGTGTACACCCGGCGGCCCTGATCGTCCCGCCGCACCTCTCCGATCAGGAGCCCCTCACGTTCGTACATGCGCAGGGTATGGACGCTCAACCCTGTGCGTCTCACCACTTCGCCGATGCTCACACCCGCGGCCTTCATTCCACCGATCGTAGACGTTTGACCTAGACCTTCGTCTAGCATCTAGCGTCCGCGGCATGACAGACAGCACAGGTCAGGCAGGACGCGACGCATTCGGGGCGGCCAGTACCGCCGACGAGGTTCTCGCGGGAATCGATCTCACCGGCAGGACGATCATGGTCACCGGCGGCTATTCCGGTCTGGGTCTCGCGGCGAGTCGTGCGCTCGCCGCGGCCGGGGCCCGCGTCGTCGTCCCGGCTCGCAGGCCCGACGTCGCGCGCGGGGCACTCGCCGGGATCGAAGGCGTGGAGGTCGAGGAACTCGACTTGGCCGATCTGGATTCCGTCCGGGCCTTTTCTGAAAGGTTCCAGCGCCGCCATGCTGCGATCGATGTTCTGATCGCCGGTGCGGCCATCATGGCCTGCCCGGAAACGCGCGTCGGCCCCGGCTGGGAAGCGCAGTTCGCCACCAACCACCTCGGGCACTTCGCGCTGACGCAGTTGCTGTGGCCGACCCTCACGGCCGCCGGCAACGCCCGCGTCGTGGCGGTCAGTTCCGGCTACAACTCGGACTGGAAGATTCGCTGGGACGACATGCAATTCGCCCAGGGGTACGACAAGTGGGCGGCGTACGGACAGTCCAAGCTCGCGAACATTCTCTTCGCCCGCCATCTCGACGGGCTGGGCGCTCGGTCCGGCGTCCACGCCTTCTCGGTCAACCCCGGATGGATCATGACGTCCCTGCAGCGGCATCTCACCGTCGCCGAGATGACCGCCGCGGGCTGGCTCGACGACGACGGCACCCCCAAACCGGAACTGTTCAAGTCCCCCGAGCAGGGGGCCGCGACGGTGGTGTGGGCGGCCACGTCTCATCAACTCGACGACCATGGCGGCGCCTACTGCGCCGACTGCCGCATCACGGAGGGGCCGCCTGACAGCGATGAGGCCGCGTCTTTGTGGGCGGTCTCGACGGAGCTGACCGGTCTCGACCTCATTTCTTGAGGCGTGGCCCACAGCCGAGTCCTCACCCGGCGCGGGCTGATCCGGGCGGGGCTCTAGCAGTACCGCATCGAAACCGCCATTGACGACGTGCGTTGCCCCGTCCGGTTTCTCCCCCAGCTCGTAGCGGACGGGGTCCATCGGCACGCAAGAGGTCGAAGGCGCCTCGCCTTCGACTGGCACTAGCACGAACACGACAGGAGGCAGGTAATGCCCAACGCACGGGATCTCGAAGGCGCCGTGGCGTTGGTGGTCGGTGGGAGCCGCAATCAGGGGGCGGCGTTCGCCGAGAACATCGCCTCGCGAGGCGCGACCACGGTGATCAGTTATGCCGATCAGGAGGCGGCGGCCCAGGAGACGCCGGCGGTGCTGCAAAAGTACGAGGTGACGGCGGAGGCGGTCCGTTCCGACGCACGGATATCCGCGGAAGTCGACGAGCTGTTCGAGGGAGTGATGGCCCGCCATGGCAGGTTGGACATCGTCGTGCACACCCCGGGAGCGGTCATCAAGAAGCCGCTGGCCGAGTTCACCGATGACGAATTCGACCATCTGATCGACCTCAACGTCCGGTCGGCCTTCAACACGCTGCGCGCCGCCGCCCGGCACCTGTCCGACGGAGGCCGGTACGTGGTGCTGTCCACCACGCTCACCTCGGTCATGACCGGACCGTACGGGCTGTACTCCGGCTCCAAGGCCGCCGTGGAGCGGATGGTGCTCGCCGCCGCCAAGGAACTCGGAGACCGCGGCATCACGGTCAACGCCGTGGCCCCCGGTCCTATCGACGACTCGTTCTACCGGGCGGCCGAGACCCCCGAGTCCATCGAGGCCGCCAGGCACCACAGCCCGCGGGGCCGGCTGGGCGACCCCGCGGACATCGCCCCGGTCGTCGGCTGGCTGATCAGCGACAACGCCGGCTGGGTGTCGGGCCAGACCGTACGCGCCAACGGCGCGATGTTCTAGACGCGCCGGCCGCCGCGGGCACCGGGTCCGGTGCGTGCGGCGGCCTGCCGGAAACGGTCAGGGAACGGCCGCATGCGGACGGGGAAAAGGGAGCGGAGGAGGCGTCCAATCGGGAAGAGTTCCCCCCGACGGGGGAGGGATTCTTTGGACGCCTTCTGGTCATTGATTGACGGCGAGGAGCGGCGGGAGTTGTGCCGGGCGGGCCGGGTCCGTGTTTTCCCGGATGCCGCCGAGTTGTGCACCGAGGGACGCCGATCGGAAACGGTCATGGTCCTTTTTGACACCCACGTCAAGGTCACGCGCCGGACCGCGGGCGGGCCGAGATGGCTCGCCTGCCGGGGGCCCGGCGACATCATCGGGGAGATGTCCCTGGTGCTGAACAGGCCGCATTCGGCGACCGTCGCCGCC
The DNA here is from genome assembly GCF_040302145.1 of Spirillospora sp. NPDC127506. Lineage (NCBI taxonomy): Bacteria > Bacillati > Actinomycetota > Actinomycetes > Streptosporangiales > Thermomonosporaceae > Spirillospora > Spirillospora sp. NPDC127506. Next base: position 202,665 of record NZ_JBEORG010000001.1, on the reverse strand, counting down.
GTCCGCGGCGGGCGGGTCCTGGTGCTGCCGCAAAGCGCGTTCGACGCGTTGGCGCGACGGCACGCCGGGCTGCAGCGGGCCCTGCTGCGCGTCACGGCCGAGCGGCTGCGCAGCGCGGACGACGAGCGCAGCGCCGCGGAGCAGAGCGTGCTGTCCCGGGTCGCGCGGCTGCTGGGCGGGCCGGGACCGGGCGAGCGGCCGGCGGGGGCGGCGCCGCCCAGGTTCCAGCACGAGATCGCGGAGCTGCTCGGGGTGTCCCGCGCGTCGGTGGTCCGGGCGCTCACGAAGCTGCGGGCGAGCGGGATCGTCTCCACGCGGCACGGTTCCATCACCGTCCTGGACCCGGCGGGGCTGAGCCTGTTCCTGCGGGAGTGATGGCGCACGTGCGCCATACTCGCCGGTACTTTCCGCGCCTGAAATCGCCGCGCAACGGATGACCGGCCCAGCACGGGAGCGGGGCGAATCCAATTCATGTACCGGCTGACCTGGGGTTACGAAGAATTGGAGATCGTTTCCTCGAGGCGGTTCAGATCATCACGGTTCCGTCGCCGGAATCCGCCGCGTTGACCGACGCGGAGGGCTTCTCGAAAGTTGGGCCGTCCAGACGGCCAGGGGGGAGCCCTCGATATGGACGGCATATCTCGTCCGGGAGCCGCGTCGGCGAATCAATGGATCGGCGCACCGGTCTCCGCATGCCGGGGCGCCCGACTGATCAAGGACGGCGTTTCTGTTTCCGCCCCCATCTCGGCCCGCTGGACAACCTGTCGGAAGGGCCGAGCGGCCCGCCGACCCGTCCCACCACTGAGAGGTGCTCGATGAACTGGTCCGTCTGGGAGGTCTTCTCCGTGATCTCCGGCGTCATCATGGCGATCGCAGGGGTCGTCATGCCCGACACGAAATTGCGCGAGCGGCTGAGCATCAGCGGCACCGGGGGCGCGTTCGTCGCCTACGGCTTCTTCGTCGCCAACCAGACGTCCGGCACCTTCGAGTTCCCGGTCATCATCTTCGTCGTCCCGGTCATCGCGCTCGGCTACCTGGCGATCCAGGTCTATTCGTGGTGGACGAAGGACGATTCGCGGGAGAATGCCCGCGACTGACGGGCAGGCACCGGGACGCGCGGAGGAGACGGTGGCCCACGAGTCGTCCGCGTGGTCCGGGGACGCCCCCGGGCCGCCGAAGGCGAGGCTGGCCGAGCGGCTGGCATTGCTGGTCTGCCGGCGGGAGCGGCGGCTCGGCCGCGCGCTCGGCCGGGAGGAGCTGGCCAGGCGCATCAGCGTCTCCAAGAGCAGCCTGTACGCCTACCTGAACGGGACGACGCTGCCCCGCGCGGACGTGTTCGACCGGCTGCTGGCCGAGCTGGGCGCCGCCCCGGCGGAGATGCGCGAGCTGAGCACGCTGCGGGACGCGATCGAGGTGGCGCAGCAGCGGGCGCCTCGGCGCGCGGGCGGCGTGCCGGCACCGTGCCAGCTGCCGCCCGCCACCGGACGGTTCGCCGGGCGGGCCGCCGAGCTCGGGCGGCTCGCCGGGCTGCTGGACGCGGCGGGCGGCGGCGCACCGCTCATCGTCGCGATCGACGGCACCGCCGGGATCGGCAAGACGACGCTGGCGCTGCACTGGGCGCACCGGATCCGGCGGCGCTGCCCGGACGGCCAGCTGCACGTGAACCTGCGGGGCTTCGACCCGCGCGGGCCGGTGGATCCCGGCGAGGTCCTGCACGGGTTCCTGCAGGCCCTCGGCGCGGCGCCGGAGTCGATCCCGGACGGGCTGGACGCCAAGGCCGCGCTGTACCGGAGCATGCTGGCCGACCGGCGCATGCTGGTCGTCCTCGACAACGCCGCGTCGGCCGAGGGCGTCCGCCCCCTGCTGCCCGGCACCCCGTCCTGCATCGCGGTGGTGACCAGCAGGGACCGGCTGGACAGCCTGGTCGTCCGGGAGGGCGCGCACCGCGTGACGCTGGACGTCCTGCCGCCGGGCGAGGCGCGGCTCCTGCTGGAGCGGTGGCTCGGCGAGGACCGCGTCGCGGGGCAGCGGGCGGCGGCCGGGGAGCTGGCGGCGCTGTGCGCGCGGCTGCCGCTCGCGCTGAGCATCGTCGCGGCCCGCGCGGCCCGCCGCCCGGAGTCCTCCCTGGCGGAGCTGGCGGCCCGGCTCCGCGACCTCCCGGACCGGCTCGACGCGCTCGGCGCCGGCGCCGCCGACCTGGACCTCGGCAAGGTGTTCGAGTCGTCCTACGCGCTGCTGCCCGCCCCGGCCGCCCGGCTGTTCCGGCTGCTCGGCGCGCACGCCGGGCCCGACATCGACGCGCACGCCTGCGCGGCGCTGCTCGGCGCGGACCGCCCGCCGCGCGCCGAGCTGGACGCGCTGACCGCCGCGCACATGCTCGAAGAGCAGGCCGGCGGCCGGTACTCGGCGCACGACCTGCTGCGCGCGTTCGCCCGGCGGCTGGCCGCCCGCGAGGACGAGGCGGGCAGGCGCGCCGCGGTCCGGCGGGCCGCCGACTTCTACCTGGCCGCGGCGGTCCGGGCCGCCGCGCGGCTGGAACCGTGCCGGGCCGGCGAGCTGCCGGACGCCGGGTCCGCGTCGCCCGTCCCGCCGATCGACGGCCCCGCCGGCGCGCTGGCCTGGTTCACCGCCGAGCTTCCCGTGCTGCAGGCGACGATGCGGCAGGCCGCCGCCGAGGGCCTGGACGGGCACGTGTGGCGGCTCGCCTGGGCGGCGACGGTGTTCCTGCGCCGGACGGGCCGGCGCGCCGAGCGCGTCGCGGTCCACCGCGCCGGGCTCGCCGCCGCCCGGCGCACCGGGGACCGGCTGGTGCAGGCCGTCTCGATGCGGCTGCTCGCCGACGGCCTGGCGAGGATCGGCGAGCGGGCGGAGGCCCGGGAGCTGCTGGAGACATCGCTCGCCGAGTGCCGCGCCATCGGCGACGCCCGGGGGACGTTCCAGGCGCACCTGTCCCTCACCCGGCTGCACGACGCGGCGGGCGCGCACGCCGAGGCCCTCGCGCACGCCGAGGAGGCGCTGAGCGGATCGGCCGAGGTCGGGAGCCTGCTGGCCCGCGCGGACGCGCTGACCTCGGTGACCCGGCAGCGGGAACGCCTCGGCCGGTACGGTGACGCGCTCCCCCTCGGCCGCCGGGCGCTCGGCCTCTACCGCCGCGCCGGCTACGCGGAGGGGGAGGCCGACGCGCTGCGCACCATCGGGCGCATCGAACGGCGGCTCGGCACGCCGGAGCGGGCGATCGTCCGGTTCGAGCAGTCGCTGGAGCTGGACCGGCGCCTCGGCGACCGGTTCTGGGCCGCGCACGTCCTGGACGACCTCGCCGACGCGCATCGGGAGGCCGGCGATCCGGCGCGGGCACGGGCGCGGCGGGCCGAATCGCTCGCGCTGTTCGAGGCGATGCGCCATCCCGCGGCGCGGGCGGTCCGGGCGAAGCTGGCGGCGGACGCCGGGTAGCGTCCCGGCCGCGTCCAGCCCCGTCCAGCGTTCTCCAGCCGCGCCGGTCCCCGGACGGGCCGCCGTGGTGGCCTGTCGGCCGTGCCTTCACCCGCCGGAGCGGCCGCCCGCGCGCACGAGGCCGAGCAGTTCCGCCGCCGCCATCGCCCAGGTCCGCCGCCGGGCGAGGACGCTGCGCGCCGCCTCCGCCCTGGCGTACGCCCCCGTCCGGTCCGTCATGATCGCCGCGATGCGGTGGCCCCAGACCGGGACGTCGAGCGCGTCGTCGTGCCGGACGGGGACGACGAGGTCCGGCGCCATCTCCGGGGCGACCTCCGTGATCAGCTCGCCGAGCCCGCTGCGGGCGCTGACCAGCGCCGGGATCCCCATGGCGATCGCCTCGTGCCCGACCAGCCCGTACCCCTCCACCAGGGACGGCATGAGCAGCAGGCTGGCGCGGCGCAGGTCGTCCCGGATCACGGACGTCTCCGGGGAGTAGGCGCGCACCGTCACGTTCGCGGACCGGTGGCCGATCAGGTCGAGGACGTGCTCGCGCAGCCGGTGCTCGCCGCCCGCCGGCGCCCCGCGGACCAGCAGTTCCCAGTCCGCGGCGCGCGGATCCAGCGCCCAGGCGTGCCCGATCGCCTTCGCGGCGAGTTCGAGGCCCTTGAGCCGTGCGTCCTCCAGCCGCCCCATGATCATGACGAGCGGGCGGCCCGCCGGGGCGGTGCGCTCACCGGGCTCCCCGGCGTCGGAGCCGACGGCGGACCCGGTGTCGAACCCGGCGTCGAACCCGGGGTCGAGGCGGAGCAGCCGGGGCCCGTCCGGCAGGTCGCGCAGCAGCTTCGCGTGCAGCCGCGGGCCGACCGGCATGACCGCCGCCGCGTCCCGCGCGAGCGCGAGTTCGAGCCTGCCGCGCTCCTCGGCGCGCACGCCGGCGTCGTCCTCGTGGTCGAGCTTGAACCACTCGATGTCGTCGGGGTCCATGTGGACGAGGTGCAGCCGGGCGGCGTCCGGGAAGTGGTCCTCGACCAGGGCCCTGGCGATCTGCCCGGTGACGCGGCCGTGCCCGATCACCAGGTCGGGGACGGCGCCGCGCGGCAGCGGCGGCCGGCGCATCAGCGCCTCCCGCTCGGTGGTCCCGGGCGACCGGCGGGCGGCGACCAGCCGCACCCCGGCCCGCTCGGCGTCCGCCAGCTCGGCGGGGGACGCGCCCGGCACCAGGCAGTACGTCTCCGCGCCCGCCGCGGCGAGCGCCCCGCACAGGTAGCGGTTCAGCGAGCTGAGGCCGCCGCGCGCCGGGAACCACTCGTCGGCGACCGCCAGGACGCGTGCGGCCGTGCCCGCGATCCGTCCGGGAGGCGCCCCCTCCTCGTCGTAGACGAGGTTCCAGCCGTCCGCCGCATCACCGCTCATGCCGTGGCTCGCTCCCCGGCGGGCTTCAGCCGCCAACGCCCCGATCCCCTACGAGGCAATCATGACCCAGCACCGGCCCAGGGCGCAGTACGGCGCCCCATTCCTGTCCCTGCTGCGCGCGGACGAGCGGCGCGACCTGATCGACGCCGGGACGCGCCACCAGGTGGCGGACGGCGCGCAGCTCTACGCGCAGGGCCGCCGCTCCGCGAAGATCGTGATCCTGCTGACCGCGCACGCGCGCGTCCTCCGCGACGGCGCGTGGGTCGCCTACCGCGGGCCCGGCGACATCCTCGGCGAGCTGTCCCTCATCGACGGGCGGCCGCACTCGGCCACGGTCCAGATCGTCCGGGCGGGCGCCGTCGCCGTGCTCTCCCATGAGGCGTTCGACCGGGTGATGCGCAGGCACGACGGCGTCCGGAACGCGCTGCTCCGCGTGCTCGTGCACCGGCTGCGGTGCGCCGACCTGAACGGCGACGGCAGGGCCGAGCCGACCGTCGTGCGGGTGGCCCGGCTGCTGGAGCGGACGCGGCGCGGCGACGCGGCCCCGTTCCGGTATCAGCACCAGATCGCCGAGATGCTCGGGGTGGCGCGCAGCTCGGTGGTGCGGGCGCTCGGCCGGCTGCGCGAGCAGGGCATCGTGGCGACGGGGCACGGGACGGTCGAGGTCGTCAGCGACGAGCGCCTGTCGGCCTTCCTCTCCCGGTTCGACGGGAACGGCTCGGAGTCTCCCGAACCGGACGGCTGAATGGCGCACGTGCGCCATTCCGCGGCCTCTCACCGGATCCGTCCCGGCCGTTCCCGATACGTACCGGAATCCCGGGACGGCACCGCTGACCAGCGGCGACGGGATGACCCGCCGGACCCGGGCCGCATCCGCCCGGATGGCGCCCGCGGCGACCTCGCGCAATCGCGTTGACCTGCCGCAACCCGACTCCGCACTGTTGAGCCGTTCCGCCGTGAACAAGGGGGCCCGGCCATGGAACACGATCCGGCGACCGGCGAGCAGTGGTCGGTCCACGTCCACGCCGACAACGACCTGACCATCCGCGACGCGCGCATCGCCGGCCGCGACCTGACCGTGCACGGCGGTGCGGCGCGGGCGGGCGGCGCGATCCACCGGTTCGCCCGCCGCGTCCGGCCGGCCGCCGCCGCGGCGGCGGCCGTGGGGGTCTTCGCGGTCCTGCTGCTCGCCGCGATCGGCCTGGCCGCGCTTCTCGGCGGCCGGTGACCCCGATGGGAGGCACGACCGTGAACGAGTACCCCGCGCCCGCGACCCTGGCGATCGCCGACATCGAGGGCTTCGCCCGCCGCAACGACCTGGAGCAGCGGCGGGCCCGCGACGCGCTGTACACGTGGCTGTCCGGTGCGCTCGGCGCGCTGTGGGGGCGCTGCGTCCACGAGGACCGCGGCGACGCCGTGCTGATGCTCTGGCCGGCGGACGTCCCGCGCCCGGTGATCGTCGCCGCCGTCCTGCGCCTGGCCGAGGCCGCCCCGGCGGAGCCGCCGCGGCTGCGCGTCGTCCTGCACGCCGGCGACGTCTACCGCGACCCGCGGGGCTTCGTGGGCGGCGACGTCAACGAGGCGTTCCGGCTGAACGAGGCGCCCGTGCTGAAGGCGGCGCTCAAGCGGGCCCGCGGCCCGGTCGCCTACCTGGTGTCCGAGCAGGTCCACCGCGGCATCGTCCGCTACGGGGACCCCGCCGTCGACCCGGAGGCGTTCCGCCCCGTCGGCGTGGCGGTGAAGGAGACGCGGGTGCGCGCCTGGCTGTACGTCCCGGGCGACGACGGGGACGCCGCGCGGCTCGCGGCCGACGCGTTCCGCCCGCCGTCCGGCCCATCGCCCGACACGCCTCCCGGCATGCCGCCCGGGCCGGTGCCGGGCGGCGTCCGCATCCAGGGGCGCAACGTCACCGTCACCGACTCCGAGATCGCCGGGAGGGACCTCCGATGAACGGCCCGTCCATCGCGGCCGCCTGCGCCGCCGCCCTGCTGCCGCTGGCCGCGGGCTGCGCCGGCAGCGGCCCCACCGACCGCAAGGAGCTGTGCGCGGCTGGCGAATCCGACTCCTTCAACATGGTCGAGGCCGAGACCACCACCGCGCCGGTCGCGGCCGAATGCCGCGGCGAGGGCGGCTGATTCCCGAGGACCCGCATCCGGAGGGACGCCCGCGCGCCGCGGGACGGATCCCCGTCCGAACTCGAAAGGTGATTCCGTGCACGCGAACGAACTGGCGACGACGGCGGTCGAGGTCCTCGCCGCGCGACTCCCCGGCATCTCCGACGGCTCCGTCCGCGCCGACGGCGACCCGGCACTCGCCGACCTGTACGACCTGGTCCGGGGGCGGCTCGTCCGGGACGGGCGGCAGGCGGCGTTCACGGCGTACACCACGGACCCGGGCAACAGCTCGCTCGTCCAGGACCTGCTCCGGCACGCGGCCGAGACCGACGCCGCCTTCGCCGCGGCGCTGCGGGACGCCGTGGGACGCGCGCGGTCGGCCGCCCCGGCCTCGTCCTGGTCGAGCCGCGTCACCCTGAGCAACGTCACCGGGAGGGGCATCACCGCCGCGGGCCGCGACATCACCACCACCAACGAGAAGAAGACGACCATCAACACGGGCGGGCTGGTGCTCCTGGCCGCGGGGGCGATCGCCGCGCTGTTCGTCTTCGTCTTCATCGTCAAGGCCGCGACCTCCGACGCCATCACCGCCGACTCGACGTGCGCGGAGTTCCTCGACGCGGACTCCGAGACCCAGCAGCACGCGATCATCGACATCGCCCGGGAGAAGGGCGTCTCCGGCGCGGGCAGCCCGCTGGCCCCGCCCGCGATCCGCTACAGCTGCAGCAGCGAGCCGGACGCGAAGGTCGGCGACGTCATCGCCAGGTTCCGCGGCCAGTTCTGACCGTGCCGCGCCGCGTCCGCCGGACCGCCGGGAGCCCCGGGCTCCGATGGCCTCGTCATCTCGCCGCGCCAGGCCGCGTCCGGCCGGGCCGCCCACGATCAGAGAGGCCGGGAGAAGATGTTCCATTCCGTCGGCACGACCGGCTTTCCGACGGGCGGCTTCGATCCGGCCGTTCTCCGCTCCCTGACGGAGGCCGAGGCCGCCGTCGCCGCGAAGGTCTGCTCGTAGAGCCGCAATGGCGCACGTGCGCCATACCGGCAAGTAATGTGCAACGCCGTTCCGGCTCTCCCAGAACGTCCGCCCAGGGCCTCTCTCATTGGTGCGGCGGTGCACATTTCCCGCTGACCTGCGCATTCGCGGTGAATTCCAGCTGAAGGGCTCACTCCCGAGTGCGGAGGCGGGGTCGACGCCGGCTCCTTTCCGCGTTGACCGCCCGCGGCGGTCTTGAGCAGGGTTGACCCCTGCTCGGCCGAGCACGGCGGAGCGGACGCGCACGCGCGCGGAGATCACCGGCCGATCGGACCCTGGGGAACGGCGGCCGTGCGAGCCGAGGAGAAACGGGGGCGCGCCGATGAGCGGTCGGAAGAGCGGCGGGCCGCGCCGCACGATGGCGAAGGCGGCTTTCATCGTGCTCGCGTGCGCGGGGGCCTGCGCGGCGGGACGGGTGCTGGGCGGCGACTGGTACTGGGGCGGGTTCGCCGGCGCCATGGTGCTGATCGCGGCGATCGTGGGGCGCGGTGCGCGCCGTCCCTCGGTGCAGACAACGGTCAACGCGGCGGGCCGCGACATCAACACCACCAACGTGCGCAAAACCCGCCTCAACATCAACACGGGCGGGGTGACCGCCGTCCTGGGGGCGGTGCTCATCGTCGTCGTCGACGGCCTGCTCGTGGCGCACGTCTCGACGCAGGTTCCCGGGGGACGGTTCTACGAGCCGTCCGAACCGGTGCAGGCGGTCGGCGCTCCGGCCACGGCGCGCGCGCCGGTCTTTTTGCGCGACCTGCCGAGCAGCCAGCTGCACGAGCCCCAGACCGGCTGGTTCAGGCGCCGCGGCGCGCGCATCACCGGCCGGCCCTGCGCCAGGAGCGTCTACGTCGCGCTCAGTGTGATCGGCCGACCCGCCACCATCACTCTGACGACCGCCGCGAAATACTCGCGCTTCAAGGCGCTGGCGGGCGTCCCGGACGAGGATCCGCCCAACGTGACCATCGAATTCACCCTGCTGGGCGACGACAAGGTCGTGGCGACGAGGAACGCCGGCCCGCGCAAGCCCGCGGTCTTCGACGAGGACATCTCCCCCTACACCACGCTCAACCTGCGAACCGCCCTGATCGCGGCGGAGAACGGCACCGAGCCGCCGGACAAGTCGCACGACGCGGTCTGGGGCGACGCGCAGCTCGTGCCGTCCGGCGGCACGACCGACGGCTGCCTGAGCACGGGCTGAGCCCGGCGCCGCCCCCTCAGAAGATGATGAACATCATCCGGTAGCGGCCGCCCCGGTAGAGGTAGCGGGCGTAGAGGGCGGAGAGCCCGGCGATCAGGAGCCCGAGCAGACCGGTGCCGACCAGGTCGTGGGCGAGGAAGAACAGGCTCCCCATGAGGAGGAGCACGGTCACGCCGCACCAGTACCAGAAGTAGAACCCCATGTAGGTGGTGGCGGGCCGGGACGCGGGCGCACCGGGGCCGGGCGGGTGGACCGGCCGGCCACCCGTCTGGTACTGCCTGCCGTCGTCATGGGCCACGGCTGCTCCATTCATCGGTGGGTGAGGTGCCCTTCTCGCCGCCGAACGCGGCACCGGCCCGGGCGTTCAGGTCCCGGCCGGCGGGACCTGACCAGCCCACCAGGAGGCCGCTCCCTATGAACGAAAGGCTGGACACCTCTGGAATCCGCTGAATGTCCCGCAGGTCCGGCTCCCCGCCGTGGCGTAGATCACGGAGCCGAGCCGGGAGCGGCCGGGAACGCCCGCCGCGAGGGGCTTGGAGGCGTTGGCGGACAGGTGCGTCAGGGGGTTGAGCTGGGGGTTTGATTTTGCGGGAGTTTGCCTTGGCTTGGCGATCTGCGTTAGCTTGGCGCCCGGCAAGGCGCTCACCAGGCGTTCTTGTCCCGTCCGGCACACGGATGGACGGGCGACACGATCCACGTGTCGCGCGGCCCTGAGGCGGTCGCCTCGGAAGGGCCTTACAACATCAGCGCCGCTCTTTCGCCGCATGGGACAGGGGTCCCGTGCACGGGGCCGACGTGCCCTCAGGATCGCAGCGGCAACCGCCGAGTCCGCCGTCGCGCGGAGCCGGGGACCCACCCTCACTGGGGTGAATCGGCCTCTCCCATGGCCGTAGGGCGACTTCCACGCCCGAACCCGTCAGCTAACCCGGTAGGCGGCTCATGGAAGAAGGAGCCCCCCTTTGAAAGGCAAGCACAGCAAACGTTCGGGCCGTCGCGGCCTGAGCCCCAGCGCCAACGGCGCACTGGTCGGCCTCGCCGTGTTCGGTGTGGCGGCCACGACCGTGCACGCGGCGGACGCACCGGACGACGGCAGCGCCGCGGTCGCCGCCGTCCACACGGTTCCGAAACCGCGCAAGGCCGCGCCCGTCGAACGGGAGAAGGACGAGCGGTCGCGGGTCATCGAGCGGGCCAAGACGTGGAACCCGCACTCCGCGGACCGGGTGCCCTACAGCCAGACCGGCTACCGCGACGGCTACCGGAGGGACTGCTCGGGATTCGTCTCCATGGCCCTGCGGCTGCCGAAGCCGGGGCCGAACACGGTCGGGCTGACGTCGTCGCGGTACACCGAGCGCATCAAGATGTCGGAGCTCAAGAAGGGCGACCTCGTCATGGACGCCCAGGGCACCAACACCACGCGGCACGTCGTCATCTTCGAGAAGTGGGCCGACAAGGAGCACACGGAGTACTGGGCGTACGAGCAGCGGGGACGGTACGGCACCGACCACCGGACGCGCGACTACGGCCTGGACCCCGGCAGCGAGTACAAGGCCTACCGGCCGGTCAAGCTCAAGGACGCCTGACGAGCGTCCCGGCCCGGAGAGTGGGGCCGATCCCCCGCTCTCCGGGCGGTCCGGTCAGGTGTCGCGTATCGCCCTGATGGACTCCTTCAGGGAGCCGACGGTGGCCATGACCGCGGTCGGCTCGTAGCCGCAGTGCGCCATGCAGTTGGCGCAGCGCGGGTCCCGGCCCCGGCCGTAGGCGTCCCAGTCGGTCTCGTCGAGGAGTTCCTGGTAGGTCTGGGCGTAGCCGTCCGACATCAGGTAGCAGGGGCGCTGCCAGCCGAAGAGGGAGTAGGACGGGATCGCCCACGCCGTGCAGGGGAAGTCGACCTTGCCCTCCAGGAAGTCCAGGAAGAGCGGCGAGTGGTTGAGCCGCCAGCGCTTGCGGTTCCCGTCGGCGAACGCCTTGCTGAACAGCTCGCGGGTCTCCTGGACGCCGAGGAAGTGCTCCTGGTCGGGCGCCTTGTCGTAGGCGTACCCCGGCGAGATCATCATCTCGTCGACCTGCAGGTCGTCGTTCAGGTAGTTCATCACGTCGATGACGCTCTGCGGCGTGTCCGTGTTGAAGATCGTCGTGTTGGTGGTGACCCGGAACCCGCGCCGCTTGCACTCCTTCACGGCGGCGACGGCGGCGTCGAAGACGCCCTCCTTGCAGACGGACTCGTCGTGCCGCTCCCGCAGCCCGTCGATGTGCACCGCCCACGCGAAGTACGGCGACGGCTTGAACTTGTCGATGTGGCGGGGAATGAGCACCGCGTTGGTGCACAGGAAGACGAACTTCTTGCGCTTCACGAGCTCGTCCACGATCTCGTGGATCTTCGGGTGCATGAGCGGTTCACCGCCGGCGATGGACACCATCGGCGCGCCGCACTCCTCGATGGCGGCGACCGCCTGCTCGACCGGCATGCGCCTTTTCAGGACGTCGGCCGGATGCTGGATCTTCCCGCATCCCGCGCAGGCGAGGTTGCACGCGAACAGCGGTTCCAGCTCGACGATCAGGGGGAACTTCTCCCGGCCGCGGAGCTTGTTGCGGAGGATGTAGGTCCCGATGCGAAGGCTCTGGCGAAGCGGCATGCTCATTGTGTTCGGACCTCCTTTGGCAAGGTGAATTCGGTCGTCTCCACCGTGACCGTGTGCTCCTTGATCTCGACCGGCCCGAGCCCGCGCAGGACGTCGACGACCGCGTCCAGCACGGCCGGCGGGGCGGACGCGCCCGCGGTCAGGCCGACGACGCGGGCGCCCCTGAGCCGCCCGAGCGGGACGTCCGCGGGACCGTCGACGAGGACGGCGGGCGTGCCCCGGCTCTCGGCCACCTCGACGAGGCGGCGGGAGTTGGACGAGTTCGCCGAGCCGACGACGAGCACGAGGTCGCTGTCGCGGGCGACGCCGGCGACGGCCCGCTGCCGATTGGTGGTGGCGTAGCAGATGTCGTCGGTGTGCGGGCCGACCGCGTCCGGGAACCGGCCGGTGATGGCGGCCGCCACCTCGCCCGCCTCGTCGGCGGCGAGGGTGGTCTGGGTGAGGTAGGCGACGGGCCGGCCGGCCGGCAGGGACGCCACGTCGTCCGGCGTCTCGACCAGGACGGTCGAGGACGGCGCCTCGCCGAGGGTGCCCTCGACCTCCTCGTGCCCGGCGTGCCCGATCAGCGCGACCAGGTGACCGGAGGCGGCGAACCGCCGGGCCTCCGCGTGCACCTTGGACACGAGCGGGCAGGTCGCGTCGATGACCCGCAGCCCGCGCCGCCCGGCCTCGTCCCGGACGGCGGGCGCGACGCCGTGCGCCGAGAACACCGTCACCGAGCCGGGCGGCACCTCGTCGAGCTCGTCGACGAAGACGGCGCCGCGGCGGGCGAGGTCGTCCACCACATGGGTGTTGTGGACGATCTGCTTCCGCACGTAGACGGGCGGGCCGTGCAGGTCGAGCGCGCGCTCCACGATCTCGATGGCCCGTTCCACACCGGCGCAGAACGAGCGCGGCCCGGCGAGCAGCAGCCGGCGCGGGCCGGCGGCGGCCGCCCACTCGCGCAGCGCCGGGCCGACGGTGCGCAGCCGGCGCAGCGCGGCCGTCCCGCCGGTGAGCGTGGCGGGGCTGACCAGCGGGCGGCCGGGCGTGTCGACGATGGCGCGCACCACCGCGAACGGCCGGTCCCCCGCCGCGGCGGCCAGCTCCGCCGACTCCATGTCGGCGACCATCGCCCCGCCGGCGGCGAGGCGGGCGCGTTCCGCCCCGGAGACGATGTGGTCCACGGTGACCAGCGGCCCCCGGTGGACGGTGGCGCCGGTCGTCCGCTCCAGCAGCCCGGCGAGCGCCTCCGCCGTCCGGCACGGCACCGTCCCGGACGGGCCCCGCACCTCGGTGGCGACGAACAGGTCGCCGGGGCGGAGCCGCTCGTCCAGCGCGCCGCCGCAGCCGGCGACGGCGAGCGCGTCGTGCTCCGGGAGGCCCGCGGCGGCGGCCCGCGCCTTCGCCGGCCCCATCCCGGTGCGGACGACGCGCAGGCCGCCGCGGGCGACGGCGCGGGCCTCGACACCGAGCGCCGCGCAAACCACGAGCCCGCTCATGTGGCTCCCCTCAGGTAGCGGCCCAGGGCGCTGATCGGGAACACCAGCCGGTAGAGGTGGTAGTTGATGTAGAAGTCGCCGGGGAACCCGGTGCCGGTGAACTGGTCCTCGTCCCAGTTCCCGTCCGGGCGCTGGTTCTCCACGAGCCAGCGCACGCCGGCGTCCACCGCGGCGGAGCGCTCCCCGGCGGCCAGCAGCGCCAGCAGCGCCCACGCCGTCTGCGACGCGGTCGACTCGCCGCGCCCGATCCACGCGGGGTCGTCGTAGGAGCGCAGGTCCTCGCCCCAGCCGCCGTCGGGGTTCTGGTGCTCCTCCAGCCAGGCCACGGCGCGGCGGATCGCGGGCTTCTCCGGGCGGACCCCGGCGGCGATGAGCGCGGGCACCACGCCGCCCGTCCCGTACACGTGGTTGGCGCCCCAGCGCCCGAACCACGAGCCGTCCGCCTCCTGCGCCTTCAGCAGCCAGACGACGGCGCGCTTGACCACGGTCGACTCGGCGAGGCCCTCCTTGGCGAGCGCCTCGACGACGTGCGCGGTGACGTCCGCGGACGGCGGGTCGATGACGGCGCCGAAGTCGCAGAACGGCAGCTTGGTGCACAGCTCGCGGGTGTTGTCGGCGTCGAACGCGCCGTAGCCGCCGTCCTTCGACGCCATGCCCTCCAGCCACCGGACGGCCCGCTCGATGGGCGCCTCCGCCTCCGGCAGCGACACCCGGCGCAGCGCCATGATCGCCTCGGCGGTGTCGTCGGTGTCGGGGTAGACGTCGTTGTCGAACTCGAACGCCCATCCGCCCGGCGGGAGGCCGGGCCGGCGCACCGACCAGTCCCCCGGGCCCCGGACCTCCTCGCCGATGACCCAGCGCGCCGCGCGCACCAGCGCCGGGTCGTCGGGGGCGGCGCCGGCGTCGGCGAGCGCGTTCATCGCGAGGACGGTGTCCCAGACCGGCGACTGGCACGCCTCCAGCCGGCGGCCCCTCTCGTCCCGGATCGTGAACCGCTCCAGACCGGCGAGCCCGCGCTCGACGACCGGGTGGCCGAGGTCGTAGCCGAGGACGTTCAGCGCCATCAGCGAGTACACCCAGGGCGGCTGGATCCCGCCCCAGCAGCCGTCCGCCTCCTGCCGGGCGATGATCCAGTCGGCGGCGCGGCGCATCGCGGCCCGGCGCAGCGGGCGCACCGGCGCCTTCTCGTACACGTGCAGGACGCGGTCGAGCGCGTTGAAGACGCGCCCCCAGCCCTTCGCGTCGTCCGGCGGGGCGACGCCGGTGCGCAGCTCCGCCAGGTCGACGGGCAGCGGCCGGACGGGCCGCAGCGAACCGAGGACCGTCAGCGGGACGATCGTCTGCCGCGCCCAGCACGCCCAGTCGTAGACGTTCAGCGGCACCCGGCTCGGCAGGAACATCAGCTCGGGCGGCATGACCGGCAGGTCGTCCCACGACCACTGCCCGAACAGCGCCAGCCAGATCCGGGTGAAGACCCGGCTGCCCTCGATGCCGCCCGCGTCCCGCGCGTACTTGGCCGCGGCGAGCATGTGGTCGGCGTCGGCGGGGTCGCCGGCGAGCCGCAGCGCGAGGTACGCCTCGATCGTGGTGGACAGGTCGGCGGGGCCGCCGCGGAAGTTCGCCCACGTCCCGTCGGGGCGCTGCTGCGAGCGGATCCAGCGCGCCGCCTCCTCGGTCTCCTCCGCGGTGCGGATGCCGAGGAACTGGCGCAGCAGCAGGTCCTCGGCGTCCATGGTGACGTTGGTCTCCAGCTCGCCCTTCCACCAGCCCTCGGGGGACTGCAGGCCGAGCAGGTGCTCGCGGGCCGCCTCGACGGCGGCGGCCGCCGCACGGGTGAGCCCCGGAGCCTCTTCCGTCGTGGTCATTCAGCGGTCTCCTTCTCGCGCGCCCGGGTCAGTGGTCCCGGGCGGTGACGAACAGGGCGATGTCGCGGAACTCCGCGGCGACGAGGTCGTCCATCCCGGACTCGTCGAGGTGCCGCTCGGCCGCCGCGATGCGCCGGTCCGCCTCGGCGGAGGCCCAGTCCCGGCCGCCGGCGGCCTCGACCAGCCGCGCCATCTCGTGCAGGACGTCCTCGGACGGCTGGTCGGGCTTGCCGTACAGCTCGGCGAGCCGCGCCGACTCCGGCGTCCCGGCGGTCAGCGCGTACACCACCGGCAGCGACTTCTTGCGGGCCCGCAGGTCGGACAGGACGGGCTTGCCGGTCGTCTCCGGGCTGCCCCAGATGCCGAGCAGGTCGTCCACGAGCTGGAACGCGAGGCCCATCTCGGCGCCGAACCCGGTCAGCGCGGTGACGAGCCGGGTGGGCCCCTCGCCGAGCATCGCGCCGATCGAGGAGGCGCAGGCCAGCAGCGCGCCGGTCTTGTCGGCGGCCATCGCGACGCACTCGTCCAGCGTCACGTCGTCGCGCTGCTCGAACCCG
Organism: Spirillospora sp. NPDC127506; assembly: GCF_040302145.1. Lineage (NCBI taxonomy): Bacteria > Bacillati > Actinomycetota > Actinomycetes > Streptosporangiales > Thermomonosporaceae > Spirillospora > Spirillospora sp. NPDC127506. Next base: position 186,936 of record NZ_JBEORG010000001.1, on the reverse strand, counting down.
AGGTCGGACGCCTGCCCGGAGATGAGCCGCTGCGTGGCGGCGGTCAGGGCGCGCGCCGCCCAGTGCGCGCCCCGCGTGTGCTGGTCGAGCAGCAGCTCCTCCGACAGCGCGAGCAGCGCGTCGCCGCCGAGGATGGCGGCGGACGGGCCGAACACCGTCCACGCGGCGGGGCGGTGCCGGCGGGTCCGGTCGCCGTCCATGATGTCGTCGTGCAGCAGCGAGAACGCGTGCACGAACTCGACGGCGACCGCGCCGGGCAGCGCCGTCTCGTAGGACGCGCCGGCGGCGCGGGCGGACAGCAGCGCCAGCGCGGGGCGCAGCGCCTTCCCGCCCGCCTCGGCCGGGTGCCCGTTCTCGTCGGTCCAGCCGAGGTGGTAGGCGACGACGCGGCGGGTCCAGGGGTCCAGCCGGTCCGCGGCCGTGCGCATCGCCTCGTCGACGAGCGCGCGCCCGTCGGTGATCGAGTGGGGAATGGTGGTCATCGGCCGCTCACCTCGTCGGTCCGCACCTGCCGCAGGTGCCGCCGGACGAGGCGGGCGGCGGTAAGGCCGCTTCGCACGGCTCCCTCCATCGTGTCGGGCCAGCCCGTGTCCGTCCACGCGCCGGCGAGGTAGAGCCACGGCAGCCGCGTCGCGGACGCGGGGCGCAGCGCGCCGCTGCCGGGGCTCTGGCGGAATGTGGCGTGCCGTTCCCGCGTCACGAAGAAGTCGGTGACGCGGGCGCGGCGGGCGGCCGGGAACAGCCGCTCCAGCTCGGCGAGGTACACCTCGCGCAGTTCGGCGGTGGGCGTGTCGATCCAGCGGTCGGCCGCCGAGACCGAGACCGCGATGTACTGGCCGCCGCCGGACAGGCCGCTCACCTCGGTGCGGTCGAACACCCACTGCACGGGCGAGCCGACGGCCGCGGCGAACGGCTCGTCCCTGCCGTCGACCCGCAGGACGGGCCGGTCGTAGACGACGTGGACGTTGACGATGGGGCTGGAGCCGAGGCCGTCCCACTTCGCCCGTTCCGGGGACGCCTCCTCGGGGACGAGCGACGACGCCACCCGGTGCGGCACCGCGACGACGACGGCGTCCGCGGTCACCGGGGCGCCGTTGACGACGAGCTTCGGCCCGGCGTCGATCGCCTGGACCTTCGCGCCCAGCTCGATCCGCCCGCCGCCCCGCTTGATCTCGGCGGCGGCGACCGTGCCGTGCAGGTCGCCGAGCGGGATGGCGGGCACGCCGATGTCGGCGGCGTCCGAGCGGCCGAGCAGCGCGGTCTGGCACACCATCGCGGCGGGCCCGAGCGCGGCCTCGTCCAGCCGGATGTTGAGCGCGGCCGTGACGAACAGCTCCCACAGCGCCTCGCGCGCCCGCGGCCGCTGGCCATGGGCGGCGAGCCAGCCGCCCATGCCGAACCGGTCGAGCGCCGGGTCGTCCGGGTCGAGCCGGTCGAGCGCGAGCGACGCGCGGACCGCGCGCAGCCGGTCGGCGGGCGGCAGCAGCCGGTAGCCGGCGAGCGCGGGCAGCAGGTGCAGCGGGCCGGGGGCCTTGGCGCGGCGGAGCCGCCCGCCGCCGCCGTCCGGCGTGAGGACGGGGACGTCGAAGCGGTCCTGCACGCGGACCCGGTCCGTCGCGCCCAGCCGCTGGAGCAGCCCCCGGTAGGCCGAGCAGCACTTCAGGAAGATGTGCTGCCCGTTGTCGACGGTCAGCCCGCCGCGGGTGAAGGAGTGCGTGGCGCCGCCGAGCCGGGGGCGCGCCTCGTAGATCGTCGTGCGTATGCCCGTCTCCTGGAGCGCCAGCGCGGTGGTGATCCCGGCGAGGCCGCCGCCGACGATGGCGACGTCCGCCCCGCTCACCGGCGCACCCCGGACATGGCCATCGCGGACACGGCGGCCTTCTCCCATGTCGGCAGGGAGGTGCGGGTGTCCAGCGCGGTCAGCGGGTCGGCCTTGATGCGTTTCAGCAGCTGCCGGTAGATGCCGGCCATCGCCCCGGCGCACGCGGCGCTGCGCCGGTCCAGCATGGGCAGCAGCCGCAGCCCGGTCGCGTACCACTCCTCGGCGCGGCCCGCCTCGAACCGGATGAGGGCCGCCAGCCGCTCCGGGTCGTCGGTGAGCCGGCCGGCCTCGTCCCGCTCCAGCGTGCAGCCGAACCGGGCGAGGTCCTTGGCGGGCAGGTAGACGCGGCCGCTCAGCCCGTCCTCCCGGACGTCCCGCAGGATGTTCGTCAGCTGGAGCGCGACGCCGAGCGCGTCGGCGCGGGGCACGGCCGTCCCGGGGTCGGACGTGCCGAACACGCCGAGCGACAGCCGGCCGATGGACCCGGCGACGCAGCGGCAGTACCAGAGCAGGTCGTCGAAGGTGTCGTAGGTCTCGCCGCGGACGTCGGCCTCGCAGCCGTCGATCAGCTCGCCGAACGCCTCCAGCGGGATCGGGTGGCGGCGCGCGGCGTCCGACAGCGCGACGAGGACCGGGTCGGACGGGTGGGCGTCCGCCTCGGCCAGGCGCTCGCGCTCCTCCGCGAGCCTCGCGAGCCGGGCCGCGGGCGGCGCGCCGTGGTCGTCGCCGATGTCGTCGATGCGGCGGGCGAACGCGTAGACGGCGCTCAGCGCGCGCCGCTTCGGGGCGGGAAGCAGCCGGATCCCGTACGAGAAGTTGCGCGCCTGGGAGCGCACGATGTCCTCGCAGTGCCGGTAGGCACTGGGAGCGTCCATCCCCTCATCTCCTTCCCAATGTCCGCGACCACTCGGCGAGCAGTCGCGTCTTCCTCGGCCGTGGCGGGCTCCCCAGGACGTCGTAGGCGCCGCGTTCCAGGGCGGCGAGGGCGGCGAGGCCGCCCGCGACGTACCCGGCGACGGCGACGCGGGCGAATCCGCGGAGCCGGCCGGTGAGGGCGGCGCCCTCGTCCAGCAGCGCTCCCGCGCGCTTGGCCTGCAGGGCGACGACGCCGCGCAGCCGCGTGGGCGTGGTCCGCGCGGCCAGGTCGTCCTCGGCGCAGCCGAACCGCCGGAGGTCGTCGGCCGGCAGGTAGATCCGGCCGTTGCGGTAGTCCTCGCCGACGTCCTGGCAGTGCTCGATGATCTGCAGCGCGGTGCACACCTTGTCCGACAGGGCGAGCCGGTCGGGGGTGGCGGCGCCGAACACGTGCAGGACGATGTGCCCGACCGGGTCGGCCGAGTAGGCGCAGTAGCCGACCAGGTCGTCGAAGGACGCGTACCGGGTGACCTCCTGGTCGCGCCGGTTGGCCTCCAGGAGGCGGCGGAACGGCTCCGCCGGGATCCGGCACGCGGCGATGGTGCGGGACAGGTCGCGCAGGACGGGCAGCTCCGGGGTCTCGCTCGCGTAGACGCGGTCGAGGTCGCGTTCGACCAGGTCGAGCAGGCCGGCGCGCTCGTCCGGCGGCGCCTCGTCACCGATGTCGTCCACGAGCCGGGCGTAGCCGTAGACGTTCAGCAGGTGCTCGCGATGCCGGGCGGGGAGCAGCCGAGTCGCGACCGGGAAGTTCTCCCTGGACTGCAGTTCGAACCGGGTGCGGCGCTCCTCGGCCTCGTTCCACAAACGCTCGCTGACGGACATGGCGTTCCTTCGACGACGTTCCTGCGGGGCGGCGGCTGGGGCGTTCATCGATGCCCGATATCCGGGCGATGGCCCGGTAAACATGGTCCATCATGAGGCCCCTGTGACGTACGTCCCCGAACAGCCCCGGGAACCCTCCAGAATATTCGGAATTTGTCGAACCCGGCCGGAAGTGGTCACGCGGGAATATGTCATGGCCGGACCGGCGACCACTGCTGGTCAGCGGATTTTCCCGTTCCGTGATATTGGACTCAAGGTGAGTCTCGCGTCTAACCCCAAGGCTCATTTATGCGAGACGCGAGTCTCATTCCTGCGGCCGGAGCCGGTGGTAAAAATTCGGCAGGCGCCGGGCGGGTGACTCCGCCCCGGGTGCGCCGCGGCGGAGTCACCCGCCGCGCCGGCCGCCGGCCCAGACGGCGATGGCGAGGGCCACCCGGTCCTCGAACTGGAGCGGGTCGCGGCCGGTGAGGGCCTCGATGCGGGCCAGGCGGTGGCGGAGCGTGTTCGGGTGCAGGAAGAGGGCGCGGGACGTCGCGCCGACCGCGCCGCCCATGTCGAGGAACGTGCGGAGCGTCTCGGCCAGCCGGGTCCCGTGCGCGCTGTCGTACTCGTCCAGCGGGCGGGCGATCTGCTGGACGAACGGCGCCAGCTGGTCCTGGTCGAGCCGGCCGAGCAGCGCCTGGAAGGTGGCGAGGTCCGAGGCGAGCACGACGCCGCCGCCGCGGCGGCGCGCGGAGTCGAGGGCGGCGAGGCTCTCGGCGAGCGACACCGGCAGGTGGTCGAGCGGGCCGGGGCTGCCGACGCCGGCGGGCTCGGACCAGGCGTGCGAGTCGTTGGTGATGAGCAGCGCGGTGTCGCCGTCCACGCCGAGGACGCCCGGCAGCTCCTCCTCGACGCCCTCCATCGCGATCACGAGCAGCGCGGCCGGGTCGAGCCCGGCGTCGTCGATCCGGGCGCGGAGCGCCTCGGGGGACGCGACGCCCTGCTGGACCATGCGCAGCAGCCGCCCGGTCTCCTCCCGTTCGCGCCGCTCGTCCCGGGTGGACGCGAGCCGCTCGGCGAAGAACTCGGCGAAGAACTCGGTGAAGCCGAGGAACGGGACCTCGGCCGGCACCTCCAGCAGCGGCAGCCCGAGGCGCTCGCACGCCTCGCGCAGCTCCGCCGGCGACTCGGCGGTCACGTCCCCGGTCCCGTAGCCGATCGCGCTCGCCCGGCCGGCCTTCACCGACTCGGCGAACGCCGTGCAGGCGCCCGGCTCCCGCAGCGACGCGCCGACCGTCAGGACGATCTCGTGGCCGCGCAGGTGGGGCCCGGGATCGCGCAGCTCGGTCGAGTGCGCCCAGCGCAGCGGCCGGTCGAGGCCGCTCTCGCCGGCGACCAGCCGGAGCCGGAAGCGCGGCACCGCGAGGAGCTGCCGGACGGTGTGCTGCGGCACCGCGGAATCGCTGGTCACAGCCTCACCCTCTCACCCCGGGGCGGCGGGGTCGGCGCACGTGACCGTGATTTGGCAGAACCGTGCGTTGGAGAAGGGCACGACGGTCCGGGCGCGGCGCGGTGCGTTCGGCCAACAAACCGCCGCGCCCCTTGCCGCCTGCGGTTATGTCGGGTTTGCCTGGAACTTCGGAGCTATCTTCGGGGTGATCGGATGCGCGAGCGAGTCGCACTCGTCACCGGCGCGGCGAGCGGGATCGGCGCCGCGATGGTGCGCGAGCTGGCCGGGCGCGGCTGGACGACGGCCGGCCTCGACCTCCTCCCGGCGGCGGACGCCCACCACACGGTGGGCGTGGACGTGGCCGTCCCGGAGCAGGTGACCGCCGCCGTCCGGCGGATCGAGCGGGAGATGGGGCCGATCGAGGCGGCGGTGTGCGCGGCCGGGCACTACAGCATCGTCCCGGTGTCCGACATCGCCTGGGCGGACTGGGTCCGGATGCTGCGCGTGCACCTGGGCGGGGCCGTGAACGTGTGCCGGGCCGTGGCGCCCGGCATGGTGGAGCGCGGCCGGGGCACCGTGGTCGCGGTCTCGTCCGACCTCGCCATCGGCGGCGGGGACGGCGAGGCGCACTACTCGGCGGCCAAGGGCGCGGTGATCGGGCTCGTCCGGTCGCTGGCGGCCGAGCTGGCGCCGTCCGGGGTGCGGGTGAACGCGGTGGCGCCCGGCCCGACCGACACGTCCATGCTGCCGCCGGACTCGCCGTGGCGGCGGCCCGCGTACCTGCAGACGCTGCCCACCGGGCGGCTGACGTCCCCGGAGGAGGTCGCGTTCGCCACCGCGTACCTGGTGGAGGAGGCGACGTTCTGCGCCGGGGAGGTCCTCTCCCCCAACTCCGGGGCGGTGATCTGATGGCGGTCGCGCTGGTCACCGGGGCCGGCGGCGGCCTCGGCACCGCGGTCTCGCGGCGGCTCGCCGCGGAGGGCCACCGGGTCGCGCTGAACGACCGCCCGGGCCTGGACCTGTCCGCCCTCGCCGGGGAGCTGGACGGGCTGGCCGTGCCCGCGGACGTCGCCGACCCGGACGCGGTGGCCGCGATGGTCGCGGAGATCGAGCAGCGGACCGGCGGGCACATCGGGATCCTCGTCGCCGGCGCCACCCGGCTGACCACGGCACCGTTCGGCGAGCACGACCTGGACGACTGGTGGCGGGTCATCGACGTCGACCTCGGCGGCACGTTCGCGTGCGCGCAGGCCGTCATGCCCGGGATGGTGGAGCGCGGCGGCGGCCGGATGGTCCTGGTCGCGTCCGAGGGCGGGCTGATCGGCCGGCCGGGGGCGACCGCCTGCTCGGCGGCCAAGGCCGGGATCGCCACGCTCGCCAAGTCGCTCGGCCGGGAGCTGGCGCCGCTCGGCATCGCGGTGAACGCGATCGCGCCGAGCGTGATCGACACGCCGCGGCTGGCGGCGCAGGCGGAGGCGGCCGGGGTGCCGCCCGCGGAGTTCCGCGCCGCGCAGACCGCGCGGGTGCCGCTCGGGCGCATCGCGGCGCCGGACGAGATCGCGGCGGCGGTGGCGTTCCTCGCCGACGAGCGGATGCCGACGCTCGTCGGGCAGATCCTGCACGCCAACGGCGGCACCACCAGGGCCCGCGCCTGAGGCGGCGGTCAGCCGGGCAGGGCCGCCACCGAGCGCGCGACGTCCTCTTCGAGGACGGCGAACAGGTGCCGGGGCAGGTCCATCGGGGACAGCTCCAGCATGTCGGGGCGGCTCGCGGCGGAGGCGACGGCGGCGCGGGCCTCGCTCTTGGTGAGCGCCCGGCCGGCGGCCTTCTGGAGCGCGATGAGCCCCTCCCGCCAGCCGTTGCCGAGCTTGCCGTGCGCCCGCGCGTAGATGTGCCCGAGGACGCGGCCGGCGCCCGGCGGTTCGTCGTCCGGCGCCGTCCTCTCCGCGAGGACGACGGCCTGGCCGGGGCCCGGCGTGCCGCGCAGGAACCGGGCGATGCGGTACTTGGGCCCGATGAGCCGGGCGAACTCCCGCTGCCCCTCCGCGTCCTTCAGGAAGGGCAGGTCGTTGCGGCACACGAGGGCGGCGCGGCGCGCGTTCGCGGCGAGCAGCGCCCGGACCGCCGACGCCCCGAAGCCCGGATACAGGTTGACCAGGACGGTGCCGTGGTCCCGCAGGGGCCGGGGCAGCGGCGCGCCCAGGAACGCGGGCAGCCCGATCCGCCGGCCGGGGGCGCCCGCGGGCCAGTCGTCGCCGACCAGCAGCGGCTGCTCCCCGGGGCCGGCGCCGAGTTCGACGACCCGGGCGGCGGCCTCGCCGTCCAGGCCCGCGACCGCCTCCACCGACTGGGCGCCGTGGGTGTACAGGGCCGCCCTCGGGTCGTCGGCGGCGGCCCTGGCGGCGGCGGCCGTCCGCCGGGTGGGGCGCAGCACGTAGAGCGCCGCCGCGCTGCCGACGGCCTGCGCGCCCGCGTACCGGTTGAAGTTCGGAAGCACCGCCTCGTACACGAGGTGCAGCGGGTTCAGCGCCTTCTGGACGGCCAGCCCGAGCGCCGGCTGCCGCTCCCCGAACCCGTAGGCGAGCAGGACCCGCCCGTTGCGGTGGTCGCGCAGCCCCTGCAGGCCGCGCGCGACGAAGAGCCGGACGCCCTCCGGCGTGTACGGCGGGTCGGTGAACACCAGGTCGGCGGACTCCCCCAGCGCGGCGGGCAGCCCCAGCCGCAGGTCGGCGAACAGGCAGCGCACCTCCCAGCCGCGCCGCGCGGCCTCCGCGTCGATGAATTCGAGCAGCCGCTCGTCGACGTCCACGACGCTCGCCCGCAGGCCGGGCGCCCCGCCGGCGAGGAACAGGCCCAGCGAGGTCAGGTCGTGGTCGCCGGCGAAGAGCACCTGCGCGCCGGTCAGGTCGAAGCCGTCGAGCATGAACCGGGCCCGCTTGACCACGGTCTCGGCGGTGGCGGGCACGTGGTCGAGCGCCTGCACCGGCGGCGGCGCGGCGCCGATCAGCCCGTCCATCGCGGCGAGGACGGCCGGGTCGCGGCGCGCGGGCTCCGCCCACGGGTCCCGGACGCCGAACGGCTCCCCGGCGCCGAACACGCCGCGGTATTCCCCGACGTGCCGCTTCCCGATGCGCCTTCCGTCCCCGGACGATTCGAGATGCGGCTCCAGGGCCCGGAAAACCGCCTCCACCGTCCGCCGCGACGTTCCGGTAAGGGAGACGACGTCTTCGACGGTGCGGAATTCTCCGGCGGCCAGCAGGCGGCCGATCTGGTCGATGCGGCGGGCATCGATCCCGAATTCGTCCCGCACCGCGCGGACGGCCTCCACCGGCGTTCGCCGCTGCGGCGGCTCGCCATTCGTCATCGGTCGCCTGCTTCGCTCGGAGTGGACGGTTGACGGACCGATCCTAGGCTCACCCGGCCCGCGAGGGCGGCGCGCGCATCACGCCAGCGCCGCCGGCGCCGGCCGCGCATACCCGCCGACGCCGAGAATGTGATGCCACGTTTATCGGTAATTTATTTTGTTCTGTTATGCTTGCGTTATCGGCCGGTATGTTCCTTGCCGACGAAATTCGTCGGCGAAAGGGGAACGGGTCGATGGACGAGGGACGGGCCAGCATGACGGCGCTCGCTTCGGCGGCGGCGCGGGCGGCCCACCTGACGGCGGACGGCACGCCGAAGATCTTCACGGACACGGTCGCGGGGCCGCTGCTCGGCGGCCTCGCGGACGAGATGATCGGGTACCACCGGGCGCAGGGGGAGCACATCATCCTGGCCGGGACCAGGGCGATCACCACCGTCCGGGCCCGGTACGCCGAGGAGCGGCTCGCCGGGCACGCGCAGTACGTGATCCTCGGCGCGGGCCTCGACACCTACGGGTACCGCGCGGAACCGGGCATCGACGTGTTCGAGGTCGACCACCCGGCGACGCAGGAATGGAAGAAGGGGCTGCTGGCGGCGGCCGGCATCGAGGTGCCCGAGCGGGTCGCCCTCGTCCCCGCCGACTTCGAGGCGGAGGAACCGTTCCGCAAGCTCGCCGCAGCCGGGTTCGACCCGGCGAAGCCCGCCCTGGTGAGCTGGCTCGGCGTCAGCTTCTACCTCAGCCGCGACGCCGTGGCGGCGACCCTCGGCGAGATCGGCCGGCTCGCCCCCGGCACCGAGCTCGTCATGGACTACGCCCTCCCGGAGGGACTGCGCGACGCCGAGGGCGACGCCTACGCGGAGATCGCCGCGCAGGTCGTCGGGGAGAACGCCGAGCCCTACAGGTCGCACTTCTCCCCCGAGGAGATCGACGCGCTGCTCAAGGACCACGGCTTCGAGGTCGCCGAGAACGTGACGCTGGAGCGCGCCGTCCCGCCCGAGACGTGGCGGCGGGCCGACGCCCTGCGCCCGTTCGACTACTTCCGCCTGGTGAGGGCCGTCGTCGCGGGATGACCGGCGATTTCGCCGATGCCCGGGGGCCGGCCCGCGTGCGGACAATGTGCGCGTCCTGGAGCCGGCCCCCGGCTCCGCCCCCGTTTCCGGGGAGCCGGCTCCCGGCTCCTCCCCCCGAACAGGAGCGAACCGACGTGCACCCCATCCCCCGGCGTGCGGCGAAAACGCTGCTCGCCACAGCGCTGACCGCGACCGCCCTCGCCGTCCCGCAGGCCGCGCAGGCGGCCGACAACCCCTACGAGCGCGGCCCCGCGCCGACCGAGCGCAGCATCGAGGCGCTGCGCGGCCCGTTCGCGACGTCCCAGACGAGCGTCTCCGGGCTGAGCGTCTCCGGCTTCGGCGGCGGGACGATCTACTACCCGACCAGCACCGCCGAGGGGACGTTCGGCGCGGTCGCGGTGGCGCCCGGCTTCACCGCCGACCAGAGCAGCATGGCCTGGCTCGGCCCGCGGCTCGCCTCGCAGGGCTTCGTGATCTTCACGATCGACACCCTCACCCGCCTCGACCAGCCCGACAGCCGCGCCCGGCAGCTGGAGGCCGCGCTCGACTACCTCACGCAGCGCAGCAGCGTCCGCAACCGGATCGACGCCTCCCGGCTCGGCGTGATGGGCCACTCGATGGGCGGCGGCGGCACGCTGGAGGCCGCCGAGGACCGGCCGCAGCTGCAGGCGGCGATCCCGCTCACCCCGTGGGACCTGCAGAAGAACTTCTCGAACGTGCGCGTGCCCACCATGATCATCGGTGCGCAGGCCGACACGATCGCGCCCGTCGCCACGCACTCCAAGCCGTTCTACACGAGCATCCCGGAGTCGTCGGAGAAGGCGTACCTGGAGCTCGCGGGCGCCAGCCACTTCGCGCCGAACATCTCCAACACGACGATCGCGAAGTACAGCATCTCGTGGCTCAAGCGGTACATCGACAACGACACCCGCTATGACCAGTTCCTGTGCCCCGGCCCCGGCCGGGACCTGAACATCTCCGAGTACCGGGACACCTGCCCGAACTCCTAGCCGCTCACCGGCCGGGCCGCCCGCTGCCTCCCCGCACGGGCGGCCCTTCGACGTCGTCGTCCGGGCCGTGCAGCCGCAGCGCACTCAGCGCGAGGGCCAGCTCGACGAGGTCGCCGGGGCGGGTGAGCGTGCGCCCGGTCAGCTGCTCGATCTTGCGGAGCCGGTTGAGGACGGTGTTGCGGTGGCAGAACAGCCGGTCCGCGGCGCGGGCCGCGGAGCCGTCGCACTCCAGCCAGGTCTCCAGCGTCGTCAGCAGGACGTCCCGGAACGCGGGGTCCACGTCGCCGAGGCCGCCGAGCGCGACATGGCCGAGCCGCCCGGCGAGGCGCGGCTGGGACAGCACGAGCGCGTCGGGCAGGCGCCGGTCCAGGCGGGCGATCTGGTTGCCGGGGCCGCGGCACGTCCGCAGCGCCAGCTCGGCGAACCAGCGCGCGCCGCCCAGCTCGGCGAGCGACCCGACGACCGGGCTGACGCCGGCGTGCGAGCGCGCGTAGGGGCGGACGGCGGCGACGAGGTCGTCCAGCCCGGCGCTGCCGAGCGCGACCAGCGCGACCTGCGCGTCGGTGCGCAGCCGCCAGATGAACCGCATGCCGCCGGTGTCGGCGGGACGGCGGTCCACGCCGTCCCCGAAACCGCACTCGGCGCCCAGCATCACGACGGCGTACCGCCCCGTCGCGGGCAGGCCGAGGACGGACGTGGCGGTCGACAGCAGCCCGCCGTCGGCGCCCTGCCCGTCCAGCAGCGCGTCCACGATCGCCTGCACCCGCTCCTCGCTGCGCCGCGCCAGCGCCAGCTCGGTGCGGTGGTAGGCGGCCGCGGCGGCGCCGGACTGCTGGTCGATGGTGTCCCACGTGCGGGTCGCCTGCCGGATCAGCGCCGGGACGTTCTCCGGGTCGTGCTGCCCGACGACCTCGACGACCGCCTCCCAGAACACCCGCCCGGCGAGCCGGTAGGAGCGCAGCAGCTGGTCGAGCGGCTGCCCCTGGTGCGCCCGGCGCTGCCCGAGGCGCCGCGCCCAGTCGAGGTCGGCGCGGCCGCGGCTCGGATCGAGGATGGTCCGGAAGCCGTGCCCGAACCCGGTGTGGCACATCTCCCACACGTCGTGGCGGAACGCGTCGTCGCGGCCGCCCCGGTCGCCGGACAGGATCTCGGCGGCGAGCCGGTCGGCGAGGTCGGGCAGCCGGTCGGAGAGGCGCAGCACCGCCTTCCGCATGATCGTCCGGTCGGCGTCCACCTGCCCGGCCAGTTCGGTCCGTCCTCCCGTCATCGAGGGCCACCTCCAGCACAACACGGGGGCCTCATGGTGACATCACGGGCGCGTACGGGCCATCTTCGGGGGGCCGGACTGTGCGGGCGCACAACCGGGGCCGGTCCGGATTGCGCCGCGGCCACGCGACGGAAACTCGCTCTGGACCCGCGGCGGGTGGTCGTGCTGATCTATGGTCCCCTTCCCTTTTGAGACCCCGTCCAATAGAGGAGCCCCCTACGGCCCCCGGGCCGAGGTCAGTTCCCCGTCGAGGAGGGACCGGCATGACCCACCCCCTGCACGGACGCGAACGCGAGACACGGGCGATCGAGGCGATGCTCGACCGGGCCCGCGGCGGGCACGGCGGAGCCCTGGCCGTCGCCGGCGACCCCGGCGTCGGCCGGACGGCGCTGCTGGAGGCGGCCGTCCGCGCGGCCGGGCCCGCCTTCCGGACGATCGGGACCACCGGCGTCCCCGGGGAGACGTCCGTCCCGTACGCGGGGCTGCACCGGCTGCTGCGGCCGCTCGCCGCGGAGACCGCGCAGCTGCCGCCCGCGCACCGCGGCGCGCTCGGCACGATCATGGACGGCACGCCGAGCGCCGCGCGGTTCGTCCTCTACACGGCGGTGTGCGAGCTGCTCAGCCTCACCGCGCGCGGCGGCCCCCTGCTGTGCTGGGCGGACGACGTGCAGTGGCTCGACCCCGGCTCGCTGGAGGTGCTGGCGTTCGCGGCGCGCCGCGTCCAGGACGAGCCGATCGCCGTGCTGTTCGCCACCCGCGACGACGCGGGCGACGCGGGCGGGCTCGCCGGCATCCCGCGGCTGCGGCTCGCGCCGCTCGACGAGGAGGCGAGCCGCCGCGTCTTACAGGACGCGATCGGCTCCGGCCCCGCCGGCGGCAGCCTGGACGGCACCGGCGGCGGCGACCTCGCCGAGGAGATCGTCGACCTGGCGTGCGGGCGGCCCCTCGCGATCCGGGAGCTGGCCGCCGCGCTGACGACCGCGCAGCTGTCCGGGGCCGCCCGGCCGCCGCGCGCGCTTCCCGCGGGCAGCGCCCTGCGCGCCCTGCACCGCCGCCGCTACCTCGACCTGCCGGCCGGTGCGCGGCGGCTCGTGCTGATGGCGGTGGCCGAGGAGTGGATCGGCGCCGGCACGATGGCGCGCGCCGCCCGGCGGGGCGGCGCGGACCCGGCCGACCTCGACGCGGCCCGCGAGTCGGGCCTGCTGCGGTTCGAGGGCGAGGGCGTCGCGGTGCGCGACCGGCTCGTCCAGTCCTCGCTGTGGGCGGACGCGTCCCGGGAGGAGCGGCGGGACGCGCACGCGCTGCTCGCCGAGGTGCTCGACCGGGAATGGCAGCGGCCCCGCCGGATCTGGCACCGCGCCGCCGTCACCGGCGAACCCGACGACCGGGTCGCCGCCGAGCTCGCGGCCGCGGCGGGCGCGGCCCAGCGCGCCGGGCGCTACGCCGACTCGTGGCGGCTCTGGCGGCGCGCCGCGACGCTCACCGTGGAGCACCGCGTCCGCACCGACCGGTTCCTGTGCGCCGCCGGGGACGCGTGGGCGAGCGGGCGGTCCCGGCGGGCCCGCGCCATGCTCCGGCAGGTCCGCCCGCCCGCCTGCGACGTGACGCGCGCCGCCCGCGCCGCGCTGCTGCGCGGCGAGATCGAGGTCGCGGCGGGCTGCCCGGCGACGGCGGTCCCCGTGCTGCGGGACGCGGCCGAGCGGCTCGCCGGGTCGGACGCGGAGGCGGCGCGGACCGCGCTGATGTGGGCCGCCGAGGCCGCCGACGCGTCCGGCGACGCGCACACCTACCTGGAGATCGCCGACCGGGCGGCGTCCCTGCCGCCCGCCGGCGACGCGCGCGGGGAGCTGATGCTCGCCTACCTCGGCGGCATGGCGGCCACCGTCCGCGGCCGGTACCGGGAGGCGGCGGAGCGGCTCGGCACCGCCGCCCGGCTCGGCGCGGACATCGCCGACCCGGCCGCGCGGGCGTGGGCGGCGCTCGCCGCGTTCGCGCTGGGCGACGGGCCGCGCACCCGCTCCCTCGCCGCCGAGGCCGTCGCGTCCGCGCGGCGGGCCGGCAACGCGCCCGCCGAGTCGTACGCGCTGCTGGTCGCCGGGCGGTGCGAGGCGCTCCTCGGGCACCCGCCGGCGCCCATCGCCGCCTGCCACGACGGGCTGCGGCTCGCCCGCGCCACCCGGCTGCACGGCCACGCCACCGAGCAGCTCGCCACGCTCGCGCTGACCGCCGCGTTCAACGGCGACGCGGCGGCGGCCGACGCGCACCTGGCCCGGCTCACCGGCACCGCCGACCGGCGCGGCCTCACCCGCGCCGCCGCGCTCGGCACGTGGGCGCCCGCCTGCCTGGACCTCGCCGCGGACCGCCCCGCCGACGCCGCCGCGCGGCTGCGGCTGCCGGGCGGGGCCGGGCTCGCCCATCCGCCGTCGCGGCTGTTCGCCGTCCCGCACCTGGTGGAGGCGCTGGTGCGCACCGGCGACCACGAGCGGGCCGCGCGCGCCTACGAGCACTTCCGCCGCTGGACCGACGGCGTCGGCTCGGCGCCCGGGCGGGAGGCGCTCAGCCGCCGCTGCCGCGCCCTGCTCGCGGAACGCGACGCCGAGGCGGAGGAGCACTTCACCGAGGCCCTGCGGCTGCACGAGGCCGCCGGGGCGGTGTTCGAGCTCGCCCGCACGGAGCTGCTGTACGGGCACCGGCTGCGGCGCGGCCGGCGGCCCCGCGCCGCCCGCGGGCACCTGCGCGCCGCGCTGCGGATCTTCGAGCGGTACGGCGCCGTCCCGTGGGCCGCGCAGGCCGGCGCGGAGCTGCGCGCCGCCGGCGAGACCGTCGCGCCCCCCGCCGCGGCGCCGCCCGTCCCCGAGCGGGGGGTGGGGACGGGCGGCGCGCGGGGCGCGGAGTCCGCGCCGCCGCGCGCCGCGAACGGGTTCGGGAAGCTGACCGCGCAGCAGGCGCACATCGCCCGGATGGCCGCCGAGGGCGCCACCAACCGGGAGATCGCGGCGCGGCTGCTGCTCAGCCCGCGGACGATCGACCATCATCTCCGCAACGTCTTCACCCGGCTCGGGATCCGGTCGCGCGTCGAGCTGGCCCGCCTCATCCGCTGAGCCCGCCGGGGCGGGTCAGACCTCCTCGTACTCCTCCTCGCGCGCCTTGGCGTTCTTGGCGGACGACGACTTGGCGTTGCTCTTGGAGGCGCTCGACGACTTCGAGCTCTCCTTGGAGCCGTCCTTCGCGGACGTCTCCTCCTCCACGGCCTCCTCGTGCGTCCGGACGACCTCGCTGTCGCGGATCTCGCCGCGCCAGCCCTCGATCTCGTCCGCGCGGGTCAGCGACTGCGTCATCACGTACCGGCGGAAGTGCTTGAGTTCGAGGCGGGCCCGGCGGCCCTGCGCGCGCCAGAGGTTCCCGGTCTTCTCCATGAAGCCCTGCGGGTGGTATTCGAGGACGACCAGGACGCGGGTCAGGTTCGGGGACAGCTCATGGAAGCTGACCGTCCCGTCCACGTGCCCCTTCGGGCCCTTCGAGCGCCACACGATGTGGTCGTCGGGGACCTGCTCGATGATCGTGGACTCCCAGGTCCGGGCGGACCAGAAGATCTTGGCCTTCCAGTTCAGCTTGGTCTCGTCGGCCTGGTCGACGCTGATGACCTTCTTCATGAAGGACGGGTAGTCCTGGAACTGCGTCCACTGGTCGTAGACGAGGCGGCGCGGCGCGCCCACGTCGATGTGCTCGACGATGTTGGTGACCTTCACCTTCTTGCCGCCGCCGCCCTTGCCGCCCTTCTTGCCGTCGCCGTCGTCCTTGCCCTTGCCGCCGGGGAGGGCGCCGCCGACCGTGCTCTTGAGCTGGCCGAGCACGCCGTGCCCGTTGTCCTTGCTCTCGTTCTTGCTCTCGTTCTCGCGCTCGTCCTTGCCGCCCTCGTCCTGCTTCTTGGACTCGGTCTTCTCGGGAGATTCGGCCTTCTCCTCGCCGGGGTTGCCGCCGGGGTTCCGGTCCTGCCCGCCCCCGCGCCCGCCGAGGGCCCGGCTCGCCGCGACGGCCGCGCCGGCGCCGAGCAGGACGCCGCCCGCGGTGCCCACGGCCCGCCCGCCCGGCAGGCCCTTCGGGAGGTTCTTGGAGAGACGGCCCAGGTCGGGGATGCGCTTGCGGCGCCCGCCGGGGAGATGCTTGGTGATCTGTCCGATGGGCGCCCGGCCCATCAGGCTTCCGCGTGCCATTGTGTGTCTACCTCACTCGGGGGTTGTGACGATCTCGCCGTCGCGGATCTCGCCTCGCCAGCCCTCGACCTCGTCGGGGCGGGTCAGCGCCTGTGTCATCACGTGACGGCGGAAATGCTTCAGTTCAAGGCGGGCCCGGCGGCCCTGCGCGCGCCAGAGGTTGCCGGTCCGCTCGAAGAGACCGGCGGGGTGGTACTCCAGGACGAGCAGGACGCGGGTCAGGTCGGGGGTCAGCTCGTGGAAGCTGACGGCCCCGTCCACGTGGCCCTTCGGCCCCTTGGAGCGCCACACGATGTGCTCGTCGGGGACCTGCTCGGTGATCGTCGACTCCCACGTCCGGCTGGACAGGAAGATCTTCGCCTTCCAGTGCAGCTTCTCGTCGGACGCCTGGTCGACGCTCTCGACCTTCTTCATGAAGGACGGGTAGTCCTGGAACCGCGTCCACTGGTCGTAGACGAGGCGGCGCGGCGCGCCCACATCGATCTGCTCGACGATGTTGGTCGGTTTCCCCCTTCGCCCACGCCCGAAGATGCCGGCGAGGGTCTCCTTCAGGGCCGTCCAGCCGAAGCTCAGCAGCGCGCGGAGCGGGGACTTGCCGTCCCGCAGCGCCTTCACCCCGGCCAGCGCGGCCTTGCCCAGCGGACCCGCCTGTTCGGCCTTCGCGACGAGACGCCGGGTCTCGCGCTCCAGCCGCCGCTCGGCCCGGCGCAGGACGCGGCGGCCGAGGCGCCGGGCCGACAGGGCCGCGGCGACCCCGCCCGCGCCCGCGGCGGCGCCGAGCGCCGTGCCGGCGGCGGTGCCGGTCCGGAATCTCATGTCCTGTCCACCTCGTCGTCCACTCGGATACGGCGCCGGGTTACCCGGTCAAGACCGGGCAAAACAGGCCGCAGGCCAACAACGAGGCATTCCGGTACAACGATCGTCGGCTCCGGCGTCCCTCGCAGGACCGGCCGAGCGCGTCAGAAGGGCTGGGGGCGTCGGTTGCTCTGCCCGCGCGGCGCCTAGGAGGTGAGGTGGCCTTCGAGGATGGTCTGGGTGATCTGGGGGCGGTCCCAGAGGGCCAGCAGCTCGTTGGCGAGGGACACGACCGGCAGCGGGTGGCGGTCGCCGTGCACCTCGATCGCGGCGGCGGAGAGGCTGCGCGGGACGGCTCCGGCGTCCAGGAGGACGCGCCACTCGTCCGGGCCGAGCTCCAGGAACTCCAGGCCGGTCAGCTTGGCGATCTCCAGCGGGTCGGCGAGCGTCCCGGGGTAGGCGGTGAGGGTCCGCAGCCGGGGCAGCCCGGCCAGCGGGGCGAGGCTCAGCGGCTCCCCCTCCCAGACGCCGATGCTGACGACCTCCAGTTCCGGGTGGGCGGCGGCGTGGACGCTCGGCAGGTCCCGGTAGTTGATCCTGGCCACGGCCGGCGAATCGTCCCTCCGGTCGGAGCGCGGTTCGTCGCGGCCGTTCACCACGAGGTCGGTGAGCGAGTCGGCCAGCAGGTCGGCGCCGATGCTCTGCTCATGGCCGATCATGATGATCTGCCCCACGCGGCCGGCCGGGCCCGGGGTCAGGTCGACCGCCAGCCGGTCGCCGCCGCCGTTGTCGCCGAAGGCGATCCAGCCGGGCGAGCCGACCACCCCCTGCACCGCCGCGCCGGGCGGGGTGACGACCGCCTCCTGCGCCGCGAACCGCCACGGGCACGGGCGGGACGGCGGGTCGGCGATGTACACCTCCTCCAGCGGGAACAGCTCGCAGCCGACCGCCTCGGCGGCGCGTTCGGCCGCCTCGTAGTCGTCGCCCCAGTCGTCCCACCGTCCGCGCATCACCCGGTAGAGCGCCTTCAGCTCGGCGGGCAGCGCGACGCCGAGGCGGGCCTCCGCCGCGGCGATCTCGGCCTCCGTGGCGCCGGTCGCGCCGGGGAGCCGCTCGCGGAGCGTCCGTCCCAGCAGGGCCGGGTCCGCGGACGGGGCCGGCGCCGCGCCGGGCACCGGGTCGGGAAGGCGGCGCCAAGGCTCCGGGACGGCCTGGTCGACCAGGACGAGCGCACCCGGGTGCGGCCCGATGCCCGCTTCGACGGCGGGGCTGGGATCGAGGAGGTAGAGGACGGTCCGCCCGGTCGGCCCGATCTCCGCGACGAAGGAGATCTCCTCGTCGTCGGCGAGGGCGCTCTGCACGCGTCCGACCGCGTCGAACTCCTCCTGCATGTCCTCGACCTGGAGAGCGCGGCCGGGCGGCGGAAGGCGCGGCGGGAGGGGCAGGCTCCACCCGTAGCGGCCGATCCGCCCGGCGACGTGGCCGTCCGGGGCGGCGAGGGCCTTCGCGTTGCCCGCGCGCAGGAGCCGCAACAGGGGCTCCCAGGTGCCGAAGTCGTTGATCGCGGGCAATGGCGCCTCCCGGTCCCTCCGTGATCGTGGCGGCAATTATCACGGAAGATCGCACGGGCGGCCGGGGATTGGCCGCATTGCCGGGTTGTCCGGGGCGCGGTGCCCGTGCGAGCGTGAAGCGTGGTCGACGTTTCCGAGCGTGTGCGGCGCCGTGTCCGTGCCGACTTCCCGCACCACGTCCCGCAGGTGACCGAGGCTCTGGCGGGGCTGACCAGCGATGTCTTTCGCGGCGAGCCTCGCGATTCCATCCATGTCGAGCGCATTCAGGTCGCCGCTCTCGTGCTGGCCCGAGGGCATCTGGGCGAGCTGGACGAGGCGATATCGCTCGGCCGCACGGATTGGCGGGACCTGCTCGTCGCCGCCGGCCTGGCGGACGAGGGCTGGCAGGAGCTCGTGGAGAACGAGCTGGCGGTCGATCCCGCGCCTCATGCGTGGATCGTTCCCGGCAGGAGGCGACCGAAGTCCTGACGCCGCTCGATCGGCGGTCAGGCGCGGAGTGACCGGGTGATGGCGTGCTGCCAGTCCGTCAGGAAGGCCGGGTAGCCGGCGGCGAATTCACGGAGGCCGGGCGCGGCGGCTTCGGTCAGTGCGGTGAGCTCGTATGTGACCGTCACTTCGGTTCGTCCGCCCGTTCCGTTCAGGCTGACGGTGACCGTTCCGGCGGTGGTCTGCGGGGTGACGCGGGCGTAGCGGATGCGGCGGCCCGGGGTGCTGTCGAGGACGATCCACGTGGTGGCGTGTCCGTGGGCATCGGTCTGGAAGACCGTCCCCGGCACGGCGTCGTCGGTGACGGGCAGGGGAAAGCGCGGCTTCCAATGCGCGGCCCAGCGTTCTTCGCCCCGCGCGGTGAACAGCTCGAACGCCCGGTCGGGCGGGAGCGGGACGGTCAGGCGGCCGGTGAGCCGGTACTGGGCGTTGGTCGCGGCGCTCATCATGAATCGTCCAGCGTGTGCGCGTCCGCGGCGGTGAGCGTCAGGCCGTAGACGTCCTTGAGCTGCTCGATCTTGGCGAGGGTCTCCGCGGAGAAGGGCGCCTTGCCCTCGAAGGCGTGCAGCGCGATGCCCTCGACGAGGTCGCCCAGGGACAGGTCGAGGTACTCGGCCAGCGCCTTCAGGACCTTCAGCACGTTGCGCTCGATGCGCAGGCCGGTCTGCACCCGCTCAACTGTTACCACGGTAACAATGTAACACGCTCGTCCGGCCTCCGCCCCGGGCGGCCGGCCTCCGGACGTCACGGGTAGGGCGGTACTCCCTGGGGCGTCAGGGGGTGATGACGAGTTTGCCGCGCGTGTGGCCGCCGCGGCTGGCGTCGAACGCGGCGCCCGTCTCCTCCAGCGGGAACGTGCCGGCCACCTCGACCGCGAGCGCGCCGCGGTCGGCGAGACGGGCCAGCTCGGCGAGCTTCGCGCCGTTCGGGCGGACCCAGATCCACTGTCCGCCGTGCTCGTCCACGGTGGGGTCGGCGACGGACACGTGGCGCCCGCCCTCGGCCAGGACCGCGAGCGTCGTGTCCAGCTGGCCGCCCGCGAAGTCGGCGACCGCGGTCACCCCGCCGGGCGCCAGCTCGCGGACGCGTTCGGCCAGCCCGTCCCCGTACGCCACCGGTTCGGCGCCGAGTCCGCGCAGGTAGTCGTGGTTCTTCTCGGACGCCGTGCCGATGACGCGGACACCGCGGTCGCGTCCGATCTGGACCGCGAAGCTCCCCACACCGCCGGACGCCGCGTGGACGAGCAGCACGTCGGCCTCGCCGGCGCCGAGCCGGTCGAGGGCGCGCTGCGCGGTCAGCCCGGCGAGCGGCAGCCCGCCCGCCTCGGGCCAGCCGAGCGCCTCGGGCCTGCGCGCCACGTCGTCCGCCGACACCGCGACGTACTGCGCGAACGTGCCCTGGCCGATGACGTCCTTGCGGGCGTAGGACATGACCTCGTCGCCCGGCCCGAACTCCGGCGTGTCGGGGCCGACCGCTCGGACGACCCCGGCGACGTCCCAGCCGGGGATGACGGGGAACATCGCGTCCATCATCCCGTCGAGGCCGCCGGCCATGACCTTCCAGTCCACGGGGTTGACCCCGGCGGCGCGGACCTCGATCAGCACCTGGCCGGGGCCGACCTTCGGGTCCGGGACGTCCCCGACGGCCAGCCGCGAGTTGTCGGACGCGAACGAGTCATAGGTGACGGCGCGCATGCCTCCACCCTCCCTCCGCGTCCCTCCCCTAAACGCGGCCCGATAGGTAGGAAACCTCCTACGTTTGACACGTAGGAATCCTCCTACGTATCGTCGGGCACATGAACATCACGCATGTGCGGCTGCTGACCGTTCCCGTCTCGGACCTGGACGCGGCCAAGGACTTCTACGCCGGCAAGCTCGGGCTCGAGGTCGTCGCGGACCGCCAGGCGGGCCCGATGCGCTGGCTGCAGGTCGCCCCCGCCGGCGCGCAGACGAGCGTCGTCCTCGCCGATCACGTGCCCGCGCCGGGCAGCGTGCACGGGCTGATGCTGGAGACGGCCGACCTCGACGCGGACTGCGCGAAGCTGCGCGCCGCCGGCGTCGAGGTCGACGGGCCGCAGGACCTGCCGTGGGGCCGCCAGGCCACGCTCACCGATCCCGACGGCAACTCCATCGTGCTGGCCGCGCGGTGACCGCGGACGTCTTCGGGGCGCTGGCCAGCCCGGTCCGCCGGGAGATCACCTCACTGCTGCTGGACGGCCCGCGCCCGGTGAACGACCTCGCCGCGCATTTCGCGATGAGCCGCCCGAGCGTGTCGGAGCACCTCAGGGTGCTGCGGGAGGCCGGGCTGGTCAGCGAGCGGCGGCACGGCCGGCAGCGCGTCTACCGGCTGGAGCCCGCGCCGCTGCGCGAGCTGTCGGAGTGGCTGCTCCCCTACGAGCGGTTCTGGCGGGAGAAGCTCTCCAACCTGCGCGAACTGCTGGACGAGGAGGACCTGTGACCCCGATCGTCGAGGCCGCCGGCCTGGTCAAGCGCTTCGGCCGCGTCGCCGCCCTCGACGGGCTCGACCTCGTCGCCGAGCCCGGCCGGGTCGTGGCCCTGCTCGGGCCGAACGGCGCCGGGAAGACGACGTTCGTCCGGTCCGTCGCGACGCTGGTCCGCCCGGACGGCGGGACGCTGCTCGTGGACGGGGTCGACGCCGCCCGGCACCCCGGCCGGGTGCGCCGGATCATCGGCCTGGCCGGGCAGTACGCGGCCGTCGAGGGGGCCATGACCGGCCGCGAGAACCTGGAGATGACCGCCCGGCTGTTCGGCCTGAGCCGGCGGGCCGCCCGCGCGGCCGCCGCCGACGTCCTCGACCGGCTGTCGCTCGGCGGCGTGGCGGACCGGCTCGTCCGCACCTATTCGGGCGGGCTGCGCCGCCGCCTCGACCTCGGCGCGAGCCTGGTCGGCGCGCCGCGCCTCCTGCTGCTGGACGAGCCCACCACCGGGCTCGACCCGCGCAGCCGCATCGAGCTGTGGGACGCCATCGGCGACCTGGTGGCGAACGGCACGAACGTCCTGCTGACCACCCAGTACCTGGACGAGGCCGACCACCTCGCCGACCACGTCGTCATCATCGACTGCGGCCGCGTCGCCGCCGAGGGCTCGCCCCGCGAGCTGAAGGCCCGGATGGGCGGCGACCTGATCGAGATCCACGTCCGCGACCACGCCGCCCTCGAACCGGCCGCGGACGCCCTGCGGGCGGTCGGCGACGTCCACACCGATCCGGCGTCGCTGCTGCTGACGCTCACGGCGGAGAACGGCCCCGACGACCTCATGAAGGCCGCCCATGCACTGGCCGACCACCGCGCCGTCATCGAGGACATGACCCTCCGCCGCCCGACGCTCGACGAGGTCTTCCTCGCCCTCACCGCCCCCGCCCAGACCACCACCGCATGACCAGAGGAGATCACCGTGGCAGTAACGCAGGCGTCCGGCGGGTCCGGGCTGGGGGCGGCGAGCTGGGTCATCGCCCAGCGCGGGGTCCGGCGCACGCTCCGGACGCCGCAGATCATCGTGATGGGGCTCGTCCAGAGCATCGCGTTCCTGCTGATCTTCCGCTACGTGTTCGGCGGGGCGATCGGGACGGGCGGCATCGGCTACGTCGACTACATGATCCCCGGGCTGCTGACGGTGAGCGGGCTGTTCGCCGGGATGAGCGCGGCGGTGGCGGTCGCCGATGACCTGGCGTCCGGCCGCCTCGACCGCCTCATGTCGCTGCCGATGCCGCGCACGGCCGTCATCGCCGGGCAGGTCGCGGCGGACACGGTGCGCGTCGCGCTGATCCTCGCGGTGAGCACCGCGCTGGCCTTCGCCGTGGGGTTCCGGGTGCACGCGGGCTGGGCGCCGGCGCTCGCCGGGTTCGGCCTGTGCGTCCTCTTCGGGTTCGCGTTCGTGTGGATGTTCGTCGCGCTGGGGCTGCTCACCGCGAACCCGCAGGCGGCGCAGGGCGCCGGATTCCTGGCGCTGCCGCTGAGCTTCGTGTCCAGCGCCTACGTGCCGGTGGACACGATGCCCGGATGGCTGCGGGGCTTCGCGGAGAACCAGCCGGTCACTGTCATGATGGACACCGTCCGAGTCCTGACGCAGGGCGAGGCGGCGTCCGCGCTGCTCGGCCACGGCGCCGCCCACTACGTGCCGCGGGCGCTGGCGTGGACCGCCGGGATCATCGCGGTCTCCGGCCTCGTCGCCGTCACCCGCGCACGCCGGACGTGAGGCTGCGACGCCCCGCACGGGGCCGGAGGGGGACGGCGTGAGCGGTGAACGCGCGTCGATCGAGGTGGACGAGTTCCTGCCGCATCCGCCGGCCAAGGTGTGGCGGGCGCTCACCGAGCCCGACCTGCTGGCCCGCTGGCTGATGCCGAACGACTTCAAGCCCGTCGTGGGGCACCGGTTCACGTTCACCGCCCCGCCGATCCCGAACGTCGGCTTCGACGGGAGGATCGCCTGCCGGGTCCTCGACATCGACGAGGAGCGCCTCCTGCGCATCACCTGGAACGGCGGCGGCCTCGACACGACGGTGACGTGGCGGCTCACCCCCGAGGGCCGCGGCACCCGCCTGTTCATCGAGCACGCGGGCTTCGACCTGGACGACCCCGTCAACGCGTTCGCGTTCCGCGGCATGGGCAGCGGCTGGCGCTCCGGCGTCCTCCGCGCCCTCAACCGAACCCTCACCGCCCTCCCCTGACCCCGGCCCGACCCAGCCCTCGCCGCCCCCGACCCGCCGGGTCCGGGCCGGGTCCATGGCCGTCCGGGCGCTTCGACACTCGCGGCGCCGTCGCGGCTTCTCGGCGCGTGTCGAGGGAAGGCTCGGCGCTTGTCTGGGCGGGCTCGGCGCATGCCGAGGGCGGGCTTGGCGCGTGTCCAGGGCAGGCTCGGGGAGTCAGAGGGGCGGGCTCGGGGAGTCAGAGGGCGGGCTCGGGTTCCAGCGGCGGGGTGTTGGCGAACTGGGTGTTGTGGAGGTCGGCGTAGCGGCCTTCGGCGGCGAGCAGCTCGTCGTGGGCGCCCTGTTCGACGATCCGGCCGTCCTCGATGACGAGGATCTCGTCGGCGGCGCGGATCGTGCTCAGCCGGTGGGCGATGACGATGGCGGTGCGGCCGTCGAGCGCCTCGGCCAGGGCCTCCTGGACGGCGGCCTCGGAGGTGGAGTCGAGGTGGGCGGTGGCCTCGTCCAGGATGACGACGCGCTGGCGGGCGAGGAGGAGGCGGGCGATGGTGAGGCGCTGGCGCTCGCCGCCGGAGAGGCGGTAGCCGCGCTCGCCGACGATGGTGTCGAGGCCGTCCGGCAGCCCCTCGACGAGGGTGTCGAGGCGGGCGCGGCGCAGGACGTCCCAGAGCTCGTCGTCGGTGGCCTCGGGCCGGGCGAGCAGCAGGTTCTCCCGGATGGACTCGTGGAACAGGTGGCCGTCCTGCGTGACCATGCCGAGGGTTTCGCGGATGGCCTGGAAGGACAGGTCGCGGACGTCCACGCCGCCGAGCCGGACGGCGCCGGAGTCGACGTCGTAGAGGCGCGGCAGGAGCTGGGCGATCGTCGACTTGCCCGCGCCCGAGGAGCCGACCAGCGCGATCATCTGGCCGGGTTCGGCGCGGAACGAGATGCCGTGCAGGACGTCCACGCCGCCGCGCGTGTCGAGGGTGGCGACCTCTTCGAGGGACGCGAGGGAGACCTTGTCGGCGGACGGGTAGGCGAAGGTGACGTCCTCGAACTCCACCGAGACCGGGCCGGACGGGACGGTGCGCGGGTCGGGCCGCTCGGCGACGAGGGGCTCCAGGTCGAGGATCTCGAAGACGCGCTCGAAGCTGACGAGGGCGCTCATCACCTCGACGCGGGAGCTGGCGAGGGCGGTCAGCGGCGCGTACAGGCGGGTGAGCAGGAGAGCGAGCGCGACGACGGCGCCGGCGTCGAGGTGGTCGCGCAGCGACAGGAACCCGCCGAGGCCGTAGACGAGGGCGAGGGCCAGCGCCGACACCATGGTGAGCGCCGTGATGAAGACGTGCTGCACCATCGCGGTACGGACGCCGATGTCGCGGACGCGGCGGGCCCGCGCGGCGAACTCCGCCGATTCGCGGTCCGGGCGACCGAACAGCTTCACGAGGGTCGCCCCCGGCGCGGAGAACCGCTCGGTCATCTGCGTGCTCATCGCGGAGTCGTGCGCGGCGGCCTCGCGCTCGAGGCGGGCCAGGCGGGCGCCCATGCGGCGGGCCGGGAGGACGAAGACGGGCAGCAGGAGCAGCGCGAGCAGGGTGATCTGCCACGAGATGCGCACCATCACGGCGAAGGTGAGCAGCACCGTGACCGTGTTGCTGACGACGCCGGAGAGGGTGTCGCTGAAGGCGCGCTGGGCGCCGATCACGTCGTTGTTGAGGCGGCTGACCAGGGCGCCGGTGCGGGTCCGGGTGAAGAACGCGACGGGCATGCGCTGGACGTGGTCGAACACGGCGGTGCGCAGGTCGAGGATCAGCCCCTCGCCGATGCGGGCGGACAGCCACCGGTTGGCGAGGCCCAGCCCGCCCTCGGCGACCGCGAGGACGGCGATGAGCACCGCGAGCCAGACGACGGTGGACGTCGCGGCGCGGTCGACGATCGCGTTGACGACCCATCCGGCGAGTACGGGCGTCGCCACCGCGATGACCGCCATCACCACGCTGAGCAGGAGGAACGCGGCCAGCGGGCGCCGGTGCGGGCGGGCGAACCCGGCGATGCGGCGCAGGGTCGCCTTGGAGAACGGTCTGCTGTCCCGCGCGTTCATGGCATGGTGCAGCGACATCCACGCCGTGACTTCCATGTCCATGGAGCCCCCTGAAGATCGTTAGCCTGGACCGGCAAGCATGCGACCTCAAGGCGGCTTGAGGTCAAGTCGTGACCGCGATCCAGCATCACGCGGGGGTACGACATTTCTGCGGAGGCGAGCATGGACATCGGACGGATCCGGACCGACACCCCGGGGTGCGCGAGGGTCGCCCACCTCAACAACGCCGGCGCCGCGCTGCCTCCCTATCCCGTCATCGAGGCCGTCAACGGGCATTTCGCGCTGGAGTCGACGATCGGCGGGTACGAGGCGGCCGAGCAGAACGCGGAGGCCGTCCAGCACTTCTACGACGCCGTGGCCGGGCTCATCGGCGCGCGCGCAGACGAGGTCGCCTACGTGGAGAACGCCACCCGCGCGTGGGACATGGCGTTCTACTCGATCCCGTTCGCGGACGGCGACCGCATCCTGACGACGACCAGCGAGTACTCCAGCAACGCGATCGCCTACCGGCAGATGGCCGAGGCCAAGGGCGCCAGGGTGGACGTCGTCCCGGACGAGGCGGACGGAACCCTTTCGCTGGAGGCGTTGGAGGCCGAACTCGCCAAGGGCGATGTCCGCCTGGTGTCGCTCAACCACATCCCCACGCAGAACGGGCTCATCAACCCGGCCGCCGAGGTCGGGCGGCTCTGCCGCGAGCACGGCGTCCTCTACCTCCTGGACGCATGCCAGTCGGTCGGCCAGCTCGCCGTCGACGTGGAGGAGATCGGCTGCGACATGCTCTCCGCGACCGGCCGCAAGTACCTGCGCGGCCCGCGCGGGACCGGGTTCCTGTACGTGCGCCGCGACATCCTGCGGACCCTCGTCCCGCCGTTCCTGGACCTGCGGGCCGCCGACTGGAAGTCACCGGACGGCATCGAGATGCGCGACGACGCCCGGCGCTTCGAGACGTGGGAGCGGTACGTCGCCGGGCAGATCGGCCTGGGCGTCGCCGCGGACTATGCGACCGGCCTCGGCATGGCGAACATCGAGGCCCGCGTGACCGACCTCGCCGCCAAGCTGCGCGCCGCCCTGGCCGAACGCCCTGGCGTCACTGTCCTCGACAAGGGTGCACGGCAGTCCGGGATCGTCACCTTCACCGTGGACGGCCACGAACCCGACGCCATCAAGAAGGCCGCACGCGCACACGATGTCAACATCAACGTCACGTACCCCGCATCACACGGATACGACCCGGACGCCCGGCCGACGGCCGTGCGGGCCTCCGTGCACTACTACAACACCGAGGGGGAGCTGGAGCGGCTGCTGGCCGCCCTGCCCCAAAAGTGAGCGCGCCCGGGGTCGGAGGATGGGCACCGGTAGGCGACCTCCGGACGCGCCCACTGGTCGGGAATAAGTCAGGTGTTGGGGCGTGCGGCGCTGATGTCCGCGAGCGCCGACTCCGAGTCCTTCTCCATCGCGAGGTCGCCGATGGAGACGATGCCCACCGGGCGGCCGTCCTCCATGACCGGGAGCCGCCGCACCGACCGCTCGCGCATGATCTGCGCGGCCTTGTCCAGCGTGTCGTCGGGGCCGATGGTCGCGGTCACCCGGCTGGCGATGCCGCCGATCTTCGCCTGGGCCGGGTCGCCGCCGGCGGCGAGCCCGCGAATGACCAGGTCGCGGTCGGTGACGACGCCCATGAGGTCGTCGCCGTCCGCCACCAGCACGGCGCCGATGTCCTCGTCCCGCATCGCCCGCGCCACCGTGACGAGGTCGAGCTCCGGCGACACCGACGTCGGCGAGCCGGTCATGATTTCGCGGATCTTCGTGGCCATGGGAATGCTCACTCCTTGAGCCTCGTGAACCGTTGTGCTGGGCCCGGGCTGATCCGGCCCCTACCCGGCAGGAACGGGATCACTCACGACGCCCCGGACGCGTCGGGCATCCGGCTCGCCCCGGCCGTCCCCTCGCGGAACACGGCGGCCGCGCATGCGAATCAGCGCGAACCTTCTCGATAAACTGCGCATCCTTCACTATGCACGGGGTTGTCGGGGGGACCGCTCCGCCTGCTTGTCATGACTCGAGTACGAGGAAGGTCGGGGACGTGGACGACGAGGCCGAGCGGGAACGGGACACGTCCGGCACCGAGGAGGAGCAGGACGCCGCCCGCACGGCGACCGCCGAGTTCCGCGCCCCCGCGAAGGTCGACCTGACCCGCCCGGACATGGCGATCCGCCGCCGTTCGGAAGAGCCGCCCACCCCGACCTGGTACGTCCAGTTCCCGACGCCGCCCGAGACGCCCGCAGCAGAGGACGACGCAGCCGAAGCGTCCGACGCGGAAGAACCCGGCCCCGCCCCGTCCGAGCAGGACGAGGACCCGCCGGAAACCGAAGAAGCACCGCAACGCGACGACCGCGACACCGCAACGCCGCACCCGAGCACCGCGCCCACCCAGCCGACACCGCGCCCGAGCGCGCCGAAGCACGCCGCGCCCGCACAGGAGCGCCCCGGCGACACCACCGCGGAAACGCCCGCCGAACCACGTCGGCAACCACGCGAGGAGCCACGCCCCACTCCGCCGGAGAAGCCCCGGGACGAAGCGCACTCGGCCACCCGACCAGCGCAACGGCCACCCAACCCGCCCGCAGAAGCGGCACCCCGCAAGCCGCGCGACGAAGCACGCCCGGCCACCCAACCCACACGACAGCCACCCACCCCACCCGCAAAAGCCACACCGCAACAACCACGCGACGAAACACACCCGACCACCCAACCCACACGACGGCCACCCACCCCACCCGCAGAAGCGGCACCCCGCAAGCCGCGCGACGAAGCACGCCCAACGACCCAACCCACAGGACAACCACCCAACCCACCCGCAGAAGCCGCGCCGCAAAGGCCGCGCGACGAAGCACGCCCGACGACCCAACCCACACGACAGCCACCCACCCCGCCCGCAAAAGCCGCGCCGCAACAACCACGCGACGAAACACGCCCGGCGACCTATCCGATACGACGGCCTCGCACCGGCCCGCCTGCCGAGACGGGACCGCTGGAGTCCGGCGGCCATGCGCGCAGGCCGGGCAGCCGGCCGGCATCGCACGCGTCCACCCCGCCCGAGGCGCCGCCCGCGGGGTCTGGCGGCCGGTCGGCGCATCGGGCGCCGGCCCGGGACGCGGCACCGCCCGCAGACGCGGCGCCGCAGGCGGGGCGCGGGAACGCGCGGCCGGGCGCGGCGCCGCAGCGGGGCAGGCATGCGGCGCCGTCCGCCGGGACACCCCGGCAGGGCCCTCCGCCCGGTGCGCAGGAGGGCGCTCCGGGGGCAAGGGGCGCCTCGGCCGGTGCGCAGGGTGTCCCGCCCGCGGCCGCGCCGCCGCAGGGTGCGCCTTGGCGCGTGGATCCCTCGAAGAACCGTCCGGGCAACGAGGGCGCGCAGGCGGCGCCGGTACGGGAGCGGCCGCACGAGGCGTCGCCGCAGCGGGCGTTGCCCGCCGCGCCACCGCCGGACGCCTCTGTCACGCGGGTCGAGCGGCTGCCGGCCGTGCGGGGCTCCGGGGAGTATCCGGCCCGGTCGTCGGGGCAGTGGAACGTGCCCTGGGACGGCGCCGCACAGCCCCCGGCGCAGCCCCCCGTGCAGCCCCGGCCCCCCGTGCAGCCTTCGGCGGAGCCGCGGCGGAAGGGCAAGCGGCGGCGCGGGCTCATCGTGCTGGTGGCGGCGCTGGTGCTGCTCGTCGGCGTCGCCGCCGGCCAGCTCATCCGGCCCGTCCCGCAGCCCACGATCGAGCTGGCCATCGCGTCCAGCCACGCGTTCCCGGGGCAGGCGCCCGCGCTGCCGTGGCCCACGGCGGGGCAGGCCGCCGTCTACGTGGAGGGCCTCGGGATGATGGGGTCCTCGGGCGGGACGGCGCCGACGCCCACGGCGAGCGTCGCGAAGGTGATGACGGCGTACGTGTATCTGCGCGACCATCCGCTGGAGCCGGGTGAGCCGGGGCCGGTGCTGACGGTGTCGCCGGAGGCGGCGGCGCAGATCCCGATGCGCAAGAAGCGGGACGAGTCGCTGCTCGGCGTCACCGCGTACCAGAAGCTGACGCAGCGCAAGGCGCTGGAGGCGCTGCTGATCATCTCGGCGAACGACGTCGCGCACGAGCTGGCGCGGTGGGACGCGGGCAGCGAGCAGGCGTTCGTCGCGAAGATGAACGCGACGGCGGGCGAGCTCGGCATGACCGCCACGCACTACACCGATCCGAGCGGGTACGACGCCGGCACCGTGAGCACGGCGCAGGACCAGGTCAAGCTGCTGCGGGCCGCGATGAAGGTCCGGGCGTTCACGGAGATCGTCAACAACCGGGCGTACGTGCCGGACGGCGGCGGCGCGGCGCGGGAGGGCGGCAACTTCCTGCTCGGGCAGCACGGCGTCGTCGGCGGCAAGACCGGTTACACCGACGCGGCCGGCGGCAACTTCGTGTTCGCCGCGCGGGAGAGCGTCGCGGGCGTGCCGACGCTGATCATCGGCGCGGTGATGGGGCAGCGGTCGCCGAGCGCGGCGGGGGCCGTCAGCGCGGCGGGGCGGCTCGTCACCGCGGCCGAGGGCGCGCTGACCGCGGTGACGCTGGCGCCGAAGGGGGCGCGGGTCGCGCGGGTCGACGACGGGCTCGGCGGGACGACGCCGCTGCGCGCCGCGGCGCCGGTGACGGTGGTCGGCTGGCCCGGCCTGACCGTGCCGGTCGGCGTCACGGGCGACCCGCCGCACGAGGCCGGCGGCGGCCAGAAGGTCGGCGCCGTGACGGCCGGTGCGGCGACCGTGCCGCTGCGGCTCGCCCGGAACCTGGACGAGCCGTCCTACCTCAAGCGGCTCATCCGCCTCGGCTAGGCGTAGAGCGCCGACAGGAAGCGGATCAGCAGGGCTTCGCGGGTCGCGGGCGGCAGGCCGTCCAGGATGGTGTTGACCACGGCCATCTCCGGTTCGCCGCCGCCCTCGAGGTCCACGCCGACGGAGGCGAGGAGCCCCGCGAAGCCCGCGTCGTCGAGGCTGTCGAGGTCCAGGTCGGCGAGTGCCGCGACCAGGTCGGCCGGGACGTCCGGCGGGCCGGCGGCGCGGGCGGCCTCGGCGGCGCCGGTGAGCGCGTCGAGGAGCGCGTCGACGTCGCTGACGCCGGTCAGCGTGAAGTGCAGGTTCGGCGGGATGCCCTGGTAGGAGAGCTGCGGCTGGAAGAACCAGCCGCGCCGCCTGGCCTCGTCGGCGATGACGAACACGTCCAGCGAGGGGTCGGACGAGGCGACCGCGACGAGCGGCGCGACCGGCTCGCCGAGGACGCGCAGCCCGGGTACGGCGGCGACGCCGGCGATCAGCCGCTCCGCCGACTTCATCGCGTTCTCGGCGAGCTCGCGGTACCCCTGCGCGCCGACGGCGTTGAGGGTCGCCCAGGCGGCGCCGAGCGGCCCGGCGCTCTTGCTGCTCTGGACGGTCGCGTTGATGACGGTGTACCCGGGCCATTCCGCGGACGCGAAGTAGGCGTGCCGGCGGTGCGACTCGTCCGCGAACAGCACGACCGAGGCGCCCTTCGGCGAGTACCCGTACTTGTGCAGGTCGCAGGAGATCGACGTCACGCCCGGCACGGACAGGTCGAACGGCGGCACGTCGCGCCCCGCGTCCCGCAGCCAGGGCAGCACCCAGCCGCCGACGCAGGCGTCGACGTGGCAGGGCACTCCGGCGGCGGCCGCGGCGGCGGCGATCTCCGGGACCGGGTCCATGACGCCGTGCGGATAGGACGGGGCCGACGCGACGACGAGCGCCGTGCGCGGCGTGATCGCGGCGGCGGTCGCGGCGGGGTCGGCGCGGTACCCCGCGTCCACCGGCACGTGCACGACCTCCAGGCCCAGGTAGTGCGCGGCCTTGTGGAACGCGGGGTGCGCGGTCGCCGGCAGGACGATCTGGGGCCGCCCCTCGACCGGGTGGGCGTCCCGCGCGGCCTTCACCGCCAGCATGATCGACTCGGTGCCGCCGCTGCTGAAGACGCCGGAGCCGCCGCCGAGCTTGGCCGCGACGTACCCGACGATCTGCCGTTCCAGCGCGACGATGCTGGGGAACGCGGTCGGGTCGAGGCAGTTCACCTCCAGCATCTCGTGGTAGGCGGTGGCGGCGAGGTCGTGGACGGCCTCGCGTCCGGTGTCGTAGACGTAGGCGGTGACCTGGCCGCCGCGCACGGGCAGGTCCGCGTCCCGGAGCCGGGCGAGCTCGGCCAGCAGGCCGGCGGGGGCGCGGCCCGCTTCGGGAAGGGGATCAGACGGCATTTTCCTGGGCTTCCTCTACGGGTCGGCGGGCGGCGGCCCGCCGGAACGCGAGCAGCGGCGGAACGCTGATCAGCAGCAGCAGGGCCGGGACGATGGTGAACCCGACGCCGATGCCGGTGATGGCCGACGCCGGCTGCACGACGGGGGTTTCGAGGTCGGAGGAGTGGAAGGACGTGGCGGCGAGGATCAGCGCGAACACGCCGGGGCCGAGGGCGAGCGCGCCGGTCTCCGCGGCGGTGTAGAGCCCGGTGAAGGCCCCGGCCTGCGCGTGGCCGGTGCGTCCGGTGTCGGCGTGGACGGTCTCCGGCAGCAGCACCAGCGACAGCAGCTGCATGGCCGCGTAGCAGACGCCGACGAGCCCGGCGCAGACCAGCACGCCCGCGGTGGACGTGATGACCGGGTAGGCCGCGACGCCCGTCACGGCGAACAGCAGCACCCCCACCACGTAGCACTCGACGACCCCGTACTTCCGCGACAGCCACCGCCACAGCGGCACCGCGAACGCGCTGGGCCCGACCATGCACACGAACATCGCCGAGGTGAGCCCGTAGTCGTCCAGCCGGTAGGTCGCGACGTACGGGGCGCCCGCCAGCATGATCCCGACGGCGAGGATCTGCAGCACGGAGGCGCCGAGGAGCAGGAAGAACGGCCTGTTCCCGCGCGCGGTGCGCAGCGCGGCGACCAGCCCGAGCGGGCGCGGGCCGGGGCGGGACGGGATCCACCGGTTCGCCAGCGTGCTCCCGATCATGGCGGCGCCCATGGCGAGCCCGATCACCCCGCCCATCAGCGCGTATCCGGCGCGGCCGCCCCCGGCGGCCTCGGTGAGGGCGGGCGCGAGACCGCCCGCGACGAGGATGCCGAGCGTCAGGCAGACGACGCGCCACGCCATCGCGCGGCCCCGCTCGGACGGGTCCGCGGAGATCTCGGCGGGCAGCGCCACGTACGGCACCTGGAAGCAGGCGAACGCGCTCGCGGCCAGCAGGAACGCGACCCCGGCCCAGGCCGCGGCGATGCCCGGGGAGTCGACCGGCACGGCGAACATGGCGGCGAACAGCAGCGGCAGCGCGGCGGCGCCGAGCAGCAGCAGCCGGGTGCGGCGCCCGGTGCGGACGGCCTCGCGGTCGCTCGCGGCGCCGACGATCGGGTTGAGCAGCACGTCCCACGCCTTGGGCACGACGAGCACGGCCCCGGCGATCGCCGCCGAGACGCCGAGGACGTCGGTCAGGTAGTACAGGAGCAGCAGCCCCGGGACGGAGGAGAACACGCCCGTGCCGACCGAGCCGACGCCGTAGCCGAGGAGGCGGCGCCGGGGCAGCGCCGTGGCGGCCGGCGCGGTCATCCGCTGACCTGGTCGGACATACCGATCGCCTGGGCGACGGTGCGGCGCATGTGGCGGCGGAACCGGGCGACGGCCTCGGGGTCGTCCGGGCCGCGGCGGTTCCCGTCGGCGTCCAGGACGCCGCCCGCCCCGAACCCGTGCGTGGCCCAGACGACCGTCCACACGACGTACTCGACGTCGACGTCGTCGGGGACGACCTTGCGCGCGGCGTCGGCGACCATCACCATCAGCGGCCGGACGTACTGCTCCTCCAGGTGGGCGACGTCCGCGGCGTCGGACAGCCACCGGTGCATCCACAGCGCCGGGATCTCGGGCCGCGTCATGCAGAAGTCGATGTAGCGGTCGAGGAGGGTGAGGATGCCGTCCACGTCGGGGGTGATCTCCTCGATCGCCGACGACAGCACCGCGCGCTCCTGCTCGTGGGCGCGCTCCATGACCGCGAGGTAGAGGTCGCGCTTGCCGCCCACGTGGTAGGCGACGGTGGCGACGTTGAGCCCGGCCGCCTCCGCGATCATCCGCGTGGACGTCCCGTCGTAGCCGAGCGCGGCGAACAGCCGGGTGGCGGCGTCGAGGATCCGCTCTCGACCGGAGTCGTTACCGGTCATAGCCTCAAACTAGGCGGTAACCCCCAAGTCGGTCAATCGATTGATTGATCGTCCGGCGGTTCGGTGAGCCACACGGTGAGCACCATCTCCATCTCCAGCCGCGTGTCCGGGTCGTACAGCCGCTCGCCGAACAGCTCCTCCAGCTGGTGCAGCCGGTACCGCACGGTCTGCGGGTGGACGTGCAGCCGGTGCGCGACCTCGGTGGCGTTGAACCCGTTCTGCAGGCAGGACAGCAGCGTCCGCATGAGCCGCTCGCGGTGCCGGGGCCGGACGCTCTTCAGCGGCGCGAGCCGCAGGTCGGCGACCGCGCGCACCAGCTCCTCGTCCTTGAACACGACGAGCGCGGGCATGTGGTCGGCGCAGCGGACCAGCCGGTCGGACGGCAGGATGCCGCGCCGCGCGAGCGGCAGCGCCTCGCGGGCCCAGCGCAGCGACTTGGCCGCGTCCTCGGTGCGGACGGTCGGGCCGAGGGCGGCGATCCAGTCGCGCAGCGCCGACTCCAGCATCCTGCCGCGGCCCGGCCCCTCCGGGTCGGGGACGAGGAGGCAGGGCTCGCGGCGGTTGACGTCGGCGAGCACGTCCGGCGGCAGCGACGGGTGCGAGAACGGCTGCCTGCCCCGCTCGTACAGGACGACCGCGGCGACCGTGCGCGGGACGCGCCACTGCGCGAGCCGGGCGACGTCGGCGACGGCCTGCGGGGAGGCGGGCGGCTCGGCGAGCAGCATGTCGAGCAGCCGGCGGCGGCGGTGCTCCAGCTCGCCGGCCTCCTGCGCGCGGGCCTCGGTGTAGCCCTCGGTGGCGGCGCGGGCGATCTCGTCCAGGAACGCGAAGATCGCCTCGGCGATGCTGGCGAGGGTGCGGCGGGAGACGTTGTACCGCTCGGACTCCGACGCGAGCCGCCGCCACGCGACCCGGGCGCCGAGCCGCAGCGACGTCTGCAGGATGTCCAGGCTGCGGCCCTCGCGGGCCTCGGCCCGGCCGATCTCCCGGTAGACGGCGGCGACCGGCTCCCACGAGCTCTCCGGGTCCATGATCAGGTCGACGAACTGGCGGAGCGCGCCCTCGACGGCGAGCCGGACGAGCCGCGCGTACTCCTCGTCCTGCGGGCGGGAGTACTCGGGGATCCCGGCGAGGATCTCCTCGATCATCTCCTCGGCGAGGGCGTCCAGGTGGGGCCGGAACACGCCGGACAGCTCGCTCGGCACGCCCGCCCAGGGCTTCAGCGGTGAGCCTTCCTGAAGGGTCGTGGTCACCGTTCGCACCTCCCGCCACGGAAGCTACCGACGGCGCGCCGGGCGGGCTGCACCACCGGCGACGCATTGCGGGGCGGCACTTATAAGCCGGGTGACAATTCCGGCACGGCGGACACTAGCTCCAGGGAGGACACCGCGGTGTCCGGCCCGGTCAGGCGCGGCGGGCGCTCGGCCCGGCGAACACCGCCACGGCGCCGAGCCCGAGGTAGATCATGCTGGTCAGGTACCGCTGCCGCCGCTGGAACGCCGGGCGGGCGCGCAGCCAGCCGCCGATCGACCCGGCGGCGAGGGCGTAGGCGATGTCGCTGACCAGGCCGATCAGCCCGGTGGCCAGGCCCATGACCGCGATCTGCAGCGGCACGGCGCCGGCGTCCTGGTCGACGAACTGCGGCAGGAACGCCAGGAAGAACAGCACGACCTTCGGGTTGAGGACGTTCACCAGCGCGCCGTCCAGGTAGACGCGGTGGATCGGCTGCGGCGCGAGCTCCATCTCGCCGAGCCGGTGGCGGCTGCGCAGCGTCCGGTAGGCCAGGTAGACGAGGTACGCGGCGCCCGCGTAGCGCAGGAACCCGAAGGCGGTGGCGGACGCGGCGACGACGGCGGACAGCCCGGCCGCGGCGGCGGCGATGTGCACGAGCGTGCCGGTCTCGACGCCGAGCGCGGACACCACGCCGGCGCGGCGGCCCTCGCCGATGCTGCGCGTGGTGATGTACAGGTGGTTCGGGCCGGGGATGGCGACCAGCGTCAGCGCGGCCAGCAGGAACAGCAGCGGATTGGTCATGCGAGAACGCTAGGGAGCGCAGTGGTCCTGCCTCTAGATCCAATCAGGGCCGCGGGACGTGGACCAATCAGGTGGGCGAGGCGGCGGAGAGCGCCCCGGCCAGCACCAGGCGGCCGGACTTCCGGACCATCGTGGCGACGTCCTCGACGGGCTGCCGCAGCGACGCGAGGCTGATCAGCGCGGCGAGCAGGATGTGCCCGAGGACGAGCTCGACGTCCTCCCGCTCGGGCACCGGGTCGCCGATCGCCGCGGACAGCCGGTCGCGCAGGTACTGGAACAGCACGGTGCGGGCGTCGTCCACGCTGGAGTCGTCCGAGGTCACCGCCTGGATGATCGCGGACGTCAGGGTGGGCTCCTGCGCCGCGACGTACACGATGCGCTCCAGCAGCGCGGTGAGCCGCTCCAGCTGCGTGTCGCCCACCGCGAGCGCGTCGATGTCGTCGGTGACGTGGTGCGCCCAGGCCGCGGCGACCTCGGTGAGCAGGTGGTCCTTGGTGGC
This sequence comes from Spirillospora sp. NPDC127506, assembly GCF_040302145.1. Taxonomy (NCBI): domain Bacteria; kingdom Bacillati; phylum Actinomycetota; class Actinomycetes; order Streptosporangiales; family Thermomonosporaceae; genus Spirillospora; species Spirillospora sp. NPDC127506. Next base: position 150,673 of record NZ_JBEORG010000001.1, on the reverse strand, counting down.
GAAGTAGCGGTAGACGGTCGCGCGGGCGACGCCGGCCCGGTCCGCCACGTCGTGCATGGTGACGGCCGGGTATCCCCCTTCCAGCGCGAGCTCCCTCGCCGAGTCGATCAGCCGTTCGCGCCGGGCCTGCTGGTCCTTGCTCAGCGTCCGCGTCACGGTGAACTGCGCATCGCTGCTCAAAACGCCTCCTCGCTGTGGCCGCCCCCATTCTTCCGCACATTGACACCGAACGCGTGCACCAAGGGTCTTCCTCCTCTTTACGGCCCGCGCGCGCCGGGACAACATGGACCTAGCACTTGCTTGGGTGAGACGTTAGTCTCGACTCACGTCTCCACCAAGGCGCGGCACATGCCCCACTCCCCATGAGCCCCCCGTCCGACGCGCATCCCGAGGAGTGAGCCATGGACATCGACCTTCTCGACGGCGAGATGTACGCCACCGACCCCTGGTCCGTCTACGCCCGGCTCCGCGCCGAGGCGCCCGTGTACCACGACGAGGAGAACGGCCTGTGGGGCATCGCCCGACACGCCGACGTGTTCGCCGTCGAGCGGAACCCGCGCGTCTGGACGAACTCCGGCGGGTACCGCCCGCAGCTGCCGGCCGACCCGTCCATGATCGGGCAGGACGACCCGGAGCACGCGCGCCGGCGCCGCATGGTCTACCGGCGCTTCACCCCCCGGGGCGTCTCCCGCTACGCCGACCGGATCCGCGCCACGGCCGTCGACTGCATCACCGCGGCCCTGGAGGCGGGCACCGTCGACGCCGTCCCCGCCCTGGCCGCGCCGCTGCCCGCGCGCGTCATCGGCTGGCTGCTCGGCTTCCCCGAGGACGCGTGGCCGCAGCTCGTCCACTGGTCGGCGACGGCCGTCTACGCGGGCGGAGGGCGGCGCTACATCACCGACGACGCGACGATCGCGGCCGGCGAGTACGCGCTCGCCGTCCTGGAGATGGCCGAGGACCGCCGCGCCCGCCCGACCGGCGACCTGCTCTCCGTGTGGTCGAACGCGGGGCCGGACGAGCCCGCCTACGACGACGACCACCTCGCCCACGAGGCCCTGCTGCTTCTGGTCGGCGGTGCGGAGACGACGCGCACGGTCATCGCCACGGCCTTGGACGCCCTGATCCGGCACCCGGCCGAATGGCGGAAGCTGCGGGACGACCCGTCCCTCGTCCCGGACGCCGTCGAGGAGTTCGTGCGCTGGACGACGCCGATCCTCAACATGTGCCGGGTCGCCTCGGCCGACGCCGAGGTCGCGGGCGTGAAGATCCCGGCGGGCGGGCAGGTCCTGCTCATGTACGGCTCGGCCAACCGCGACGAGGCCGTCTTCGACGATCCGGACGTCTTCGACGTGACCCGCCGCCCCGGCGACCACATCGCGTTCGGCCTCGGCCCGCATTTCTGCCTGGGCGCGTCCCTGGCCCGGCTGGAACTGCAGATCTTCTTCGAGGAGTTCATCGCGCGCGTGGCGACCGCCGAATGGGCGGACGACGAGGGCCCGCGGATCCTCCGCAACGCCTTCGTCCGGGGCGTCACCGAATTCCCCGTCACCCTCACGCCGCGCTGAATCAACTCATACGGCTGAATCAACTCATACGGCTGAATCAACTCGTGCGGCTGAATCAACTCGTGCGGCTGAATCAACTCGTGCGGCCATTCGACTCGCGCGGCTGAATCAACTCGCGCGGAGGAGCACGAGCGCCCTCGGCGCCGGTGGTCGCGTTCGGCCGTCGGCAAGAGCGCCGGGGTGGCGGAGGCGGCGGCATGTTATCGCTAACAGAAGCAGCCGGGACGCCCCGCGTCAAGGCCGCATGAAAGTTTCACGGCGCAGCCGGCCATCGCTCCAGGTAAAAGGCGCGGCACTGAATCTCCGGAAATACACCCTTGACACTCGCGGCCGCGGTTTCGAAACTCGATCACCGAGCGGACTCCGCTGCCGGGGTGGTGGGGAGCATCATGCACAAGGAGTAAATGATGTCCCCACCCCCATTCGCCGTGCGCCGCACCCGCCTGCACCGCAGGAATGTGATCGCGGCGGCCGTGCTCCTGCTCGCCTCGGCGGTGACCGGGCTGCTGACCGCGCAGAACGCCCGGGGCGCCGTCGCGTGCAAGGTCGACTACAAGGTCACGGCCCAGTGGAACAACGGCTTCACCGCCGCCGTCACCATCGACAACCTGGGCGACGCGGTCAACGGATGGGAGCTGAGCTGGACCTTCGGCTCCGGCCAGCAGATCACCCAGATCTGGAACGCCGTCAAATCCCAGTCCGGGTCGGCGGTGACCGCGAGCGACGCCGGCTACAACGCGGCCGTCCCGTCCGGCGGCAGCGTCTCCTTCGGATTCAACGGATCGTGGAGCGGCTCCAACCCCGTGCCCGGCGCGTTCTCCCTGAACGGCGCGGTCTGCACCGGTGAGCCGGGCCCGACGTCGACCGCGACGCCCCCGGACGACACCGGAACGCTTCCGTCGAGTTTCACGTGGCATTCCAGCGGCGCGCTCATCGCACCGAAGTCGGACGCCTCCCACAACGTCGCCGGAATCAAGGACCCGTCGGTCGTCTACGCCAACGGCAAATGGCACGTGTTCGCGAGCACGGCCAACTCGTCCGGCTACAACCTGGTCTACACGAGTTTCACCGACTGGTCGCAGGCCGGGTCGGCGCCGCAGTACTACCTCGACCAGAGCGGCATCGGGACCGGATACCGGGCCGCGCCGCAGGTGTTCTACTTCGCGCCCCAGAAGAAGTGGTACCTCGTCTACCAGACCGGCAACGCGTCCTACTCGACGACCAGCGACATCAGCGACCCCGGCTCCTGGTCGGCGCCGAAGAACTTCTACTCCGGAATGCCGGACATCATCCGGGACAACATCGGCAGCGGCTACTGGGTCGACATGTGGGTGATCTGCGACGACACGAACTGCTACCTGTTCTCGTCCGATGACAACGGACACCTGTACCGGTCGCAGACCAGCCTCGCGAACTTCCCCGACGGCTTCTCCGAGCCGGTGATCGCGATGCAGGACTCGAACGCGTACCGGCTCTTCGAGGCGAGCAACGTCTACAAGGTGCAGGGCACCGACCGCTACCTGCTCCTCGTCGAGGCGATCGGCGGCGACGGCCGGCGGTACTTCCGCTCCTGGACGTCCACGAGCATCGCCGGGTCGTGGACGCCGCTCGCCGCCGAGGAGAGCAACCCGTTCGCCCGCGCGAGCAACGTGACCTTCGACGGCACGCCCTGGACGAGCGACATCAGCCACGGCGAGATGATCCGCGCCGGGACGGACCAGACCCTGACGATCAGCCCGTGCGACATGCGGTACCTGTACCAGGGCAAGGATCCCGACGCGGGCGGCGACTACAACTCGCTGCCGTGGCGGCTCGGCCTGCTGACCCAGACCGGCTCCGCCTGCTGACCGGCGTGCTCAGCCGGTCCGGGGCGACACCAGGCCGGACTCGTAGGCCAGGACGACCAGCTGGGCGCGGTCGCGGGCCCGGAGCTTGATCATGGCCCGGTTGATGTGCGTCTTCGCCGTCACCGGGCTGATCACCATCCGGGCGGCGATCTCGTCGTTGGACAGGCCCTGCGCGGCCAGGGCGACGGCCTCGCGCTCCCGGTTGGTCAGCTCCTTCAGCGCCGTCCCGGCCCCCGGGTCGAGCGGCTGCGCCACGTACCGGCTGATCAGCATCCTGGTGATGGACGGCGCGAGCAGCGCGTCGCCGCGCGCGGCGACGCGGACGGCGTGCAGGAGGTCGTCCGGCTCGATGTCCTTGACCAGGAACCCGGCGGCGCCGGCGCGCAGCGCGTTGAACACGTACTCGTCGAAGCCGTAGTTGGTCAGGATGACGACGTGCACCCCGGCCAGGGCGGGGTCGGCGGCGATGCGCCGGGTCGTCTCGATGCCGTCCATGACCGGCATCTGGATGTCCATGAGCGCGATGTCGGGCAGGTGCTCGCGGGTCAGCGCCAGCGCCTCCGCCCCGTCCGCGGCCTCGGCGACCACCTCGATGTCGTCCTCGGCGTCGAGCAGCGCGCGGAACCCGCCGCGCAGCAGCGACTGGTCGTCCACCAGCAGGACGCGGATCACGACGGCCGGCCCACGGGGAACTCGGCCTGCACGCTGAAGCCGCCCTCGCTGCGCGGTTCGGCGCGCAGGCGGCCGCCGAGGGCGGTGACGCGCTCGCGCATGCCGAGCAGCCCGGTGCCCGGCACCGGCGCGGCGCCGGGCGCGGCCTTGCCGTCGTCGTCGACCCGCACGGCGAGGGTGCCCGGACGGTAGTCGATCCGGATCGTCGCCGTCTCGGCGGCGGCGTGCCGGGCGGTGTTGGTGAGCGCCTCCTGGACGATCCGGTAGGCGGTCCGGTCGACCGCGACCGGCACGTCGTGCCGCTGCCCCTCGATCGTGAGCGTCGTCTTCAGGCCGATCCCCCGGGCGCGTTCGACCAGCTCCGGGACGTGGTCGAGCCCGTGCGGCGGGATCCTGGCGTCGTCGCGGAGCGTGTCGAGGGTCGCGCGCAGCTCCCGGTTCGCCTCGCGGGCGGCGTCGCGGATCGCCAGCAGCGCCTCCGGGACGTGCTCGCCGCGCTTGCGGGCCAGGTGGACGGCGACCCCGGACTGCACCTTGATGATCGAGATCTGGTGGGTGAGCGAGTCGTGCAGCTCCCGCGCGATGTGCAGCCGCTCCTCGGTGGCGCGCAGCCGGGCGGCCTCCTCCCGGGTGCGCTCGGCCTCGTCCGCGCGCCGCTCGGCCTGCCGCAGCGCCTCGCCCGCGGCGCCCGCGGCGACCAGCCAGGCCAGCTCCAGGACGCCGCGGGCCCGGGTGAACGCGTCGCCGACGGACCCGTCCGCCGGCGAGGCCATGATCGCCAGCGGCAGGACGGCCAGCAGGACCGCGCTCACCGCGACGGTGACGATCCGGTGCCCCGACCGGAAGGCGGTGTACACCGCGAACAGGTACGCGACGGCGGGCACGTCGAAGCCGATCGCCTGGTATCCCGCCGCGCAGAGCCCGGTGGCGGCCAGGACCGGTATCGGCGCGCGGCGCCCGGCGGCCAGCGCCAGGCCGCTCGCGGCCACCAGCGCGTAGCCGAGCCAGGCGAGATCCGTGGCGGGGTGGTCCTCGGCGAGCGCGGTGGCCAGCAGCACCGCGGCCACGAAGACCGCGATCGCCCAGCCGCTGCCCCTGGCCCACAGCCGCCGCAGTCCTGTGCTCATACGCGAACCCTAACCAGGTGCCGCCCGGGTGCGGCTCATGCTCGCAGACGAGCCGCCCGCTACTGCGGACGCAGTACTTCCGCGGCCTCTGCAATTCCCGCGGTAACGGGCTGCGCCGCCGGCGGTAGCGCGAATTGCATGCGCTCGGCGGACGACCCGCACCGTTCCCGGAAGGCAAGATCGACTCACATTCCCTCATCGGATGTGAGCGACTTATGGAAGAAATGAGATCGACCGAGACTCCCCGTGCGGGCGGAGCCTTGGCGGGGCTCGCCCGCTTCTGCTACCGGCGCCGGCGCCTGGTCCTGCTGGCCTGGATCGCCGGCGTGCTCGCCGTGGCGGTCGCCGGATTCCGCTTCGGCGCCGCACCCGACAACGACTTCTCCGGCGGCGGCTCCGGCTCCGCCAAAGCGCAGGAACTGCTCGAAAAGCACTTCCCCGAACGGCAGGGCGACACGCTCACTCTCGCGATCAAGGCGGAAAAGGGAATCGACGACCCCGCCGCGCGGCGGACCATCGAGAAGGTCATCGCCGACCTGGACGCCTCGCCCGTCACCGGGCCGGTGGCGTCGCCGTACCAGCACCGGGAGCTGGTGACCGGCGATCGGCGGATCGCCCGCACGACCGTCCCGCTGACCGACGGCGACCCGGAGAAGGCGGACGTCAAGTCCCTGGTGACCACGGTCAAGGACGCGTCCGGCGGCGGGGTGACGCTGGGGCTCGGCGGGGAGCAGGCGGAGAAGGCCGAGACCCCCGCGCAGGGCCCGGCGGAGAGCATCGGCGTGCTGGCGGCGGCGGTGATCCTGTTCGTCGCGTTCGGGTCGCTGGTGGCGATGGGCCTGCCGATCGTGACCGCGCTGACCGCGATCCTCGGCGGCATCGCGCTGATCAAGCTGGTGGGGCACGTGGTCCCGGCGCCGGACTTCACCGTGCTCGTCGCGGTGCTGATCGGGCTCGGCATCGGCATCGACTACGCCCTGTTCATCGTGACCCGCTTCAGGGAGGCCCGGCAGGACGGCGACGACCCCGAGGCCGCCACCGCGAAGGCGATCGCCACGGCCGGCCACGCGGTGCTGTTCGCCGGCACGACCGTCATGATCGCGCTGCTGGGCCTGGTCGTCATGGGGCAGCGGCTGATGACGGGCGTGGCGATCGCCGCGTCGGTGACCGTGCTGGTCACGATGGCCGCCGCGGTGACCCTGCTGCCGGCGTTCCTGGGCTTCACCGGGCGCCGGATCGGCCCGCTGCGGCGGCCGCGCCGGGGCGGCGGGCAGCGCCGCACCCCCGCCGAGCGGTGGGCGGGCATGATGCAGCGCAGGCCGCTGGTCGCCGCGGTGCTGGCCGGCGCCGGCCTGCTGGTGCTGGCCGCGCCCGCGCTGTCGATGCGGCTGAGCTTCCCGGACGCGAGCGTGCAGCCCCACGACCGGAGCAGCTACACGTCCTACGAGATCCTCGCGGAGGGGTTCGGCCCCGGCTACGGCGCGCCGCTGGTCTTCGCGACCGAGGCCGGCTCCGGGGGCGCCGACCTGCGTCCCGTCGCCGGGGCCGTCGGCCGCACCGAGGGCATCGCCCTCGTCACGCAGCCGGAGGTCAGCAGAGACGGGCGGGCCGCGTTCTTCATGGCCTTCCCGGAGACCGGGATCCAGGACGAGGCGACCCCGGCCCTCGTGCACCGCCTCCGTGACGGCGTGCTCCCCGACGACGTCTACGTGGGCGGGCCGAACGCCACCGCGATCGACTTCGCCGACGAGGTCGGCTCGCGGCTGCCCTACATGATCGCGGTCGTCATCGCGTTGTCCCTGTTGCTGCTGGTCGCGCTGGTCAGGTCGGTCACGATCGCGGTGCAGGCGGCCGTCATGAACCTGCTGTCGATCGGCGCCGCCTACGGCGTGATCGTCGCGATCGTCCAGTGGGGGTGGCTCGGCTCGCTCTTCGGGTTCCCGGCCGAGATGCCGGTCACCGCGTGGGTGCCGATGATGATGTTCCCGCTGCTGTTCGGCCTGTCCATGGATTACGAGGTCTTCCTGGTCTCGCGGATCCGGGAGGAGTACGAGCGCACCGGCGACACCCGGGCGGCCGTCACCCGCGGGCTCGCGCGCACCGCGAAGGTCATCACGGCCGCGGCCGCCATCATGATCTGCGTCTTCACGACGTCCCTGCTCGGCCCGGACGTCTCGGTGAAGCAGATCGGCCTGGGCATGGCCGTCGCCGTGCTCATCGACGCCACCGTCGTCCGGATGGTCCTCGTCCCGGCGGTGATGGAGCTGTTCGGCAAGGCCAACTGGTGGCTCCCCGGCCGCCGGACTCCCCGGCCGGCCGCGGCCCCGATGCCGCGGGTCGGGGAAGAGGTCGGAGCCTGACCTGCGGTGCCGCCGCACGCACCAGGGCCGCGGGCGCCGTCCGGCGCCCGCGGCCCTGGTGCGCGGTGCGCGTCAGCCGAACTGGCCGGGCTGGTAGTCGCCGGCCGGCTGCTGGGTCATGACGTTGCCGCGGTTGAAGGCGTTGATGACGGCGATGACGCACACCAGCGCCGCGAGCTGCTCGTCGTCGTAGTGCTTGGCGGCGTTCGCCCACACGTCGTCGGGGACGCCGCCGGCCGCGTCGGCGATCCGGGTGCCCTGCTCCGCCAGTTCCAGGGCGGCGCGCTCGGCCTCGGTGAACACCGTGGCCTCGCGCCAGGTCGCCACCAGGTTGAGGCGGGTCGCGGTCTCGCCGGCGTGCGCGGCCTCCTTGCTGTGCATGTCGACGCAGAACGCGCAGCCGTTGATCTGGCTGACGCGGAGCCGCACGAGCTCCTGCGTCGAGCGCGGCAGCGTCGAGTCGGGGATCGCGTGGCCCGCCGCGACGAGGTGCTTCAGCACCTTGCCCATCACCGGGCTCTCGAACAGGTTCAGGCGCGGTTCCATCGTGCTCTCCTCACGTTCTCGCGGTTGCACCCTCACGACGGGACGGGCGCGGAGGTCTGTGACACCTCCCGGATGTGACGTGCGCCATGCCGCCGCCCATGTCACAGTCGGCCGGGCCGTCTCGTCCCCGCTTGTAGAGACCGATTCAGGGAAAGGTGATGGTCATGCGAGTGTTCGTGGCAGGCGGGACGGGCGTCCTCGGCCGCAGGCTGGTGCCGCAGCTGCTGGAGCGCGGCCACCAGGTGACGGCCACGGCGACGAGCGAGGCCAAGCTCGGCCTGCTGGAGGACATGGGCGCGGACGGCGTCGTCATGGACGGGCTGGACGCGGCCTCGGTCAACGAGGCGGTCGCGGCCGCCCGGCCGGACGTGATCGTCCACCAGATGACCGCGATCTCCGCGGCGCACGCGGGCAAGGCCGACATGAAGCACATGGACCGGTGGTTCGCGGGCACCAACCGCCTCCGCACCGAGGGGACGGACAACCTGCTGGCCGCCGCCGAGGCGAACGGCGTCCCCCATTTCGTCGCGCAGAGCTACGGCGCCTGGAACGGTATCCGCGAGGGCGGCCGGGTGAAGACCGAGGAGGACCCGGTCGACCCGATGGCGGGCACCCCCGCCGAACCGGGGATGAAGGCGATCCGCCACGTCGAGGAGGCGGTCCTCAAGGCGGGCGGCGCCGTCCTGCGCTACGGCTGGTTCTACGGCCCGGGCGCCATGGACGACCTGGTCGGGCCGGTGCGCAAGCGGCAGTTCCCGGTCGTCGGCGGAGGCACCGGATACTGCTCGTGGGTGCACCTGGACGACGCGGCGTCCGCCACCGTCCTCGCCGTGGAGCAGAAGGCGCGGGGGGTGTTCGCGATCGTCGACGACGAGCCGGCCCCGGCCGCGGAGTGGCTGCCCTACGTGGCCGAGTGCGCGGGAGCGAAGCGCCCGCTGAAGGTCCCCGCGTGGCTGGCCCGCCCCCTGGCCGGCGACGTCGCGGTGATCATGATGACGGAGGGGCGCGGGTTCTCCAACGCCAAGGCCAAGCGGGAACTCGGCTGGGAGCTGCGCTACCCGTCCTGGCGGCAGGGCTTCAAGGCGGAGCTGGCTTGATCAGCCGCGGGGCGCCCCGCTGCCGTCGTAGCGCCGCCTGGCGCGCTCGACGTGCTCCAGGTTCGTCTCGGCCCACTCGGAGAGGTGGGCGAAGAGGGGGCCGAGGCTGCGGCCGAGGTCGCTGATCTCGTATTCGACGCGCGGCGGCACCTCGGGGTGGTAGGTGCGGACGACGAGGCCGTCGCGCTCCAGCTGGCGCAGGCGCTGGGTGAGCACCTTGGGGGTGATGCCCTTGATGCGCCGCTCCAGCTCCACGAACCGGTGGCGGCCGAACGTGTGGAGCGACCAGAGGATGGGGGTCGTCCACCGGCTGAACACGATGTCGACGACCGGGGAGACCGGGCAGGCCAGCTCGGGATCGGTCACGGCATCGGCCGCCGCACGGGTCATGGCGCACCCCTCTGAGGTAGTCGCTTTCTTCTAGGTACCTACTATACGGAGGCTGTTAGCGTCGCCGTCATCGCGCAGAACACGAGAGAACGCGGGGAGTTGCTCATGATCGTGGTGACGGGGGCGACCGGGAATGTCGGGCGGCCGCTGGTGCAGGCCCTGGCCCGGGCCGGGCAGAAGGCGACGGCGGTGTCGCGGGGGAGGAGCCCCGTTGACCTGCCGGACGGGGCCGCCCACGTGCGCGCGGACCTGACCGAGCCGGACACGCTGCGGCCCGCCCTCGACGGCGCCGAGGCCCTGTTCCTGCACGACGGCGGCGCGGGCGGCCACGGGTTCGATCCGAAGGCGGTCCTGGACGCGGCGGAGGCCGCCGGTGTCCGGAGGGTGGTGCTGCTCTCCTCGCAGGGCGTGGCGACCAGGCCGGAGTCGCCCTCGCACGGAGGCGTCATGCGGGCGATCGAGGAGGCGGTGCGCGGATCGGGCCTCGCCTGGACGATCCTCCGTCCCGGCGGCTTCGCGTCCAACGCCTACGCATGGGCGGAGTCGGTGCGCACCGAGCGGACCGCCGCCGCGCCGTTCGGCGACGTCGGCATACCGGTGGTCGATCCGGCGGACATCGCGGAGGTCGCGGCCGCCGCCCTCCGCGAGGACGGGCACGAGGGCCAGGTGTATGAGCTGAACGGGCCGGCGGCCGTGACGCCCCGGCAGCAGGCCGAGGCGATCGGCGCGGCCCTCGGCGAGCCGGTGCGGTTCGTGGAGCTGACCCGGGCCGAGGCGCACGCGCGGATGTCCGCGTTCATGCCGGAGCAGGTCGTGGAGACCACGCTGGCCGTCCTCGGCGAGCCGAACGCCGCCGAACTGCGGCTCAGCCCGGACGTCGAGCGGGTGCTCGGCCGCGCGCCCCGCCCCTTCGCCGAATGGGCCAGCCGCAACATCGAGGCCTTCCGGTAGGGCTAACGGCGTTTGCGCTGGGCGCGGCGCTCTTCTTCGACCGCGTCGAAGAACCATTCCGGGAGGACGCCTCCGGCGCGGAGCGCCTTCCGTTCTTCGGGGGTCAGGCGCTCGGCCGCGACGTCGACGGGAACCGCGTAGGACTTCAGGCGTCCGCTGGACGCGTCCTGGCCGATCTCGCGGGCGAAACCGGTCGAGCCGCCGCCTTCCATGCCGCCGTTCGCGCGCCGGTTGGGAACCGCGGCACCGAGAATCCGGAGAGGGGCGGTCCACCAATTCCTTGATCGCCGGGCCAATTCGGGAACTGCGGCCTCCCAGGCCAGCCGGGAATCCTGGACCGGCCTGTTCGCCACCCAATTCTTGGGACGTGCGACCGCCATTGAGCACCTCTTTCCGCCGCGGGCTTCCGGTGGATCCTACTCCCGCGGGGACGGGCGGCATCCGCGCGCGGCGGCTCGCACGGCGGTCCCCGGCCGGTCGCGGGGCGGTCGGCGGGCCGCCCCGCGACGGGCCGCGGCGCGTCCGGCCTCCGGCGGAAGGAGGAGGCCGGACGCGCCGGACCAGGGGCTGCGGCGCGGCGCCCGGAGGCGGCGCGCCCCGGGCGAGGGGTCAGGCGACGTCGAGGTCGCGGCGGCGTTCGGCCCACTGCAGGGAGTGGCGTATGGCGTCCTCGATGGTGTACTCGGGCTTCCAGGAGAGGAGGTCCCACGCCTTGTCCGGCTTGACGTAGGCGCCGACGACGTCGCCGGGGCGGGCCGGGGCGTCCTCGGCGACGAAGGAGTCGCCGACCACCTCGCGGAAGGCGGCGACCAGCTCGCGGACGGTGGTGCCGTCCCCGGTGCCGAGGTTGATCACCTCGTACCGGGGGTGGTCGCCGACCGGCGGGATGATCGAGTCGAAGCGGGCGGCGGCCTCGTAGAAGGCGCGGGCGATGTCCCAGACGTGGATGTAGTCGCGGATCGCGGTGCCGTCCCGGGTCTCCCAGTCCACTCCGGTGATCTTGAAGGGGACGCCGAGGGCGTGGCACTCGATCATCTTGCCGAGGGCGTGCGTGGGCTTGCTGCTCTGCAGGCCGGTGCGCAGCCGGGGGTCGGCGCCGATCGGGTTGAGGTAGCGCAGCGAGATGACGCGGAAGTCGTAGGCCTTGCAGAAGTCCTGCAGGAGGAGCTCCGCCATCATCTTCGAGCGGGTGTACGGGTTCTGCGGTTCGAGGAAGGACGTCTCGGTGACCGAGAGGTCGGGCTCCGGGCGGTACATCCCGGCGGTGGACGCGAAGATCATCCGGTCGCAGCCGTTGCGCACGAGGTGGCCGGCGAGGTCGAGGGTCTTGGACAGGTTGACCCGGTAGTAGCGCAGCGGGTCGGCCATCGAGTCGGGCACCACGATCAGCGCGGCGCAGTGGACGGTCGCGGCGATGTCGGGGTGGTCGCGGAAGATCTCGTCGACCAGGTCGCCGTCGCCGATGTCGCCCTTGTAGAAGATCTTGCCGGCGGCGAACTCGGACCGGCCCGTGACCAGGCTGTCGAGCACGACGGGCGTGACGCCGCGCTCGGCGAAGGCGGAGGCGATCGTGCTGCCGATGAACCCGGCTCCCCCAGTGATCAGCACTTTCATGTGGCATCCCCTGCAGGCCAGTGCGTCCCCTGAAATGACACGCACAGGATCCGCAGGCGGTCGCGGACGGTCAATGTCCCGCACGGAAGGTGACCGGGTTAGGACGCCGGTGAACCGGACGCGGCGCGAGTGCGTCCGCGCACGCGACCCTCCCCCGCGGCCGGGTCCGGACGGAGTACAGCGTTTGCAGGATCCGCCCGGCGCGCGCAGCGGTCATGGTCGGTGGATGGAACCGATCCGCGTCCTCATCGTGGACGATCACGCGCTGTTCGCCGAGGCCCTCGCGGCGCGGCTGGGGCGCGAGCCCGATCTGGTGATCCTGCCGATCGCCGCCGACGTGCGGCGCGCACTCGCGCTGGCCGCCACCGAGCGCCCCCGGGTGCTCGTCCTCGACCTGATGCTGGGCGCCGAGAGCGGCCTGGACGTCCTGGACCGGGTCCGCGCGGACCACCCGGACGTCCGCGTCGTCGTGCTGACCGCGATGAGCGACCCGGACGCGATGGTGCAGGCCGTCCGGCGCGGCGCGGTCGGCTGGCTGGAGAAGACCGAGAGCGCCGATCTGGTGGCGCGGGTGATCCGGTCGGCGGCGCGGCAGGGCGGGTGGATTCCGCCGGACGTGCTGGGCGACGTGCTGCGCAGGCTCGTCCGGGAGGGCGGCGGGGCCGAGAGCTCCGGCCTGCTGGCGGAGCTGACGCCGCGGGAGCGCGAGGTGCTGCAGTGCATGGTGGACGGCCTGGGGCGCGCCGAGATCGCCGAGCGGCTCGGGCTGTCGGCCAACACCGTCCGGACGCACACGCAGAACCTGCTGGCGAAGCTCGGGCTGCACTCGGCGCTGGAGGCGATCACGCTCGCCATGCGGGCCGGCATGCGGCCGTCCGGCTGACTCCCAGGGCGTCGGCGCCCCTGGTGCAAAAGGCGTAGTCCGGGGTCGTCGTTTGGGCGATTGCTCCGCTGAAGCCCCTCCTTACGCTCGCCGTGACGAACCCGGAGGGAATCGTGGAGATCGACGAGGTCGCGGCGCGGGTGGTTCGCAGCTACTGGGCGCTTCTGCTGGTCATGACGGTGGTCCCGCTGGTGCTGGTGGGCCTGGTGATGGGCGGGCAGGAGCCGCCGTCGGTCGCGAAGTCGCGCCTGCAGGCGAGCAGCCGCGCGACCGACGCCGCCCCCGGGGACGCGGGCGTGTCCATCGTGGTCAGCCAGGTGAAGGCGTTCGCGACCAGCGAGAACCTGCTCACCGAGGTGCTGCGGCAGCAGCGGGTCGACCGCTCGACGCTGAAGGTCGCCAAGGCGATCGAGGTGACCGGGCTCGGCACGTCCACGATCGTCGAGCTGTCGGTGAAGGACCCCGACCCGGAGGTGGCGCGGCGGCTCGCGGACGCGATCGGCGCCGCGGTCGTCAAGGAGATCAACACCTCCAACCAGGGCGCGATCACGCAGCAGATGGACCAGATCGACAAGCGCGTCCGGGAGCTGGAGAAGAAGCTCGGGCCGCTGTCGCGGCGGGCGAACGCGCAGCCGAACCCCGACATCGGCGCCGCGAACGAGCGGGAGCGGGTGCAGGCGGAGCTGACCGACCTGCGCGCGAACCGCTCGGACCTGCAGACGCAGCTGTCCACGGCGGGCACGGCGTCGGTGGTGCAGCCGGCGGTGCTGGCGCCGCGCACGAACCCGGTGGTCATGATGGCGTCGATCGCGGGCCTGGTCGGGCTGATCGGCGGGATCCTGATCGCGGTGGTGACGGAGATGGTCCGTCCCACGATCCCTGGGCAGCGGCGGGTCGCCCGGCGGCTCGGGGTGCCGCTGCTCGGCTGGGCCGACCGGGGGCCGGCGCAGCTCGCCGACCTCGGGCGGCGCATCCGGCTGGCCGCCAAGAAGGAGGGCGTCGGGCGGGTCACGCTCGTCGGCGCGCCCGGACCGCTGCCCGCGGACCTGGTGTCGGCGGTGGCGTCCGCGGTGTACGGGGACGACACGAAGGTCGTCACGGCCCGGCCCGGGAACAAGGACGAGCCCGGCGACGACGGCGGCGGCGGGCCGTCGCTGAACAGCAGCGGGCCGGGCGGGACGAAGAAGAGCACCTCGGTGGTCCGCGCCGGCGGCACCGCGGTGATGACGAAGAAGTCCGAGGTGTCGCCCTCGGAGGTCACCCAGCCGGTTCCGGTGCGCCGGCTCTGTCATGTGCACGCGTTCGAGGACGTCGATCCGGGCTCGGACGAGGTGGTCGGCGTGGTCGTGGCGGTCGGGCCGGTGACGCGGGTGGCGGGGCTGGAGACGGTCCGCGATCTGGTCGCCGCGTCGGGCTGGCCGCTGCTCGGCGTCGTCGCCACGTCCCGGAAGGTCTCCGCGTCCCGGAAGAGCAGGGGGTAGCCAGATGAGTTCGTCCGTTCCGTTCACGGTCCCGCCGGTGGCCGGCGAGGTGTCCGACGCGGTCGTCAAGGTGCTCGACTCGGGCTGGATCACGACGGGCCCGCAGACCGCCGCGTTCGAGCAGGAGTTCGCCGACCACCTGGGCGCCGCGCACGTCGTGGCGGTGGCGTCGTGCACGACCGCGCTGGAGCTGTGCCTCCGCGCGCTGGACCTGCCGCCCGGTTCGGCGGTGCTGACGCCGAGCCTGACGTTCTGCGGCGCGATCAACGCGATCCTGCACGCGGGGCACCGGCCGGTGCTGGTCGACATCGACGAGGACACGCTGGTGCCGAGCCCGGAGACGGTGAAGGCGGCGGCCGGGCGCGCCGCCCCGGCGGCGATGATCGTCCAGAACCAGGGCGGGTACCCGGTGGACGTGGCCGCGCTGGCGGAGGCGGCCGGGCTCGACCGGACGAGGGTCGTCGAGGACGCCGCCCACGGCCCCGGCGCCGCGCGCGGCGGCAGGAACGTCGGCGCGGAGTCGTTCGCCGCGTGCTTCTCCTTCTACGCGACGAAGAACCTGCCGATCGGCGAGGGCGGCGCGGTGGCCTCCAGCGACCGGGAGTTCGCCGACAGGGTCCGCGCGATGCGGATGCACGGGATGAGCAAGGACTCCTGGAAGCGCTACCTCCCGGGCGGCAGCTGGCGGTACGACGTCAAACGGGTCGGGCTGAAGGCGAACATGACCGACGTCCAGGCGGCGATCGGGCGGGCGCAGCTCGCGGCGCTGCCGGGCTGGCAGGAGCGGCGCGCCGAGATCGCCGCCCGCTACGACGCGGCGCTGCGGGACCTCCCCGGCGTGGTCCTCCCCCAGCGGAACCTGGCCGGGATCCGGCACGCCTGGCACCTCTACCAGGTCCGCGTCCCGGACCGCGACGCGATCAGCGGCGAGCTGGAGGCGGCGGGCGTCGCGACGTCCGTGCACTTCATCCCGGCGAACCAGATGACCGCCTACCAGGAGATCCTGGGCGCCGAGGAGTGCGCGCGGGTGCCGGTGACCGACCGGGTCGGCGAGGAGCTGCTGTCGCTGCCGATGTACCCGGGGCTGACCGACGACGGCGTCGACCTCGTCGTCGCCGCGCTCACCGAGGCGTTGCGGACGCGGACCCGGGACTGACCGTGCGAAGGTTCCTGCCGCGCCGCCGCATCGGGACCCCCGCGCCGGTCCCGGTCAGCCCGCTCGCCCTGCTGATGGGGCGGGACGAGGTGGTCATGGCGCGGCATCGCGGGCGGCGGCTCGTCCGCGGCCGGCGGGTGCTGGTCACCGGGGCGTGCGGGACGGTCGGCCGCGCCCTCTGCCACCAGGTCGGGCGGCTCGAACCGGCCGCGCTGACCCTGCTCGACCGGGACGGCGACGGCCTCGCCCGGCTGAGCGGCGAGCTGGCCGACGCCATCCCGGCCCGGGCCGACGTGCGCGACGAGCGGCGCGTCGGCGAGGTCATCGAGGCGGCCCGCCCCGACCTGCTGTTCCACACGGCGGGCCGCAACGAGCTGGCGGACGTCGAACGCGACCCGTGCCGGGGCGTCGCGCACAACGTCCTCGGCACCCGGCACGTGATCGACGCGGCGGTGCGGCACGGGGCGGAGCGGGTCGTGTTCGTCTCCTCCGACAAGGCCGCCGACCCGACCTCGGTGTTCGGCGCGACGATGCGGCTCGGGGAGCTGCTGCTGCGGACCGCGACGCCCGGCTCGACGTGCTTCGCCGCCGTCCGCGTCGGCAACGTGATCGGCGAGACCGGGTCGCTGCTGCCGCTGCTCGCGCACCGCATCACCTCCGGCGAGGTCGTCACGATCACCCACCCCGAGGTCGCCCGCCACTTCATGACGGTGCGGGAGGCGGCGGGGCTGCTGATCGAGGCGGCGGCGATGGCGGAGGAGGCGGAGACGTTCGTCCTCGACATGGGCCGGCCCGTCCCGGTCGTCGACCTCGTGCACCGGTACGCCGAGCAGCTGCGGCTGCCGGAGGTGACGATCCGGTTCAGCGGGCTCGGGCCCGGCGAGAAGCTCGCGGAGAAGGCGTTCGCCGACTCCGAGCGCCGGATCCGCACCGCGCACCCGAAGATCTGGGCGACCCGGCCCGCCGCGCCGCCCGCCGGGCTGCCGCAGCTGCTGGACGAGCTGGAGGCGGCGGCCGGGGCGGGCGACGACGAAGCGGTGCGGCTGCTGCTGCGCCGGCTGCTGCCCGAATACCACCCGGTGCGGCGGCCCGACCCCGCCGAGCCCCCGCCGCCCGCGCCGCCCTGCCTCTGCGGCGCGCAGTGCAGCCCCGACCCGCCCGGCCTGTGAGGTGTGCCAGTTGAGTACCACGAGGAAGCTCAGAGTCGCCACGGTGATCACCCGCTTCAACGGCGGGGCCGGGCAGGTCGCGCTGAACGGCGCGCTGGCCCTCCCCGACGGCGGCTACGAGCGCGCGATCGTCACCGGCGGCGTCGGTATGGACAGCACGGCAGCGTCCATCGGAAACAGCGTCCTCTACGGGGACGATGCCGTCGCCAACGCCGCCGCCGGTGACCTCACCCCCCAGGCGCACGCCGCCGGGATGGAGATCGTCCAGGTGGGGCCGCTGGTGCCGCAGATCTCGCCGCGCGACGACCTGGCCGCGCTGCGCACGCTGACCCGCGTGCTCGCGGACGGCCGGTACGACGTCGTCCACACGCACAGCGCGAAGGGCGGCGTGATCGGGCGGATCGCGGCGGCCCGCGCGGGCGTGCCCCGCATCGTGCACACCTGGCACGGGTTCCCGTTCAACGAGTTCCAGTCGTGGCCGCGGCGACGCGTATATATACGTCTCGAACGGATCGCCGCCAAGCGCACCGACGCGTTCCTCGCGATCGGGTCGGAGACGGTCACCACGGCGCTGCGGCTCGGGCTGACCACGCCGGAGCGGGTGCGGCTGTCCTGGCCGGCCGTGGACGTGGACGCCTACGCCGCCGCGCCCGGCTCCCGCGCGCAGGCCCGCCGCCGCCTCGACCTGCCGCTCGGCGTGAAGGTCGTCGGGTCGATCGGGCGGCTGACGTTCCAGAAGGGCCCGGAGATCTTCGTGAAGGCGATCGCCCGGCTGCCGGACGACGTGTTCGGGCTGTGGGTCGGCGGCGGCCCCATGGCGGACGAGCTGGCCGAGCTCACCGAGAAGCTCGGCGTCGCCGAGCGGATGCGCTGGCTCGGGCACCGCGGCGACGTCGCCGACGTGCTGCCCGCGTTCGACGTGATGGCGATGGCGAGCCGGTGGGAGGGGCTGCCGTGCGTGCTGGTCGAGGCGATCGGGGCGGGCGTCCCGCTGGTCGCGACCGCCGTCCCGTCCAACCAGGACCTCGTCCTCGCGGGTGAGACGGGGATGCTGGTCCGGCCGGAGGACCCGGACGGGCTCGCCGCCGCGGTGTCGGCGCTGCTCGACGACCCGGCCGCCGCGGCCCGCATGGCGGAACGCGCCCGCGCGCGGGTCGGCGACTGGTTCTCGCCCGCCCACCTCGGGACCGTCCTGGACGAGGTCTACCGGGGGAGCTCCGCGCGCCCATGACCGCGATCACCGAGGCGCCGCCCGCGCCGCCGCCGCTGACCCGCCGCACCCGGCTGCCGGCGGTCATGATCATCGCGGGCATCGCCTCGCTGCCGATGCTGATGCCGGCCGGGCTGGCGCCCGGACCGGGCAACACCGGCCTGCCCGACCTCGTGCTCGTCGGCGTCACCGCGACGCTGCTGCTGTGGGCGGGCACCCGGCGGCTGCCGATCCGGTGGCCGTTCCTCATCCCGACCCTCATGACGATCATCGCGGGCGGCATCGCGGCCGTGGTCAACGACGCGGGCGGGCTCACCCTCGCCAAGGACCTGTTCGTCCTGCTGTGGGCGGTCGCCATCGCCAACTTCGGGCGCGACGCGTCCCTGCTGCGCCTCGCGCTGCGCGCGTTCGTGTGGATCGGCACGTTCTACGCCGTCGTGATGATCGTCGGTTTCGTGCTGGGCATCGAGGCGCTGTCGGGCAAGCAGGTCGACGGCGAACGCGCGATGTTCACCTTCGGCGACGCCAACTACGCGTCCAACTGGTTCATCTGCGTCTTCTTCATCGCCCGCGCGAGCCGCTTCCCCGAGACGGCCCGGCGGCGCTTCGCGGTCTGCGGCGTGCTGATCGCCGCCGAGCTGCTGACCGGCTCGAACGGCGGGCTGCTCGCGCTGTGCGTCGCGGTCCTGCTCGGCTACCTGTTCCGGCTGTTCCGCGAGGGCAAGGCGCACCACGCCGTCGCCGTCGGCGCGCTCGCCGTGTTCGTCGGCGGCGGCGCCGCCGCGGTCGTCTCTACCGTGAACGTCCAGCCGCTGCTGGACCGGGCCAGCCAGGCGTCGCCGATCCTGCGCGACTCCATCGGCCGGACGACCGGGGAGAGCACCAACTCGCGCAGCACCGTCCTCGCCACCACCATCCAGATGATCGACGACCAGACGCACCCGTGGGGCATCGGGCCGGGCCAGACCGAGAAGCAGATGCTGGTGCGGCAGGAGACCTACGTACGCGAGGCGCACAACGACTACGTGGCGTCCGTGCTCGAACGCGGCTTCCTCGGCGGCGTCGCGCTCATCACGCTGGTGTTCGTCCTGCTGCTGAAGTGCGTGCGGATCGCCCGGCGCGGCGCCCTGACCGCCGAGTACGCGCGGCTCGTCCCGCGGCCCGAGCTGTTCGGCGCGCTCGTCGCCGTCTTCCTCGTCTCCGGGCTGTTCTACGAGACCCTCCACTACCGCCACGGCTGGGCGTTCTTCGGCCTGATCGCCGCCCTCGACTGCTTCGGCCGGGCGGAACACCCCGGCGGCCCCACCCGTGAAAGCGAGGAAGCGCGATGACCGACACGCAGTCCCCCGCCGCCGTCGCGCCCGCACCGGAGTCGCGGCTCCGGCGGCGGCTCGTCGCGCTGGTCGCGGGGAACATGGCGGGACGGATCGGGGCGCTCGGGTCGCTCGGCATCGCGACGATCCTCGTCGCGCGGATCGGCGGGCCGAAGCTCGTCGGCGCGTTCACCCTCGTCCGGATCCTGCCGGGGCTGCTGTGCCAGCTGTCCAGCGCGGGGCTCCCGGGCGCGGCGCCGTTCTTCCTCGCCCGCTCCGACTACGACCAGAGCCGGGTGCGGCCCACGCTCGCCTGGCTCACCGTGATCGGCGCGACGGCCTCCGGGATCGGCTGGCTGGCCCTCAGCCCCCTGTTCTACCTGGTGTTCTTCAAATCGTTCGGGATCTGGGTCACGATCGCCGCCGCCGCGCCGTCCTTCACCCAGGGCTTCGTGTCGGTCGGCAAGGGCCTGCTCCAGGGCACCGACGACCAGCCGGGCGCGAGCCTCGCCATCGCCGTCGAGGAGTTCGTGTTCCTGCCGATCTACCTGGTGATCCTGACCGGCTGGTACGGGCCCGGCGCGCTCATCACCGGGCTCGTGCTCGCCGACGTCGCCGCCGCAGCGTGGATCGCGCGGCGGCTCGCCCGGCGCGGGTTCTTCGCCGGCTGGGGGCGCGCCGACCGGCGGCTCGGCCGCTCCATCGCCGGGTACGGGTTCCGCGGCTACCTCGGCCAGCTCATCGACCTGCTGCAGCTCCGCTTCGACATGGCGCTGCTCGGCGCGCTCGCCGGGCCGAAGGTGCTCGGCGTCTACACGGTCGCCAGCAAGTTCGCCGAGCTGGTGCAGCTGCCGGGGCTCGCGGTCAACTACGTCCTGTACCCCGACTTCGCCAAGGAGGACCGGGAGACGGCGACGAAGCGCACGTCCCGCCTGATCCTGCCCGCGCTGGGCGTGTCGGCGCTGGCCGCGCTGCCGCTCGCGCTCATCGCCGGGACCGCGCTGCCCTGGGTCTTCGGGGACGTGTTCGACGACGCGGTCGTGCCCACCTACATCCGGCTCGCCGGCGTCGTCACGTTCGGGGTGACCGGCCTCGTCATGGCCTACCTGTACGGGGTGGGGCGGCCCGGCGCCGCGTCGACCGGGCAGGGCATCGGCCTCGTGGTGGTCGTCGTCCTCGGCGCGGTCCTGATCCCGACGCACGGCGCGATCGGCGCGGCCGTCGCCACGTCCATCTCCTTCGTCGCCACCACGGCCGCACTGCTGGTGTGGTTCCAGCACGTCAAACACAAGGGGTGACCATGTCCGAGCTCGTGAGCCGTCCCGTCGACACGTCCGACGGCGTCCCCCCGTCGCGGCCCCGCCGCGTGCTGGACATCGCCGGCGCGCTCACCGGGCTACTGCTGCTCAGCGTCCCGCTGCTGCTCATCTACCTGCTGGTGCGGCTGTCCAGCCCCGGCCCCGGCGTGTTCCGGCAGACCCGCGTCGGGCAGGGCGGGCGGCCGTTCACCATGTACAAGTTCCGGACGATGCGGCAGGGCGTCGGCGGCCTCACCGTCACCGCCAACTGCGATCCGCGGCTCACGAAGGTCGGCAAGCTGCTGCGGCAGTGGTCGCTGGACGAGCTGCCGCAGCTGGTGAACGTGCTGCGCGGCCAGATGACCCTCGTCGGGCCGCGCCCGGAGACCTACGACCTGGCCGAGCACTACGCCGAGCACTGCCGCTGGATCTTCGACCACCGCCCCGGCCTGACCGGCGTCTCGGAGGTCCGGTTCCGCGACTTCGACGTCCTCGGGCCCGGTGAGGAGGTCGATCTCGTCAACTACATCGAGCGGATCGTCCCGGCCCGCGTCGCCGTCGACGCCGTCTACCTGCGGGACCCGTCGATGCGCGCCACGTTCGGCGCGCTGTGGGACACGGTGAAGCACATCCTCGGCATCCCGATCCCGCCCCTGCGGATCACCGGCGCGTTCGCGGAACCGCAGGAGAAGCGCACCGAACCCGGCTCCGCGGCCTGACACCGCCCGCCATCGGGGAGACACCATGGACTTCCGGGACGCCCGGTTCAAGCTCTCGGCCGTCGCGACCGCGGTCGTCCTGGTGGCCGGGTTCCTGTTGTTCCTGCAGCACAGGTCGTCCGGATACGAGCCGTACCGCGGGCCGCTGGCCTCGCCGGGCACGCCCGCCGCCGGCAAGACCCGCCGGATCGCGCTGAACACCCAGCCGTCCGACTACCCCCGCCTCCGGGCCCTCGGCTACGACCTGGTGGACGTCAAGGCGGACGCCGCGCTCGTCGCCGGCGTCCCGGCGGGCATGCAGGCGCTCCTGTGGGTCGGCAACTTCACCTGCGGCGACTTCGAACTCGACTGGGACGCGTTCAAGCGGGCCGTCGCCCAGTTCGGACACGACCCGAAGGTCTACGGCTGGTACCTGTCCGACGAGCCGAACACCCGCGACTGCCCGAAGGTCGCGGGCGAGATCCGCCGCCGCGCCGAGTACCTGGAGCAGAACGCGCCCGGCCAGGTCTCGTTCATCTCCCTCACCGACTGGCCGATGAAGCCCCTCACCCCGAAACGCGTCGGGGTCGACCTGATCGGCCTCGACCCGTACCCGTGCAAGGGCTCGTCCAAGGCCCGCGAGAACTGCGACATCGGGGCGATCGACCGGATGGTCCGGATGGCCGACGCCGCCGGCATCCCGCGCACCCGGATCGCGCCCGTCCTGCAGACGTTCGGGCAGAGCTGCTCCAGCGGCGACAAGCAGTACTGGCTGCCGACGGAGACGCAGTTCCGCAAGATCCTCGCCCGCTGGGACCGCCTCACGCCGCGCCCGCCCCTGGAGATCTCCTACTCGTGGGGCCGCCAGGGCCAGTGGGCCTGCCCCACCCTCGCCGACGCGACGGGCGGCGCGCACCCCGACCTGCAGACCCTCATCCGGGCCCGCAACACCCGCGGCTAGTGCCCGCCCGCCTTGTCGGCGATGGCCGGCTGCGAGCCGGACGGCACCGGGAAGTCGAACGACCCCACTTTGACGGCCACGACTTCCAGCACCCCGACGACCAGAACGAACGCGACGGCCAACAGGCCGACCTTCTTGCGGTCCAAGCCCCGCACCCCTTCAACCCCCAGAAAACCCAGGTCGAACCTAACACACCATGATCCACCCAATCCCACCCCGTAACCCTCCCGTTACCCCCAAGCCCGGACGTCCACGGCCTGAGCCGCAGCGCCACCAACCCGAGCCCGCACGATCAGGGGTTCCCAGGGGGTCGCCCCCTGGGTCAACACTCCCCCTGGGCAAACTCAGCTCACCCTTCTACTGGTCAGGTTGGCGGCTCTTGCGTTCAGGCATTCGCCGGTGGCCAGGTCGAAGGCGAAGTTGTGGGCGAGGCAGTGGATCTGGCCGTCGCGGACGACGGCGCCTACGGAGAGGTCTTCGCCGGCGTGCGGGCAGTAGCGGGGGATGTCGTAGCGGGCGCCGTCGCAGGCGACGGTGATGCGCTCGGACTCGTCGCGGCCGGTCTCGTACTCCTCGACGGCTTGGAGGGCGGGCGCGTTGGCGTGTTTGAGGAGGCCGACCAGGTAGTCGTTGTAGACGTCGGGGTCGCGGTAGAGGCTGAGGCGGAAGGAGATGAGGAGGTCCTCCCAGGCCATGCGGCCGGTGAGGACGGTGTCCAGCCAGCGGCCGGCGGTGGTGATCCGGTAGTGCGGGCGGACGTCCGGGGAGGCGGTCGAGACGGTGGCGCCGCCGGGGGCGAAGTCGACGTCCCAGACGCCGCCGTTGGGGCCGGTGATCTCGAACCGGACGATCATGGCGATGTGCCGGTTGAAGTAGTCGCTCAGGCCGCCGAGGTGGGTGAAGTGGGCTTTGAAGCGGTCGAACAGGTCCGGGCCCGGTTCCGGGTAGCCGGCGAGGACGCCGGCGATGGCCTCCGCGCGGTCGGCGGCGTAGCGGTCGAGGTAGGCGCCGGCGTCGGCGAAGGAGAACTCCGCGGAGACCGGGTCGCGGGTGATGTCGCCGGTGTCGAGGTCGACGGCGTCGCCGGGCAGGAAGTAGTCCCAGCGCTGCTTGGGCAGGTGCTCGCGCAGCCACGCGGTGGAGACCTCCGGGTCGCAGAACGCGCCGTCCCGCTGGTCGAGGACCCAGTTGAGGTGGGAGACCTCGGCGTCGAGGAAGCAGGGCGGGCCCGCGAAGGGGACGGCCAGCTCCGGTTCGGTCTGCCGGACGAGGCGCTGCGCGGCGCGGAGCTTGGAGATCCGCTTGGCCATGGAGACCTTCGCCATCTCCTCGGGAGGGTACTCGTAGCAGATGGGGTGCCAGGACGCGCCGGAGGTCTGCAGGGCCATCAGGTCGAGCCGGCCGCCCGCGAGGTGCTTGGCGCGGCGGGCCTGCGCGGCGGTGAGCCGGGCGTCGTTGCAATGCAGGATGCCGCGGCCGTCCGCCACGATGAGAAAGGCGGCATCGTGGCACATTGGCGACAGTTCTGGAATCACGGTGATCCAGGACCCGCGATTGTCAAGAGGGAATTTCCCCCAGGGTTCGATCTCTATTACCTGGCGGCCGCCGGCGGCGGCCGTGATGCGTTCCCGGAAGGCGGGTCCGGGATAACGCGGAATGAGGATCCGGGTCCGCGCCGGAAGGCGCTCCAGGACCCACGGGTCGAAATGATCTAGATGCTCGTGCGAGACGGCGACCCAGTCGGCGTCGAGGATCGGGGCGAGATCCAGGTGATCGTTTCTCGGATACTGGTGCCAGGCTCCGAGAAAGGCCCCCGTTGGAGCGAGCCACGGGTCCGCGAGCAGGTGGAACGCGGTCGCGTCCACCGCCACCCCCGCATGTCCGAGAAATGTGACCGTCGGCATGGGGATACTGTCCCGCGCGCCGCCCGGGGGCGCACCCGCCGGAATGCGCAAAGCGGCTACGCCACCGGCATGAATGAAATGTCTCAGGGCAGAACTGACATTGGCTGAGACGCTTCGACAAAGAAGGAAGTTTACGCTCGCCTTCGGCATGTCCACTTCTGGTCAGGCACGGGTCTGTTGCGGCCAATTGACTGGACATCCGCCGGGAGGCGGGGTGACGGTCTATAGGGTGCTGGAATAGTGGACGGGGGGTCTCCATGAACAACGGGCGGGCTCGGTCCTCCCCGGCGGAAGCCGCCGCGGGCGCGGGGACGCTCGCGGGCGCGCGCGACGGCGGGCGGGACCGGCCGGCGGCGTCCGGGCGGGGGGAGCAGGTGCTGTGGCGGCGCCGGCTCCGCCATGACATCCGGCACGAACTGGGCACGATCATCATGCTGGCCTCGGCCGTCGTCGTCGCCGACGACGTCGGCGACACCAGCCGGGCCCGCATCGACCAGCTGCTCGGCGAGACCCGGTGGCTCGACCACCTGCTGCGCCGGCTCGACGAGGACGACGACGGCGCCGGCCGCCCGCTGCCCGGCCCCGAGCGGCTCCGGGTGGACGAGCTGACCGCCGAGGTCGTCACCGGCATGCGGCTCGCCACCGCGCACGAGGTGTGCTTCACCGGGTGCGAGGCGTGGGCCCACATGGACCCGGTGGCGCTGTGGCGCGCGGTCCGCAACGTCCTCGACAACGCGTGCCGCGTGGCGGCGGGGCGCGTGGACGTGCGCGTCGACGCCGACCAGGGCTGGATCGCCATCCAGGTCGACGACGACGGCCCCGGCTTCGGGGCCGGGTGGGGCGCGCACCCGGGCCGCCCGGGGCACGGCCCGGCGCGGCCGGGCCTCGCGTCGCTCGGGCTCGGCATCGTGCACGACCTCATCTCCGGCTACGGCGGCAGCCTGGAGATCCGCACCTGCGAGATGGGCGGGGCACGCGTCCGGATGCTGCTGCCGGCGGCCCCGCCGCCGGACACGGTCGCGTCGCGGAGCGGCGCCGACGCGTTCGCCGACGACTGGCGGCCCCATCCATGAGAGTGGTCATCTGCGACGACCACGCGGTCTTCGCCGAGTCGCTGTCGCTGGTGCTGGCGGACGCCGGGCACAGCGTCGTCGGGGTGGTCTACTCCCCGGCCGACGCGCTGCCGGTGCTGCGGGCCAGGCAGCCCGACGTCTGCCTGATCGACCTGCAGTTCTCGTCCGGCACCGCGCTCGACTGGATGCCGCGGCTGCGCGCCTCGGCCGCGCACACCAAGTTCGTCGTGCTGACCGGCTTCCTGGAGCAGCCGGTGCTGGAGGCGGGCGTCGCGGCGGGCGTGCGGGGGTTCGCGCACAAGGGGCAGCAGGCCGGCGACATCCTCGCCGTGCTGCGCCGCGTCGCCGACGGCGAGGTCGTCGCCGGCCCGCCGGCGCCGCGCGGCGGCGCCCGGCCGCGCAGCCGCGCGCAGAAGATCGCGCAGTTCCTCACGCCGCGCGAGCGGGAGGTGCTGACGCGGCTGGCGCGCGGCGAGTCCACGCAGGCGCTCGCCAAGGCGATGGGGGTCACCCGCAGCACGGCGCGCAGCCACGTGCAGAGCGTCCTGTCCAAACTGGGCGTGCACTCGCAGCGGGAGGCGGTGATCGAGGCGGCCCGGCACGGGCTGGTCAGCGTCGAGACCGGGGAGTGGCTCGCCGGCTGACGGGCGAAACCGCGTGCGGGACGGCCGAATCCGGACCTTTCAGGGTTCCGCCGGGACGCGTTAGCGTCTGCCTCGGAGAGGAGGTTCCCCATGCCTCAACGGCGAGGCGCGTCACCCGTCTCCGACGCCGGGGCCCTCGGCCGCGCGGACACCTACGCCCGCGGGGTCCCCTACGACCGGTTCGAACGGCTCCGGTCGCGGACGCCGGTGGTGTGGCTGGACGGCGGCGGGGCCGAGCGGTCCGGCGCGTGGGCCGTGCTGCGCTATTGCGACGTCCACCACGCCCTCGTGAACCCCGGGCTGTTCGCGCCGCAGCCGGACGGCGCGCCGCACGGCCCGGCGAGCGGCGACGCCCCGCCGCCGCCCGGAGACGCGGCCCTCATCGACATGGATCCGCCCGCGCGGGCCATGCTCGCCCGCATCCCGTCCGGCGACACGGTCGACTTCGTCGGGGAGGTCGCGAACGACCTGCCCGAGACGGTGCGGAACGCCCTCGCCGGAGGGCTGTACGCGCTGCTGCGCCACCCCGCCGAGTACGTCCGGCTGCGCGAGGAGCAGGCCGACGACAGGCTGCTCGACAGCGCCGTGGAGGAGATGCTGCGCTGGTGGACGCCGGTGCTCCAGGTGCGGCGGACCGTGCAGCGCGCGACGACCGTGGGCGGCGTGCCGCTGCTGGCCGGGGAGCAGGTGATGCTGTCGCTCATCTCGGCGAACCACGACGACGAGGTGTTCCCCGACCCCGGCCGGTTCCGCCCGGACCGCTTCCTCCGGGCCGCCCGGCCGCACCTGTGCTTCGGGTACGGGTACCGCGCGTGCCTCGGCGCCCGGCTGGCCCGCGTGCACCTGCGCGCCATGCTGGCCGCGCTGCTCGAACGGCCGGGCCTGCCGCAGCCGGCGGGCGAGCCGGTGCCGCTGCGCTCCAGCGTCCGGCGGGGCTTCGCCCACCTCCCCGTCCGCTGGACCGGCTGACCGCCCGGCGTACCCCGCGCGGAGTACGGGCGCGCACTCCCCGAGGCCGACGTGGAGCCGGCCCCCGATGACCTACCGTGCAGGCATGAGCACCTCACCGCCGCCCGGTCCGGGCCGGGCGCACTGGCCGCGGCCCGGCACGTGGCCGGTGTGGGTCGTCCCGGCCCTGGTGGCGTTCGTCCAGGTCGTCGGGTCGCTGGGCGCGCAGCGCGACCGGACGGGGGCGAACGGGTCGTCCGGCGGCCCGCCGTGGGAGCACGGGGGCGGCGGCCCCGGCGGCATGGGGCACACCGACCTCGACGCGCTCGGCTTCGCGCTGCTGCTCGGCGGGCCGGCGCTCCTGCTGCTGCGGCGCCGGCACCCGGTGTTCACGGTGTGCGCGGTCGCCGCGGTGACGGCGCTGTACTTCCTGCGCGCCTACACCTACGGGCCGGCGCCGCTCGCGCTGGTCGTCGCGATGATGGCGGCGATCGTGTCCGGGCACCGGCTGGTCACCTGGGCCGGGGCGGGCCTCGGGCTGGCGGCGTTCTTCTCCCTCACCGCGCTGATCGGCGTCCCGGCCGCCGAGCGCGGGCAGGACGGGCTGTTCCCGGTGGAGGAGCCGACGCCCGGCGGGTCGAGCTTCGTCGTCGGCTGGGCGCTGGTGGTGCTGGTCAGCTCGGAGCTCGTCCGGATGCGGGCGCAGCGGGCCGCCGAGAGCGCGCGGGTCCGGGCCGAGGAGGAGCGCCGCCAGGCCAGCGAGGAGCGGCTGCGGATGGCCCGCGAGCTGCACGACGTCCTCGCGCACAACATCTCGATGATCAACGTGCAGGCGGGGGTCGCGCTGCACCTCATCGACCAGAACCCCGAGCAGGCGCGGACGGCGCTCGCGGCCATCAAGGACGCGAGCAAGGAGGCGCTCACCGAGATGCGCGGGGTGATCGGCGCGCTGCGGTCGCAGGGCGAGACCGCGCCGCGCGCCCCGACCGCCGGGCTCGACCGGCTGGACGAGCTGCTGGACCGGGCGCGCGCCGCCGGGCTCGCGGTCGAGGCCGAGATCACCGGGGAGCGGCGGCCGCTGCACGCGGGCACCGACCTCGCCGCGTTCCGGATCGTCCAGGAGTCGCTGACGAACGTGACCCGCCATGCCGGTCCGGGGCCGGTGACCGCGCGGGTCGCCATCGCCTACGGTGAGCACGAGGTCGTGGTGCGGGTCGAGGACGACGGCCGGGGCGCGCCCCTGCTGGACGACCGGCCGGGCGGCAGCGGCATCCGCGGCATGCGCGAGCGGGCCGCCGCGCTCGGCGGGACGTTCGACGCCGGGCCGCGCCCGGGCGGCGGGTTCCGGGTGCGGGCCGCGCTTCCCCTGGACGAGGACGGCGAGGACGTGAGGGGCGCACAGTGATCAAGGTGGTGCTGGCGGACGACCAGGTGCTCGTCCGGGCGGGGTTCCGGGCGCTGCTGGACGCGCAGTCCGACATCGAGGTGGTCGGGGAGGCGAGCGACGGCGAGGAGGCGGTGGCGCAGGCGCGCCGGCTGCGCCCCGACGTCATCCTGATGGACATCCGCATGCCGGGCCTGGACGGCCTCGCCGCGACCCGCCGGATCGCGTCCGACGAGCGGCTCGACGGCGTGAAGATCGTCATCCTGACCACGTTCGAGCTGGACGAGTACGTGTTCGAGGCGCTGCGCGGCGGCGCGAGCGGGTTCCTGGTGAAGGACACCGAGCCGGTGGAGCTGCTGCACGCCGTCCGGGCGGTCGCGGACGGCGACGCGCTGCTGTCCCCGAGCGTGACCCGGCGGCTGATCGCCGAGTTCGCCGCGCGGGCCAAGGAGCCGGCGCCCTCGCCGCGGCTGAACGCCCTGACCGACCGGGAGCGCGAGGTCATGGCGCTCGTCGGGGAGGGCCTGTCGAACGAGGAGATCGCGGCCCGCCTCGTGGTCAGCCCGGCCACCGCGAAGACGCACGTCAGCCGCACGATGGTGAAGCTCGGCGCCCGCGACCGGGCGCAACTGGTGGTTTTCGCCTACGAGTCGGGCCTTGTCAAACCGGGCTGGCTGCCCTAGACGAAGCCGGTGCTGCCGTCCGCGGGGTCATGACAGACTGGACGGGACACGCCATCGACGTTGGGAGTCCGGTGCCGAACGACACGAGGATTCTGGCCGTCGACGACCGCGAGGAGAACCTGACCGCTCTGGCGGCCGTGCTCGATGCGCTGCCGGTGGAGGTCGTGCCGGTCACGTCCGGGGCGGCGGCGCTGAAGGAGCTGCTGAACAACGACTTCGCGCTGATCCTGCTCGACGTCGTGATGCCGGAGATGGACGGTTTCGAGACCGCCGAGCACATCAAGTCCAGGTCGCGCACCCGGGACATCCCGATCATCTTCCTCACCGCCGGCGGCGGCGCGGGCGAGCAGGCGTACCGGGGGTACGCGGCCGGCGCCGTCGACTACCTCACCAAGCCGTTCGACCCGTGGCTGCTGCGCGCGAAGGTGTCGGTGTTCGTCGACCTGCACCGCCGCAACCTGGAGCTGAAGCGGCAGGCGAGGCTGCTGCGCAGCACCCTCGGCGGGGACGACGCCGGCGGCGCCCTGGCGGGCTGCGAACGGCTGCTCGCGGCCCTCGACGAGCGGCTGTCCAAGGTGGAGGACGACGTCGCGCGGCTGCGGTCCGGGGAGCCGGCCGACGCCCTCGCCGAGCACGTCGGCGCGCTCCGCCTCGCGCTGGACGCCTTCTCCGCCGGCTCCTGAGCCGGCCCGTTTCGGGACCTTCGGCCCCCGCGGCCCGGGATCTATGGCCCGTGACCATCACACTCGGTAGTTGATACTAGTTGACCTTGCCGGTCGTTATTGACATCGAGTTCAAAAGACTTCGCAGGTCAGCGCCAGATTCTTTACCTCGCGACTCCGTGATCCGGTTTGTCGCAAGTAAGTACTTGGTAGTAACTTGCACTCACCGTCACGAGATCGGCCGGTATCACCGTGTCCGTCCGGACCCCTAGACCCCCAGGAGCAACCCCCATGTCCGACTCCCCCGGTCCCGCCGTCGGCCGCGTCCGCTGGAAGCGGTTCGCGGCCATCGCAGCCCCCGCCGCGCTCGGCGCCGGCGCCCTGATGTTCATGACCGCGCAGGGCGCGATCGCCTCCTCCTTCGCCGTGTCCGGCAGCAGCTTCAAGGTCAGCGCCGACTCCCTCACCGGGACGGGCTTCGTCCAGTACGGCGGGGTCGACGCCGGCAAGGGCGGGGAGAAGCACCCGGTGCAGATCTCCGGCATCAAGTCCGCGCAGATCCGCAACATGTGCCAGTCGGTGAAGGTCGGCCCGTTCACGCTGCGGCTGACCGCCGGGACGGGCGCCAAGCCGGTCCAGGCCACCGACCTCGTACTGGACGTGGAGCAGCTGAACGCCGACGCCGAGTTCTCCAACATCGAGATCGGCCGGGACGCCAGCACCCTGGACAAGGGCCCGCGCGGCGCCCAGGGGCCCGCGGGGATGTTCGGCCAGCAGGCGTCCAAGATCGAGCTGCGCAACGTGCGGCAGGTCGCGTGGGCGACCACCGCGGGCACCTTCAAGCTGAGCGACCTCAGCATGAAGCTCGGCGCCGAGTGCTTCTGAGCCCATGAACCCTGCCGAACCGCACTACCGGACCGAGCCGTACCGGACCGAGCCGTACCGGGCCGACCAGCACCGCGCCGAACCGGACCCGGCCGAACCGGACCGGGCCGAACCGGACCGGGCCGGGCCGCGCGGGTTCCGGCGGTGGCGGCGGACACGCCCCTTCTGGGGCGGCGTGTTCACCGTCCTCGGCGGCCTGGAGCTGATCGCCGTCCCGCTCGCGCCGATGCCGCTCGTCGTCCACCAGGGCATGGCGGGGGTGGCGAGCTGGCTGATCGGCGCGCTGCTCGTCACCGCCGGCGTGCTCATGTGGACGCAGCCCGCCCAGCGCAGCTTCTACGGCGTCCTCGCCGTGCTGCTGTCGCTGGCGTCGTTCCTCACGTCCAACTTCGGCGGGTTCTTCGTCGGGTTGCTGCTCGGCCTGACCGGCGGCGCCCTCGGCTTCGCCTGGTCCCCCGCGCAGCCGCCCCGGTCGCGCGTGCCGGGCGCCCGGCACGCGCAACGCGGCGGGCGCCTGACCGCCATCGCGCTGCCCGCCCTGCTGGGCTTCCACCTGCTCAGCCCGACGCCCGCACCGGCACCCGCGCCCGGCGCCACGGCGACGCCGTCGCCTGCGGCGTCCCCCGGCCCGGCCGCGACCCCCTCGCCGGCGCCCAGCGCCACGTCCACCACGACGGCGCCGCAGTGCCCGGACGTCCCCGCCAACGGCGCCGGGCTCTCGCAGGACGAGGCGCGCGAACTCATCCAGGAGTTGGCGTCGAGCAAGGACCCCGCCTGCGCCGCGGAGGGGAAGACGGCCGCCGGCGGCACCCGCCTCTACGCCGACTCGGGGACGCTGCGGGCCGACTCGCTGACGATGTCGGGCCTCAGCTACGACGGCGTCGCGTCCCTGCCGTCGGCGGGCGGGACGGTGAAGGCGCTGAAGTTCACCATGTCCACGGCCGTCCTGAAGAACGTGGACCAGACCGTCGCCCGCGGAGGGGCCACCACGCGGATACGGACCCCCAGGCTCACCCTGACCGGTGACGTGGTCATGTACACGACGAAGATGTCGTCCAAGCTGCTGGGCATCCCGCTGACGTTCACGCCGGAGCACCCGCCGCCGCTGACGCTGCCCTACATGGTGATGACGGACGTGGTGTCCGAGCAGCCCGCCGTCACCGCCGGCGGGGCGCAGCTCGCCGGGCTCGGCATCGCCTCCTGAGCGCCCTTCTGCAGCTTGCCGCGCAGGATGAACGCGCCCAGCAGCACCGCCGCGACGACGAGGACCACCGCGATCGTGACGACGAGCACCGTCCTGCGGCGCTCCCCGCCCGCCCCGGCCGGCGGCGCCTGCTGCCAGCCGGAGTACTGCCCCGGCTGCTCCCACGGCTGCGGCGGCTGCGGCGGGGTCGTCCGGGCGGGCGGCGGCGCCCACTCGGTCTCCAGCAGCGTGCGCGCCTCGCGGTCCCGGCCGGGCCGCGCGGGCGGCGGGCGGTGCGAGCCGTTCCGGTCGGCCGGTCCGCGCTCGGGGGCGCCGCGATCCGCGAAGCCGCGGCCGGCGGGGCGCTGCTCGGCGAAGCCGCCCGAGTCGCGCCGGGTCACCGGGG
Source organism: Spirillospora sp. NPDC127506 (assembly GCF_040302145.1). Taxonomy (NCBI): domain Bacteria; kingdom Bacillati; phylum Actinomycetota; class Actinomycetes; order Streptosporangiales; family Thermomonosporaceae; genus Spirillospora; species Spirillospora sp. NPDC127506. The sequence goes on along the minus strand of NZ_JBEORG010000001.1, from coordinate 118,563 downwards.
CGGGGTCGCCGGGGTCGCGGCGCGTCACCGCCCCGCGGTCCCGCCGCGTCACCACGCCCAGCTCGGCCGGGTCGAGGACGGTCTCCGCCGCCTCGTCCCGGCCTCCCGGCGGCCGGCGCGCGGACGGCTCGTCCAGCACCGTCTCGCCCGCCGCCTGGCGCACCGGGGGCGGGGGCGGGGGCGGCGCGGGCCGGGCGGGCGGCATCGCCGCGACCCGGGCGAGCAGCGGCTCCGCCTGCGCGGCGGTCATCCGGTTCACCGGCTCGCGCGCCAGCAGCCCGTCCAGCACCCGGGCGAGCGGCCCCGCGTTGCGCGCCGGCGGGACCGGCTCGGTCAGCGCGGCCTGCAGCGACGCCATGGCGTCCGACCGCTCGTAGGGGGACCGGCCCTCGACCGCCGCGTACAGGGTCGCGCCGAGCGCCCACAGGTCGGACGCGGGCACCGCCCGCTCGCCCTGCGCCCGCTCGGGCGGGATGTAGGCGGGCGACCCCATCACGAGGCCCGTCTGCGTGAGCGTCGCGTCGCCCTCCACCTGCGCGATGCCGAAGTCGGTGAGCACCACCCGGCCGGAGTCGGTGATCAGCACGTTGCTGGGCTTGACGTCGCGGTGCAGGATGCCCTTCTCGTGGGCGTGCCGGAGCGCGCCGAGCATCTGCAGCCCGATGTCGGCGACACGGCGGTGGTCCATCGGGCCGCGCTCGATGATGTCCTGCAGGGACGGGGCGAGGACCAGCTCCATCACGATCCAGGGCCGGTCGGCCTCCTGCACCACGTCGTGGACGGTCACGACGCCGGAGTGGTTGAGCCGCGCCGACGCCCGCGCCTCCCGGAACGTCCGCTCGTACAGGACGGCGATCTCGTCGTCGTTGAGGCCCGGCGGGAACACGACCTCCTTCACCGCGACCTCGCGGTCCAGCATGACGTCGCGCGCACGCCACACGGTGCCCATGCCGCCCTGGCCGACCACCGCGTCCAGCCGGTAGCGGTTACCGAGCAGACGTGCCTGTGTCATGTCGGAAGAGTCCCCCCATTGGTCATCCCACCCCGGAGGGACGGAACGTGTCGAGCACATTCTTCACGAGCGGCTCTCTCTTGTTCCACTGGGACGCGGGAACGGCCACCACGACCGCGTAGGGCCGGCCGCCCGCGTTCACCCCCCGGTCGCGGGCGCGCGTGAGCCCCGTGCCGCGCGTCCAGGTGAACTCGATGTCGGCGGCCGCGTGCCCGGCGACCTCCGTGCGGGTGATCTCCCCGACCCGCCGGAAGTCCTTCAGCTTGCCGTCCGCGATGGCCTCCTGCTCCCAGGTGACCCAGTGCTCGTAGGGGTCGCCCGTCCAGACGGTCCGGTCGACCTGAATGTAAGCGCTGGACGCGGGGTCGGTCCAGATGACGCTGTTGCCCTGCTCGGAGCGCCGCCACCCGGGCGGGACGCCGATCGTGAACCCGGGGCCGGCCGCCCGGACGAGGCCGGGCGGCAGCGGCGCCGTGCCCGGAGCCGACGACGACCCGGGCGTGGACGCGGACGTGCCGCGCGGCGTTTCCCGCGCGGCGGGCGTGGACTGCCTGGCCACGGCGGTGGGCGACCGAGTCGCGGCCGTCCCGCCGGAGGGCGGGCGGTTCGCCCAGAGCACGACCCCGGCGACCGCGAGGATCACCGCGGCCGCGGCGACACCCCCGAGGATCGGCGGGATCGGCGACCGGCGGGACGGCGCCGGCGGCCCCGCGTGCCCGGGCGGCCACTGTCGGCCAGGGTCCGGCGGGATCGGCGCGGTCATGCCCGGGGGCGGAGGCGGGACGGGAACGGGCCCGTACTGCGGGGGTGCCTGCCGGGTCGCCGTCCCGCCCGCGTCCGGCCCGCCCACGGCGGCCCCGTCCGCGGCTGTGGCCTCGCCCGCCGCGAGCTGCGCGGCCGCCAGGCCGGCGGCGTGCCCGGACGCGATCGCCTTGAGCGCCTCCTCCGCCTTCTCGCCGCTGAGCCGCCGCACCGGGTCGCGCTCCAGCAGCCCGGTGAGGACGGGCGCGAGCGGCCCGGCGTTCTTCGGCGGCGGGGCGTCCTGCGTCATCACGGCCGCGAGGACGGCCATCGCGTCGCTGCGGTGGTGCGGCGCCCTGCCCTCGACCGCCGCGTAGAGGGTGGCGCCGAGCGCCCACAGGTCGGACGCGGGGATCGCCGGGTCGCCGTTCACCCGCTCCGGCGACATGTACGCCGGCGACCCCATGATCAGGCCGGTGCCGGTGAGCGTCGCCTCGCCCGCGAGCTGCGCGATGCCGAAGTCGGTGAGGACGGCCCGGTCGTCGTCGGCGACCAGCACGTTCGCGGGCTTGACGTCCCGGTGCAGGATGCCGATCGCGTGCGCCGCCCGCAGCGCGCCCGCGATCTGCCGCCCGATCACCGCGGCGCGGCCGGGCGGCAGCGGGCCGTCCTCGTCCACGATGTCCTGGAGAGAACGGGCCCGTACCAGCTCCATGACGATCCACGGCCGGTCGTCCTCGTCCACGACATCGTGTACGGTCACCACGCCCGGGTGGTTCAGCCGCGCCGACGCGCGCGCCTCGCGCAGCGTCCGGCGGTGCCGGTTCTCGCGCTCCTCGTCGCTCAGCCCGGCGGGCAGCGCGACCTCCTTGACCGCGACCTCCCGGTCGAGGGTCTCGTCGCGGGCGCGCCACACGGTGCCCATGCCGCCGCGCCCGACCACGGATTCGAGCCGGTACCTGCCGGCGAGGAGACGCCCCTCCATCAGTCGTCCGCGGGCTCGAAGTACCGGTAGACCGGCTGCAGGTCCCGGTAGACCTTGTCCCACTCGGCGTCGGGGGCGCGCAGGAGGATGGCGTAGCCGTGCCCGTGCGTCACGAACCCGCGGTTGAGGATGTGCACCCGGCCTCCGTCGCCGTCGTAGGTGAACTCCCAGTCGGCGGAGTCGTCGCCGTCACCGGTGTCGGGGACGGGCGGGTGGTCGCCGGTCGGCGCGATCCGGATCTTCCGGTACCCGGGGAAGCCGGCGCCGCCCCGCTCCTGCCGCCGCCAGTCGCCGATCGCGCTGTCGCCCGGGTCGTCGGTCTGGTCGATCTGGAGGTAGATCCTGCGGTCGGGCGAGTAGAAGTAGTCGCCGCCCTGCTTGCGCTCGGGGCCGGTCCAGCCCTTCGGGACCGGCAGCCGGTAGCCGCTGGGGTCCTTGTGCACGGTGAACCCGGCGGGCAGCCCCCCGCTGCTCGGCGAACCGGCCGGCGAGCCGCTCGGCTTGGCGGACGCGGCCGGGGCGGACGGCGTCGTGCCGCCCTCCGGCGGCGCGCTCGCGCCCTTCTTCTTCCCGCCCCCGCCGTTGGCGAAGGCGATGCCCGCGACCACCACGATGACGACCAGCACGATCGCGGCGACGATCAGCACGTTGCGGTTGGCGGTCAGCGCGGGGCGCACGGCCGGGTGCGTCGTCGGCGGGAAGTGCGTGGCCGGCCCCGGCGGCTCGGGCGGCCCCTGCTCGGCGGCCACGGCCCCGGCGGGCTGCGTGCGCGGGCTGGACCGCCAGGAGCCGGCCCGGTCGGGGTCCGGCGCGGTCTCGCCCGGGTTCGCCGGGTCGGCCGCGCGCGTTCTGGCGGCGGGCAGGTCCAGGCTGGTCAGCTGGTCCGGGCGGGCCTCCGGGTCCGCCGCGGCGGCGGCCGCGGGGGTGCCGGGGCGCCCTTCGGAGCCGTCCATCTCGTCCGGGAGCGGCTGGTCGGGCGCGTAGGTCTCCGGGTACGGCTCGGCGTACGCCTCCGCGTACGGCTGCGACCGGTAGGAGGAGTCCTGGACGGTGGTCTCGGGGCTCGCCAGCTCGTCCATGGAGAACTCGACGGCCATCGTGCGCTGGGTGTCGACGGTCTCCTGGCGGACGATGTCGTCCAGCAGCGCGCCGGCCTCGATCGCGTCCATCCGCTGGTCGGGGTTCTTGCGCAGCAGCCCCTCGATGACCGGGATGAGCCGGCCGCCCTTCTCCGGCGGCTCCGGCTCCTCGGAGATCACCGCGACCAGCGCGGCCATCGGCTCGGGCCGCTCGAAGGGCGACCGGCCGTGCAGCATCGCGTAGAGGGTGACGCCGAGCGACCACAGGTCGGACGCGGGGCCGGCGACGCGGCCCCGCGCGCGCTCGGGCGCGATGTATGCGGGCGAACCCATCACCAGGCCGGTCTGGGTGAGCGTGGCGTCGCCGGACGCGGTCGCGATGCCGAAGTCGGTGAGGACCGCGCGCTCGCCCATCCGCCCGGTACCGGTGATCAGCACGTTGCTCGGCTTGACGTCGCGGTGCAGGACGCCGGCGCCGTGCGCGGCGTGCAGCGCGGCGAGCATCTGCCGGCCGATCTCGGCGGCGCGGCGCGGCTCCAGCGGCCCCTCCTGCTTGATCACCTGGTCCAGGGAGCGCGCCTTGATCAGCTCCATGATGATCCAGGGCCGCCCGTCCTCCTCGACGACGTCGTAGACCGTGACGACGCCGGGATGGCCGAGCCGCGCGGCGGTGCGGGCCTCACGGAACGTGCGCTTGTGGTGCACGGCGCGTTCCTCATCGGTGAGACCATGCGGGAGGATGACCTCCTTCACCGCAACGTCGCGACCGAGGACCTCATCGTGCGCCTGCCAGACCGTCCCCATGCCGCCTCGCCCGACCTGGGTCACCAGGCGGTAGCGGCGGGCGAGCAACCGCTCACCGGTGGGTTCATTTGGCATATCCGCGACCATATCGACTTTTGCTGACAACCTTGGACCGAGCTTGCAAGCAGCATCCCCCTACCCGTACGACGTCCGGCACGCACCCCAGGTTCGCCGGGCGGACGGGCGCGGACGAAAGCGTGGTCGACGTGACAGCCGGTAAAAAGGAGAGGCCCATACCACACCCGGACCGGGGGACCATGACCGACAGAGGCCCGCAGGGCGGCCTGCGGGGCGAGTGGGACCGGCTGATCCAGGCCGCGCCCACGATCTTCTTCTGGTACACCCGACTCTCCGGGATCCTGTCGCTGCTCGCGTGGGTCTCCTATGGTCTCATCCTCGAGATAGCCGATATCTGGGCGCTGCGCTGGATCGGGTACCTCGGCTGGTTCCCCAGCGTGCCCATCGGGCTGCTGTGGATCCTGCTGTCGATGGGCGTCCGGCGGCGCAAGAAGGCGGCCTGGCGGATCCTCGTCCTGATCTTCTGCCTGCCCACCGCGCTCGCGGTCACCGCCGTCCTGACGACGCTGATCAACCCGGAGATCTCCACGCCCATCGGGCTGATCGTCACGGCCGGCGTGTACCTCGCCGTGCTCGGCCTGCTGATCGCCGCGCGCGGGCAGTTCACCACGCTGCCCGACCGCGCCAACCGCCGGCTCGCGACCCTCGTCTTCACCAGCCTCCTGGTCGTGACCTGCGGAATCGGCACGTTCCTCGTCACCGTCACCGACCGGAACTCAAGCGGCGACTTCTGGACGCACCCGCTGTACGCGATCTCGCAGACCGTCCTCGGGCCGCGCGTCACCGGCAAGCCGATCGACGTGTCGGTGCCGTTCTGGGTGGACGCGATCCTGTGGGTCCTCGGCACCGGGCTGCTGATCGCCACGTTCTGGGCGCTGTTCAAGCCGGGGCGGCGCGACCCCGTCCTGTCCCCCGGCGAGGAGCTCGCGGCGCGCGCCCTGCTCGCCGAGTACGGCGACCAGGACTCGCTCGGCTACTTCGCGCTGCGCCGCGACAAGGACGTCATGGTCGCACCGAACGGTAAGGCGGCCATCGCCTACCGGGTGGAGGGTTCGGTCTCGCTGGCCAGCGGCGACCCGCTCGGCGATCCCGAATCGTGGGACCAGGCGATCGAGGCGTGGCTGGAGGAGTGCCGCGCCCACGCGTGGATCCCCGGCGCGGTCAGCGTCGGCGAGCGCGCCGCCCACATCTACAAGCGGCACGGGTTCGACGCGCTCGAACTCGGCGACGAGGCGATCATCGACCTCACCGACTTCAACCTCGACGGGCGCGAGATGCGGCAGGTCCGGCAGGCCGTCCGGCGGGTGGAGCGGGCCGGGTACACGATCCGGATCCGGCGGCACTCGCAGATCCCCGGCTGGGAGATGGCCAAGCTGATCCGCAGCGCCGACGCGTGGCGCGGCGAGGAGACCGAGCGCGGCTTCTCCATGGCGCTCGGCCGGCTCGGCGACCCCACCGACGGGCGCTGCGTCATGGTCGAGGCGTTCGACGCGCACGGGGAGCTGCGCGGGCTGCTCAGCTTCGTCCCGTGGGGGCGGGCCGGGCTGTCGCTCGACCTGATGCGCCGCGACCGGCTCGCCGAGAACGGCCTGAACGAGTACATGGTCGCCAAGCTCGCGGAGAAGGCCGCCGCCGTCGGCGCGCAGCAGCTCTCGCTGAACTTCGCGATGCTGCGGTCGGCGTTCGAGCGCGGCTCCCAGATCGGGGCCGGGCCGGTCGCGCGGCTCTACTACCGCTTCCTGTCGTTCGCGTCGAAGTTCTGGCAGCTCGAATCGCTGTACCTGTCGAACGCCAAGTACCTGCCGGACTGGCGGCCCCGCTTCATCTGCTACACGCAGGGCCGGCACCTGATCCGGCTGGGCCTCGCCTACGCGCGGGCCGAGGGGTTCCTGCCGAGCCTGAACCGCCCGAAGCTGGACCGGGCCGCCGCCATGGTCCCGTCCACGGAGCTGGTCGACAAGATCCGCGAGATCGAGGAGGCGGCGGACGCGGCGCGCGCCCCGCAGCGGCGGCTGTCGGAGCAGGAGCGGGTGCGGCACGCCAAGCTCGACCAGATCCGGGCCGCCGGGATGGAGCCCTACGCGCTCGGCTGCGAACGCACCGACGTCACCGCCGACGTCCGCGCCCGGTTCCCGGACCTGGCCCCCGACACCCGCACCGGCGTGTCCGCGGCGATCGCGGGGCGGGTCGTCCTCGCCCGCGAGCACGGCCGGCTGATCTTCGTCACGCTGCGGGACGAGACCGGCGACCTGCAGGTCATGCTGACCGCCGACGCGCTCGGCGAGGAGTCGCTGCGGCACTGGAAGGCGCTGATCGACCTCGGCGACCAGGTGGGCGTGCGCGGCGAGATCGCCACCTCGCGGCGCGGGGAGCTGTCGGTGCTCGCCTCCTCGTGGACGCTGGCGGCGAAATGCCTGCGCCCGCTGCCGAACAAGCGCTCCGGGCTGTCGGATCCGGAGGCCCGCGTCCGGCAGCGGTACGTCGACTTCATCGTCAACGACGAGTCCCGCCGGATGCTGCGGATGCGCGGCGACGCCATCGCCGCCGTGCGCGACGGGCTGCGCGCCCGCGGCTACCTCGAGGTCGAGACGCCGATGCTGCAGCCCGTCCACGGCGGCGCCGCCGCGCGGCCGTTCACGACCCGCATCAACGCCTACAACATGCAGCTCTACCTGCGGATCGCGCCCGAGCTGTACCTGAAGCGCCTCCTGGTCGGCGGTGTCGGGCGCGTCTACGAGCTGAACCGCAACTTCCGCAACGAGGGCGTCTCGCCGAAGCACAACCCCGAGTTCACGATGCTGGAGGCGTACGAGCCGTACGGCGACTACGACACGATGGCGGCGCTGACCCGCTCCCTCGTCGTGGACGCCGCGCTGGCCGCCCTCGGCACCACCGTCGTCGTCCGGGACGGCGTCGAGTACGACCTCGCCGAGCCGTGGCAGGAGATCACCGTCTACGAGTCGGTGTCGAAGGCCCTCGGCGAGGAGGTCACGCCCGGCACCTCCCTCGCGGCCGTGCAGGGGTTCGCGGAGCGCCTCGGGGTGAACTTCGACCCGCAGTGGGGGCAGGGCAAGATCGTCCAGGAGCTGTTCGAGGCCCTCGTCGAGGAGGACCTGACGGCGCCGACGTTCGTGCGCGACTACCCGGCGGAGACGTCCCCGCTGACCCGCCCCCACCGGGCGGACCCGCGGCTCGCCGAGAAATGGGACCTGATCGTGTTCGGCCTCGAACTGGGCACCGCCTACTCCGAGCTGATCGACCCGATCCTGCAGCGCAGGCGGCTCACCGAGCAGTCGCTGCAGGCGGCGGGCGGCGATCCGGAGGCCATGGAGCTCGACGAGGACTTCCTGCGCGCGCTGGAGTACGCGATGCCGCCGGCCGGGGGCATGGGCATGGGCATCGACCGCCTCCTGATCACCCTGACGGGGCGCAGCATCCGCGAGACGATCCCGTTCCCGCTGGTGCGGCCCGGTTCCTAGAGGCGCCCTCTAGAGGCGGCGGGGGACGGGCCGGTAGCCCTCGCCGGCGAGCCACCTGCGGGCCGCTCCGCGCCGGGCGTCCTCCCCTTCCGGCAGGACGGCCGGCGGGATCGGCAGCCACCTCCCGCTCCCCCACGGCTCGCCGGCCTCGCCGGCGGGAGGGAGGTCGTCGGAGTGCAGGACGTCGCCGCGCGCCAGGTCGAGGACCTGGTCGCCGCCGTCCATCGCCGCGGCCACGGCCCCGAGATCGACGGGCAGCGGGGCGAGCGGTCCGGCGGGACGCTCGCCGAGCGCGGCGGCGAGTTCGGCGGCCAGTTCGGCGTCGCCGGGAGAATTGCGTTCGCGCAGTTCGGCGAGGCATTCGCGAGCCAGCCGCGCATCGGCCCCGCCCTTGGCGAGCGCGGCGATGAGCACATCGCCCGCGTATTGGAGCACCGGTCGGAGCGGACGCCCTCGAAGCACCCCGGCGTCCCCGTCGCCGGTATGAGCGGCGGCCCGCAACCGCGCCAGCGCCTCCTCGTCCCACTCCGTCACATGACATTTGTACAGACATCCACTGACATTGGTGTGCGAATTCAGCGAGGTGCCTTGTCCTCTTATGAACCCCGGCCGCCGCGATCACGTTCGGACCGTCCAAAGCGACCGTCAACGCTCCGGTAGTGGTAGGTGGAAATCCCGGTGAAGCCCGCCCGCCCGTAGAGCCGCAAAGCCGGAACATTGCGGTGCTCGACCTGGAGATACATGCGGTCGGCTCCATTTTCGGCGGCCCAGTCCGCCAACGCGGCGAGCACGCTGCGGGCGGCGCCTTTTCCGCGCGCACGGGGAAGAGTCGCCATGCTGAAAACACCCGCCCACCCCGCCTCGGCGACCGCGCGCCCGACGGCGACGACCCCGCCGCCGGCCAGCGCGGACGCGTAGGCGGACGGCAGGTCCACGCGGCCGAGCATGTCCCATTCGGCCGGGGAATCGCCGTTCACCGCCTGCCAGACCGCGAACCACGCGCGCGTCGGCCGCTCGTCCAGCCGGACCCGCGGCGCCGGTGCCCGTCCCGCAACGCGGGCGGTCGGCGCGACCCGCAGCGACACCGAGCTGTGCCGGCGATAACCGCGGGCGCCGAGAACGCCGTCGAGCCCTTCCGGGCACACCCGCGGAGTGATCTGAAAATGCGGAGCCGCACCGCGTGCGGCATAGAACTCCTCCGCTTCGGCGACCCTGCGGCGCACGTCGTCCGGGCCGGCGCCGCCGTGCGGCAGGACCGTTCCCACCCACCACGAGCATTCCGGCGCGAGGCGCAGCCACCATCCGCCGACGTCCTCGACGCGTTCCGCCGGCTGGGCGCGGGCCGCCCGCTCCTGCAGCGCCTTCACCGATTCCGGGCTGTGCACGGCGCCTCTCCGCGGTCAGCGGGGCCGCTGGCGGTACATCTGGACGGCGAAGCGGAGCCGGGCGCCGACGAGGAGCGCCTCGTCCTCGGGGCAGTCGAGGAGCCGCGCGACCAGCTCGACGATCTGGTCATCGGTGAGGTCGGGTTCGCGTTCGGCGATGCGTCCGACGATCTCGACCAGCTCGGGGCGCTTGTAGCCGGCGATGGACTGCCCGCGCCGGACCTGCGCGGGAGCCGCCTTCCGCGCCGGCTCCCGCGTCTCCGCCGGCTCCGGCGACGCCTGCGGCTCAGGCGGTGCCTGGGGCTCCGGAGGCGCCGGGGGCTCCGGCGGTCTCGCGCCGGGCCTGCCCCAGATCGAGGGGATGTCGGACGGCTCCGGCTCGCCCCGGGTTTCGGGCCGGTCCCGTCCTGCCGCGTCCAGCCGCCGGGGCGGCGGGGCACGGCCCGGCTCCTCGGCGTGCGGCGCCCGGTTCACGGCGTCCAGCCGCCGGGGCGGTAGGCCGCTCTCATGCGGCGCGCCCTCATGCGGCTCGTCCTCGCGGGGATCGAGCCGTGGCGCGTCCAGCCTGCGCGGCGGGGCATTCGCGGGCCGCCGCACGGGAGGCCGGGGCTCCGGCGGCCGCTCTTCGGCGGCAGGCGGAGGGACGGGAGGCGGAGGAGTGCGGGGGCGCGCCGGCGGCCGGCTCGCCCCGGGCACCGGGCCGCCTCCCTCCTCGTGCGGGCGGACCGGCGCGGGCGGACGCGGCTCGCGGGTCGCCTCCGCCTGCCGGGCCTCCGCGCTCGGGGCGGGCGCCGGGGTGCTCGGACGCGGGGGCGGTGCGCTCCGGCCGGGTGCGTCCAGGCGCTGGGGCGCGGCGGCAGGCGGCTGCTCCGGAACCGGGGGCAGGGCTTGCGGTCGCGGGGCCGGTTGAGGAGCGCGTCCTGGGACGTCGCCGCGCGGTGCCGGGGACGGCGCGTGCCGTTCGTCGGGGCGGCGGACGGCCGGCCCCTGCGCGGGCGCGCGCGGAGCCGGCGCGGCGGGGCGCGGCTCGGGTCCGGGCGGACGCGGCCGGGGCGCGGCGGCAGGCGGGGGCGCGGCGGCAGGCGGTGGCGCGGTGCCAGGCGGGGGCGCGGCCGCCGGCCGAGGAGGCGTGGTCTTGGTGCCGGGGTCGGGGACGGTGTCGCGCGGGGAAGCCGGTACAGGGTGGGTCAGAGCCCTGAAGAGCGGGGTCGTCGGTGTGATCGCCTCGTGGAGGTGGGACGGGAGGCGGGTGGCGGGAAGCGGCCCTTCGGGGGCCGGCAGGTCCGCGCCCGCGGGCCCGACGAGGATGGCGCGGGGGGCCAGCCAGAGCAGGAAGAGGGCTTCCGCGCCGGCCTCGTGCTCACCGTCGACGATGACGACGTCGAACGAGTCGGGGGTGGGCGGGAGGACGTCCGGGATCCGCCAGAGCGGGAGGATCCAGGCGGGGACGTCGGCGAGGGCGACGGCGGCCGTCCAGGCCCGGGCTCCGGTGTGGGCGGCGCGGGCCGCGTCGAGCTCCTCCTCGGCGGCGGCCAGCTCGGCGCGGGCGCGGTCGGCGGCGGGCGGGGCGGTGCCGGCGCGGCGCGCCCACGCCCAGGCGTCGTCCCAGCGGCGGGTGCGGGCCTGCCACGCCTCGTCGCCGTCCGTGGCGATCATGAGGTTGGCGAGGTCGGGGTGGACGGCGCGGACGCGGGCGAGCAGCTCGTCGCAGCGGATCTGGAGGGAGCGCTCGTGGCGGGCCTCGGCGAGGGCGCCGAGGGCGCGGCCGTAGGCGGCGGCGTCGCGGGCGTCGATGGCCTCGACGGCGGCGGCCAGTTCGGGGGGATCGTCGGCGCCGGCGGGGGCTATCGAGTCGCGGAGGGCGTCGAGGTCGGCCCCGGCGCGGTTGACGCCGAGACCTTCGAGGGCGTTGCGGAGGTCGGAGGCGTAGGTGTGCCACTGGACCGGGTGCTCCAGGACGATGGCGAAGCCGTTGCGCTCCAGGAGGCGGCGCGTCGAGTCGATGGCGCGCATGGCCTCGCCGACGCGGGCGAGGCGGGCGTGGGCGCGGACGAACCGGGCGACGCGTTCGGCGGGCGGCAGGTCGGCCGGGAAGGAGATGCCCGCCGCCTCCCACACGTACTGGAGCTCCCGGCAGGTGATCCGCACCATGAGGTCGGTGTGGACGAGGTCGAGCAGCTCGGGCGTGGTGGGCGCGGCGCCGTCCACGGTGACGGTGGTGAGGAGCGGCTCGGCCTGCCGCTGGGCGGCGGAGCGCAGCGGGCCGCGCTTCAGCGTGCCGCCGCCGGCCAGGTGGGCGCGCAGGTCCTGGGCGGCCGCGGCGAGGCCGCGCAGGTCGGCGTCCGCGGGCAGGTCGACGCGGTGGGCGCCGAGCTCGGCGAGCGCGCGTTCGGCCCACTGGGCGCGGGACGTCATCTCCGACACGCGGGCCCAGATGAGCGGGCGGCGCTCGGCGAGCGCGTCCCCGAAGGCGCGGGCGGCGAGGTCGGCGGGGTTCCAGCCGCTCGGGTGCCCGTCCAGGCCGAGGTCGTGCAGCGCGGCGGCGACGACGGAGGCGTCGCCGTCCAGGCGGGCGAGGAGGGTGGGGTCGCCGTCGCGGAGGCGCCGGGACAGGTCCGTCTTGGCGCGCTCGGCGCGTTCGGCGGCGGCGATCTCCGCCTCGATCAGGGTGCGGACGTAGGCGGCGCTCGGCAGCGCGCCCGGGTCGACGTCGCGCTGCGCCGTGCGGGCCTTGCGTTCGGGGCTCTCCTCCGCGAGGAGGACGACCAGTTCGGCGGCCTCGGACCGGGAGATCGGCGGGGTCGGCGGCATGTCCGGGCGGACGGGCAGCCAGGACAGCTCGGGGTCCTCGTCGCGGCGGTCCGGCGCCGGCTCGCCCGCCGCGTCGTCGACGCGCCGGGCGAGCTCGTCGACGCGCCGCTCGGCGGCCCTCTCGCGTTCGGCCGCCGCCTCGGCGTCGGGCTCCGCCGTGCGGAGCGCCTCCACGATCTGGGCGGCCGTGGCGCGGTCGGTCGCGGCGAGGGCGGCGAGGTCCTCCGGCAGGGCGGCGCGGAGCGCGGCGGAGGCGGCGGGCCCGGAGGTGGCGACGAGCACCCGGTGGCCGCGCGGGAGCAGCCCGGCGAGCAGGTCGGGAATGGTCTCCGGCGCGCGTTCCGGCACGTGCATGACCTGCGGTTTGCCGGACACGAGCCGCGCCAGCCCCTCCGGGACGCCGCGCGGCAGCAGGCTCAGCAGCGCGGCGTGGTGGTCGGCGATCGCGGCGCGGCCCGGCCGCCGGACGACCAGGGCGGGCGCCAGCCGGACGCGCGGGGCGGGTGAGACGGCGTCGGTGCCGGGCGTCCAGTCCTCGCGGTAGTCGGCGGGGGTGGTGAGCGCCACCTGGGACCATTTGCGGAGGACGTCTCCGACGGACGTGTTCAGCCCGAAGCCCTGCCCGGCCTGGACGGCGTCGGCGATCCAGCCGGCGGGCCGGAAGCCGGGATGCCCGGACAGCAGGTCCCGGTCGCGCAGTGTCGTGTGGCCCGTGAGCACGACGTCGATGCGTTCGGTCCGGTCGTCGACGACGATCCGGACGGGCGTGCTCAGCAGATGGTCGTGGACGGCCGGGCGCCACGACAGCAGGCCGGTCGCCAGCACGACCTCCTCGTCGGCCAGCTCCCGCAGGATCCGGTACCAGTTGCGGAGCCCGAGCCACCCGTCGAACTCGTCCAGCACGACGGGCGGCGTGAGCGGGATGACCGGGACGCTGAACAGCACGTCGCCGGGGCCGGCGTCCGCCTCCACGTAGACGTCGCCGGGCAGGCCGGCGAGCCAGTGGACGTGGTCGTGGTCGGCGAGGTCGCGGGACGGCCGCCGCCGGGCCCGCGCCAGGTCGCGCAGGAATCCCAGCAGCCGCGCCGCGTACTCGGCCTCGCGCGCGGCGGCTCCCTCGCCGGGTCCGCCGGACGGCCCGGTCGCCGGGCCGGGCCGGCCGCTCCGGCCGGGACCCGGGGCCTGTTCGGGCACCGCGGCTCCTTCCCTTCCCACGACGGGGACGGACACCTTCATACCGGGCGGTCCCCGCATCGGCTACGGGACGCCGGAAAAGGTCCGATGGTGGTGCCCCGATCTAACACCCAAGCGCGGGCCCGGTCGAGCGCTATCGATGATCTTGGACTACCGGGGGGACGCGACCCGGCTGTCCTCGTTCGGCATCATGACCCACAGGACCAGGTAGACGACGAACTGCGGGCCCGGCAGCAGGCACGACAGCACGAAGAGCAGCCGGACGGTCCCGGGGGTCATGCCGAACCGGCGCGCGAGGCCGGCGCAGACACCCGCGATCATCCGATCGTTGCGCGGACGGTATAGGCCGTTCATGGGTTCTTCTCTCCCCGATTCGTCGAGTGGTGAACACGGCCGCGGATTCTCGCGGCCACGTTCCTCACGCTACGAGCCGGGAGGCGCCCGCCACATCCGCCGTTCGTCCCGTTTCCAGGCCATACTCGGGGATTACGGGACGTCCCCTAAGGGAGCTCTAAGGGGCGTTGTACTCGGCGACGAGCTTCGGCAGGCCGGCGAGGTCGTCCAGGACGAACAGGCACTCGCGCAGCGCGTCGTCGTCCTGCTGGATGTGCCCCCAGGGGCCGCGCCGCAGGAACGCCGCCCGCATCCCGTACTCCAAGGCCGGGCGGACGTCGTTGTCGATGCGGTCCCCCACGTACAGGACCCGGTCGGGCAGCACATCCGCGAGCTGGGCGCAGCGCTCGAAGAACTCGTGGGACGGCTTGCTGATGCCCCACACGCCGGAGATGCCGATGACGTCCGCGTCCAGCCCGAGCGCCGCCATCTGCTCCGCCGCCGCGACCGGCTGGTTGCCCGCGATCCCGACGTAGAGCCCCTGGTCGCGCAGCGCGGACAGGCACGCCCGCGCGTCCGGGTAGAGGTCGTCCGCCCCGAACCCGTTGGGGACGCCCGCCTCGGCCCGGCGCCGCTCCTCCTCTTCGAGGTCGAACCCCGGCCGGAAGTATTCGAAGAGATCCATGTGGCTGCCGCCCAGCGCGAGCACCGCCCCCAGCTTGGCCAGGAACGTGTGCCGCGGCACGCCGAGCCAGTCGGCCCAGCGCCCGTAGATCTCCCCCTCGTTGATGAGGGTCTCGCCGATGTCGAAGAACACGGCCTGGATGGGCCGAGGGGTGGTGGCCTGGTTCACTTCGCCGCCAGATCGACCGTCGTGCCGGGGGTCAGGCGGCGGAACTCCTTGCCCAGCTCGTTGCCGGCCCTGGTCACGGCGGTCTGCATCACCTGGAGGCCGATGTCGTTCAGCAGGCCGTCATGGATGACGAAGGCGCGACCGGGATCGACCTCGCGCGTGTAGGAGAACAGCTCCGGGACCTTCAGCCAGGGCGCGTTGCCGGGGAGGCACAGGGTCGGGACCGGCTCGGACGGGACGGTGAGCGCGTCGCCCGGGTGGAAGACCTCGCCGTTCACCAGGAAACCCACGTTCGGGATGGGCGGGACGTCCGGGTGGAGCAGCTCGTGCTCCTCGCCGTGGACGTGCACCTCGAAGCCGGCGATCGTCACGGAGTCGCCGTGGCCGACCTGGTGGACGCGCCCGCCGAGATCGGCGAGGTCCTCGGCGACGGCGCGGGACGTCCAGACCTCCAGGGACGGCCGCTCGGCCATCGCGGCGCGCAGCGCGCCGCCGTCGTAGTGGTCGAAGTGCTCGTGCGTGATCAGCACGGCGTCGGCGGCGGCCAGCGCGCCGGACGCGCCGCTGAAGGAGCCGGGGTCGATGACGATCGTGCGGTCGTCCTCGCTGATCTGGACGCAGGCATGCCCGAGCTTGGTGAGACGCATCCGGCCATGTTCGCACGTCGGGGGCGCCGCCCCCATTGACCGCCCCCCGGCAGCTTGATAGAACACGTTCTACTTTGGTTCGGCGCAAGGAGGCGGCGATGCCCGTTCCCGACCAACGCGATCCCGAGGTCACCAGAAGCGCCCTGGCGGAGTGGCTCGGACGGCATCTGCCCGGCGTCCGGATCCCCCACGTGGACACCCCGCAGACCAGCGGATTCTCCAACGAGACGCTCATGTTCGACGCCGAGTGGACCGACGGCGGGCAGAGCAGGCGGGAACCGTTCGTCGCGCGGGTCGCGCCCACCGAGTACCAGGTCTTCCCCGAGCCCCGGTTCGCGGACGAGCACCGGCTGATGCGGATCCTGGACGAGCGGACGCCCGTCCCGGTGCCGCCGATCCGCTGGTACGAGCCGTCCGCGGACGTGCTCGGCGCCCCGTTCTTCGTGATGGGGCGGGTCGACGGCCGCGTCCCGACCGACATGCCGCCCTACCACATGGGCGGCTGGGTGACAGAGGTCGCGCCGGACGAGCGGGCGGCGATGTGGTGGTCCACGCTGGAGATCATGGCGGTCCTGCACCGGCTGGACGTCGCGGAGCTGGGCCTGGACTTCCTCGACCGGCCGCGATGGGGCGCGCCCGGCATCGACCAGCGGCTGAACTACTACGAGCACTACCTCCACTGGGCCTACGACGGGCCGCAGGAGACCGCGCTCAAGGCGCTGGACTGGCTGAAGGCGAACCGCCCCGAGGAGCCGGACGAGCCCGCCGTCCTGTGGGGCGACTCCCGCATCGGCAACGTGATCTTCCAGGCGGGCGCGCCGAAGGCCGTCCTGGACTGGGAGACCGCGGCGCTCGGCGCGCCCGAGGAGGACCTCGCCTGGTTCCTGTTCCTGGACCGGCACCACAGCGAGGGCGTCGGCGCCGCCCGGCTGGACGGCTTCCCGTCCCCCGCGGAGACCGTCGCCCGCTACGAGGAGCTGCTCGGGCGCCCGATGCGGCACATGGCGTACTACGAGATCCTGTCCGGCTTCAAGTTCTCGGTGATCATGGCGCGGATCGGGCAGGCGATGATCGACTTCGGCTGGATCGACGGGACCTCCGACTTCCCCTACAACAACAACTGCACGCAGCTGCTCGCGCGCATCCTGGAGGCCGGCCGGTGACGCTCTCGCCCCTCGACGACTACCCGATCCACCAGGCGCCCGAGGTGATGCGGCACGTCACCACGTCCGACCGCAACTTCTACGACCGGTACTACTTCAACGTCCACCCCTGCTCGGACGAGATGATGATGCTCATCGGCGTCGGGCAATACCCGAACCTCGGGGTGATGGACGCGTTCGCGCTCGCGCGGCGCGGGCCGCTGCACAAGGTGGTCCGGGCGTCGCGCGAGCTGGGGAACGACCGCATGGACACCACGGTCGGGCCCTTCCGAGTGGAGGTCATCGAGGGTTTGAAGCGGCTCAGGGTCGTCCTGGACGAGAACGAGCACGGCCTGTCGTTCGACCTCGCCTGGGAGGGGTCGATCCCCGCCACGCTGGAGCCTCCGCACTACCTGCGCTGGCAGGAGCGCGTCGTCTTCGACTCGCGGCGTCTCGCGCAGACCGGCCGTTGGACGGGCACCATCACGGTGGAGGGCGAGACCATCGAGGTCACTCCCGACCACTGGTGGGGCTCACGGGACCGGTCGTGGGGCATCCGTCCCGTGGGCGAGCCGGAGCCGCCGGGCATCCAGGTCAAGAACGCCGGAACGTTCTACTGGCTGTACACGCCGATCCAGTTCGAGGACCACTCGATCCTCTGCATCGTGCAGGAAGACGAGAAGGGCCGCCGCGTCCTGGAAGAGGCCACCCGCGTCTGGCCCGACCGTGAGGCCGAGTACCTGGGGCGTCCCGAATACCGTCCTGTGTACGCCGAAGGCACCCGCGACGTGGTGACCGCCACGCTCCGGTTCGCGCCGCCGGGCGGGGAGCCCTTCGAGGTGAAGGCGACCCCGATCCTGCCCGTCCACCTGATGGTGGGCACGGGGTACGGGCTGGAACCCGGCTGGAAGCACGGCATGTACCAGGGGCCCGACCTCAAGGTGCAGGGCGTCACCTACGACACCCGCAAACCGGACGACGCCGCCCGCATGTGGGGAATGGTCGACGCGGTCGGCCGTTTCGAGTACCTGGACGGCGCGCAGCCCGCCGGCGCCGCCACCGGCTACGGCCTCTACGAGTACTGGGCGCTCGGCCCGCATCCGTCCTTCGGCTGACACGGGATCTGCCAAACTGAAGGCCGTGACGACCCCGCCTTCGCCCGACCCCCCGGACGCGGGACGGCCGTCCCGGGAAGAACTGGACCGGCAGGTGCGCGACCGCTACGGAACCTGGCGCGACCAGCCGCGGGGCCTCGCCTGCGCGGTGATCGCGGCTTTCATGATCCTCACCACGGCGGCATTCGTGTTCGCCGTCGTCGCCGTCGTCGCGGCGATGCGCTGACAGAACACGCTCACAGAACACGCTCACAGAACACGCTCACAGGCGGGAACCCCGGTACGCCCGGCGAGGCGCCCGGGGTTCCGGCCGCAAGTCAGGTAGGGATCCCCCCCGTCCCCTCGGCAATGGTGAACGCCACGTCGCCCTGCGGGTCGACCTGTGCGTCAAGGGTCTTGTCGTTGAGCAGCTCGGCGACCGCGGCCTCCAGGTACACCTTGGCACCCTCCTCCTCGACCACCTGGTCTCCGGCCTCGGGCGCGGGGGCGACCGAGAGCCGCAGGGCGTCCGAGCCGTCGATCCCGGACTCGATGCGGATGCCGGTCTCCGGCGGAAGCTCCGGGTTGGCGGTCACCGTCCGGATGACCTGAACGGCACCGCTCGTCAGGGTGAGCACGATCCGCTCTCCTCACGTCTGTCGTTGCGTTACGGATCTGCCCCACCCTCCCCGATCGCCATCGCGGCAAACATCGGATCGCGGCCCGGTCCGGCGTCAGCCCGCGCTCGGGGCGAGCGCCCGCACCGCCTCCGCCGGGGACAGCCCGCCGCCGGGGACGACCGCGAGGACCGGCGTGGTCAGGCCGCTGTCCACGTACTCGCGGACCCGGGCCCGGCACGCCGCGGGCGACCCGTGCACGATCAGGTCGTCGACGACCTCGTCCGGGATGACCTCCAGGGCCTTCTTGCGGTCGCCGGCGGCCCACGCCTCGTTCATCGGCGCCAGCGCCGCACCGCGCCCGAGCCACTCGTGGAACGCCCTGTAGACCGGGACCGTCATGTACGCGGCGATCATCCAGCGGCCGATCGCGCGCGCCTCCTCGGCGTTGTCCGTCGGGCAGACGAACAGCCGCGCGATCAGCTCGGGCTCGTCGCCGATCACCCCGCGCACCGTCCGGACGTCCTTCGGCGCGAGCCAGTTGGTGATCGCCCCGTCGGCCTCCCGGGCGGCGAGCCGCAGCATGCCGGGGCGCAGCGCCGCGAGGACGATCGGCGGCGGCGCCGCCGGCGCGTTGTCGAGCTTGAACCCCTTGACGGCGAAGGTGTCGTACTCCTCCTTCACCTTCTCCCCCGCCAGGGCCTTGCGGAGGAAGCGCAGCGTGTCGCGCACGCGCTTGTACGGCTCCTCGAACGGGATGCCGTTCCAGCGCTGCACGATCGTGTCGGACGAGGTGCCGATGCCGAGCACGAACCGCCCGGGCGCGAGGTCCGCGAGGGTGGCGGCGTGCTGGGCCAGCAACGCGGGCCCGCGCGTGTAGACCGGGACGATCGCGGGGCCGAGGCGCAGCTCCGGGCCCCACTGGGAGGCGAGCGCCAGCGGGGTGAACGCGTCGGTGCCGTTCGTCTCGGCGGACCAGGCGTCGGTGTAGCCGAGCGCGGACAGTTCGGCGACCAGCTCGCGGTGCTCGGCCAGCGGGAGCCCGGTCATCGGAATGGTCAGTCCCCAGCGTGACATGCGGGCCTCCTAGGCGACCGACGCGCGGATGGTGGCGCCGCCGTCCACGACGAGGGTCTGCCCGGTCATCCAGGACGAGGCGTCGCCCGCGAGGAACACGGCCGCGTGCGCGATGTCCTCGGGCTCGCCGAGCCGCTTGAGCGGCATGTGCTCGCTGATCTGCGCCTCGTTCGGCTCCCACAGCGCCCGGGCGAGGTGGGTCTTGACCAGGCCGGGGGCGATGCAGTTCACCCGCACCGCGGGCGCCAGCTCCATCGCGAACTGGCGGCTGAGGTGGATCACGGCGGCCTTGGTGGCGTTGTAGTAGCCGATGCCGTGCTCAGTGATCATGCCGCCGACGGAGGCGATGTTGATGATGGCGCCGCCGCCCTCGGCGAGGCCCGCCTTCAGCGCGAGCTGCGTCCACTGGACGATCGCGAACTGGTTGACCTCGACGGTCTTGGCCGCGGCGGCGGGCTCGATGTCGGCCATCGGCCCGAAGTAGGGGTTCGTCCCGGCGTTGTTGACCAGGATGTCGATGCCGCCGAACTCGGCGGCGGCGGCCTCCACGCAGGCGGCGGCCTCGTCGGCGTGGCCGACGTGCGCCGCCTTGGCGAGCACCCCGGCGCCGGGGCTCGCGGCGCTGATCTCCTTGGCGACCTCGTCGAGCGCCTCCTGCTTGCGGGAGGAGATGACCACGTTGGCGCCCTCGGCCGCGAACGCCGCCGCGATCGCCTTCCCGATGCCCCGGGACGCCCCGGTGACCAGGGCCGTCCTTCCCTCAAGACCAGTCCGCATCCGCGCGCTCCCTACTCGCTCCCACCCCGGTGGGCGGCAATGGGCAGAATCCGACTCGGTTCACTGTAGCGAAGTGACTGACGAGTCAGTTAGCTGCCCCGCGGGTTCGGTCCCGCTCACCGGACGCACGCCCTTTCCACCGATCGCCCGGTTGTTACGCTGCGCCGCGAGACACGAGGAGGGGCCGCGTGACCACCACCCGCGTGAGCACACCCAAGGAGCGCCGCCCGGCCGTCGAGGGCTGGTACACCACCGAGGACGGCGGCGTCCGGCTGCTCGGCACCCGCTGCTCGTCGTGCGGGACGCCGTACTTCCCGCGCAACGAGCTGGCGTGCCGCAACCCCGGCTGCACGGGGCCGAAGGACGGCTCGGAGCTGGAGCCGTACGCGCTGTCGGCGCGCGGGCGCGTCTGGTCCTACGCCGACTCGCGCTACAAGCCGCCGCCCCCGTACGTCTCCCCCGACCCGTTCGTGCCGTACGCGGTCGCCGCCGTGGAGCTCGACGCCGAGCGCATGGTCGTTCTCGGCCAGGTCGTCCCCGGCCTCACCGTCGACGACCTGGAGGTCGGCATGGAGGTCGAGCTGACCGAAGGCGTCCTGTACGAGGACGACGAGGCCGAGTACACCGTCTGGATGTGGAGGCCCGTCAAGTGAGTCGCGACATCGCCGTCCTCGGCGCGGGGATGCACCCGTGGGGCAAATGGGGCCGCAACTTCGTCGAGTACGGGCTCGCCGCGGCGCGGGCCGCGCTCGCCGACGCCGGGCTCTCCTGGACGGACGTCCAGTACGTGTCGGGCGCCGACACCATCCGGAACGGGTACCCGGGGTTCATCGCGGGCGCCACGTTCGCGCAGGCGCTCGGCTGGTCGGGCGCGCGGGTGTCCAGCTGCTACGCCGCGTGCGCCTCCGGGGCGCAGGCCATCAGCACGGCGCGCGCGCAGATCCTCGCGGGCCTGTGCGACGTCGCGCTGGTCGTCGGCGCCGACGCCGCGCCGAAGGGCTTCTTCAAGCCGGTCGGCGGCGACCGGCCGGACGACCCGGACTGGCTGCGGTTCCGGCTCCTGGGCGCGACCAACCCCATCTACTTCGCGCTGTACGCGCGCCGCCGGATGGCCATGTACGGCGCCACGCTCGACGACTTCGCCGCCGTCAAGGTGAAGAACGCGCGGCACGGCCTGTCCAACCCGAACGCCCGCTACCGCAAGGAGGTCACGCCGGAGGACGTCCGCGAGTCCGCCGTCGTCGCCGACCCGCTGCGCCTCCTGGACATCTGCGCGACCAGCGACGGCGGCGCCGCGCTCGTCCTGACGTCGCTGGAGTTCGCGCGGCGGCACGGCGTGGCCGACCCGGTGCGCATCCCGGCGGTCTCGACGGTCACGCCGACGTTCCCGAAGACCGTCCTGGACCTGCCCGACTTCGCGACGGACTCGGCGATGGCCGCCGCCGTCCCGGAGCGGCCGTTCCGCTCCGCGATCGCGCACGCCGCCTACGAGGAGGCCGGCCTCGGCCCCGGGGACCTGTCGCTCGCCGAGGTGTACGACCTGTCCACCGCGCTCGAACTCGACTGGTACGAGGACATCGGGCTGTGCGAGCCGGGCGGCGCGGAGGAGCTGCTCCGGTCCGGCGCCACGGCGCTCGGCGGCCGCATCCCGGTGAACCCGAGCGGCGGTCTCGCCTCGTTCGGCGAGGCGATCCCGGCGCAGGCGATCGCCCAGGTGTGCGAGCTGACCTGGCAGCTCCGCGGGCGGGCCGAGGGCCGCCAGGTCGAGGGCGCGCGGGCGGGCATCGCGGTGAACCAGGGCCTGTTCGGCCACGGCTCCGCCGTCATCGCCGTCCGCTGAGGGGTGTGGGCGCTCCGCGCGTCGTGAGACGATCCGCACGTCGGCGTATCGCGAGTGCGGGGAGCGGTGATGGAACGGGACGGCGTGGGCGAACTCCGGCGGCTCCCCTCGGGCCGGCACCGGCTGTCCCGGGACTACGTCGCCGGCCACCAGATGTCGCGCATTCTCTCCGCCGTCGTCGAAATCGCCGGCACCGAGGGGTACCGCTCGCTGACCGTTGATTCCATCATCGCCAATGCGGGAGTTTCACGGGCCACGTTCTATGTCCATTTCAAGAACAAGGACGACGCTTTTCTGCGGGCCTACGACCGCGAAGTCGAGCTGATGATGGACAGCGTCGTGGACGCCTACCGGGACGAGCCGGACGCGCTCAGCCGGGTCCGCGCGGGCGTCGGCGCGTTCCTGCGCTACCTCGCCGCGCACCCGGTCGCCGCCCGGATGTGCGTGATCGAGGCGCTGTCGGCCGGACCGGTCGCGGCGGCCCGCCGGGACCAGACGCTGGCCGCGTTCGCGCAGGTCGTGACCGACAACATGCACGAGCTATTCCCGCACTACCCGAGCCCGGAGCTGCTCGCGGAGACGGTCGTCGGCGGCATCTACCAGGTCGCCTACGCGCGGATCTCCCGGGGCGAGACCGCCCGCCTGCCGGAGCTGCTGGACGGCCTGCTGCACACGTTCGCGCTCCCCGACTCCGACCGCTGGGGCCCGGACGCGGCGCGTCCCGAATAGCGGTCCGACGCCTCTTCACATTTGACGGGGAGCGCGCAATTTCGGGACACGCCGGCGTGTTCCATGGGTGCGCCCGTGGTCCGGCCGGAGTCGCGCCGCCCTCCCCTCCCGGCCGGGCCATGAGGCGTTCCTCCAGGTGAAGCCAGCAATGCCGGCGGCACGGCGAGCCGGTCAAGACGTGGCCGGATCCGGCCAACGGGAACCCGGGCCGAAATGACCGCCGAGTCAACTCCCGGGCCGCCGGCCGGTCACCCCGGCACGCTGCGCGTTCGCCCGCCGCCGCTGCGGAGCGTGACCGCGGTCACACGGCCGCGGGGCCCTATTCGGACACCGGCCGGGCCGGTAACCCGGTAGCTGAAAACCGGTCGAGCGCCCCGCCGGAATGGCCCGCCCCTTGATGAACGCCATCATTCATGGTTCTGTCCCGGTTGCCGCGACGTTCCCCGGCGCGGTCACGGGCCCAGGCCGTCCGGACGTCGTGCACATGTCTCCCACCCCCCGAAAGAGGCAGCATGAGAAAGCTCGGCAAAATCGCCATTCCCATTGTGGGATCCGCCGCGTTGCTCTTCGGAATGACGGGCACCGCGTTCGCGTCCGCCACCATCACCTCCGGCGGCGCCCCGTACACCGGCGACGTCCTCGGCACCAACCTGGGCAACGTGACGCTGGCCGGCAACAGCTTCCTCGGCCCCATCATCAACACCTGCACCAGCGCGAGCCTCGGCGCCTACACCAAGTACGACGGCACCGACGGGAAGCTCAACAGCGTGTCGATCTCCGGCTGCACGAACAACCGCCACGGCACCACCACCGTCACCGCGACGGGGCTGCCCTACATCGGCGGCCACGTCGACCACGACCCCGTCAGCGGCGGGCGCGACGGCAAGATCGTCATCGACGCGCCGAACTCGGCCGTGGACGTCAAGGCCATCCTGGACCTCCCCGACTGGGGACTCATGGGCGTGGAGTGCCACTACGGCCTGACGACGTCGACGCCGCTGAGCATCGACGTCTACAACCCGTCCAACTCGAACAAGCCGGAGCCGTCCAACCCGCACGGGCAGGGCAAGCTGGCCGGCCAGTCGCTGCAGTTCATCTCCGGCGACTCGGTCTGCCCGGCGTCGGCGTCGGCCAACGGCAACTTCCAGATCGTCACCGACCCGGGCGGCGCCGACCTGGAGCTCGGCGCCTGATCCGCGTCCGCTGACCCCCGTTCCCCGATCGAACCCACCCCACCGGGACGGGCCGCCCGCGACGGCGGCCCGTCCCACCCTCAGCCGGGAGTCCCCATGCGCATCAGCCTCCGCCGCCGGCTGGCGGCCGGCACCGCCGCCCTCACCCTCGCCGGAAGCCTGCTCGGCGCCGTCGCCGCCGCGCCCGCCGCCTCCGCCGACACGCTGCCCGACTTCGACTTCTCC
Source organism: Spirillospora sp. NPDC127506 (assembly GCF_040302145.1). Taxonomy (NCBI): domain Bacteria; kingdom Bacillati; phylum Actinomycetota; class Actinomycetes; order Streptosporangiales; family Thermomonosporaceae; genus Spirillospora; species Spirillospora sp. NPDC127506. The sequence goes on along the minus strand of NZ_JBEORG010000001.1, from coordinate 94,468 downwards.
GCGTGCCCGGACCTGCCCGCGGACGCCGACCCGCAGTTCTGGCAGTGCAACATCGCCGTCACCTACGGCGGGACGTTCAAGCTCGGCTCGATCGAGACGACGATCGAGTCCCCGATCACCCTCGTCTACGCCAACGGCTTCGATCCCGTCACCTACGAGCCGAAGACGGTCTTCGGCTCGTTCAAGGCGAGCAAGTTCCTCGTCCAGCCGGGCCTTTTCGGCGACCCGTTCGTCACGGCCATCTACGCGCAGCCGAAGTACGCCGGCGGCCTCAACACCGACGGCGGCAAGCTCAACCTGAACCTGACGGTGAGCGTGCAGAACCCGCTGCTCGGGTCGCGGTGCAGCATCGGGTCGAGCTCCGCCCCGATCGCGCTGCAACTCGGCATCGGCACCACCAACCCGCCGCCGCCGAACACCCCCATCTCCGGCGAGCCGCCGGTCGTCGTGAGCACGAACCCGGTCGTGCTGAAGACGACCGTGGTCGACAACGCGTTCGCGGTGCCGCGCGCCGACAAGTGCGGCCTCGACCTCGGCCTGGAGAACTGGCTGGTCAACCTGTACGCCGGCCTGCCGTCCGCGGCCGGGAACAACACGGCGATCTTCAAGCAGTACGCGAGCTTCAAGCCCTACACCGAACTCTCCTAGCCCGGCCCGCCGCGCCGTGAACCCCCGCTCCGTGACCCGGACACGGCCAGGCGAGCCGCCACCGGCCCGCGCCGCTCCTCCCCGCCGGAGGGGCGCGGGCCTCGATCCCTCCCCAGGAGTTGACACGATGAGAACACCCTTCATGCGGCGCGCCGCCGCGGCGGTGGCCGGCGCGGGCCTCACGGCGCTGGCCCTCACGGGCCTGTCCGGGCCGGCCGCCGCGGACGTCCCGCCCGGCCTCGACTTCGCCGACTGCCCGGCCGTGAGCGAGCTGCCGCCGGACGCCGACCTGACGTTCTGGCAGTGCAACGTGACGGTCATCGGCGGCGGCCGGCTCCAGATCGGCTCCATCGACCAGGAGATCACCCAGCCGATCAAGATGACGTGGGCGACCGGGTTCGACCCGGTGACGTTCGAGGGCTACAGCGTCTTCGGCCCCATGCGGGCCGAGCCGCAGCGGGTCAAGGGCGGCGTCCTCGGCATCGAGGGGACCGACATCATCCCCCTCCTGCAGATCAGCGCGCAGCCCGAGATGGCCGCCGACCCGGAGCTGGCCCCCGAGGGCCAGATCGCGCTCCGCCTGCGGCTCAAGATCAAGACGATCAACCCGCTGCTCGGCGACACCTGCTACATCGGGAGCACCGCGGACCCGATCGTGCTCAACCTGACCTTCGGGACGACGAGCCCGCCCCCGCCGAACCAGCCCATCTCCGGCACACCGGCGCACCCGGTGGGCGACGGCGTGATCGCCTCGACGCTCGTCGACAACGCGTTCGCGGTGCCGAAGTCGTCCGGCTGCGGCTGGAACGGCATCCTCAACGCGGTCGCCGACTTCCGCGCGGGACTGCCGTCCGCCGCCGGCAAGAACACGGCCGTCTTCGAGTCCTACGCGAAGTTCACCCCGTACACCTCACTGGCGAACGCCACCGCCTGACCATCGCAGCGCACCCGGCCGGCCCGCGCCCCCGCGGGCCGGCCGCCGTGCGTCCGGCGGCGGCGCAGCCGGGCCCGGCGACGCCGCCGCGCAGGTCGTCGGGCAGACCGGACGGTGCGCCCAGGAGTACTGCCGCGAATCCGGCAATGTGATGCAAGTCACCATATAGAACCTGTGTGACCTGGGGCGTAGCGGTCACGTGTCAGATGTCACCGCCTCGGCGGACTCGCGAGGTTCCGGACGCGGCTAGGTTTGTACTGACCGGTCAGTTCAAATCTAGCCTCCGGAGGCCGCGATGACGCCCGAGCACCAGACTCCGGGGACGGCCGCCGCGGCCGGGGGGACCGCCGCGGCCGTCTCCGGACCCGGCCCGGCCGGCTCCGGGACTGGCGGGGGCCGTCCCGGGGCCGGTTCGCCCGGCCTGAGCGTCCGCGCTCGCGGGCTGGGCGTCCGGGGCCCTCGCGGGTGGGCGTTCCGCGGGGTGGACCTGGACGTGCCGGGCGGCTCCCTGGTCGCCGTCAGCGGCATCGCCGGGAGCGGGCGGACGGCCCTGCTGCTGACGCTCGGCGGGCGGATGCGGGCGAGCGAGGGCACGGTCGCCGTCGGCGGGTTCACCAGGCCGGGGGACGTCCAGCGGGTGGCCGCGCTCGGCATCGTGCCGGGGGTCACCGAGCTCGACCCGGCGCTGACCGTGCGGGAGCACCTGAACGAGGCGCTGGCGCTGCGCGAGGGCGTCCTCGGCGGGTTCCGGGGGCGGGAGGCCCGCAGGCGGCGGGCGTTGCGGCGGGTCGGCCTGGAGCTCGATCCGGGCACGCTCGCCGAGGAACTCGCACCGGACGAGGCGCAGCTGCTCGGGGCCGCGCTGGCGCTCGTGGGCGAGCCCGGCCTGCTCCTGCTCGACGACGTCGGCGAAGGGCTGCCCGCCGATGGGCAGCGGGAGCTGTGGCGGCGGCTCGCCGGCATCGCGGCCGCCGGAGTCACCGTCATCGCCGCCTGCCATGACGCCGGGCCCGCCGAGGGCCTGGCCGCGCACGACCTTTCGCTCTAGTTGGGAGATCCCCCCGAATGAGGCTTCCCGCGTTGACGTCCGGTGGTCTGGAGCTGCGCCGTTTCCAGCGCAACCGGCTGACCCGCATCGCGCTCGCCGGGCTCGTCTTGCTCCCCCTGCTCTACGCGGGGCTCTACCTGTGGTCCTTCTGGGACCCCTACGCCCGGCTCCAGCACGTGCCGGTGGCGCTGGTCGTCCAGGACCGGGGCGCCACCGCGGACGGGAAGCCGGTGCACGCGGGGGCCGACCTCGCCGACGAGCTGCGGAAGCGCAAGGTCTTCGGCTGGCGGACCGTGTCGGCGGAGGAGGCCGAGAAGGGCGTGCGGTCGGGGAAGTACTACATGTCGCTGACGATCCCGCCCGACTTCAGCGCCCGGATCGCGTCGCCGTCCGAGGACGGCGCTCCGGCGCCCGCCGGGCTGCGGCTGCGGATGAACGACGCCAACAACTACGTCGTGGGCACGCTCGCGCAGGCCGCGTTCAAGGAGATCAGCGCGGCCGCGGGCAGCGAGGCCGTGCGCGGCTACTTCGACCGGATCTTCCTCTCGTTCGGCAGGCTGCACGGTGAACTGGGCGAGGCGGCCGACGGGGCGGGCCGGCTGGCCGAGGGCGCCGGGCAGGCGGAGGACGGGGCCGGCAAGCTCGCCGAAGGCGCCGGGCGGGCGGAGGCGGGCGCGGGCCGGCTCAAGGGCGGCATAGACGAGGCACGGTCCGGCAGCGGTGAGCTGACGTCCGGGCTGGGCGAACTGCACGACGGGACCGTCCAGGTCGCGGCCGGCATGCGGAAGCTCACCGCCACCGTCGACCGCGCGAGCGGCACGCTCGTCCCCCTGCTGCGGGAGAACGCGCCGGAGATCCGGCGGGCCGCGCTCGCGGTCGCGCGGGGCGCGGACGCCCTGGCGGACGGGGCCGGGCGGCTGCCCGCGCGGACCGGTGCCGCGGTGGACCGGGCCGAGAAGGCGCAGGCCGAGCTGGAGGCGTACCTCGCCGCGCATCCGGAGATCCCGGCGAATGTCCGGCAGGACCTCACCCGTGCCGCGGCCCAGGTCGTCACCGCGGCCAAGGACGTGGACGGGTACGTCCGCGAGCACGCGGGCGAGCTGCGCGAGGTCGCGGCGGACGCGCGGACGGTCGGGCGCGCCGCCCGCAGGATCGCCGAAGAGGCCCCCGGGCTGGCCGCCAAGGTCGACAAGGCCCGCCGGGACGTGGACCGGCTCAACGCCGGCACCCAGCGGGTCAACGAGGGAGCCGGGCGGCTCCTCGCCGGGTCGTCCCGGCTCACCGGCGGGCTCGGCGCGCTGTCGGACGGCGCCGGCGAGCTGCGCGGCGGGCTCGGCCGGCTGTCGGGCGGCGCGGTGACGCTGGAGACCGCGCTCGCGCAGATCTCCGCCGGAAGCGGCAGGCTCGCGGCCGGGCTGGACGAGGGCGCCCGGCGGGTGCCCGCCTACAGCGGCGCGGAGCGGGCCGCGCGGGCCGGCATGATGAGCGACCCGGTGCGGCTCGCCGGCACCACCGACAACAAGGCGGCGAACTACGGGACCGGGTTCGCGCCGTTCTTCGTACCGCTGTCCCTCTGGGTCGGCGGCATGATCATCTACATGCTGCTGCGCCCGCTGAACCCGCGCGCGATGGCGGGCACCGCGCCCGGGCGCCGCGTCGCGCTCGCCGGGTGGCTGCCCGCCGCGCTGATCGGGGCGGCGCAGGCGTGCGTCGTCCTGGCCGTGCTGCACCTGGCCCTCGGGCTGCGGGCGGAGCACTGGCCGGGGCTCGTCGCGTTCCTCGCGCTCGCGTCCGCCGCGTTCCTCGCCGTGATCCAGTGGGCGAACGCCCGGTTCGGGCCGATCGGCCGGATCATCGCGCTGGCGCTGCTGATGCTGCAGCTCACCTCGGCGGCCGGCACGTACCCGATCGAGACCAGCCCCCGCTTCTTCCAGCTGATCCGGCCGTACCTGCCGATGTCGTGGGTGGTGGACGGCGTCCGGCACCTGATCGTCGGCGGGCCGCTGACGCCGGTGTGGCAGGGTTGTGCGGTGCTGGTCGCGTTCCTGGCCGGCGGGCTCGCGCTCACCGCCCGCGCCGTCCGGCACAACCGGGTCTGGACGATGAAGCGCCTGCACCCGGCGCTGAAGCTCTAGGAGGCGGGGACGTGGCGCGCAGCGCGACCAGGGAGAAGCTGTTCGGCGCGGCGATCGAGCTGATCGCCGAGAGCGGGCTCGCGGCCACCACCGTCGACCAGATCGCCGAGCGGGCCGGGGTCGCCAAGGGCACCGTCTACTACAACTTCGGCAGCAAGGCGGCGCTGTTCGCGGCGCTGCTGGAGCACGGGGTGGACCGGCTCGCCGCCGCGCTGCGCGACGCCGCGGCCGGAAAGGCGCCGCTGGACGCGCTGGAGGCCGTCGTCGCCGCCGAGCTGGCGTTCATCGGCGAGCACGAGTCGTTCGCGCGGCTGCTGATCGCCGAGACGTGGCGGTCCGGCGGGGACTGGCAGCGCACCGCCCGGCTGATCCGGGAACGCGCCGTCGAGGTCATCGCGGACGTGCTGCGGGACGCGGTCGCCGCCGGGGACCTGCGCGCCGACCTCGACACCGGGACCGCCGCGTCCGCCGTGTTCGGCATGGTGCTGACCGTCGCGCTCGACTGGCGCGCGCTGCAGCCCGGCCGCCCGCTCGCCGACGTCCGGACGACCCTCCTGGACCTGCTGCGCGGCCGCCTCAACGGGGCGGGAGGTTCCGGATCTCCTCGATGACGCCGGGCATCGCCGCGTTGTTCTCCCGGATCCAGCGCCGCAGGACGGCGAGCTCCTCGTCGCTGTAGGCGCCGAGGCGCTCGCGGAAGGCGCGGGAGATCGGCTCGAAGTAGCGGCCGAACTCGGCGACGTTGTCCTCGACCAGCTCGACGATCACGCGGCGGCGGTCGTCGGGGTCGCGGGTGCGCTTGACGTATCCGGCGCGCTCCAGCCGGTCGATGACGGCGGTGATGGCGCCGCCGGTCGTGATCCCCATGAGCTGCGCGAGCTGCCCGGGGGTCTGCGGGCCGTCCAGCACCAGCGCGCTCACGCACTGCGCGTCGGTGACGTTCAGGCCCGCCTTGCTCGCGGTGGCGTGATGCAGCAGGACGGTGAACATGGTGCTGCGCTGCATGTCCCGCTGCAGATCGTCCAGCCGGTCGCGGTCCGGGGTCGACACGCCGCCCTCCCCCTCGTCGTCTCGTCATTGGAGAGCTTAGTGGCCGCATTCGGCCAGGACCACCGGGACCGCGGCGGCGTGTGGCGCACGACTCACCCGCTCATGATCAAAGCACTCCCGGGCCGCCCCTACCATGGAGTCGTTAGGACCACTAACAGAGGTCCCGCTCCTGGCCCCGGATCCCACGAAGGTTCGGGGCCGACCTGTAGCGAGCGCCCGCTACCTCGCCTCCTCCGCCACCTGCTTGGCCCACCGGTAGTCCGCCTTCCCGGCCGGCGACCGCTTCATCTCCTCGACGAACGCGTAGACGCGCGGCACCTTGTAGCCCGACAACCGGCGGCGGCAGTGCGCGTCCAGGTCCGCGGAGGACGGCACGCCGCCGGACGGCTGGATCACCGCCGCGACGCGGTTCCCCCAGCGCTCGTCCGGGATGCCCGTCACGACCGCGTCGTACACGGCCGGGTGCCCCTTGAGGACGGCCTCGACCTCCTCCGGGAACACCTTCTCCCCGCCGGTGTTGATCGCCTGGGAGCCGCGCCCGTACACGGCGATCGACCCGTCCTCCTCGACGGTCGCGATGTCGCCCGTGAGCAGCCAGCGCCTGCCGTCCACCACCGGGAACGTCTTCGCCGTCTTCTCCGGGTCGTTGTAGTAGCCGAGCGCGATGTGACCGGTGCGGGCGACCTGCCCGATGACGCCCGACCCCGGCTTGACCGGCTGGAGCGCGTCGTCCAGCACGGTGACGTTCTCGACGTCCGGCGCGAACCGCAGGCCCTTCTCCGGGGTCGAGCCGGCGACCGCCTCGGCCGTGGAGCCCGACTCGGTCGACCCGAACCGGTCCAGGATCATCACGTTCGGCAGCAGCTCCTGGATGCGCTCGCGGACCGTCCCGGTGAAGATCGCGCCGGTGGAGACGTAGGCGAACAGCGAGGACGTGTCGTAGCCGCCGCGCGCCAGCTCGTCCGCCATCGGGATCGCCATCGCGTCCCCGGTGATCGTCAGCGAGTTGACCTTCTCCCGCTCGATCGTCCGCCACACCTCGGCCGCGTCGAACTTGCGGACGTACACGAGCGTCGCGCCCATGAACCAGGCGATGAACGTGGCGACCTGCGCGGCGCCGTGCATCAGCGGCGCCACCGGCATCATGGTCAGCGGGCCGGAGTTGCGGGCGTGCTCGACGATGTCCTCGGGCTTCGACGGGCGCGGCACCGTCGGGTTCCAGAACGCGAAGATGATCTGCTCGGTCGTCCACATGACGCCCTTGGGCATCCCGGTCGTCCCGCCGGTGTAGATGATGTAGAGGTCGTCGCCGGACCGCGCCGGGAAGCCGCGCGTGCCGTCGGCGTCCTTCAGCGCGTCGTCGTAGGCGACCGCGCCCGGGATGGACGGCTCGCCGCCCACCGCGACGAGGTGCCGCAGCTCGGGCGCCTCCGGGACGGCCGCGGCGACCCGGTCCTCGAACTCCACGTCGTACAGCAGCGCGACGCTGTCGGAGTCCCGGTACACGTAGAGCAGCTCGCTCTCCACGTACCGGTAGTTGACGTTGATCGGCACGGCGCGGATCTTCAGCGCGGCCAGCAGCGCGGCCGCGTACTCGACGCCGTTGTAGAGCTGGACGGCGACGTGCTGGCCGGGCCGGACGCCCGCGTCCTGCAGATGGTGCGCGAGCCGGTTCGCGTGCTCGTCCAGCTCGGCGTACGTGAGCCGCCTATCGCCGCAGATCAGGGCGACACGGTCCCCGATCGCGTCCGCGACTCCCTCGAACAGGTCAGCGTGGTTGTACTCCATCGGACGTCCCTTTCGGGGTCTGGGGCCGCCCCCAGAAGGCAACAGGGGGTGTTCGCGCCTTTGCTTGAGAGAATCACGGTTTGTCGCTGCCGACGATCCACATCGCGAAGAACTGGGCGCCGCCGCCGTAGGCGTGGCCGAGCGCGCGGCGCGCGCCGTCCACCTGGTGCTCGCCGGCCATCCCGCGCACCTGCAGCGCGGCCTCCGCGAACCGGATCATCCCGGACGCGCCGATCGGGTTGGACGACAGCACTCCGCCGGACGGGTTCCACGGGATGTCGCCGTCGAACGCCGTCGCGCCCGCCTCGGTGAGCTTCCAGCCCTCGCCGTCGCCGCAGAACCCGAGGTTCTCCAGCCACATCGGCTCATACCAGGAGAACGGGACGTACACCTCGGCGCAGTCGAGCTCGCCGCGCGGGTCGCTGATGCCCGCCTGCCGGTACACGTCGGCCGCCGCGTCCTTGCCGCCCTGCGGGCTGACGCTGTCGCGGCCGGCGAACTGCATCGGCTCCGAGCGCATCGCCGTGCCGTGCACCCAGGCGGGCGGGTTCGGGGCCTGCTTCGCCGCGTCCTCCGACGCCAGCACCATCGCGCACGCGCCGTCCGACGACGGGCACGTCTCCAGGTAGCGGATCGGCTCCCACAGCATCGGCGTCGACTCGACCATCTCGCGGGAGATGCCGGGGATCTTCAGGTGCGCGTACGGGTTCCGCAGCGCGTTCTGCCGGTCCTTGACCGCGACCAGCGTCCCGATGTGGCCGGGCGCGCCGGCCCGCGCCATGTAGGCGCGGATGTGCGGCGCGAAGTAGCCGCCGGCCCCGACGACCAGCGAGGTCGTGAACGGCCCGTTCACCGTCAGCGCCCACGTCGCGTTCGACTCCGACTGCTTCTCCCACGCGATCGTGAGGACCCGCTCGTGCACCCCCGACTGGATCAGGTTCGCCGCCACGATCGCCGTGGACCCGCCGACCGAGCCGGCCGTGTGCACCCGCAGCAGCGGCTTGCCGGTCGCGCCGAGCGCGTCGGCGAGGAACAGCTCCGGCATCACGACGCCCTCGAACAGGTCGGGCGCCTTGCCGACCACGACGGCGTCGATGTCCTTCCAGGTCAGCCCGGCGTCCTCCAGGGCGCGCCGGGCCGCCTGGCGGAGCAGGCCCGCCATCGACACGTCCAGCCGCCTGGTCCGGTACTCGGTCTGCCCGACGCCGATGATCGCGCAGCGGTTAGCCATCGTTCTCTCCCGACATGACGCAGACGAGGTTCTGCTGGAGGCAGGGGCCGGACGCGGCGTGCCCGAGCGCCCGGGACGCCGTCCCGTCGTGGATGCGGGACGCGGCCTCGCCGATCCGGATGAGGCCCGCCGCCATCACCGGGTTCGCCGACAGCGCCCCGCCCGACGGGTTGACGGCCACGCCCTCGTCCAGGCCGAGCGCCTCGCGCAGGATCAGCTCCTCGTGGCTGAACTGCGCGTGCAACTCGGCGACCTCGACCCCCGCCGCGCCGGCCTTCTCCCCCGCGATGCGGGCGGCCTCGGAGCGGGTCAGGTCGCGGACGCCGAGCGCGTGCGGCTCGGTGCGGTGGTCGATGCCGGTGATCCACGCGGGCCGCTCGCACAGCTCCCGCGCCCGGTCGCCGGCGGCGAGGACGATCGCCGCCGCGCCGTCGGTGACGGGCGCGACGTCGTAGCGGTGCAGCGGCGCCGCGTCGTAGTCCTGCTCATCGGCGGAGCCCTCCGGGTCGGGCAGGTGCAGCGCGAACGGGTTCTCCCGGCCGGCCGCCCGGGACCGCGCGGCGACGGCCCGCAGGTCGTCCTCCTTCACGCCCGACTTCTCCATGTAGGCGCGGGCCTGCATGGCGGCCATCGACACCTGGTCGACGCCGAGCGGCGCCAGGTGGTACGGGTCGAGCTGCTGAGTCATGATCGCGCGGAGGTCGCCCTGCGACGACTTGCCGAACCCGTACACCAGCGCGGTGTCGATCTGGCCGAGCTGCAGCTTCACCCACGCCTCGTACAGCGCCCACGCGCCGTCCATCTCGACGTGGCTCTCGGAGATCGGCGGCCACGCGCCCAGCGTGTCGAGCGCGGACACGAACGCGAACGGCGCGCCCTGCAGGTAGTCGCAGGAGCCCGAGCAGGTGAAGCCGAAGCGGGACAGCCCGGTCCGCTCCTTGATCTCGTTGATCACCGGCAGGACCAGCTCGGTCTCCGCGATCCCCTGGTCCTCGGCGCTGTGCCGGGTCTGTGCGAACGCGACGACTGCGACATCACGCATCACATGAAGTCCTTGATCTCTTCGAAGGGGACGTCGGGCTCGTCGATCGGCTCGAACCACTTGATGTTGGCCATCGACCGGTCCCACTCCTCGCGGGGCCGCCACGCCGCCTTCACCCGCATGCCCATCCGCACCTGGTCGGCCGGGACGCCCGCGATCAGCGTCAGCATCGTCAGCCCGGCGCCGTCCAGCAGGACGTAGCCGGACACGAACGGCACCTCGGGCGCGCGCGGGTCGGGGATGTTGTTGACCGCGAAGGTGGTGAGGGTGCCGGTGTCGGGCAGCTCCACCTCCTCCGACGTGGGCACGCCGTCGCGCGGGCAGAACCCCTTCATCGGCACGATGACCTTCTCGCACACCGGGCAGCGGTGCCCGATGATCCGGCCCTCGGAGATCCCCTCCAGGAACCGGCCGAGCGCCCGGCCGCCCTTGAGCCGGTACTCCAGCGCCGCCGGCGAGTTGATCATCGTGACCTCGGGCAGGAAGCACTCGATGTCGGTGATCGTCCCGGTGCGCTCCGCGCGGTACTTCGGCCGCACCCGCATCCCGGTCTTCAGGAACCTCGGCGGCGCGGCGCCGGCGTCGAAGACGCCGAGGTCGAGGGCGTGCAGCAGCGCGGTGTCGGCGCCGTCCGGGCGGACCAGCGCCCACGCGAACGGCCGGTCGAACGGGTGCCCCTTCGCAGGGCGCGGCACCCACGACCAGGTCGTGACGGTGCCGGCGGGCCCGACCTCGACGAACTCGTCCGTGACGTCCTCGCCGGTCTCCGGGTCGCACTCCTGCGGCGGGACGAGCACCCTGCCGCCCGCCGTCCGGACGCCGACCATCCGGCCGTCGCGCAGCTCGCTGAGGAACCGGCCGATGACCGGGCCGACCGAGCGGGTGTAGCCGCCGGGGAACGCGACGACGTGGTTCGGGGCGTCAGATGGCACTGTCGCGGTCCTTCCAGTACGGGTCCCGCAGCTTGCGCTTGAGGAGCTTGCCGTTGGGCTCGCGCGGCATCGTCTCGATGAAGTCGATGGACTTCGGCCACTTCATCTTCGCGAGCCGCCCCTCCAGGGAGGCGAGGATCTCGGCGGCGAGCCCGTCGCCGGGCTCGACGCCCTCGGCCGGCTCGACCACGGCCTTGATCTGCTCGCCCCACTCCTCGTCCGGGATGCCGAACACCGCGACGTCGGCGACCTTCGGATGCAGGATGATCTCGTTCTCGATCTCGGCCGGGTAGATGTTCGCGCCGCCCGAGATGATCATGTCGGCCTTGCGGTCGGACAGGAACAGGAAGCCGTCCTCGGTGAGGTAGCCGATGTCGCCGACGGTGAAGTAGTCCCCGCCTATCGAGGGGGGCCGGCCCCCCGCATCCCCCGGGTCTTTGCGGAGGCGGTTCTTCTCCGTCTTCTCCCGGTCGCCCTTGTACTCGAACTCGACGCCGGCCATCTTCATGTAGATCGTGCCGTGCGTCCCGGCCGGGACCGGGTTGCCGTCGTCGTCCACGATGAGCAGCTCGCTGATCGGCCACGCCTTGCCGACCGTGCCGGGGTGGGCGCGCCAGTCCTCCGGGCTCGCGATCGTCCCGCCGCCCTCGGTCGCCGCGTAGTACTCCCAGATGCAGTCGCCCCACCAGTCGAGCATCTGCTGCTTGATCGGCACCGGGCACGGCGCCGCCGCGTGGATCGCCCACTTCATGCTCGACACGTCGTACCGGGACCGGACGTCCTCGGGCAGCGCCAGCAGCCGCTTGAAGTGCGTCGGGACCATGTGGGTGTTGCTCACGCGGTGCTCTTGGATCACTCTGAGGGTGTCCTCGGCGTCCCACTTGTCCATGTAGACGAGCGTGTGGCCCATCTGCAGGGCGGTGCCGCCGAACTGGGTGACGGCCGTGTGGTAGTTCGGCGAGGTGATCAGATGGGCCTGGTGCTCGCCTCCGGCGGGGAGGCCCGGCGGGATGCCGAACAGGGCGAGCAGGAACGTCATCAGCTCGGCGCTGTCGTCGGGGTCGATGCCGAGCAGCGCCCGCTTGACGCCCTTCGGCCGCCCCGTCGTCCCGGACGTGTAGTGCATCGTGGCGCCGTTGGTGCGGTCGTCCGGCAGCGTGTCGGGCTGCCCGTCGACGAGTTCGGCGTACGGGCGGAAGCCCTCGACGTCGCCGAACGCGAACCGCCGGCGGGCCTCGATCTCCTCACCCGCGCGCACGCCCTCCCGGGCGTACCGCTCGTGGACGAAGAACGCCTTGGCCTCGCTGTCGGAGACGATGTAGCCGATCTCCGGCCCGGTCAGGTGCCAGTTGATCGGCGTGTAGTACCAGCCGGCCTGGAGCGCCGCCAGGTACAGGACGAGGCCGTCCACGCCGTTCGGGACGAGCCCGCAGATGCCGTCGCCCTTCTCCAGCCCCAGCGCGCGCAGCCCGTGCACGAGCCGGTTCGAGCGGGCCAGCAGATCGCCCGCGGAGTACTCCGTCCCGTCCGGATCGACGGCGGCGACCCACCCGGGATCCGCCTGCGCCAGCCGCCAGAAGCCCAATGACCCCATCGGATCTCCCTACGTGACCACATGTGAGCGCCGACACACCACGGTGCCCGGCAGCCAAAGTAGATCACGTTCTCGTTTTGCAGTTCAACCCCTACCGGTCGGGCAGCTGCTTAACTAGAATCTGTTCTCGTTTGACATCTGAGCTGGAGGAACCATGGCGGAACGGCTGCCGATCAGCACCGAGCACTGCATCGTCGAGCGGGACGGCCACGTCGTCATCGTCACGATGAACCGGCCCGAGGCGCGCAACGCGCTCAGCTCGTCGATGCTGGTCGGCCTCGCCGACGCCTGGGCCTACATGTCGGACACGCCGGAGGTCCGGGTCGGCATCCTCACCGGGGCCGAGGGGACGTTCTGCGCCGGCGCCGACCTGAAGGCCATGGGGCAGCAGCCGTCGGACCCCCGCGTGCGGGAGCGCATGGCGCAGATTCCGAACTTCCACTGGAAGGGCCTGCTGCGCGAGGGCCAGCCGACCAAGCCGCTCATCTGCGCCATCGAGGGCTACGCGGTCGCCGGCGGCACCGAACTCCTCGTCGGCACCGACCTGCGCGTCGTCGCCGAGGACGCGACGCTCGGCCTGTACGAGGCGAAGCGCGGCCTGTTCCCGATGGGCGGCTCCGCGATCCGCCTCCCCCGCCAGATCGGCTACGCCAACGCGATGGACATCCTGCTCACCGCCCGCTCGGTGACCCCGCAGGAGGCCCTCGCCATGGGCCTGATCAACAAGATCGTCCCGTCCGGGCAGGCCCTCGCCGCGGCCCGCGAGCTCGCCGCCCAGATCGCCGAGTGCGGCCCCCTCGCCGTCCAGGGCATCCTGCGCACCTACCGCGAGACCGCCCACCTCCCGGAGGAGGAGGCCCTCAAGATCTCCGACGAGATCGGCTGGCCGGTCATCGGCTCCGAGGACGCCAAGGAGGGCTCCCGCGCCTTCCGGGAGAAGCGCCCCGCCGTCTACCACGGCAAGTAGGGCCTTCGTGTCCGGCCGGGGCGGCATGCGCCGGCCGGTCGCCGGCATCGCGCGCGGTACCTGGTGAGGCCCCGGCCGCGCCTGAGGGGAGGGCGCGGCCGGGGCCTCTCATCGAGGGGGCTCAGGCGTCGGTGATCGTGTTGAGGCGCTCGACGGCCTCGACGTACTCGTCGATGAGGTCGTAGACGACCTGGGCGGCCGGCTTGATCTGGTTCATCGAGCCGACGATCTGGCCGACCGGGAAGGTGACCAGCTCGCCGTCGCCGGACCGCTGGATGCGCGGCAGGGCGTCCGCGATCAGCATGAACTGCATGGGCATCGGCAGGTAGCCGGGCGACTTCTCGCTCTCCCACGCCTCCGTCCACGCCGTCTTCAGGAAGCGGGCGGGCTTGCCCGTCCACGCGCGGGACCGGACGGTGTCCCGGGACGTGGCGTTGAGCAGCTTCGGCAGGGCGCGCTCGGGGGTGTCGGCCTCGTCGACGGTCAGCCAGATCGAGCCCGTCCACACGCCGTCGGCGCCGAGGGCCATGCCCGCGGCCATCTGGCGGCCCCGGCCGATGCCGCCCGCGGCCAGCACGATGGTGTCCTCGCCGACCGCGTCGACCACCTCGGGGATCAGCACCATCGTCGCCACGTCGCCGGTGTGGCCGCCGGCCTCGGTGCCCTGCGCGACGATGATGTCGACGCCCACCTCGACCTGCTTGCGGGCGTGCCGGGCGTTGGAGGCCAGACCCGCGACCTTCACGCCGTGCCGGTGCGCCTGCTCGACGACGTCCGCCGGGGGCGGGCCGAGCGCGTTCGCGAGCAGCGCGATCGGGTGCTTGAGCGCCACCTCGACCTGCGGCCGCGCGGTCACGTCCGTCCAGCCGAGCAGCGCCTTGCCGGCCTTCTCGGACGGCGGGTCGACGCCGTGCTCGGCGAGCAGGTCCTCCAGGAACTTCTTGTGCTCGGCCGGGATCATGCCCTGCAGCTTGCCGAGCAGCTCCTCGGCGTCGCCCACGTCGGCGCCCTCGTACTTGGCGGGCATGACGACGTCCACGCCGTAGGGCTTGCCGCCGACGTTCTCGTCGAGCCACTTGAGCTCGAGTTCGAGCTCCTCGGGGGTGAAGTGCAGGGCGCCGAGGACGCCCATGCCGCCGGCGCGGCTCACCGCCGCGACGACGTCGCGGCAGTGACTGAACGCAAAGATCGGGTACTCGATGCCGAATAGTTCGGTGACTCGTGTCCGCACAGCTTCGACCCTAAGCGCGCATCCACAAAACTGCAACAGGTTCTACTTACCAAACTCGGCACAGCCCGATACAAGGGATCACCATCGCGCCGGACTAGAACGCGTATCAGCGATACGCCGTGCGGGCATGCCGGAACGGCCCGCGCCGGGGGGCGCGGGCCGTGGGGCGGGCGGGTCAGCGGCGTCTGGAGGGGCCGGCGGCCTTGCGCCGCTGGCGCTGGCTGCCCGGTGCCGGGCGGCGGGCCGGCGGCGCCGGGTCCGGGGCCGGAGCCGGGGCGGCGGGCGGGCGCGGGGGCCGCGGCGGGCCGGGCGGGGTCATGTCGCCGAACTTGCCGTCGGGGCGGCGGGGCGCCTCGATCGGCGGCGGCTCGCGCCGCGCCAGGCCGAGGAAGCCGCCGACGAACAGGAGGATGAGGCCGAGGAGGACCGAGCCGGCCGGGATGTAGCTGCGCACCAGGTCGATCTGCAGCGCGGTCTTGTTCGCCAGGTCGACCAGGGCCTTCTGGTCCTTGTCGACCGTGATCAGGTCGGCCTGGGCGACGATCATCCGCCCCTTGCCGTCCGCCGTCTGGACGGTGCTGCGGATGTTGTCGCGGTGCTTCACCGGGATGCCGGTGCGCGGGTCGACCCAGACCGTGTTGTACGCCTCGGTGTAGCGGTCGACCTTCTGGTTCCCGGCGTCCTCCGGCAGCCCCAGCATCTTCGCGGGCAGCTTGGTGTCGAGCGCGGCCGTCTTCGTCAGCGGGATCGTCTGGGTGAACCGGTAGGTCGTGAGCCCGTGGACCTTCTCGACGGCGCCGAACTGCATCGGCGCCGACTGCTTGGTCGTCATGTCGAAGAACGGGTAGTCGCGCTTGTGGACGTTCGCGATCGGGAACAGCAGCCCGTAGCCGGACATCCGGACGGTGTTGTCGCCGTCGACGTTGACGCCGCAGCAGTTGACCAGCCGCCCCGTCCGGCGGTCGAAGGCGATGCGGAAGCCCTGGATCTGGATGGGCTTGTCCGGTTGGGCCTCGTCGTAGATGTTGGTCGTGGAGTCCCAGACCGCGATGTCGTCGTCGCCCTCGTTGGCGCGGACATCGCCGCGGACGGTGTTCTTGGCCAGCAGCGTGACGCCGGTCTTCGTCTTCAGGTCCGCCTGGTCGAAGTACGTGGAGTCCTTCGACTGCAGCAGCGTCACCTGGTAGCGGTTCAGCGGCGCGACGACCACCTGGTCGGCCACGTAGAAGCGGACCAGCGGCGCGAGCGCGAGGAAGAAGGCACCGAGGCCGATCAGGACCAGGCCGACCGGTCGCCGCATGAACACCTCCGGGACTGCCGTCGTCATCGTCAACGGCCAAGAGGCCGGGTCCGGCATGTCCGAGTTACCCTACAGGACCCCTGATACCGCGCGTCCAATAAGAGTAGGCATTCGACCCCGCGGACGTCACTCTCGCCCCGGGATGGCCGCACGGACCGGCGGAGTGGCTGCCCTGCCCCCGTACCGGCCGGTAAGCTCCGCGTTACCCCGGTGCCCCGACACAGGCGAGGTGATCATTGACCGCGGCGGCACACGATCAGCCTGCGGCGCACACGCGGGCCGCGCACGGCGGGCTCCCGCCCGTCCCGCGGCACTGCGCGACGCTGGCGCGGTCGGTGCGGCTGCTGACCGCGTTCCGCCGGGAGCGCAGCGATCCGGAGTACTTCTACGACGTGATGGCGCGGGACACCGTCGCGCAGCTCGGGTCGTACACGGACCTGCGGGGCGCGACCGTCATCGACGTGGGGACGGGCTTCGGGTTCTTCGCGCGGGCGCTGGCCGCCGCCGGCGCGCGCTGCACCGGGATCGACCACGACCTCGGGGAGCTGACCGCGCACGGCGGCCGCGAGGCGAACCGGCTCGTCGCGAGCGCGCTGGCCCTGCCGTTCCGGACGGGGTCCGCCGACGTGTGCTTCTCGTCCAACGTGCTGGAGCACGTCCCCGACCCGTGGCGCATGGGCGAGGAGATGGTGCGGGTGACGAGGCCGGGCGGGACGGTCTTCCTGTCGTTCACCAACTGGCTGTCCCCGTGGGGCGGGCACGAGACCTCGCCGTGGCACTACCTGGGCGGCGACCGGGCCGCCCGCTGGTACGAGCGCCGGACCGGGCGGCCGCCGAAGAACCGGTTCGGCCGCAACCTGCACCCGGTGTCGGTGTCGGCGGCGCTGGCGTGGGCGCGGCGGCGCGACGACGTGCGGGTCCTGGACGCGCTGCCCCGCTACCACCCGCGCTGGGCGGAGGGCGTCGTCCGCGTCCCGGGGCTGCGCGAGATCGCGACCTGGAACCTGCTCCTCGTCCTGCGGAAGAGGGACCGGTGAGGACCGCGGCGCGGCCGGCTCCGCCGCCGATCTCCGGGCGCCAGGACACGATCGACGGGCTGCGCGCCGTGGCCGCGCTCGCCGTACTCGTCTTCCACGTCGCGGGCGCGGCCGGGTCCACCACCAACCCGAACGGGCCGCGGTGGCTGTTCAACGGCGGCCAGATCGGCGTGCCGATCTTCTTCGCGCTGTCCGGGCTGCTGCTCTACCGGCCGTGGGCCGCGGCGGCGCTGGACGGCAGGGCGGCCCCGCGCACGGCCGCGTACCTGCGCAAGCGGGTGCTGCGCATCATGCCCGCCTACTGGGCGGTGATCGCGGTCTTCATGGCCACGGCGGGACGCGACCACATCGGCGACCCGGTCACGTGGGCGTCGCTGCTCACCCTCACGCAGACCTACCTGCCCGATCCGTGGTGGAACGGGCCCCTGGGCCCGGCGGAGCTCGGGCAGTTCTGGAGCCTCGTCGTCGAGGTCGCCTGGTATGCGACGCTCCCGTTCACCGCGGCGGTCCTCGCCTGGTACGCGCGCCGCACGCGCAGCCACGACGTCGGCGTCCGGGCCAGGCGGCTCCTGATCGGCATCGGCGTCTACGCGTCACTGTCGTTCCCCTGGACGGCCGCCATGTTCGTCCCCGAACGGCACGGCGAGATGGGGCTGTGGCTGCCGCGGTACTTCGTCTGGTTCGCGACCGGGATGGCGCTCGCGGTGGTGACGGTGTGGGCGCGGCTGGACGAGCGGCGCCCGGTCGCGGCGCTGTGCCGGGCCGTGTCGGACTCGTGGGCGGCGTGCTGGGTCGCGGCGGCGATGCTGTACGTGGTGGCGGCGACGCCGGCGGCGGGCCCGCTCAGCCTGCAGACGCCGGACGCGTTCTGGACGTCCGTGCTGCACCTGGTCGTGTTCGGGCTGTCCGCGGCGGCGCTGGTCGCGCCGGTCGCGCTGGCGCCCGCCGGGCAGCCCGCGCTCGGCGCGATCCTCGGCAACCGGGTGATGCGGTTCCTCGGCCGGATCTCCTACGGCGTGTTCGCCTGGCAGCTGCTGATCATCGTTTCCTGGTACGACGCGACGGACCGGGGTTTCCGGGGGGACGTCGCGACGGATCTGCCGCTGCTGGGGGCGGCGTCCATCGCAGCGGGGACCCTGAGCTACCACCTGGTGGAGTGGCCGGTCCAGCGGCTGGCCCGGCGCCGGGACCGGGCCCGCCCGGCCCCTGCCCGGGTGCCGTCCAGCTGAGCGGGATCCGCCCGCCGGAGTCGCCGCCGCCGCGCGGCTTCGGCCGCCACAGCTCGACCGCGACGCGCCCGACGACGGCGAGCCCGAGCAGCTGCGGCGCGATGTCGCCGAGCGGGCCGGACGGGGCGGCCGGGTTGTCGAGCAGGTGGAGCCGCATCCCGGCGGCGATGCAGCCGGCGCCGGCGAGCATGGCGAGCCCGATCGGCCACGGGGAGGCGAGCGCGCGCAGGACGGCGGAGTCGCGGGTGCGGGCCCAGCCGCACAGGACCGCGACGCCGAGGGCGACCGCGGCGCCCGGCACCCCGGCGATCCAGCCGCCGAGCACGGCGGCGAGCCCGATCGCCGCCCACGCGGGCCAGCCGGTCCCGGCGACCCTGGCGCGCGGGTCGGGCCGCCGGCCGCGGGCGGGGCCGGGCCACAGCGCGACGATCAGCAGGACGAGGAGCAGGTTGAGGCCGGCGACGACGGCGATCCGCTGAGCCTGGTCGGGCGTGTAGGTCAGCTCGACGACGCCGCTGGTGCCCTTGGGGACGAGCCAGCCCTGCTTCCACCCGTCCAGCCGGACGGCCCGCAGCTCGGTGCCGCCGGCGGTCGTCGCGTGCCAGCCGGTGTTGAAGTTCTCGTTCACGGTGAGGAACGAGGCGGCGGCGGCGTCGACCTCCAGCCTGCGGGAGCTGGAGCCCCAGCTGATGACCTTGACCTCCTGCGGCGGCGCGGCGGCGGCGTCGGGGCCGGGCCTGGTCCCGACCGTGACGGTGTCGATGCGGTAGCCGTCGAACGGCACCGACGCGAGGCGGTTCTGGCCCTTGGTGAGCACGGCCTGCTTGCAGGCGCTGAACCGGAGCGGCCGGCCGGCGAGGAGGTCGCCGAGCGTCCCGGTCGCCTTCGTCTGGATCATCGTGCCCTGGCCACCGCCCGCCCGGCCGGCGCCGGCCCCGCCGGTCTGGGCGGCGGTCTGGCCGGCCTGGTCCGCGGGCGGGCCGACCTGCAGCTTGGGGCCGTATCCGCACGGGAGCTCCAGCGGGTAGGTGTGCACGTCCGGGAACGGCTTCACCCCGGGGATGGTCAGCTCCGCGAGCTGGACGGGCTGGGTCCGGCCGTCGCGGAAGAAGGTGATCGTCAGCCGGTCGGTGGACATCGGCGCGAACGAGAGCCTGCCCTTGCCGTCCGACAGGCCCTCGCGGATCTGGCCGTCCGCGCCCTCGACCCGCAGCCGGATCGGGCCCGCGGCGCCGGGCGGGCGGACGACCGTCAGCGCGGACACCCGCTCCCGGCCGTGCCACCGCACCGAGTAGGTCGGCTCCGCGTCCCGCTCCGCGGAGATCCAGGACGTCGCCGGGTCGCCGTCGAAGCCGGACCGCGGCTGGTCGGCGGGGTGCCCGGACAGGGTGGAGCTGGCGGTGACGACCGGCTGCCCGTGGACGGCCGTGTACCGGTCGATGAGCCGCTGGTCGGCGAGGACCGCCGTCCCGGTGACGGGCGCCTTGCCGGTCACCGCCGAGGTGAACGTCCGGTCGAAGCCCGCGCCCTCCTCGTCGCCGGAGCCGAGGGACGGCGAGCACACCCACCGCGCGCCGCCCCTCATGCATTCGTCCGCCGCGCCCGGCGCCCGGCTCATCACGTAGGAGGCGGGCCGGTCGAGCCCGCGCGGCGCGGGCATCGTGTAGGTGCGGGTCGGCGTCACGCCGCCGATCGACACCTCCGCGATCGCCGCGGCGGCGAACGCCGGGACGATCGGCTCGGAGGCGAGCCGGGTGATGCGCAGCCGCAGCCAGCGGGTCGGGCCGTCGGGCGCGTCGAGCGGCTGCGGGTTCGCGCTCTGCCGGACGTCCTGCTCCAGGCTGCCGTTCTCGGTCTCGACGGCGACGCGGGCGACCGGCGGCCCGAGCGCGGTGTTCTGCACGAACGTGGCGGTCAGGTCCCGGACGTCGCGGGCGCGGTCGAAGTCGACGCGGAGCCACTGCCCGGCCGGCCCGTTCCAGCCGCCCGTCCGCCAGGCGGTCAGCCGGTCCCCGTCGAACGCGGCGTAGGGGGTGTCCCCGGGATCGCGGGACTGCGGGATCGCGTCGTCGCCGGCGGCCGACGTGGACGCCGTGACGTCGCGGACGCCGCCGCCGTAGGTCACGTGGGTGGTGTACCGCTTCCAGCCGGTGTCGAGGACGTCGGCGGCCTCGCCGCTGCGCGCCGCGGACATCGTCGGGGAGGTCTGGTGCAGCTCGCCGAAGTCGCGCCGCAGCAGCCGGGGCGAGTCGGCCACGACCGGAGTGCCGCCGAGGTCGGGGGCGTCGTCGTCCAGCAGGACGGGACCGTCCGGCAGCGCGCCGTCGTCGGCCATGGCGAGCAGCGACTCCGGCCCGCCGTACACGCGGACGGGGTCGGCCGCGCCGGTCAGGGTCGCGACGCCGGCGGCGCCCTCGACCTCGTACACCTCCAGCGGCGGGTACCTCTGGTCGAAGTCGGTCACCGCGTCCTGGTTGCCGCCGCCGAGGGGCGGGCCGAACGAGGCGACCTTCCGCAGGCCGGGCGAGCCGTCCAGGGCCTGGTGGAGGCGGGCGGGCCAGGCGCCGCGCAGCGTCTCCCGCCGCAGGTCGTTGCGGACCAGCACGTACCGGACGCCCATCCGGCCGAGGAACGCGCTGAGCCCCGGCGACCCCTGCCCGGACCGCACCTGCAGGTCGATGGCGTCGAGCGCCCGCGTGTAGCCCGGCGACCCGGCGGGGACCAGCTGCCGGACGCCCCACCGGGCGGTCAGCAGCGGCTGGACGATGTCGTCCATCGGCCGGCCCCACAGGTACTCGCCGAACGCCGCGCCGGGGACGGCGAGCACGCCCTGCTGCCCGGCCCGCGCGTTGATCCACGAGGCGGCGTCCCGCCAGTACTTCGGCACCTCCTTGAAGTCGCCGGGCCCGGACAGGCCGTGCGAGACGGCGGTGAGGCCGACACCGCCGAGCGCGACGGCGGCGGCGACCGGCAGGCTGAGCAGCGACCGCGGCGCCATGCCGAACGCCGGGCCGGTCCCGGCGGTCAGGCCGCGCACGCGCGCGTCGCGGGACCTGCGGTCCCGCAGGTGGCGGCCGGCCGCGGTGAGCAGGTGGGCGAGCCCGAACGCGAGCGGCAGCCGGACGACCGCGTCGAACTTGTGCAGGTTGCGCAGCGGCGCGAGCGGGCCGTCGAGCAGGTCGCGGAGCTCGGCGGCGAACGGGCCGGGGATGTCGCTGATGTGGCCCATGGACACGATCGCGAGCCCGGTCAGCAGGGTGAGCAGCAGGAACGTCCGCTCCGGCAGCAGCCGGGCGAGCAGCCCGGCGAGGCCGAGGGCGGCGACGGCGCCGGTGCAGACGATCGGCACCGGGCTGAGCGAGAGGCCGTGCCCGACCGGCCACCAGACCTGGCCGTCGACGATCAGGTAGTTGACCCAGCGCTCCGCGCCGCGCAGCACGTTGATCAGGCCGGTCGGCCCGGTGGTCGTCTCCGCCTTCTCGGTGTAGGTCAGCCAGGAGAACCCGTACGTGCCGGTGAGCAGCAGCGGCGCCAGCCACCACGCGGTCGCGGCGCCCACCGCCGCCGACCACCAGGCGAGCAGCCGGACGCGGAGCGACCCGCGCGGCCGCGTCACGATGTACAGGAACGGGACGACGAGGACGGCGACGGTCGCGGTCGCGTTGATGCCGCCGCAGCAGGCGACGGCGAGCCCGGACCGCGCCGCGGCCCGGAGCCGGCCGCACTCGCCGGACGCCGCGGCGACCAGCGGCAGGACGATCCACGGCAGCATCGCGACCGGCAGGTACTCCGAGGAGATCTGGCCGAGGGTGGCCAGCCCGTTCGGCGCGAGCGCGTACGCCGTCGCGGCGAACAGCCGGGTCCACTGCCCGTCCCGCCCCGTCCCGCCGATGCCGAGCCGCCCGGCCAGCCGCCAGGTGCCGGTGAAGGCGAGGCACATCAGCAGCGACAGCCAGAACCGCTGGGTGATCCACGCGGGCATGCCGAGCACGTCGCCGAGCGCGAAGAACGGCCCCATCGGGAACAGGTAGCCGACGGCCTGGTTCTGCAGCTGGCCGAACTGCTCGGGATCCCACAGGTGGAGGGCGCGGCCGAGGAACCCGAGCGGGTTCACCGCCATGTCGATCTTGGTGTCGGCGAGGATGGCGCCGGGCCGGGTGCCGAACGCGATCGCGGTCAGCGCGAGGCAGCACGCCAGCACGCGCAGCCGCTCCCGCAGCCGCGCGGCGGCGTCCCAGCCGTCCGGCCCGCCGGGGCCGGGCGGGCGGGACGCGCCGGCGCGGGGCGGATTCGCCTCTCCCACGGCCATGCTCGCCCTCTGCCCCTCTCTGTGCTCCCCCGGGACGTCAGCCAGGGTGTCCGCCAAAGTACCCGCGGCGGCGCGCTTCGCGGACGGCGGTACCGATCAGGCCGCGCATCCGGTCGGCGGTGCGGGCCCAGTCGAACTCCGCCGCCCACCTCCGGCATTCCGCGGCCGTGCGCTCGCGCTGCGCGGGGTCGTCGAGTTCCTTGAGAGCGCGTTCGACGACAGCGGCCAGGTCGTCGCCGTCGCGGACGAGCCATCCGGTGGCGCCGTCGCGCACCGCGTCGCGCAGGCCGTCCACGTCGTAGGCGACGGTCGGGACGCCCAGGGCCGCGGCCTCGATCACGCTGAGCCCCCAGCCCTCGCGCTGGGACGTGCTGAGGTGCAGGTCGGCGCGCGCGACCAGGGCCGCCTTGACGTTCTCGGCCACGTACCCGTGCGCGATGACGGTGCCGTCCAGGCCACGCGCGCTGATGGCGGCCTTCAGGGCGGGCGCTTCGGGGCCGTCCCCCACGATGTGGAGCTTCAGCCCGGGCCGCGTCTCGGCGAGGCTCTGCGCGAGGTCGAGCAGCAGATGCGGGCGCTTGTGCGGGACGAGCCGCGTCACGCACACCAGATCGGGGTCTCCGGCGGGTGCCGGGACCGCGCCGCCGGGTTCGGCGACCGACGAGCCGTTGTGGACGATGTGCGCGGCCCCCGTCCACCCCAGCCGCTCCCGGACGGCGCGCAGCGTGGACGGCGAGACGACCACGAACGCGTGCCGCCGGTACGTCCAGCGGCTCACGGGCCCCTCCAGCATCTGCCCGAGCCAGGCCAGCCATCGGGGGAAGTACAGGCCGAACTGCGCGTCGTGCACATGGTGGACGACGCAGAACACGGGGACCCGGCGCGGCAGCACCCACGGTGTGAAGAACGGGATGCCGTTCTGGCAGTCGACGACCGCGTCGAAGCGGCGGCGGTGGGCCAGCATCCACAGCAGGACGAGCGGGTAGACGGTGAACCGGCCGCCGAGGCGCACGAACTCCACGCCGCCGGCCCGTTCCCTGCGCCGCCGGCCGGGCGCCCTGCACGTCACATAGTGGACGCGGTCCCCCCGTTCGGCGAACCTGCGGGCCAGCTCCCAGGCGTAGCGTTCCGCACCGCCCGCGGCGGGGTGCCCGGGATCCCGCCAGTTGACGACCGCCAGCCGCAGATCCGCGCTCATCCCGTCTTGGCGCTCGGCGCCGGCGCCTTCTCGGAGGCGGTGACCGGCACCGGCCGCGGCTCGGGGAGCTTCGAGTCGGCCGGGACCGACCGGACGGGCGCGACGGGGATGTTCGGCGCCGCCGGGACGCCGGGCATGCGGAGACCGGCGCGTGCGCGGATGCGTGCGAGGTCCAGCAGGCACTGGAGCGAGTGGCGCCGCACCGAGAACGTCGACCCCGGGCGGTCGCGCCAGACCACCGGGATCGCCGTCACGGACGCCCCCCGCCGCACGCAGTGGGCCAGCAGCTCGACGTCGAACGAGAACCCGACCGTGCGGAGCTCTTCGGCGGCGGCGCGCCCGAGCGGCCCGTCGAAGAACTTGAACCCGCACTGGGTGTCCTGGATGCCGCCCACGAGGTCGCGGACGATCCGGTTGAACGTGATGGCGCCGAGTCTCCTGATCGGCAGCGCGTATCCCTGGACGACCGACCGACCGTGGCGCCTTGACCCGACCACGACCGGGCGGCCCTCGCGCAGCAGGACGATGGCTTCGTCCAGCGCGGCGAGGTCTGTTGCCATATCGGCGTCCATGAACCCCACGTACGGGGCCCGCGTCTCCAGCAGCCCTGCCCGGACCGCCGCTCCCTTGCCCCGGCGTTCGCAGCGCACCAGCCGCACCGGTACCGGACCGTCCCACCCGCGGACCACGTCGGCCGTCCCGTCGGTGCTGGCGTTGTCGACGACGATGACCTCCGCCCGCAGGGGAAGGCCGTCGAGCTTGTCGCACAGGAGGGCCAGCCCCGCCGGAAGCCTGTCGGCCTCGTTGTAGGCGGGAACGACGATCTCCAGGAGGGTGCGGCCGTCACGCCAGGTCCCCATCAGGGCCTACAGGTCAGCGGGAGCCGTAGTTGTACAACGGCTTGATGACCGGGTCCTTCTGGGAGGCGTTCACGAGCTGTACCGTGCCGAACGACGCTCCGGCGGCGAGCAGAACGCCGACCAACGCGGCGATGGCGATGCGCATCAGGGGGTCCTTCGTCGGTGATGGGGGCTGCGGGCCTTGATACTGCCGAGTAACGGAAGGCTCAGAGTAATACGTGCGCCCAGAATTGACCAGAAAACGACCAGACTCATGATGCCCCAGGCGGCCGCGACGGGCGCTGCCGGCACGCGTTCCCCGGGCGCCTCGGCGGCCCCATCGATCCGGTAGACGGCCAGGTCGGCGCCGTGCAGCACCTCGGTGGCCGGGCCGGACGGCCGGACCGCGCCGGTCTCCGCGTCGACGACGACGTACCGTACGCCCGCGTCGCGGAGGGTCGCGGCGGCGGGCGCCCCGGTCTTCGCGGCGGGGGCGAGCCGGACGGCCCTCGGGTCCTCGGGCGGGACGGTCGTGCCGTCCACGGTGACGGCGTCGTCCGCGATGACGTGCCGGCCGTGCAGGTAGCGGGGCAGCGGGTCGAGCACGCGGCGGCCGTGGTTCCAGGGGTAGCTCCGGTACGACGCCCACGGCAGCACCAGCACGTCGCCCGGCGCGGGATCGCGGTCGATGATCTGCCTGGCCCGCGCCCAGTCGTCCGGGTAGTGGACGGCCCGCAGTTCGCCCGCCGCACCCCACGCCAGCGTCGGCAGCAGGAACACCGGCACGGCCATCGCCGCGGCGGCCACCCCCGGCCATCTCGCCTCGGCGGCCCGGTCGGCGGCCGCGCCGAGCCCGACCGCGACGACGACGGCGAGCGGCGCCGCGTACTGCTGGCCGTCCCGCAGCACGGCGAACCCCGGCCACAGGCCGACGAGCCCTTCGAGGACGGGAGCGGCGACCGCGCCCAGCGCCGCGACCGCGAAGCCGGCGGCGGCGGCGACCGCGGCGCCGCGCCACCACACCGGGCCCCGGCCCCATCGCCGGTAGGCGGCGAGCGCGACGACCACGACGAGCAGCCAGATCGTCGCGGTCACCGGCGCCCCGTAGCCGTCCGGCACCGTCTCGCCGTTCCACACGCCGCCGAGCAGGAGGAGGCTGCCGAGCGTCCCGAACGGGGTGTCCGCCCTGGCGGCGAACAGGCCGACGGCCTCCCCGTCCGCCGGCAGCCCCGCCGGCCGCAGCACCCCGGGGACCAGCCACGGCAGGCTCAGGACTCCCACGGCCGCGGCGACCCGCGCCGCCGCGGCGAGCGGCGCGGAGCCTCCGGGGCGCGCGGGCACGGGCCGTTCCCCCGGCCCCGGAGGGGGCCGGCGTCTCCACCGGGCGGTCGTCAGCGCGACGGTCAGGGCGGTGATGCCGGTGACGGTCAGCGCCGCGAACCCGCCGACGGCGGCGGGAAGCAGGGTGCGGACGAGGCGGCGGGTGCCGCCGGGCTCGGCCGTGCGGGCGGCGGCCGCCACCACCCAGGGCAGGGCCGCGTAGCCGAGGAGCAGGGCCCACTGGCCGAGGAGGAGCCGTTCGGCGACGAACGGGTTCCAGGCGTAGCAGACCCCGGCGGCGAGGCGCGGCGGCATGCGGCGGGACGGCACCAGCGACGCCGCCGCCGTGCACGCCATCACGAAGATCGCCAGCAGGACGAGCTTCTGCGCGGCGTCCGCGGGCACGGCGGCGGCGAGCGCGGTGGCGAACGCGTCGCTCGGGACGTGCCGGGGGACGGTCCCCGTCAGCCCGAACGTCATCGCCGTGAACGCGGGGTCGGGCACGAACACCATGTCGTACGACAGCACGAACCCGGGCGCGAGCCCCGGCCCGAGTGCCGCAAGCCCGAGCCCCAGCCCGGTCAGCGCGGCCACCAGGTGCCGCGTCCGCTCAGTCAACTGGCCCGCTCCCCCATGTCGAGCCTGGACGCTACCCGACCCGCGCGGCTACCGCGCCGGCTCGGGGTCCCGGGGCAGGCCGAGGATGCGCTCGCCGATCACGTTCAGGTTGACCTCGGTGGTGCCGCCGCCGATGCTCATGGCGCGGGACGCCAGCAGGTACCGGGTCCAGCGGGCGCGCAGGTCGTCCTTCCATCCGCCGGTCAGCGCGCCCTCCTCGCCGAGGAGCGTGAACCCGAACTCGGTGACCTGCTGGCCGTGCTCCATCGCCACCAGCTTCCGGACGTTCGCGGTGGCGCCCGGGTCGGTGCCCGACAGCTGCTTCAGCGTGGCGCGGAGGCCGAGCAGGTTGAACGAGTGCTCGTCGCAGGCGAGCCGGCCGAGGCCGTCCCGGACGACCGGGTCGCCGTCCAGGCCGAGCCCGGCGGCGAGGTCGAGCAGCTTCGGCAGGTCGCCGCCGAGCTGGAAGCTGCTGGTCAGGCCGACGCGCTCGTTGGCGAGCGTGGTGCGGGCGACCCGCCAGCCGGCGTTGACGGGGCCGACGACGAGGTCGTCCGGCACGAACACGCCGTCCAGGAACACCTCGTTGAACACGGCGTCGCCGGTGCATTCGCGCAGCGGGCGGATCTCGATGCCCGGCGACTTCATGTCGACGAGGAAGTAGGTGATGCCGTCGTGCTTGGGCCGGCCGGGGTCGGTGCGGGCGATGCAGATGCCCCACTGCGCGTCGCGGGCGAGCGACGTCCAGATCTTCTGGCCGGTGATCGTCCAGCCGCCCTCGGCGCGCTCCGCGCGGGTGCGCAGCCCGGCGAGGTCGGAGCCCGCGCCCGGCTCGGAGAACAGCTGGCACCAGATCAGCTCGCCGCGCAGCGTCGGCGGCAGGAACCGCTCCTGCTGCTCCGGCGTCCCGTACTGGACCAGCGACGGGACCACCCAGGCCCCGATCATCAGCGGCACCGGGCGCACCTTCGGCGCCTTCAGCTCCTGCTGGATGACGATCTGCTCCAGCGGCCCGGCGCCCCGCCCCCACGGCTTCGGCAGGTGCGGCGTCACCCAGCCGCCCTCCGCCATCGCCGCGCGCTGTTCGAGGGGCTCCATCGCGGCCAGCTCGGCGACGCGGGCGCGGATCTCCTCGCGGACGGGCTCGGCGTCCTCGTCCAGCTCGACGCTCATCGGCCGCCGGACGCCCCGCACGGCGAGCGCGGCGACCTCCGCCCGGTGCTCACTGGCCCGGCCCAGCAGCGCGCGGAGCGTCAGGGCCCGCCGGTAGACGAGGTGGGCGTCGTGCTCGTAGGTGTAGCCGATGCCTCCGTGGACCTGGATGTTGCCCTCAGCGCAGGTGACCGCCGCGTCGGCCGCAAGCACCGCGGCGACTCCGAGCGCGTAGGCGCGCTGCTCCTCGGGCTCGTCCAGCGCGCGCGCCGCGTCCCACACGGCGGCCCTGGCGCGCTCGACCGCGATGAGCATCCGGGCGCACTTGTGCTTGACGCCCTGGAACTGGCCGATCGGACGCCCGAACTGCTCGCGGAGCTTGGCGTAGGCGACCGCGTCGTCCAGCGCGCGCCCCGCCACACCGCACGCCTCCGCGCCCAGCAGGACGGTGGCGAAGGCCCGTCCGTCCACGGCGCCGAGGAAGCGCTCCTCGGGGATGGCCACCCGGTCGGCGGTGACCTTCCCCACGGGACGCGTGATGTCGAGGGACTCCAGCGGCTCCACTGCGACGTCGTCTTTGAAGAGGACGACCCAGCCGTCACCGGCGCGGAGCACGAACACGTCGGCGAGCGGCGCGCCCAGCACCGGCTGGACCGTGCCGGAGACGGTGGAGCCGTCCCGCTCCAGGGCGCCCGAGAGCCCGACCGCCCCGGCCGCGGTGCCGCCGGTGAGCCCGTGCACGTCGCTTCCGGCCGCGTTCAGGATCGTGGCCGCCAGCACCGTCGGCGTGTACGGGCCGGGGGCGAGCGCCCGGCCGAGCTCCTCCAGCACGACGGCCTGCTCGACGAGGCCGAACCCGTCGCCGAGGGGCTCGGGGAGGTGCACGCCCGGGAAGCCCTGGGCGGCGAGGGCGGGCCAGAGCCCGGCGTCGCCCTCCCGCACCTTCTCCGCGGTGATGTTCCGCTCCGCGAACCCGCGCACCGACGCGGCGAGCGCCTCGTGCTCCTCGGTCAACCCGATCGCCATGACCCACCTCTTCTCGGACGTGGGCCACAGCCTATTAGAACGGCATTCGGTTTGTCAGGACGCGATCTTCAGGTGGGTGAAGAACTCGTTGAGGTCCGGCCAGCGCTTCTTGTGCGTGTTCGGCATCGACGCGAACACCACGGCCGGGGCCTCGCGGCCGGTGTCGACCACCGCGGTGGCGACGATCTCGCCGGTCGCCCGGATCCCGTCCCGCCGGTAGGTCAGGTAGGAGGCGATCAGCCAGCCCTTGCGCCCGCCGACGGTCAGCGCCTGCGACGCCAGCGGCGCCGTCTTGTGCGGGAACGCGTAGTACTGCGCCTCGTAGCTCTGCGCGACCAGGGCGGCGGTGTTCTTCACGCTCTCCGGGCCCTGGTAGGCGCCCATCAGGCCCGGGTGCAGCGTGCCGGTGAGCAGCTGGCCGTACCAGATCTGCTGCCCGTGCCGCTCCGTCACCAGGATCTGCTGCCCGGACCACCCCGACGTGCCCAGCTTGTTCTTCTTCGTGGGCACCTGCCAGGGCGCCGCGAGCCGCGGGTAGGCGAGACCGGAGTGGGCGTCCTTCACCATGCCGAGCATCCGGCTCGGCGTGCCGGCGAACCTGGTGAGCGGCTTGTCCGGCGGCAGCTGCGGCTGCGCCTCCTCGGACTGCTCGGCCGCCGACCGCTTGTCGGCGTTGCCGGCCGGCTCCGCGGGCTCGTCGTCGCCGCCGCCCCTGGTGAGGTAGACGGCGCCGGCCGCGATCAGCGCGACGAGCAGCAGCCCGACGCCGCCGAAGAGGATCAGCCGGGACCGGCCGCCCGAGTCGTCCAGCACGTCCCGGGACGGGTCCGGCGAACCGCCGAGCTTGGCGTCGGCGGACTCCTCGTTCGCCATCCACTCGGGCATCTGCCAGTTGCCGCTGCTCGGCTTGCCCGGCTTCGCGGGCTGCCCCGACCCGGTCGGGACGGCCGGGACGTAGTTGGAGTCGCCCGCCCCCTCGTCGAACAGCGACCCCTCCCACTGGGGCGCGTCCTCCTCGGAGGCCGGCGCCCCCTCAGGGGCGTACGCGCCCTCGGGGACGGGCTCGTCCTCGGAGACGGGCGCGACCTTGACGTCGTCGGCGTCGCGGTCGCCGGACTCCTGGGAGGAGGCCGGAGGCTGGGACTGGGGCTGGGCCTGGGGCTGCTCGACCCTGCCCCAGACGTCGTGCGACCCTGCGTCCTCGCCGGTGTCGGCGGGATCGGTCGGCGCGGGCATGGGCACCTCGGGAGACTCGGGCTCGGGGAAGACCACCTGCGGACCGGTCGGATCACCGGTGCCGGGCCCCTGCCGGAACCCGTCCCGCGGTTCGCTCTCGTTCATGTCGGTCCAGCGCACACCGCGCTCCCCCTGATCGGACATGCGGCACACGTTACGCGAAGATCAGGAGTGGGCATTCCGCCCGCAATCACGCTCGGGACACATCTTCACATCACCTCAGTGATGGCTCGCCACTCCGCCGTCACCCGCTGTGACCAGCGGGTCGTCCGCCAGGCGCTCCCTGGCCAGCAGCGTGGCCCCGGCCACCGCCCCCGGCATCGCGAGCACCGCGCCCAGCGGAATGAGGAACACCACAAAAGTCGTCGCGCCGAATCCCACGACGAGCGGCCGGTCGGCCCTCATCCGCGCGAACCGCTCCTTGCGGAGGACGCCGCGCCGCTCCAGCGCGATCGAGGTCAGCTCACCCGCGAGGAAGTAGCCGGACACGAGCGCCGCGACCACCGGGACGACCGTCTGCCCCACCACGGGCAGGAACCCGCACGCGAAGAACACGACCGCGAACGCCAGCGCGATCGCCCCGATGACCAGCGTGTCCTTGATCGCCCGCCCGAGCTGGACGAGCAGCGGGACGTCCGGCTCCGGCGGCGCGCCGCCCCGCGACTCCTCCACCCGGACCGCGATGGCCTGGTAGAAGGGGTCGCCGACCAGCAGCGTCACCGCGGTGAACGTGATCATCGCCAGGAACAGGGCGGACCCGTAGATCGCGACGCCTGCGACGACCCGGGCGGACGTGCGGGCCGCGTCCGCCCAGCCGTCGGCGAAGCCCGTCGTCCACGCGGCGAGATCGTCGATCTGGAACGCCAGGAAGACCAGCGCCGCCGCGTACACGGCCAGCACGATCAGCGCGGGGATCAGCCCGAACAGCCACTGCGCCGGGTGCCGCGCCGTCCATCCGATGCCGCGCGCCAGATAGCCGGCGCCGGAGAACAGATCCTTGAGCGCGGACGGTTTCGCAGGCACCGGCGGCGCGTTCCGGGGGTGCGGTGGGTTCACGCACCCAGACCCTATACGGGCAGCCCCACGAGACGGGCGGACCGATCCCAGACCGCCCGCCGCAGTTCCGGGTCCTTCAGCGCGCCCGCGACCGGCAGCAGCCCGGCGCCCGGCGTCGAGCTGTGGAAGCCGCCGGTGCGTCCCTCGTGCCGCTCGTCCAGCGCGAGCCGCAGCACAGGCCGCGCGCCCTGCGCCGGCGTCCGCATGAGCGGGGTGCGCGACAGCAGCGAGCCGATCCGCCCGCCGCCGGGCACGTCCCTGAACAGCCCCGTCGCGACGGCCCCGGGGCAGACGGCGTCGACCGTCACCCCGCTGCCCTCCATCCGCCGCGCGAGCTCCTGCGCGAACAGGATGTTGAGCAGCTTGGACCGCCCGTAGACCCGCATCGACTCCAGCGGCCCGTAGGACCCCGGCTCCGCCAGCCGCTCCACGTCGAACCGGCCGGCCCGCCGGTGCGCCTCCGACGCGACGATCACGACCCGCGACGGCGCGCCCTTCTCCAGCAGCCCCAGCAGCAGGTTCGTCAGCAGGAACGGCCCCAGGTGGTTCGTCGCGATCATGCGGTCGTGGCCGTCCGCGCTGACCTTGGCGCGCAGCAGGTGCACCCCGGCATTGCCGACGAGCACGTCCAGGTGGTCGAACCGCTCCTCCAGCGACGCCGCCACCCGCCGGACGTCCATCTGCACCGAGAGGTCGGCGATGAAGGTCTCGACCTGCGCGCCCGGGACGTCCCGCGCCAGCTCCTCCACCGTCGCGGCCGCGCGCAGCTCGTTCCGGCAGACGATCCCGACCAGGTACCCGGCCCGCGCCAGCCCCCGCGCGACCTCCTTCCCGATCCCGGACGTCCCGCCGGTCACAATCGCGATCCTCCCCATGCCCCCACCGAACCACCCGCGGCGAACCCCCGGCAAGGCGGCCGCCGCCCCTGGCACAGAACTAGAACGGGTTCTAGTATCTGGGCATGAGGTTCACCTACGCCGAGGCCATGACCGACCCGTCGTTCTACGTGCCGCTGGCCAAGGCGGCCGAGGCCGCGGGCTACACGAGCATGTCGATCGCCGACTCGCTCGTGTATCCGAAGGAGTCCGACTCGACCTACCCCTACACCGCGGACGGCAAGAGGGACTTCCTGGAGGACAAGCCCTTCATCGAGACGTTCACCCTCATCGCGGCCCTCGGCGCGGTGACCACGACGCTGCGCTTCACGCCGTTCGTCCTCAAGCTCCCCATCCGGCCGCCCGTGCTGGTCGCGAAGCAGGCCACGTCCATCGCCTGCATGACCGGCGGCAGGCTCGGCCTGGGCGTCGGCCTCAGCCCGTGGCCGGAGGACTTCCAGGTGATGGGCGTCCCGTGGGAGCGGCGCGGCAAGCGGATGGACGAGGCGATCGACATCCTGCGCGGCCTCAGCACCGGCGAGTACTTCGAGTTCCACGGCGAGCACTTCGACATCCCGGCGATCAAGATGGCGCCCGCGCGCCCCTTCCCGATCCTGGTCGGCGGGCACAGCGAGCCGGCGCTGCGCCGCGCCGTCGTCCGCGGGGACGGCTGGATGCACGCCGGCGGCGACGACCTGGACGCCCTCCTGGGCAGGCTGGACGACATCCGCAAGCAGGAGGGGAAGGCCGGCGCCCCCTTCGAGATCCACGTGATCTCGATGGACGCCTACACGCCCGACGGCGTCAAGCGCCTGGCCGACAAGGGCGTCACCGACGTGATCGTCGGGTTCCGGATGCCCTACGCCAAGGGCCCCGACACGCAGCCCCTGGCCAAGAAGATCGAGCACCTCGAACGCTTCGCCGAGACCGTCATCGCGAAGGTGAACCCGTGAAACAAGAACACGTTTCAGACGCCATTTCGTGGCACGCGCCCGACACCGGCCACCCGGCCCGCCGCGCCGCCCGCGCGTCCATGACCGCCGTCGCCGAGGGCCGCAAGCAGGACTGGCTGGACCTCTTCGCCCCCGACGCCCTCATCGAAGACCCCGTGGGCCCGTCCTTCCTGGACCCCTCGGGCAACGGCCACCGAGGCATCGACGGCATCACCGCCTTCTGGGACGACTTCATCTCCACGATCGCCGGCTTCCGCTTCACGATCGCCGACTCGTTCGCCAACGGCGACTGCTGCGCCAACGTCGCCACGATCACGACCACCATGGCCGACGGCTCCACCATGACCATCGACTGCGTCCTCATCTACAAGGTCGACGAGGACGGCCGGATCACCTCCCTGCGAGCGCACTGGGAACCCGACCGCGCCATGGCCACGATCACCAAGCCCTGATCACGACCAGGCGTCGTCCCGGGGCGACAGCAGCGACCGGGCGATCGTCTGCTTCACCCTCCGCACCGCCATCGACTCGCCCACGAACCCCTGCACGGCCTGAAGCAACTGCTGCAGGCCGCCCGCGTAGTCCAGGCACGTCCGGACGATGGCGTACAGGTCGGCGCGCGCCTCCGCCGACCGCGGAACCGCCCCGGCGATCTCCAGCGACAGCGCCGCCACCAGCTGGTCCCGCCCCCGCTCGGCCCGCAGCCGGGGGATCTCCAGCAGGCCGTCCACGACCCGGAACAGCTCGGCCACCGGCACGTCCGCCGGATACGCCTCGCACCCCTCCGCCGCGGGCTCCTTCTCCTCGGGCACCGCGGGAACCCGGCCGGGCCGCGCCCCGGGCACCATGATCCAGGCGTCGTCGCAGGTCTCCTTCACCTTCACCTGGACCTGGTAGTAGTCGCCCGGATCGACGAGCCCCCGGCCGTGCCGCACCACATCCTCGTACACCCGCCGCGACACGATCAGCGCGATCCCGGTCTCGGCCTTGGCGACCGCCTCCTTCAGCGGCGCCGCGTCCAGCAGCCGGAACGCGTGCGTCAGCGCCGTGCTGACGATCCCCCGCCCGTCCGCCTCGGCCTCACCGACGTTGACCGCCACCCGCAGCCGCATCCGCGCGACCTCGCTCGCCGCCTCGTTGTGATGCCGCACCTCCGCCCGCAGCCGGCCGACCACCGCCGTGAGCAGCAGCTCCGTCTTCACGTCCGGCGGCATGACGACCATCACCCCGTCCCCGCGGTCCTCGTGATAGCAGTCGTCCAGCCGCAGCCCGGCCCCCGCCAGGCTCCGGTCGAGCCCCTCGTACATCGACTTCCGCACCCGGACCCGCACCGGATCGCCGCGCGAGGCGTCACTGAACCCGGCGATGTCGCAGACGAGGAACGAGCACATTCCCTCCGGCCGCCATCTCCCCCGCCCCGGGCGCATGGCCTCCATCACAGGCACCTCACCGCCGCTCGCCGCCGATCCCACTCTGCAACCCTCAACCGACCCCGGCAAGGAAAATGCGTCAACCATCACATTCCACCCCGCTTCCACGGCCCAACCCCACCACCGCGCCCCTTCCCGCACCCCGCGCGACCTGCGCGCCTCCGCCCCGTCCATGAGAACCGCCAGGGCTCCCTACCTGAGACTCGTCCGCCAGGAGCAGCACCTCCCGGACCGGATCGACAACGAAATCCAGCTTCGGCCGACCAAGGACAACGGCCCGGCGGGACGCAGCGAAAAAATCGGCGGCGCGTCTTCCGCGGATCGACGTGCGCGCGGACCATGGATCCGTATGATCGTCGCGTCGCGACTAGGCTGATGCCCCTGCCCCGACGAGGGAGCGCGACGCATTTCCGCTATACGGGATAAGAGGGGGAGACGGCCGTGCCGGACACTCATGGCAGCACATCAGAGTCCAGCGATCCCGCAGCTTCCTTCGACTGGACCCCGCCGACCCTCCACGACCTCGCCTCCGCGGAACTGGACGACGAATCGGTGCCGAGTCTCGCCGTAAACCGCGCCGTCGCAGAGCGCACCATCCCGCGGCCGATCCGAGCGGTCTTCGACAACAAGATGACGGTCGACCGCGAAGGACTCCAGATCCGCCGGAAGGCCGCTTCATAAGCGCAGCCGCGACCAACCGAGGACAATGGCCCCGGTAGGGCAGAAGCAGAACAACGGCGCGTTTTCGACGGATCAGCATGCGTGGCCCCGCGTCCTTATGATCGGCGCGTCATCCCAGGAGGTGCGCGTCAGCCGTCAGAGGAACGGCGACGCATTCTCCGATCGCTGAACGAGAAAGGGAGATGACCATGCCGGCCACTCACCACAGCGCAGCAGAATCCATCGACTTCGCGTCCCCCAGCCAGACCCCACTCCCCAACCGCGAGCTGGACATCCTCGAGCGCTCCACAGGGACGGTCCTGACCTCCGCCCTCCGGCGCGCCTACGAGGAGCTCAGCAACCCGCGCCGCGTCCTGGCCGGGTTCGACAACCTCGTCTGATGCCCGAGCCTGAACCTGCCGAATGGCCCCTACAGGGCCTCGACGTTCCCGCACTCAAAGCCGGTGGATGGCAACCCATGCCGTTCGCGGAGTTCGTTCTCAAGATCCACGGCCGCTGCAATCTCGCCTGCGACTATTGCTACGTCTACGAGAGCGCGGACCAGACGTGGCGTACGCGGCCGACCGCGATGGCCCCCGAGGTCCTGGCCGCGACGACCGCAAGGGTCGCGGAGCATGTCAGCGACCATTTGCTCGAAGACGTTTCGATCGTCCTTCACGGAGGCGAGCCGCTGCTGGCCGGAGAGGCCGCCATTGCCGGCGCCGTTGAACAGTTCCGCGCCGCAATGCCGCCGTCGTGCGACGTCGAGGTGAGCATTCAGACGAACGGGGTGCTGCTCACCGACGCGATGCTGGCGATGCTCGACGAGCACGATGTGGGCGTATCGGTCAGCCTCGACGGCGACCGCGACGGCCACGACCGGCACAGGCTCCGCGCCAACGGGCGCGGCAGCCACTCCGACGTCATGCGCGGGCTGAACCGGCTCGCGGGCTCGCACCGGCGGCTGTACCGAGGCCTCCTCTGCACGGTGGACCTCGACAATGATCCGATCCGAACGTACGAAGCACTTTTGGAAACCGGTCCGCCCCGCATCGACTTCCTGCTCCCTCACGGAACCTGGAGCGCCCCGCCGCCCCGGCGCCCTGTGGAGGGAGGCGGCACACCCTACGCCGAGTGGCTCATCACGGTGTTCGACCGCTGGTACCACACTCCGCGCAAGGAAACCGGCGTACGGATGTTCGAGGAGATCATGAATGTCCTGCTCGGTGGGCAGAGCCAGAGCGAGAACGTCGGGCTGTCGCCGGTGGCCATGCTCGTCGTCGACACTGACGGGACGCTCCAGCAGGTCGATTCGCTGAAGACCTCTTACGCGGGGGCGCCCGAGACAGGTCTCAACGTCTTCGACCACAGCTTCGACGAGGCGCTGTGGCATCCGGGTGTGGTCGCGCGGCAGATCGGCCGAGCGGCGCTGGCGCCCACCTGCGAGACGTGCGGGGTGCGCGACATCTGCGGCGGCGGCGCGTACGCGCACCGCTACCGGGAGGGCAGCGGCTATCTCAACCCGTCCGTGTACTGCCCGGACCTGATGAAACTGATCGAACACATCGGACGGACCCTCCAGCGCGATCTTGCCCGCGCTCAGCCCACGAGAAGCAACTGATCCGTCCGGACCACCGATCCCTAAAGGGCCGTGGGCTCGATGTCGCATTCCAGCATCTCGCCCCGTTCGACGGCGAGCACCTCCGGATGCTCCCGGCCGAGCATGCGCGCCAGCGAGGCCAGGGCCTGGGCCGTGTCGGGCGCATCGTCTTCCATGGCAGTGCGCACACGTCCCAGATTGAGAGTGACGGCGAGCGAGTAGGGATGCCGCTCGCCGAGCAAGCCGATCATCTTGACCCGCGCCTCGGTGAGAAGCCGGACCGCTGCCTCCATCTCGCCGAGCAGGTAGTAGTCGTGAGCCAGCCCCACAGCGGCGCACAGCGCGTAGTAGTGGTCCGGTCCGAGGACCCCGGCTTCGAGGGCGGAGAGCGCGGCCTGGTCGGACTCCTGCGCCGCGTAGGCGTCTGCCAGCCGCCGCAGTACGACCGCCCTGTTGATCGCACAGACGTGTACGAAGGGATGACCATCCCCCATCACCTGGCGATAGCAGTCCAGCGCGTCGTCGATGAGGGGCAGGGCCTCGCCGGGCCGCCCGAGCGCGCTGGTGGCGAGTGCCAGGCTGACCTTGCTGGCCAGCGTATTCGGATGGTATTCGCCGAACCGGCGGACATGCGCGGCGAACGTTTCGGTGGCCAGGCGATGCGCCTCTTCCATGCGTCCCAGCTTCCGCAAGGTGCCGGCGTGGCTCATCTTCGCCTGCAGAACGAGCGAATGCCCAGGACCGAGGACGGGCCGCAGATTGGCCAGGCTCTCGGCCTGCAGATCGTAGGCCCGGTCGTACTGGCCCAGCGCGTGCAGATCTCGGGCGAGGTGATGAGTGGCGCGGAACCGCTGCCGGTAGGACTGCTCCGGGCTTCGCCAGACCTCCATGTCGATGTCGTAGGCCTCCTGGAACCTACCCAAGATGCGCAGGTCGACCGCAAGATTGGCAGCAGCCAGCCGCGCATCGGCCGAACCCCTCCCGCGCAGTTGGCGCATGCGGCGCCAGGCGTCCATATCGACCTCGTAGGCCCGGCGGAAGTCGCCGAGGAAGCGCAGGTCGGCACTGAATCCCGCCGCCGCAAAAAGGGCCTGAAGGTGATCGACGCCGAACTTCGTGCGCGTCCGCGTGAGATTCTCCTCGCTGAGCTTGGCTGCCGATCTGCTGTCGCCCAGGCCCCGCAATGCGTTCGCCAGTACACGTGAAATGTCCAGGACCGCGTCGTCGTCGGGTCCATACCGTTCCAGCCAGCGGTCCAGTGCGATCACCGCCAGCCTCCGGCTGCCCTCGAAATCCCCGGACTGGTACAGGTACTTCGCCTGGTCGACGCCGACATCCCGGATGTCGGAACCGTCAGCGTCGAATACCCCGGATGGGACGACGTGGGGGGTGATCTCGGATCTGAGTTCCCAGGTCGACTCCTCCTCCGGCTCTCCTACAGGAGTGGCGGCGGCGAGGATCGCGTGCACATGTGCCTGGACCCGATGGCGCCCGTCCTCGCCGAGACGGTCGTTGAGGATGGCGCGGACGAGGCGGTGGATCTGGAGCGTCTCCGCCTCCTCATCGAAGCGGGCAAGAGAGAACCGGGCGATCGCGCGCATCGTTTCCCGCAGCCCTGTCTCCTCGGCCAGCAGCTCCGCGAGTTGGGCGGGGAGCGCGGCCGACGCACCCGCCCCCAGCAGCCTGCAGGACACCGGCTCGGGACCGAAGACGGCCCACAGCTCCAGCAGCGCCCAGGCGACGGGGTCCTCGTCCTGAAGCAGATCGAGGTTCAGGCTCACACCCGCCGCCAGCGATTCCGGGAAATCGTCACCGGACGAGTCCGCCGAGGCGATGTCGGTCAGACGCCGGTCGAAGAGTCGCAGATAGTCCTCGACGGTCCCGTCGGTGACGGCCTGCCATGCCGCCGCCTGGTGGACCGCCAAAGGAAGATCGCCTACGCGCTCCGAGAGCATGTCGGCCTCGGTCTCCGACAGGCGCGGCACCACGCGCCGGAGCAGGGCGATGCTCTCCGGCCGTTCGAAGACCCCCACGTCCACCGCGGACGCGTGGCGCTCCCAACCGCGGTCGCGCGAGGTCACCAGGACGTGGCGGTGCGGCCCGAGGTCCCGCCCCGGTCCGTCGAGCGCCTGCGGAGTCAGCGGGACGAGCTGATCCGGGTCCTGTGCGTTGTCGTAGATCAGCAGCCAGCGACCATAGGGCCGCCCGGCGCGCAGCGCACGCAGGACGCCGTCGACGACCTCCTTGATGTCGTCGCTCATCGGCAGGCCGAGCTCGCGGGCCAACTGCGCCAGCGCCGCGCGTGCCGACGTCTCCTGCTCGGCCGGAATCCACCACACCAGGTCATAGTCGTCGGCATGGCGGTAGGCGTACTCGAGCGCGAGGTTGGACTTGCCTTCTCCACCCATGCCGAACTCCGAATGCGGCAAGAGCGCGGCCATGCCGCCCTGCAAGGCCGTCCGAAGCTCGGTGAGCAGCCGGTCGCGTCCGATGAAGTCGGGATTGCGGCCCGGCAGCCACCTGCGCGGTACCGGCGCGGGCTCCGCAGTCGGCGCCACGGAGGACGGAAGCACGGCGTCGGCACCGTCGAAGTCTTCGCCGGCAACCGTGTCGGGGACGGAGGCGGCACCGCTCGTCAGCTGTTTCGCCATCTGCCGGTACGGCCCGCCGAGCCCCGCCAGTGCCTGCGCCGCCACCTGCGCGAACGGCAGGTCGGGCGGCAGCTGCGCCTCTCCTCGCCGCGCCGCGGCGAGGAAGGCGGGGAAGTCCAGCGATGAGCCGAGCCGGTCGCGGACGACATCCCACACCGCGCGCAGCACCTGAAACACCTCGCGGCGGCGCAGGCCCTGCAGCAGGATTTCCCGGACGCCGTCATGGAATTCGTAGGCGATCTCCTCCGCACGCCCGTCGGACGGGCGTTCGACCATCCGCAGCAGACCGCTCAGGAACACCTCGGCCAGGTCGGCCGAAGCCGAGGTGGGAAGCATCGCCTGCTGGACCAGGCGCATGACGGGCAGCCGCAACGGTGCGGCCGCGAGGAAGGTCGCGAGCTTGAACGCCGCCGGCGACGACGATGCCCGGAACTGCTTGACCCGCATTTCGGCGGAGAGCGCGTCCGTTTCGGCGGGCGGCGGAGACACCGCCGGGCGGCCGGTGAACAGCGCGGCCCCCATGACGTTCCGGCCGCCGCGGGCGACCATGCCCGCCCACGACCGCAGCCAGCGGTCGCTCAGCTCGACAACCGGAATCGCGATGCCCAGCGGGCGGTCGTCGGGAAGCCGCATCGCCGCCCGCGTCACCGTGAGCCGTTCGTTGGCCGCCGCCGGACCGGACGCGCCGAACCGCACGGGTTCGATCGCGGCGGCGGTCCGCCACCACAGCCGCTGCGGCAGCGGCTGGACGATCGCGACGGTGCCGGCGCGGCCCCACCGGTCGAGCAGCGCGGCGGCCCGGCCGTCCTGCCAGGCCGCGCCGATGCAGTCGCTGACGACCAGGACGAGGCGCCGGCGCGTCGGGTCGATCAGCTCGTCAGGATCGCGCTCGGCGCCGACGCCGGACGCCGAGCCGGTGCGCAGGGACAGCCGTCGGGTATCCGTGTCCAGGTACCACGTCCGCACGTCGCGGAACGCGCCGAGCTGCTGCAGCAGCAGTTCCAGCTCATCGACCGTCTGCCGCCACACGACCATCGACGGGCCGACATCCGCGACGAGGGCCAATTCGTACCGTCGCTCCTGCGCCGGCACCATGACGGTTTCCAGCACCCCGGTCTCGGCGATGCGCTGCGCGGTCGCGGTCTCGTTCAGGTGCCTGCGCGTCACCGACGGCACCGTCGTCCGCAGCGGGCGAAGCGCGCGGACGAGCGACAAAGGCCGCGAGATGGCCGGCATGGCGGGCATGCGGACGGGAAACGCGGTGGCCGGGACGTTCTGCCCGGTCAGGTAGATGCCCGCCTCCACCGTCCGCGGCGGCGCCGGGTCGCGTTCCGGCGCAGGCGAGGACTCCGGCGGCGGGGCCGGCGGCGGTGCTGGACCGGGAGACCCGCCCTCGGCCGGTTCCCGGGAGCCGCCCGCCGCCGAGTGTGTCGGGCCCTCGTGCTTCCGGAACCAGTCGGCGAGCCAGAGCGCGTCCGCGACCTCCTCCGCCGTGGGCTGCGGGTCGAGCGCCTGGAGGGCCTCGACGAGCCGCCCGATCATCCCGCGCCGGGCCTCTCGATGGGCCGGAGCACGGTTTCGAGGATCTCCTGCAGCTTCGTCTCGGGCGGTCTGCTCCCGGACGTCGCGAGGTAGACGGCGTTGAGGAGCTGGTCGGTGGCGAGGGCTCCGTCGGCGCGGCGGGCGAGGAACTGCTCGATCAGCTCGTCGCTCACGGAGCGGGCGTCCGGGCCGAGATGCGCCTCGATGATCTCGGCGAGCCTGTCCCGGTCCGGCGGCTCGATCACCAGCCGGACGCACCGGCGCAGGAACGCGGGCGGGAACTCACGCTCCCCGTTGCTGGTGATGATGACGATGGGGAAGTTCTCGCACCGCACCTCGCCGCGGTCGATCGGCACGCGCGGGCCGCCGTCGTGGGTCATCACGTGGATGCGCGACTGCTCCTCGGGCAGCCGCTGCAGCTCCACGATGTCGAACCGGCCCTCTTCGAAGACGTTCAGCAGGTCGTTCGGCAAGTCGATGTTGCTCTTGTCCAGCTCGTCGATGAGGAGAACGCGGGGCAGGTCGCCGGGCAGCAGCGCCGTGCCGAGCGGGCCGAGCCGGATGTAGCGCCCGATGTCGGGCGGCTCCGCCGGCTCCGCCCGGCCGCCCGCGCCGTGCAGGCTGGTCTCGTGCAGCCGGCCGATGGCGTCGTAGTCGTAGAGCCCGTCCTGCAGCGTCGTGTTGCTCGTGATCGACCAGTACAGGACTGAGCCGAGCCCCAGTTCGTAGGCGACGTTGTAGGCCAGGGTGGATTTGCCCGATCCCGGCTTGCCCATCACCAACAGCGGCCGTCTCAGCAGAATCGCCGCGTTGACCCTGTCGACGACAGACTCGTCCGGCCGGTAGGAGATCGCCTGCTGCAATTGCCTCTGCAGGCGCCCGTCACCGGAGTCCACGGAGCTGAACCGGCGCCACGGTGGGGGCGGCGGGAGTTGCCGCACCCGGTCGTGCGGGCTGCTGTCGCCCCGGTAGATGCGCCAGTCGCCATTGAGGCCACCGGTCTCTGGTTCTGTCGTCATGGGCGCCTTCCGGAGGGATGGTGCTAGGCGGGTGGGCGGAGCCGCACGTACGGCTCGGGAATGCGGTCGGCATCGTCGAACACGAGGGTCAGATTCAGTCCGAGATGGCCGGGGCCGGAGCCGTCGGGGCCGCCCGACAGCGCCTGCCGGCGAAGTTCCATCGTCCGCCGCGGCAGCTTCATCACGTCCGCCGCCAGCAGACCCTTGACCTCCCTGGCGAACTGGGCGGGGTCGCGGCCGTCCCGGCACCACGCGACGACGGGGATGCCGGCGACCAGGCCCACCCAGTGCTCGTCCGGCTCGTCCTCCGCTCGGGCCCATGGCGGGAAGGCCAGCGCGAGGACGGCCGCGGACGCCCCGGACAGCCTGGAGAACAGCTCCTCTCTGTCGTATTCGCCGGGACGGGTCAGCAGGCAGACCGGCGCGTCGTCCGAGTGCCCGCACAGCCAGCCCCACTTGTGCCGCCAGTCGTGGTGGAGCTCGGCGAAGCGCATCCGGTCGAGGCTGCGCACGACCACGGGGTAACGGATGCCGATGCGATGCTCCAACCCGGCGATATTGATCTTGAACTGCTCGACCGGATGGTCCAGCAGAGCGCGGGGCAGCAGGAACTCGATCGTCAGATCGGGGCTGGGCCGGCCGACCACGGAGCTCTCCGAGGTGAGCAGCCGCTCCAATAACTCCGGTATTCGGCTGAGCGGCAGCGCCTCATCCCCGCACTCAAGCGTGCTGCCGGGCTCGCGGCCCACCTGGAGCCACGCGGTGACGAGATACCGATCTTCCTCCAGCGCGTCCGGCATGCACTCGATGATCAAGTAGTTCTCTGACGGCTCGGGTTCGGCCCGCATCAACTCGGGCGTCCGGCCTCGCTGGAGGACCGCACCGTTGAGACCCTGCGCCGCCACCTGCCGGCGCACCCAGTCCCGGAACGCCGGCGCGGTCGGATACCCCGCGGACTCGGCGAGATCGCTCACGAACAGCAGCAGCGGCGGGACGCCGTCGCGACCCGCGGGCATCTCCTCCAGGAGGGCGACGACCTCATGGAGGTCGCGCATGTCCCGGTCGAGCCGCGGCCAGGCGGGCCCGATCACCCGCCGGTAGAACACCGGGAACCTGCCGAGATGCGAGAGGCCCGGCTCCGTCCGTTCCAAGGATGTGATCAGCTCGTGGAGTTCGCGCCGCTCGACCCGGTCGAGCCAAGGCTCCGGAAGCAGCTCGGCGACGAGGTCGCCGAGCGCCCGCACCGGCAGGCTGTTGGGGTA
This sequence comes from Spirillospora sp. NPDC127506, assembly GCF_040302145.1. Taxonomy (NCBI): domain Bacteria; kingdom Bacillati; phylum Actinomycetota; class Actinomycetes; order Streptosporangiales; family Thermomonosporaceae; genus Spirillospora; species Spirillospora sp. NPDC127506. The sequence goes on along the minus strand of NZ_JBEORG010000001.1, from coordinate 51,556 downwards.
GAAGGTCTTCAGGATCCGCACGAGGGCGTGCGCCGCTCCCGGATACGTGAGCAGGGCGTTGACCAGCGCCCACACGTCGAGCATTTCCTTGTCGTGGTGCACATAGGGCAGGCGGTGCCCAAGGTCGCGCTCCAGCGCCTCCACGTGGACGGCCCGCTCCCGCTGGACGCTCATCGCGTCGACGCGCAGGATCGCCTCGACGAGCCGATGCTGATCCTCAACGTTCAGCGACGTGATCAAACGCTCCGCCTCCGCCCCGCCGCGCATACGACGGATGGTCGCCTGCCGACCGCTCAGTGGCCTCACGAACCGAGCGACACACTACGACGCACGAACCGTCGCGCACTGCGTCCTGAGACACACTTCCGACAGCATCTCGCGGCCCGCCCGCGGGCGGCCACCCCGCTGCCGAAGCCGGTCAGCGATGCCCGGCCGGCGCCGATGAGTTCACCAGAGCACCGCCCCGGCTCTCCGCGTCCGCGAGCGGCGCAGGGTCCGCGTCCCTGGGGGACCAGGCGACCGTCGCGCACCGTCCGAGGAAGTCCGGCAGAACCTGGAAGTGGAGGACGATGAGCACCACGGGGATCGCGCCGAACATCCCGCTGACGAAGAGCGCGGTTCCATGGACGTCGAGCAAGCGGATGATCCAGCCACCGCTGAAGGCCCCCAGCGCCACCGCGCCGACACTCAGGAAACGAGTGATGCCGATGACCCTGCCGAACTGCCCGTTGGGAAAGAACTCGGCCTGGTGAGCCCTGAGCGCCACGTTGATGTAAACGCCGACCACACTGCCCAATCCCCACATCACCAATCCCAGCACCGGATTCTGCGGAAGGGTGGCCGCCGCGGCCAGGGGAATCCAGATGAGTGCGCAAAAGAATATCGACCTGACGGAGGGTCTTTTATCGCGAAGCAGCCTGGGCGACAGGGCCGCACCGGCGACGCCTCCGAGGCCCGAGCAAGAAAGCATCAAGCCGACCAGGTAGCTGGGCATACCCTGGCGTTCGGCCAAAAAGATCTGTAGGAGCACGACGACTTGAAAAAGGAAGTTCGCCAGGACGCAGACCGCCAGCACCGCGCGGGAGAAGCGATCGTGGACGACCTGGCCGAGTATGTCTCTGAACATCGGCACATACGCCTCGGAGTCGGCGGCTCCCGCGTCTTCAGCCGGCGGCTGCTCCGCTCCGGCCGGGGAGGCCGGAGCACCGGGCGGAAAGTCGCGGCCCGCGACCCTCGCCCCGCGCAGGCGGTGGTACGCGGCTGCCACGAGCGCGCGGAGTCTTCGTCGTCTCGGCGGCCCGGTGAACAGCAGGCCGAAGATCGGGAACAGCGAGGTGCACGCCGCCACGACCCAGGGGGCCAGCGCGCTGACCGCGAGCAACGCGCCGCCTAAGGGGCGGCCGAGGACCATCGACGCGTTGAGCTTGGCTTCATTGCTTCCGATCGCGGCCTTCAGCGACCTCGCCGGCACGAGGTTCGGAACGGTGGCGATCTCGGCCACTTCGTAGAAGACCATGCAGGAGGCGTCGACCAACGCCATGATGATCAGGATGGCGGCCCAGTCGCACCACGCCAGGGACAGGCAGGTGACGACCGCGAAGACCACCCGCACCGTCTGGCTCCACCACATCACCCGGCGGCGGTCGAACCTGTCGACCAGCAGCCCCGCCGGCACCTGGAGCAGGAGTTCCGGCAACGCACTCGCGGCGGTGACGCATCCCGCCACGACCGGGGATCCGGTGAGGGAGAGGGCGAGCAGCGGACCGGCGGCCGCCACGGTCATCGAGCCGAGCTGCGAGACCGCCGATGCGCCGGAAATAATAGCAAAATCCCGGCGCCGCACCAGCACCTTCCACAATGACCGCCGGGGCGGGCGGTCAGGTCCGATGTGGAGGGTCGATGGAGCAGTGGGCACCGATTGCACTCCCTAGCGCGCGCAAATCCGGCGCTCCTATGGTCATCAAACAGACACCGGACCCCATATACCTGAAAAGGGTCCAAACCAGACAACATGCGCCTCGATATCATGCTATCTAGCCGAGACTTATATCATCTTCTCGGGATAGCCATGTTTTCTTCAGGAAGAAGGCCCCAGAATGGCGGCCTTCGGTACGATCGCCTGGGCCTTCGATTGTTCTGCGCCCATTGCGATAGGTGACTGGCCAGTAGCGGGACGCGGTCGCCTGCGGCGGCGTGTCCCCGTCGTGAGTGACCTACGAAATCCGCTGTTCGGCGGTTCACCACAACGGATCAACCGATCCCGGTCATGGCGCGCTTGGCGCTGAGCGCCTCGCGGTTCCTGCTGTCACGGCCGAGGACGTCCTCGAACACCGCACGGGCCGCGCGCATCCGCCCGCAGTCCAGCAGCGCCTTCCCGAGGGCGGTCTGGACCGACAGTTCCTGCGGGAGCCTGCTCACCGCGGCCTGCAGGTACCGCACCGCCGCACTCGGGTCGCTCGCCAGCAGGACGCGGCCGATTCCGGCCAGGCGCCAGCCGACCGCGGCGTTGTCCGGGACGGCCTCCAGGATGGTCGCCGCCTCGCGGTAGTGCCCGAGAGCCGCCTCGGCGTCCTCTCGCTCGCAGGCGACGTCGCCGAGGAACGTCAGCGCGTCGGCGAGCAGCCGGAGCTCGCCCTCGCCGCAGGCCCTGGTGACCGCCTCGGCGTGCCGCCGGGCGAGTTCGAGATCACCGGCGGACAGCGCCAGCCGGGCCTGCCGCAGGCGCACCGAGGGCCCCGGCCGGTGGATGGGGACCGCTGCCTCGCCGAGGTCGCGGATCGGCTCGATCAGCCTGGGATGCTGCAATTCGAAGCACCGCTCCTCGCCGCGGAGCCTGGCGCGGATGAGGTGGTAGTCCTGAGCCGCGTCGACGACCGCCCTGGGCACGTCCTCGCACAGGCGGTGCTCCGGAATGCCGGCACGTCCCTGCGGCCCGCCGAACGCGGAACGAAACCACGAGAGCACGGTAGAGGCCGGGACGCTGTGATCGGCGGCGATCATCGTGAGGGTGTGCGCGCAGAAATCCGCCAGCACACGGTTGACCTCCGCACGCAGGCGCTCCGCCGGGATATCGGCGTCGCCGGGCAGGTCCCCCCAGAGGTGCGCGCACACCAGTTGCAGCAGCGCGGGGCTCAGCCGCGCCGTTCGCTGGACACGGCTCGCCATCCGTACCGTCCGGAGTTCCCGCACCAGCGCGTGCGCGACGGCTTCTCCGGAACCCCGGGCACGCTTGAGCGGTTCCGTGACGGCCGCACGCGCCGCCTCTGGGCCGAACTGCTCGAGGGAACAGAGCTCGGGCTGCGCATGGCCGAGCAAGCCCGCAAGCTCCACGGCCTCGCCGACCGCGTCCTCACGCACGACGAGCAGCAGATGCAGGTCGGGTATCTCCTTCATGGCCGCCGCGAGCTCCTCCAGGAAGCGGAGGCGCTGGTCTTCGTGCCGTCCGGACGTGCGCAGCAGCGCCTCCGCCCCGTCGATGGCTCCGAGCACCGGAAGCCTGCGACCGGACCGGTCGCTCTGCCGGTGCCTCCGCAGGAAGGCGCCCACCGTCAATTCGGAGATGGTGACCGGTGATGCGCGGGGGTACCACGAGGAGAGCACGGCGAGCCGGAAGGCGTTGTGCTCCGACAGCGCCGCCACGGGGAAGGCCGGCCGGTGCGCGACGCTCGCCACTGGCAGCACATGGGCGCCCTCGACCCTCATCTGCGAGATGACGCCGGCGCACAACAGTGAGGTCTTGCCGACGCCGGCTCCGCCGTGAAGCACGGAGAGCCGGCTCTGCCGCCACATCCCGGCGACCCGGACCTGCTCGCATTCCCTGCCGTGGAAGAGCCCCGCATCCTGCTCGCCGAACGCACCCTCGCCCACGAAGGGACGCTGTCCGTCCGGAGGAGCTAGCGCGGTCATCTTTCCGCCCCCATGAGCGGGTATCCGCTGGAGATCTTCTACGGCATCGGGTCACGAGGCCCAAGTCCCAAGAGACTAACCCATCGTGGCTTCCCAGTGGCGCCGATCCCAAACGGCCGCCGAACCGATCACATCGGAGCGGTGGTCATCACCCGGAGCCGATCAGCCGCGCGAATCCCTGCCGGACGCCGGCCCATGTGGCGGTGGAACCTGTTGTCGAATCCAGCGGACGCATTCGGCCCGTCGAGTTCGTCGTTCACCCAGTCAAGGCGCGGATCGCGGCGTGAACTGGACGCGGCGGCCAGTCGTTCCCTCGGGAGCTTGAAGGGACGAGTGGCATCACTGGTGGTCTGCGGCATCAACGTCTCCTCTGCGCCGGCGATGCGGAATGCGTCGACATGACGTCCTCGGCCACAACGGCGGGGCCGACCACTGACATGATCTCAGGAATTCGCTGCGGACGCCAGGGGCCCGAAATGGTGCGCAAACGCTATGCGGACAACAAGAAACAATGATAACGGAGATCCGAAAACACGTATCCGATCAGCGTGTCACATGACACAGTATGGAACGATCAGCTTCATTACACTATCTTCGTTGAAAAGAATTCCTTGACCACGTCGTAATGCACTGTGCCCCGGCGGGCATCGGCATGGCGCAGGGGGATCGAGTGCACAGTTCACAGACGGACCCATCGCCCAAGATTCCTCAGGTCTGGGGGAAGGTCCCTCCCCGGAACAAGAACTTCACCGGCCGCACGGATCTGCTCGCACGACTGCACGACGGCCTCGGTGGCCGGGTCACGGCGGTGCTGCCGCACGCCTTGCACGGCCTCGGCGGCGTGGGAAAGACGCAGATGGCGGTGGAGTACGCCCACCGGTACCAATCCGACTACGACCTCGTCTGGTGGATCCCGGCCGACCAGGCCGTCCTCGTGCGGTCGTCCCTCGCCAGTCTGGCGCCGCACCTCGGGCTGCCGTCCGCCTCGGTGAGCGGTGTCGAGGACGCCGCCAACGCGGTGCTCGAGGCGCTGCGCCGGGGAGAGCCCTACACCAACTGGCTGTTGATCTTCGACAACGCGGACGAGCCGGAGCAACTGACGGACATCCTCCCCCAAGGGCCCGGGCACGTCCTGATCACGTCGCGCAACCACCGCTGGGCGGGCGTCGTCGATGCCCTTCCGATCGACGTCTTCACCCGCAAGGAGAGCGTGGAATTCCTCATCAGACGAGTACCGAGGGGCATCTCCCCGGAGGACGCGGACCGGCTCGCCGAGGAACTCGGCGACCTTCCGCTCGCCCTGGAACAGGCGGGTGCGCTCCACACCGAGACCGGCATCTCGGTATCGGAGTACCTGCGGCTCCTGACGGAGCGTACGAGTCAGTTGCTCTCCCAGGGAAAGCCGAGCGAGTACCCCGCATCGATGACGGCCGCCTGGGCGCTGTCGGTCGCCAGCCTGGAGGAGAAGCTCCCCGAAGCGCTGGACCTGCTGCGCTACTGCGCGTTCTTCGGCCCGGAACCGATTCCACGAGACGCTTTCAGCAAGGTCGTCCCCGGTCTGAGCCCGCAGCTCTCCGCACTCATCGCGGACCCGATCAGGCTGGGCCGTGCCATCGGTGAACTCGGACGCTTCGCACTTGCCAGGCTGGACATCCCCGCTCGGACGTTGCAGGTACACCGCCTGATCCAGGCTCTCGTCCGCGACGAGCTGCCGGAAGCGGAACAGGAGCGGCTCCGCCACGGGGTCCATCTGCTCCTGGCCGGCTATACCCCGTCCGAGCCGGCCGATGCGAAGAATTGGGACACCTACCTGAACGCTCTCGGGCATTTCGGGCCAGCTGGAGTGGCGCAATGCCAAGCCCCGGAGGTCCGCGCACTCGCGCTCAACATGGTTCGTTATCTGTACGCGTCGGCCGACTATGTTTCGGCCCAGAGCTTCGTTGAGTCGTTCATCGAAGAGTGGAGCGCCACTTCCGGCAGTGACCACGAGGACGTCCTGAGCCTGCGAGTGCAATTGGGCAACCTTCTGCGCGAGCTCGGCCAGTACGATGAGGCGGCCGAGCACAACGTCGAAACGCTCAGCGCCGCGGAGAAGGCACTCGGCCCCGACCACGACACGACGCTGCGTGCTCTACGCGGACGAGCCGCGGACCTCAGAGCGAGCGGTGACTTCCTGCAGGCCCACGAGATGGACGAAGAGGCGCTGCGCCGCTTCGAGTCGAAGTTCGGAGAACAGGACTGGAACACCTGGCGCGCCGTCAACAGCCTGGCACTCGACTACGGTCTCCGGAGCGACTACCTGAACGCCCGGACACTCCTCGAAACAGTGATCCGCGGAGTGCGCGCAGAGAGCGATCCATCCGCTGACCCGGCGTCATACCTGAACATCTACACCGGGATGGCGAGAGCGGTACGGCTCGGTGGGGACTATGCCGAAGCCTGCGACATCGGCGAGGACGCCTACGCCTACGGCATCGAGCAACTGGGTCCCGACCACGCATGGACATTGCGGGCCGGCAAGGATCTATCCATCGCCTGGCGAAGGGCCGGCGACTACAACCGCGCCCTCGAACTCGCCGAGGAAGTCCATCAGCGCTACGTGAGAATCTTCGGGCTGGACCATCCCGACACGCTGGCGGCAGCGATCTGCCTGGCGAACATCCGGCGGACGATGGGCCAGTTCCAAGAGGCACTGGTGCTCGCGGAAGACACCGTCCGCCGCTATCCGCGCATTTACTCGACCGGGCATCCCTACAATCACGCCTGCGCGGGGAATCTGGCCGTCCTACGGCGGGTCACCGGCGACGCCGGGGTCGCAAGAAAGATCAACGAGGAGGCGCTCGCGGCCCTGGAGCAGAAGCTGGGGCGCGACCACCACTACTCCCTCACGGTCGCCGTGAACCTGACCAGCGACCTGGCCGCCATCGGGGAGACGGAAGCGGCGTACCGGCTCGGCTCGGGCAGCCATCGGCGGCTCCGCGAACTCCTGGGCGAGGAGCACCCGATGACCCTGACGGCCGCCGCGAACAATGTCGCGAGCCTGCGCGACCTCGGAAGGGACGACGAAGCCGAAGAGCTGTTCTCCGCCACCAAGGAGGGCTACCGCCGCACTCTCACCCTCGACCACCCGGACGCACAGGTCTTCCTGGAGGGACGCCGGCTGGACGCCGACTTCGACCCGCCGCCGATCTAGACCCGGCCCGCCGCGCCCACGGGCTCGGCGGCCAGTTCGCGGCCGATCACGTCCCGGATGTGGCTGATCAGTTTGAACAGGTCACGGCAGTAGACCGAGGGATTGCGGAACCCGGTGCCCGACCGGTACCGGTGCGGGTAGAGACCGCCTCCGCAGACCTCGTGCGCCGGGCAGGCCAGGCACTGCTCCGACAGCGCCCGCCGACCGATCTGCCGCGCCGCGACCGACGGCAGCGACAGGACGGCGTCGAACGGGTCGCGGGAAACGTGCAGCCGCGTACCCGCGGCCCCTTCATAGGCGGACTTCAGCGAGTCGACCTGCTCGATCTCGCCATTGGTCTCGACGACGGCCACGGCCACCGGGGACAACCCGACTGCCTCGCTCGCCGACATCCGGCCGAACAACAACCGGATGATCTCGCTGAACAACCGGATCCGCACCTCCGCGGCCTCCCCGCCGTACCAGCGGTCGAAGATGGCGATGAGCCAGTCCCCGTAGGGCGTCGACTCGTCCGGCGGACGTCCCGGCGGGGGCGTGTCCCAGTTCCCGTGCGGCAGCAGGAAGTCCATGCCGGGCGGCCCGAAGGACAGCAGCGACTCGTAGGTGGCGATCGGGTCGTTGCGCAGTTCGACCGTGCTCAGCAGGCCGCCGAACAGATGCCGGTACCGCGGCCGGGTGAGGCTCTCAAGCCCGTCCCGCACCGCACGGTAGCTGCCGCGGCCGTCGGCGCGGCGCCGGTGCCGGTCATGCCCCTCTTCGTCACCGTCCACGCTCACGCCCACCGAGACGTCGTACTCGGCGAAGAGATCGAGGAACAGCTCATCGAGCAGGACGCCGTTGGTCTGCACACTGAAGCCGACGCGCACATCCGGCTCGCAAGCAGCCAACAGGACTTCGATCGCATGTCGCAGATGCTCCACACCGGCGAGCAGCGGCTCCCCGCCGTGCAGGACGACCTCGACCTTCGATAACAGGTTCGTCCGGGCATGCTCGGCGATGCGCTGCGCCGTCCATTCGAGGACCTGCCGCGACATCCGCCGCGGCTGCCGCCGCCATCCCTGGTCGGCCATCTCGTACATGTAGCAGTAGTCGCACGCCAGGTTGCAGCGGCTGTGCACCTTGAGGATGAAGTCGCGGATCGGCGTGGGCCGCCACCCGCTTTCCAGGAGACCGCGCACGTCCAAGCCGCTGGGCCACTCCGTGCCGGGTTCGCCGCTGCGGACGCCCACCTGCCGGCCTCCCGCTGAGATCAACGACCCGGAGCCATTCCGTACTGATATGTCTGGTTTGCAAGATCGCTAAACATGATCGGCCGTACGGGCCCACCGCTCGTGGTCCCGCCACACCCCGTCGATCTTGATGAACTGCGGCGAGAACCCCTCCTTGCGGAACCCGAGCCGCCGGACAAGCTTGACGGACGCGACGTTCTCCGGCTGGATGTCCGCCTCCACCCGGTGCAGCCCCAGTTCCTCGAAGGCGTACGCGACCGCGAGCCCGACCCCTTCGCTCATGTATCCCCGCCCCGCGTAGGGCAGGAAGGCCGCATACCCGATCATGCCGCGCTGGTAGCACCCGCGGACGATCCCGTTGATGTTGACGGTCCCGACGAGATCTCCGCCCTCGCGCAGGCAGATGACCATCCCCACCGCGGAGACCTGGTCGAACCGCGCCAGATAGTCCGCGAAGTGCGCCGACGACTCGGGCAGCTTGACCCACGGCCGGTGGAACACGGCGCTGGCGCGCGCCAGTTCGATGAACCGCGCCTCGTCGTCCGGCCGGACCTGCCGGACCGCCACGCGGGTGCCCACCCCCAACACGCTCACCCGCGAAATCTAGCGCCTATCCGACCCCGGCCAGCACGCCCACCGCCGAGAGCACCGCGACCAGCTGTCCCGGACGTGGACCCGGCATACGGGTTCCGGTGTCTGCTGTGGCCTCGCCGCGTTGTTGCCGCAGGGTGGGCGATGGGCTCAGCCGGGAGAAGGCGGGGGCGGAGTCCCTGCGTCGGGGGCTAGGGGCGCCTTTCGGATGGCATAACAAAACGACGTGTGCTCGGCGGTCGCCGAACACACGTCGTCCAGAGTGGAGGTGGCGGGAATCGAACCCGCGTCCTTCGGTGATGAGTCAGGGCTTCTCCGGGTGCAGCCTGCTTGGCGTTTTCTCAGCCCCGGCGCTCACGCAGGCGTGTCGCCGACGGGCTCAGTCGCTGTTGGGTTTCCCTACCGGCCCCGCGACCGGGTCGGTAGGTGGAGTCTCCTTACGATGCCAGGTCCCGGGCCGGAGACGCTCCCGGGCTGACAGAGTTCGCTCCTCGCTCAGGCGGCGAGGGCGAACTCGGACTGCTTCTTGTTGGCAGTTATTTGTTTGCTGTCACAGGATTTACGAGGTCACGACAGCAACCCTCGACCCGCTTCCCCTGGCTCGAACGACCGAAGTCGAAGCCGGTCACCCCCATGTTCAGTTGTCAAAGCGGGCGTCCGAGGACGTCCGCACGATGACGTTACTAGGGTAACGCGCCCGCGGGCAACGTTAATCCCCGCAGACGACCGTGAGCCCCGGTGGGCGCGGTGCCCACCGGGGTCGACCGGCAGGGTCGGGCCGGTCCGGACGGCAGAGCCTCCCCCGAGACGAGGCTCTGGTCTCATCACGGCGACTGAGTCCGCAACCCCCCAAGCGGTGTCTCAGTCACCCGTAATGACGTCCGGGGGCGGGCGGATGGTTGCGTCCGGCGTGTAAAGAGATTCTCAAATCAGGAGTGGCCGGTCAGGAACTTGGCGGCGAGCTTGGCGGTGTTGACGCGGCCTTCGACGGCGATGGCGAAGGCGCGGTCGCCGGCGGAGCCGACGAACCAGGAGACGGTCTTGTTGTCGCCGCCGCGCACGTAGGTGGCGAGGGCGGCGACGCCGACGACGTCGCCGGAGACGCGGGCGGACTTCGCGTTGCCGCGGGTCGCGGTGCGGTTCAGGACGCGCTTCAGGCTGGCGATCGACTCCGACTGCAGGGACTGCGGCGCCGGCGCCTGGACGGTCTTCGTGATGTCCTGGTCCTTGAGGACGTACGGGGGCTTCCAGGTGCCGTTCTGCGCGGCGGCGGCCACGAGGGCCATGGCGAGGGGGCTCACCTCGACGCCGCTCTCGCCGACCATCGTGGCGGCCTTCTCGCCGTCGTTGGCGGGGGTGGGCACGGAACCGGTGAACGCGGGGACGATGAGGCCCCAGTCCTTGCCGATGCCGAACTGGGCGGCCTCCCGGACGAGGGCCTGCGCGTCGAGCTTGCCGCTGAGCTGCGCGAGGGACGTCTTGCACGACGCGGCGAACGCGTTGGCGAGGGAGCCCTCGCCGCCCGCCCGGTTCGCGAACGTCTTGCCGCCGACGGTGACGGTGCCCGGGCAGGTGGTCTTGGTGCCGTCGTCCAGGCCGGCCTGGGAGAACAGGGCCTCCGCGGACACGATCCCGAACGTCAGGCCGGGCGGGTAGTGGCCCTCGAAGGCGCGGTTCTCGCCGTTCGTCCCGTGGTTGGACACGGCGAGGACCTCGCCGGTGCTCGGCCGCACCACCACCATGGACGCCGGGTACGGCAGCGCCCGGAGCGTGAAGTCGGCGCGGGCCTGGTAGGCGGGGTCGAGGGTGGTCTGGACGCCCTTCGGCTCCTGGCCCGGCCAGGAGCGCAGCTCCTCGGTGTTCTTGCCCGTCTCGTCCTGCGCGACGACGCGGACGGTGGGGGTTCCGGCGAGGCGGCGCTGCTGCAGCAGCTGGATGCCGCTGACTCCGATCGTGTCGCCCGGCTGGTACGGGGCGCCGACCTGCTGGAGCCGGTCGGCGGTGGCGGGGCCGAGTTCGCCGATGAGCTCCGGCGCGTAGGCGGGCGCGATCGGCGCCCGGATCTGGCGGAGCTGCAGGCCCGGGATGGCGTTGAGCCGCCGGACGAGCGCGTTGTGCGCGGGCACCTGGAGGGTCAGCAGGGGCAGGAAGTCCTGCGGCGGGGCGGACCGGACGCGGCCGAGGAGGCGTTCGGCGTCGAGGCGGCGCCCGCCGTCCATCTTGGTCTGCTTGGCGAGCTGCTCCAGCGTCTTCTGCGGGTCGGCGAGCTGGCCGGGGTACACGCCGACGTTGTAGGCGCCGACCTCGCGCAGCACGGGGCGGCCCCGCGTGTCGGTGATGGGGGCGCGCTTCGGCACCTCGGTCACCACGGCGAGCCGCTGCCCCGGCTTCAGCTTGGTGTTGATGATGGACGGGCTCCAGACGACCTTCCACTCGCCGCCGACGCGCCGCAGATGCATGAGGCCGGGGTACTCCCACGGCTGGCCGTTCTCACCGAGGTCGATCTTGACGGTGAAGCGCGCGTCGGCCTCGTCGCCCTTCTTGACGATCTGGTCGACGTCGCTGCCCTCCACCTCGGTGCCGAGGGCCAGCCGCAGCGACGCCGCGTCGAGCTGCTGGCGGACGCGGGCGAGGGCGTCGGCGACCTCCTCCTTGTCGGCGCCGGTCGTGCGCGCGGCGGCCGCCTCGTAGTTGCCGACCTGCCAGGCGATCAGGAAGTCGCGGACGGCCGGCATCGCGGACGGCTCGGCGAGGGCGCCCGGCATCATGCTCGCGCCGACGGCGCCGCAGGCGATCAGGGCGCCGCCCGCGACGGCGATCGCCCGCCGGGGGATCCTGGGCGGTCCGCCCCGCCGGCCTCGGTTCTTCATCGACACCCTTCACCGTCTCCTGAACCGGGCCGCCGCCGCCTTCTGCATCTCGCGGTCGGCTTCCCGCTTGGCGATGGCCTGGCGCTTGTCGTAGGACTTCTTACCACGAGCGAGGCCGATCTCGACCTTGGCCTTGCCGTCCTTGAAGTACAGGGAGAGCGGGATCAGCGTCCAGCCCGGCTCGGACGACTTGGCGATGATCTTCTGGATCTCGCGCTTGTGCAGCAGCAGCTTGCGGCGCCGGCGGGGCGCGTGGTTCGTCCAGGTGCCCTGGGTGTACTCGGGGATGTGGACGTTCTCCAGCCACACCTCCCCGTCCATCACGTGCGCGTAGCCGTCGACGAGGGAGGCGCGCCCGGCGCGGAGCGCCTTGACCTCGGTGCCCATCAGCACCATGCCCGCCTCCCACGTGTCGTCGATGTGGTAGTCGTAGCGGGCGCGCTTGTTCTGGGCGATGAGCTTCCGCCCGGTGTCCTTCTTGTCCTTCTTGCGCCCGGTGTCCCGTGCCACGTCCTCAGTCCTTGTCCGGCGTTCGTCTGTCGAGCACGGTCGCGTGGAGGCCGCGCAGCACCGTCCGGGCGCGCCGCTCGGCCGCCTCCGGCGGGCGGTCGGCGGACACCGCCACGTCCGGCTCGATCCCGACCCCGTCGAGGTTACGGCCGCCCGGGGTGCGGTAGCGACCGACGGTCAGCTCGATGACCGACCCGTCGGCGAGCTCGATCGGCTCCTGGACCGAGCCCTTCCCGTATGTACGCGATCCTACGATCACCGCGCGGTCCCGGTCGCGCAGGGAACCCGCGACGATCTCCGCGGCGCTCGCGGTGCCGGCGTCGACGAGCACCACGAGCGGGACGTCCGGGTCGCCGGGCGAGGTGACCGTCCGCCGCTGCGCCGGCCTGCCGCGCGGCTCGTAGGTGACGACCGGGCCGGAGGAGAGGAAGGACGACGCCGTCTCGACCGCCTCGTCCAGCAGCCCGCCGGGGTTGCCGCGCAGATCCAGCAGGACGCCGCCGGACGGCCTGCCGGACGGCGACCGCCCGGTGACGGCGGCGCGGACCTCCCGTCCCGTCCCGTGCGTGAATGCGCCGACGCGGATCAGGCGCGCGTGCTCCGGAAGATCGGTCACGGTGACGTCTCCCCCGGGGACCGGTGTGCGGACGAGATGGAACCGCTTGGTTCGACGGCCGCGCTCGACGGTCAGTTCGACGGACTCGTCGGGACGTCCGCGCAGCGCCTCCGCCACGCGCGACATGTTCCAGCCGGCGACGGACCTGCCCCCGACGGCGGTGACCGCGTCCCCGGCGCGGACTCCGGCGCGCGCTGCGGGCGTTCCCGGCTGGACGCTGGCGACCAGCACGCGGCCTCCGGCGCCCGAGCCGCCGAGCCACAGCCCGACGCCGCTGTAGCGGCCGGTCAGCCGCCCTTCGACGTCGTCGTACTCATGGGCCGGGTAGTAGTGCGCCCACTTGTCGCCGAGGCCGCGCAGCATGCCTTCTATGGCGGCCCGGTCGAGCTCGCCGCGGCCGACCGGTTTCGCGGCCCGGCGGCCGATCTCCGTCGCGGCCTCGTCCAGCACGGACCCGCCGCCCGCGACGGCCGTGTGCCGCTGCGAGCCGGAGCCGCTCACCACCCCGAGGGCGTAGGCGCAGACGATCGCCGCCGCGACGGCCAGCCCGCGCAGCGTCCGTCCCGGCCGCCTCCTCAGCGGAGGCACGGGTTCAGGGGCGACGCGGACCTGGACATGCGGCAAGTGTAGGGCGGACGGACCGCCCGGACCGGGCACTCCGCCCGGATCGGCTCAGCACGTCAGATCTTCAGGTATCTGCGCAGCGTCAGGAACGATGCGACGGCGCAGAGCAGCACACCGAAGCAGATCGACACGATGATGACGGCTATCACCGTGCTCCAGCCGAGCTGGCTGACCAGCTGGACGTCCCCGGCCAATCGGTCGATCAGCAGTTTCTTGCTGAAGACCAGCAGGATCGAGGCGAACATGCCGCCGATCAGGCCGGCGATGGCGCCCTCCAGGATGAACGGCATCTGGATGTAGGTGTTGGACGCGCCGACCAGCCGCATGATGCCGGTCTCGCGGCGCCGGTTGAACGCCGACAGCCGGACGGTGTTGCCGACCAGCATCACCGCGGCGATCACCTGGATCAGCGCGATCGTCAGCGCGGCCACCTGCAGGCCGTTCAGGATCCGGAAGAACCGCTTCAGGATCTCCTGCTCGTTGATCACCGTGTCGACGCCGGGCTGGCCGAGCATCGCCTGCGCGACCGCCTTGTACTCCTCGGGGTTGCGCAGCTTGACCCGGAACGAGTCGGGGATGTCGCCCTCGCGGGTGCTCTCCACGAAGCCCGGCGAGCCGGAGAAGCGGTCCTTGAACCGCTCGTACGCCTGCTGCTTGTTCTCGTACTCGACGTTGGAGACCTGCGGCATCTTCTCCAGGCTCGCCTTGAGCGTCTGCCGCTGCTGGTCGGTGACGTCCTGCTTCTGGCAGCTGGGGTTGGAGCTCGTCTTGGCGCACAGGAAGATCGAGACCTCGATCTTGTCGTACCAGTAGCTCTTGGACGCGTCGACCTGCTGCCGCAGGAGCAGCCCGGTGCCGAAGAGCGCCATGGCGATGGCGACGGTGATGACGAGGGAGATCGTCATCGTCATGTTCCTGCGGAGACCGATCCAGATCTCCTGGAGAACGAACTGTACGCGCATGCCTCGCTGTCCTTGATCGCCTTTGGTCCGCCCGGGGCCCGGGCGGCCTCACGAGGAAACGCGGCCCGATGCGGGCGGTCCCCGCCTTCTGGCTGTCGTACGCCCCGGCGGGAATCGTTGGTTCAGATGGTCAGTACGCCTGGCCGTACACGCCGCGGGACTGGTCGCGGACGACGCGGCCGTCCTCCAGCTCGACGACGCGCTTGCGGAACGCGTCGACGATCGCGGCGTCGTGGGTGGCCATGACGACGGTGGTGCCGGTCCGGTTGATGCGGTCCAGAACCTTCATGATGCCGATCGAGGTGGCCGGGTCGATGTTCCCGGTGGGCTCGTCCGCCAGCAGGATCATCGGCCGGTTGACGAACGCCCGCGCGATCGCGACGCGCTGCTGCTCGCCGCCGGACAGCTCGTCCGGCATCCGGTGGGCCTTGCCCTCCAGGCCGACCAGGTCGATGACCTCGGGGACGACCTTGCCGATGAAGCGCCGCGGCTTGCCGATCACCTCGAGGGCGAACGCGACGTTCTCGAAGACGTTCTTGTTGGGCAGGAGGCGGAAGTCCTGGAAGACGCAGCCGATCCTGCGGCGCAGGTGCGGCACCTTCCAGTTGCTGAGCCTGCTCAGGTCCTTGCCCGCCACGTGCACGTGACCCTGGGAAGGACGCTCCTCCTTCAGGATGAGGCGCAGGAAGGTCGACTTGCCGGAGCCGGACGGACCCACCAGGAACAGGAACTCGCCCTTCTCGATGGCGACGTTCACATGCTGCAGGGCGGGCCGGTTCTGGCTCGGGTAGACCTTGGTGACGTTGTCGAAATGGATCACGGCTGCATCACGGCGGTTCGCTGTAGGGGTTGGGGAGCGGCCCGGCCCGCGGCCACGGACGCGTCCGTGAGCACTTGCCTGCGCCGCCCGGCTTCACGACCGGGTGGGACGCGGAGCCTTCGAGCAGTGTAGAGGGGACCGGGAACTACCTCGTCCCACTCGGCGCGGTACGGGCTTTCGAGGGCGTCACTCAGCCCGATCGGTGCGTTCCGTCCGATCAGTGCCATGTGATCCGTCTCCCGACGTCCGGCCGTATTCCTACCGTCCAGGTCCCGGACTTGCCGGAACGACCATACAGTCCGGCTACGCTGGATGATGGCGAAAGATACCTAATAAGTGGACGGACACCGAAGAAGCGGACGCTTCCCCGCACGGACCCGCACGCCGATCCGGGAGATTGGGGCCCACGACATGAGCTGCGAACACCTGATCTGCGCTCACTGCTCGAACCCGGTGGTCGAAGGGCGCTGCCCCACGTGCCGGGCCGCCCGGTCGGAGATGCACCGGCACGGTCCGTCCATCCCGCCCGCGCTCGTCCTGGCCGCGCTGGTCGCCCTGCTGTTCGCCGCGCTCGTCCTGCGCCGCATGTACGGCTGAGCCGTACCGCCGGGCCCGCGGCCCGTCAGGGCTTCTTGAGCGGGGGCGTCGCGGCCTTGGTGACCGCGCCGGCGTCGGCGATCATGTGCGCCTTGGCCTGCGCCTTGCCCTTCTTCGCCTTCGGCGGGTCGTAGGCGGCGAAGTGCAGCGTCGTGGTCGTGTCGACCTCGTTGCCCTCGACCGTCCCGTCCAGGAGGTGCTCGGCGTCCTCGGGGATCTCCGGCTTGGGGGCGTCCGGGTCTTCGCCGGCCAGCGCGGTGTTGCGGAACAGCGAGTAGATGACGAGGCCGCCGCCGCTCTCCGTCCGCAGCCCGAAGTAGGGGAACGGCGTCGCCGTGTAGACGACCTGGAGCTTGAAGTCCTTCTTCTTGGCCTTCTTCTTCGCGCGCTTGTCGTCCCGGTAGAAGCCGGTCGTCACGTCGCTCGACTTCATCACCTTGGCGGCGACGCTGCCGCCGCCTTCCGCGGCGATCGTCGCCTGGATCCCGCCGACGTCGCGGGGGCGGATCAGCAGGGACGTGTCGTCGGTGCTGAGCGCCTCCGCGTACCCGTCGTCGCCGATCGCGACCTTCGGCTCCTTGGCCTTCTTCTGGAGCTCCGTGGCGAGGGTGAGCTTCCAGCGGTCGGACTGCCCGCGCAGGACGAACGCCATCAGCACCCTGTGCTCGCTCCTGGGCTTGCCCATCACCGAGCGCTCGACCGACACCACGAACCACTGCGGGTAGGTGCCGTCCTTCAGTTTCGGAACGTACAGCTTCGGCTTGCCGTAGGCGAACCGCCGCACGGGGTCGCCGTCGTAGGCGGCCTTGCGGAACTCGGCGGCGGTGAGCTGGGACTGGCCGTCGGACGTCCAGGTGAGCGCCAGCCGCTCGTCGCCGGCGGCGCGGGCCACGTCCTCGTCGGTGACATAGGTGCGGAACGCCTGCTCCGCGACGTCCGGGGTCAGCGGCACCGGGGCGGGCGGCGACGTCTCGGGCACGCTGACGGTGGGCCGCGCCCGCGACTCGCCCTCGGCGCAGCCCGCGGCCGTGAGCGCCAGGATGAGCGGCACCGCGACCGCGATCACCCGCAGGAACCTGTGCAAAGACCCGTCCCCCGGACCGGAATCAATGCCGGCCGTCCTCGGCCGACCTCCTCGGCCCGTGATTCTGCCATCCACATGATATTGCCCCCGCGACCAGGCGGCGTCGGGACGGCGATGAGCACTGCCGGGACGGCGATAAGCTCGGAGCGTGGCAGCCATGGATCCGGAAGAGCAGCTCAAGGAGCTCGGCGCGACGCTCACCAGCATCGAGCAGGTGCTGGACCTCGACGGCATGCGCCGCGACATCGCCGAGCTGCGCGAGCAGTCGGCCGACCCCGACCTGTGGAGCGACCAGGAGCGCGCCCAATCGGTGACCCGGCGCCTCTCGCACCTGGAGAGCGAGCTGAACCGGGTCGAGGGCCTGCGCCAGCGGCTGGACGACGCCGCCACGCTGTACGAGCTGGCCCGCGAGATGGACGACGCCGATACCCGGGCCGAGGCCGACGAGGAGCTCGCGGCGCTGCACAAGGCCATCCAGCAGCTGGAAGTGCGCACGCTCATGTCGGGCGAGTACGACTCGCGCGAGGCGCTGATCACCATCAACGCGCAGGCCGGCGGCGTCGACGCGGCCGACTGGGCCGAGCAGCTCCAGCGGATGTACCTGCGCTGGGCCGAGCGGCACGGCTACCCCACCGAGGTCTACGAGACGTCCTACGCCGAAGAGGCCGGGATCAAGTCGACCACGTTCACGGTGAAGGCCCCCTACGCGTACGGGACGCTGCGCGGCGAGCACGGCACGCACCGGCTGGTGCGGATCTCCCCGTTCGACAACCAGGGCCGCCGGCAGACGTCGTTCGCCGGCCTGGACGTCGTCCCCGTGGTCGAGCAGAGCGACCACGTCGACATCGACGAGAACGACCTGCGGGTGGACGTGTACCGGTCGTCCGGGCCGGGCGGCCAGGGCGTCAACACGACCGACTCGGCGGTGCGGATCACCCACATCCCGACCGGGATCGTCGTGTCCTGCCAGAACGAGCGCAGCCAGCTGCAGAACAAGGCCACGGCCATGAACGTCCTGCAGGCCAAGCTCCTGGAGCGCAAGCGCCAGGAGGAGGCGGAGAAGATGTCCGAGCTGCGCGGCGAGGGGACGAGCAGCTGGGGCACGCAGATCCGCAACTACGTGCTGCACCCGTACCAGATCGTCAAGGACCTGCGCACCGGCGTCGAGGCGGGCAACCCCTCCGCGGTGCTGGACGGCGACATCGACGAGTTCATCGAGGCCGAGATCCGCTGGATGCGGCAGCGGGAGACGGCCTCCTGACCCCCGCGGCCTGACCGCCGCCCGGCCCCCGGCCCGGCCCGGCCCGTGCCCGACCCGGCCCGGCCCGTGCCCGACCCGGCCCGGCCCGGCCCGACCCACGGCGGCCGCCGGTGACCTTCCGCGGAGTTTCGCATTCACAGAGTGACTGCGCGGTCACTCTGCGAGGATGGCGCGTGGTCCGGATCACCGTCGCCATTCGGGGGCCTCATGGCACGCACACTCGTTCCGATCCTCCTGCCCGGCCTGCTCGCCGCGGCGCTCGCCGCGGGCTGCTCCGGCGGCTCCGCCGCCGAGGCCGCGAAGCCCAGGGGGGCGCCCGCGCTGACCGCGGCGCAGGCGCAGCAGGTGCTCGCGTCCTACGCGCACGGGGCGAACCGCGCGGGGAGGCGGCTCAGCGGCAAGGCGCTGCGCGCGGTCGAGGCCGACCCGCAGCTGTCGATGGACGCGGCCGCGCTGAAGCTCCGGCGGGCCGTCCGGCGGCGCCCGCCGAAGCTGGCCTTCAGCGACACCGCGTTCTACATCCCGCGGCTCACCGGCTACCCGCACTGGTTCGCGGCCGACACCGTCACCGGCGAGGGCGACCGGGCGGTACGGCACGCGATGCTGTTCACGCAGGCCAAGGCGGGGGCGCCGTGGCTGCTGGCGGCCGACCCGTACCCGTCCGCGCCGACGCTGCGCGAGATCGCCCTCGACCCGGAGGGGTACGCCGCACCGGTCGACCCCGCCGCGAAGGACCTCGCGGTCGCGCCCGCGAAGCTGCCGCAGGCGCACGCCGCGCTGCTCACCGACGGTCCGCGCGCGTCCGGCGCCGCGCTGCTGGCCGACGGGGCGAAGACCAACGAGACATACAAGGCGCTCAAACAGGGCGAGCAGGCGCTGGCGGGCCGCGGCGTCACGCTGTCGTCCCGGTTCTCCCCCGCGCCGTACCAGGTGTTCGCGCTGCGCACCAAGGACCGCGGGGCGGTCGTCTGGTACGTCCTGAAGCAGAACGAGGCGTACTCCGCGGCGAAACGGGGCAGGCTGGCGGTCAGCGGGGATCTCGTCGGGCTCGCCCCGGCCAGGGCCGCCAAGACGCGCATGGACACGACCGTCCTCGTGCAGTACCTGGCCACCGTTCCCGCCAAGGGCCGCGCCGCGGTCAGCGGCATGTACCGCAAGGCCGTCGCCGTGCACGGCGCCTGAACTCCGCCGGGTGCCGGGCGGCCCCGCCTTCCGACCGCTGCGCGGGCCGCCCGGCACCCGGCGGGTCACCTCCCCGGCGTCTCGGCCTGGGCTTCCGCGAAGCTCTAGACTGGCGCGGCAAGTCCGACGAACTCGTCCGCTGAGGTGGGCCGTGCTCCGTGTGCGTCACGTGGCCGTGGCCGCGCTCCTGCTCGCGGCGGCCGGGTGCTCCCGGCCGGCGCCGGACGCCGCGACGGGCGCGAAGGAGCCGAGCGGCGAGCCCGCCGTGACGGCCGGCGAGTCGCTCGACGTCCTCAAGGACTGGACGGCGCGGCACAACGAGGCCATCACCTCGGGTGACGAGCGGCAGTGGCGCGAGGCCGTGACGGGTGCGCTGGAGGCCCCGGTCGGCGCCCGGGTGCACACCTACGGGAAATTGCCCAAGACGGCGGAGATCTCGCTGGCGAACCCCGTGTTCTACGTGCCGCGCCTGGACGGTTTCCCCAAGTGGTTCGGCGTCGCGGCGCTGGAGCGGTCGGCCGGCGGGGAGCAGCAGATCCTCGGGGTCTTCGTGAAGGCGAAGAAGGGGGACGGCTGGCGCGCCGCGCACTGGCTGACGTTCCAGGGGCAGCCGCCGCAGCTCGCGTACGACGAGGAGGGGTACGCGGTGCCGGCGCCCGACCGCGGCCTGCCGGCCGCGCACGCGAAGTACCTCGCGAGCGGCGACGAAAGCGCCGTGGTCCCCGACGCCTACTCGCGGAACGCCCGGGCGAAGAAGATCGGCGACTGGACGTCCGAGCCCGGCGGGTTCACGCCCGGCCCCGGCCCGTCCTACGCCCTGCGGACCAAGGACGGCGGGTCGCTGGTCTGGTACGGGCTGAAGCAGGAGCAGACGCTCACCGGCGGCGCGGACGACACCCTTCCGGCGGAGGTCCGCGACTACCTGGACAAGAACGACGACAAGCCGGGCAAGACGCTTCGCACGTCCTGGCAGTGGCTGGCCATCGGGTACGCGCCGCCCTCCGGCAAGGCCCGCGTCCTCGGCGAGTCGGTCTCCCTGACGGCCGCCCGCTGAAGGCACCCGGCGCCCGCCCCGAGCGAACGGGACGGGCGCCGGAGGGCTCTCAGGCTTCCTTGGAAGGCAGCGAGCTGGCCGTGACCAGGGTGCGGATCGCGCCCAGGGCCACCGACAGGGTGGCGAGGTCGAAGCTGTCGCTCTCCCAGATCTCGCTCAGCGTCTGCTGGGCGCGCTGGACGGCCGGCTTGTTCTTCTCCGCCCAGTGGATCAGGCGCTGCTCGGGACGGCCGCCGGGCTCGCTGGTGATCAGGACGTCCCTGGTGAGGGCCGAGTGCGCCGCGTACAGGTCGTCGCGGAGCGCGGAGCGGGCCAGCGTGCGCCACTTGTCGTCGCGCGGCAGCGCGATGATCCGCTCCCGGAGCCGGGACAGCTGGAGGCGGTCCGCCAGGTCGAAGTAGACCTCGGCGACCTCCTCCACCGGGCGGCCCGTGTCGTGCGCGACCCCCACCAGGTCGAACGTGGAGTAGGCGGGCACGAACGCGGCGCACTGCTCGGCCAGCTCGTCCGGCACCCCGAGCTCGGCGAAGCCGTCGCGGCGCTGCTCGAACGCGGCCAGGTCGAGGCCGACGAGCAGCTTCGAGACCTGCGCGCCGAGGGTCGCCGCGCCGCCGCTGAAGAAGTCGATGCTCTCCTGTATGTCGAACGGGGGCCGCCGGTTGTGCAGCAGCCAGCGGGCGGCGCGCTCGGTCAGCTTGCGCGCCTCCAGCAGCATCGCGATCTGCGTGGACTCCTCCACCTGGTGGGAGAGGCCCTCCACCGCGGCCCGGAAGCGCGGCATCTGGAACACCTCGCGGGCGACCAGGTAGGCGCGGGCGATGTCGGGCGACGACGCGCCCGTCTCCTCGTTCATCCGGAACACGAACGTGGAGCCGCTCGCGTTCACCACGTCGTTCACCACGGCCGTGGTGATGATCTCGCGGCGCAGGGGGTGCCGGTCCATGTAGCGGCGGAACCGCTCGCGCAGCGGGGTCGGGAAGTACTCCACCAGCCACGACTCCAGGTAGGGGTCGTCGGGCAGGTCGGAGGCGACGATCTCGGCGTCCAGCGCGAGCTTGGCGTAGGCGAGCAGGACGGAGAACTCGGGGCCGGTGAGGCCGTGCCCGGACTGCCGCCGCTCCGCGAGCGCCTTGTCGTCCGGCAGGAACTCCAGGTCCCGCTTCAGCCGGCCGTCGCGCTCCAGCTTGCGCATGTACCGGGCGTGGACGTGCAGCATCGCGGGCGCCTGCGCGCGGGACGCGGCGAGCACGACGTTCTGCGCGTAGTTGTCGCGCAGGACGAGCCGCCCGACCTCGTCGGTCATCTCGTAGAGCAGGGCGTCGCGCTGCTTGCCGGTCAGCTCGCCGTCCCGCACGACCTGGTCGAGCAGGATCTTGATGTTGACCTCGTGGTCGGAGGTGTCGACGCCGGCGGAGTTGTCGATGAAGTCGGTGTTGATGATGCCGCCGCCGCGCGCGAACTCTATGCGGCCGAGCTGGGTGACGCCGAGGTTGCCGCCCTCGCCGACGACCTTGCAGCGCAGCTCGGCGCCGTTCACCCGGACCGGGTCGTTGGCCTTGTCGCCGACGTCGGCGTTGCTCTCGATGGACGACTTGACGTAGGTGCCGATGCCGCCGTTCCACAGCAGGTCGACCGGCGCCTTGAGGACGGCCCGGATCAGCTCGTACGGGGTGAGCGCCTTCACCCCGTCCTCGATGCCGAGCGCCGCCCGCATCTGCGGGGTGACCTGGATCGACTTGGCGGTGCGGGGGAAGATCCCGCCGCCCTTGGAGATCAGCGCGGTGTCGTAGTCGGCCCAGCTGCTGCGCGGCAGCTCGAACAGGCGGCGGCGCTCGGCGAACGAGGCGGCCGCGTCCGGGTCGGGGTCGACGAAGATGTGCCGGTGGTCGAACGCGGCGACGAGCCGGATGTGCTCGGAGAGCAGCATCCCGTTGCCGAACACGTCCC
This sequence comes from Spirillospora sp. NPDC127506, assembly GCF_040302145.1. NCBI lineage: Bacteria > Bacillati > Actinomycetota > Actinomycetes > Streptosporangiales > Thermomonosporaceae > Spirillospora > Spirillospora sp. NPDC127506. The sequence continues at coordinate 29,110 of NZ_JBEORG010000001.1, read as the reverse complement.
CGGACATGTCGCCGATGCCGACGACGGTGAAGTCCTCGCTCTGGACGTCCTTGCCGAGCGAGCGGAAGTGGTACTTGACCGACTCCCAGGCGCCGCGGGCGGTGATGCCCATCGCCTTGTGGTCGTAGCCGACGGACCCGCCGGACGCGAACGCGTCGCCGAGCCAGAACCCGTACTCGGCGGCGACGCCGTTGGCGATGTCGGAGAACGTCGCGGTGCCCTTGTCGGCGGCGACGACCATGTAGGTGTCGTCGCCGTCGTGCCGGACGACGTTCGGCGGCGGGACGACCTTGCCGTCCACGAGGTTGTCGGTGAGGTCGAGCAGCCCGGAGATGAAGTCCTTGTAGCAGGCGATGCCGGCCTTCTGCCACGCCTCGCGGTCGACGGACGGGTCGGGGAGCTGCTTGCCGACGAAGCCGCCCTTCGCGCCCGCCGGGACGATGACGGTGTTCTTCACCGCCTGCGCCTTGACCAGGCCGAGGATCTCGGTGCGGAAGTCCTCGCGGCGGTCCGACCAGCGGAGGCCGCCGCGCGCGACCGCCCCGAACCGCAGGTGGACGCCCTCGACCTTCGGGGAGTACACGAAGATCTCGTACATGGGCCTCGGCTGCGGCAGGTCGGGGATCCGCGCCGGGTCGAACTTCATCGCCAGGTACGGCTTGCCCTGGTAGTGGTTCGTGCGCAGGGTCGCCTGGACGAGCGCGAGGTAGGCGCGCAGGATGCGGTCCTCGTCGAGGCTGGCGACGTCGTCGAGCTTGCCGGTGATCTCCTCGGCGATGCCGGCGCTGCGCTCCTCCTCGCCGCCCTGCAGGGTCGGGTCGAGGCGCGACTCCCACAGCCGGACGATCAGCCGGGTGATGGCGGCGTTGCGCAGCAGCACCTGCTCGACGTACCGCTTGGAGAACGTCATGCCGGTCTGCCGCAGGTACAGCGCGTAGGCGCGCAGGATCATCGCCTCGCGCCAGTTCAGCCCGACGTGCAGGACGAGCGCGTTGAACCCGTCGTTCTCGATGTCGCCGCGCCACAGCGCGGTGAACGCGTCCTGGAACAGGTCCTTGATGGCCTCTTCGGGGACGTCCTCCGGCGGGACGTACCGCAGCCCGAGGTCGTAGATCCAGAACCGGCGGCCGTCGGAGGTGACGATCTCGTAGGGGCGCTCGTCCACCACCTCGACGCCCATGTTCTGCAGCAGCGGCAGCACCCGGGACAGCGAGATCGGCTCGCCCAGCCGGTAGATCTTCAGCCGCCGCTCGCCCGGCTCCGCGCTGTACGGCTCGTACAGGTTGATGGAGGTGTCGCCCTCCCCGGTGAGCTCGTCGAGGCGGCGCAGGTCGGCGACGGCGGTGCGGGCGGGGAAGTCGGCCTTGTAGCCCTCGGGGAACGCCTCGCCGAACGCGCGGCCGAGCGTGCCGGAGCGCTCCTCGCCGCACTGCTCGACGATGGCGTCGGCGAGGTCGTCCTCCCAGGAGCGGGTGGCGTTCGCGAGCCGCTCCTCCAGCTCGGCGACGTCCACGTCCGGCAGCGGGCGGCCGCGCTCGCCGCGGACGACGACGTGCAGCCGCGCCAGCAGGGACTCGGTCACGTTCGCGCTGTAGTCGACGCTGACGCCGTTGAACGCCTCCTTCAGCAGGGCCTGGATGCGCAGCCGGACCTTGGTGGTGTAGCGGTCGCGCGGCAGGTACACCATGCACGACATGAAGCGCCCGTACAGGTCCTTGCGGAGGAACAGCTTCAGCTGGCGGCGCTCGCGGAGCCGGAGCACGCCGAGCGAGATCTTCAGCAGGTCGTCGACGGAGATCTGGAACAGCTCGTCGCGCGGGTAGCTCTCCAGCACCTCGATGAGGTCCTGGCCGTCGTAGCTGTCGGGGGTGAACCCGGCGCGCTCCAGCACCTCGTCCAGCTTGCGCTTCAGGACGGGCACGTGCGCGATCGACTCGCTGTAGGCGACGTGCGTGAACAGGCCGAGGAAGCGGCGCTCGCCGACGACCTCGCCGGACTCGTCGAACTTCTTCACCCCGATGTAGTCGAGGTACAGGGGGCGGTGGACGGTGGAGCGCGAGTTCGCCTTCGTGAGCACCAGCAGGTGCTTCTCCGTGGCCCGCTCGCGGACCTCGGGCGGCAGCGCGGCGAAGCTGTCGGACTCGCGCTTGTCGCTGCGCAGGATGCCGAGGCCGGTGCCCGGCTCGGGGCGCAGGGCGGTGCCGTCGTCGGTGAGCGTGTAGTCGCGGTAGCCGAGGAAGGTGAAGTGCCCGTCGGCCAGCCAGTCGAGCAGCTCGACGCCCTCGTCGATCTCCTTGTCCGGCAGCGGGGGCCGCTTCTCCTGGATCGCCCGGGCGATCTCGCCGGCGCGGGCGCGCATCTTGGGCTCGTCCTCGTAGGCGACCCTGACGTCCTGAAGGACGCGCAGGAGGTCCTTCTCCAGGGCGTCCAGGGCGGCGCGGTCGCTGGTGCGGTCGACCTCGATGTGGATCCACGACTCGTCGACGTCGGCGTCGCTGTCGAGCTTGTGGCGGAACGCCTTCAGGTGGCCCGCGACGTCGCGGTCCACGCCGAGCAGCGGGTGGACGATCAGGTGCGTGGTGAGCTGGTGCCGGGTCAGCTCCATCGTCACCGAGTCGACCAGGAACGGCATGTCGTCGGTGACGACCTGCACGACCGTGTGGCCGGGGTCCCAGCCGTACTCCTCCAGCGTCGGCGTGAAGACGCGCACCTTCGCGCGCCCCTGCGGCCGCTCCTCGCCGAGGGACCGGTGCGCCATCGCCGGGCCGCAGATGTCGGCCGGGTCCCGCGCCATCAGGTCCTCGTGGGCAACCTGCCGGTAGTAGAGCCGGAGGTACTCGAAGTCCTCCTCCACGTCCCCGCCGCGCGCCCCCGGGCGCTGCGCGCACGTCTCAGCGGCCCGCCTGAGCAGGTCGTCCTTCGCTTGATCGAGCATGCCGCTCATCAACAACTCCCCTTGAGACCTCTCGCCACCTCGTTGTGGCGCCGCTCACTGCACGAGCGTAGCCAGGAATCGCCGCAAAGCCGACCTGCTATGCAGCAAGGTCATCGTGGCCTATGCCACCCTGCCAGCCCGCCGGGCCCGCGCGCCGGTTCCCATGCCGGACGGATCCGACGGGACGCCGGCCGCCGCCCGGCCGGCCTGGCCCGCGGCCGGCCGGCGCCTGCCGGCCGCCGCCGTCCGCCGCTGCCCGCCGGTGCCGGGTCAGCCGGTGGTCTGGCCGTCGGTGCCGCCGGCGCCGCCGGTGCCCGGCGTCCCGGGCGGGTTGGACGGGTCGGACGGGGTCTCCGGCGGGGTCTCCGGAGGCGTCGTCCCGGGCTTGGTCGTCGACTTCGTCGGCGTCGGCTGGGCCGGCGAGTCGGACGGGGTCGGCGAACCGGACGGCGTCGTGCTGCCCGTCGGGGACGCGCTGCCCGTCGGGTTCTGCGTGTAGCCGGGCGAGGTCGACTGCTCCGCGGGCGAGTGCGTCGCCGGCGGCGCCATGCTCGGCATGACGCTGCTCGACCCGGGCGGCGCGCTCGGGTCGCTGACCTTCTGCCCCGCCTTGCCCTTGTCCCCGGCGCCGAGCACGAGCACGGAGGAGACCACCACGACCGCGACGAACAGCGCGGCCGCCCCGGCCAGCAGGGCGGAGCGCCCGGACCCGGCGAGCGCGCGCCGCAGCCCGCCCCCGCCGCCTTCGCCGACCACGACGAGGTCGGGCGGCAGCGTGGTGTCGGCGCCCCACTCGGCGGACGCGGGCGGCCGGCCGTCGTCGTCGCCCGCCGGGTCCGCGTCGTCGGGCAGGCCCGCGTCGTGGAAGGCGGCGGCCGCCGGGGACGCCTCCGGGTCGCGGAAGACGTGGCCGTCCTGGTCGGCGTCGTCGAAGACGGGGTCGTCGCCGAACACCGGGTCCGGCTCGAAGACCTCGGCGTCGGCGGCCTCGGCGGCCCGCACGGAGCCGGCCGCGAGCATCGCGGTCTCGTCGGTGTCGCCGGACCGGGCCGCGGGCCGCGCCGGGGCCGCGGCCTCCTCGTGCCCGAGCAGCCGCATCAGCACCTGGCGGGCGCCGGGCCGCTGCTCCGGCACCTTCTCCAGGCAGTCGAGGACGAGTTCGCGCAGCGACCCGTCGAGGTCGCCGAGGTCGGGCTCCTCGTGCAGGATCCGGTTGATCACCGCGGGGATGGTGTCCTGCCCGAACGGGGGCTCCCCGGTCGCCGCGAACACCAGCGTCGCGGCCCAGCAGAACACGTCCGCGGGGGTGCCGACCTCGTCCCCGCTGATCTGCTCGGGCGCCATGTAGGACGGGGTGCCGATCACCCGGCTGGTGAGGGTGGTGCCGGCGCTGATCGCGCGGGCCACGCCGAAGTCGATGACGCGCGGGCCGTCCGGGCCGAGCAGCACGTTGTGCGGCTTGAAGTCGCGGTGGACGATCTTGGCCTGGTGGATGGCGGCGAGCGCGGTCGCGGTGCCGACGGCGAGCCGGTCGAGGGCGGCGCCGTCGAGCGGGCCCTCGTCGAGGACGTGCTGGTTCAGCGACGGCCCGCGCACGTACTCGCTGACGATGTAGGGCCGGTCGCCGTCCACGTCGGCGTCGATCACCTGGGCGGTGCAGAACGGCGCGACCCGCTTGGCGACCTCCAGCTCGCGCAGGAACCGGCTGCGCGCCTTGTCGTCGGACGTCAGATCGGCGTGCAGCAGCTTGATCGCGACCTGCCGGCCGTCCTCGGCCGCACCGAGGAACACCGTGCCCTGACCGCCTTCGCCCACCCGGCCGATCAGGGCGTACGACCCCAGCCGATCCGGATCTCCGGACCGCAGCGCCCCAACCTCCATGCGTGGAACCGTCCCTCTCTCGACCGACGAGCCGCGTCGTTCGGGCCCGGATCACCCTCCGACAGTGTGACGCCCGAGACCCGAGGGAAGTTCACCCGATCCTGCGACCTTACGGAGCGATCTGACCGTGGAACCACCCTAATGGCGTTACTTCTCACAGCGGCGCGGCCGCGCCAGGTGTCACAGAAGTGAAACCGACCGTGTTCGCCGGCCGGGCGGCCGGGGCGCTCGGACGGAGGGGCGACTACGGCGTGAAGTGGGTGAGCACCTCGGGGTTGGCCATGGAGTCGCGGTTGGCGGCCTTGTCGACCGGGGTGCCCTGGAGGATCTTGCGGACGGGGACCTCCAGCTTCTTGCCGGACAGCGTGCGCGGGATGCCGGGGACGGCGGTGATCTCGTCCGGGACGTGCCGCGGCGACAGCGCCGAGCGGATCTCCCGCCGCAGGTCCCGCACCAGCTCGTCGGTCAGCGCCGCGCCCTCGGCGAGCTGGACGTACAGGAGCAGGCGGCCCTCCTGGCCGAGGCGGCCGGTGTCGATGACCAGGCTGTCGGTGATCTCGTCGAACGCCTCGACGACGCGGTAGAAGTCGGCGGTGCCCATGCGGACTCCGCCGCGGTTGAGGGTGGAGTCGGAGCGGCCGTAGATGACGCAGCCGCCGTCCGGAAGGATCTTGATCCAGTCGCCGTGCCGCCACACGCCCGGGAACATGTCGAAGTAGGAGTCGCGGTAGCGGTCGCCGCTCTCGTCGTTCCAGAAGAAGACGGGCATCGAGGGCATCGGCTCGGTGATGACCAGCTCGCCGACCTCGTCCACGACCGGCTTGCCGTCCTCGCCGAACGCCTCGACCTTGGCGCCGAGGCCGCGGCACTGGATGACGCCGGCGCGCAGCGGCAGCAGCGGCGACGGGCCGACGAAGCCGGTGCACAGGTCGGTGCCGCCGGAGAACGAGCCGAGCAGGAGGTCCTTGCCGACGGCCTCGTACACCCACGCGAAGCCCTCCGGCGGCAGCGGCGAGCCGGTGGAGCCGATGCCGCGCAGGCCCGACAGGTCGTGCTCCTCGCCGGGACGGCGGCCCTCCTTGGCGGACGCGGTGATGTAGGGCGCGCCGACGCCCATGTAGGTGACGCCGTTCTCGGCGGCCAGCGACCACAGGTCGAGCGGGGCGCCGTCGTACATGACGATGGCGGAGCCCACCAGGAGGCCGCCGATGAGGTAGTTCCACATCATCCAGCCGGTGGTGGTGAACCAGAAGAACACGTCCTCGGGGCCGAGGTCCTGGTGGAACGACAGGGCCTTGAGGTGTTCGAGCACCACGCCGCCGTGCCCGTGCACGATCGGCTTGGGCAGGCCCGTCGTGCCGGACGAGTACACGACCCACAGCGGGTGGTCGAACGGGACGTCCTCGAACTCCAGCGCGTCGTGGCCGGGGCGGGGCAGCTCACCGTAGTGCATGCCGACGCGCAGGCCGTCGGGGGCCGCGGCGGGGTCGAGGTAGGGGACCAGCACCGTGGCGGCCAGGCTCGGCAGCGCGGCCTCGATCTCCTTCACCACGTCCCGCCGGTCGAACCGCTTGCCGTTGTAGGCGTAGCCGTCCACGGCGATCAGGACCTTCGGCTCGATCTGCGCGAACCGGTCGATGACCGAGGACGACCCGAAGTCGGGCGAGCACGACGACCAGATCGCGCCGAGCGACGCCGTCGCCAGGAAGCAGATCAGCGCCTCGGGGATGTTCGGGATGTAGGCGGCGACGCGGTCGCCCTTGCCGACGCCCAGCTCGGCGAGGCCCGCGCGGACTTCCGCGACGTGCAGCGCCAGCTCCCGGTACGACAGCGTCCGGTGCCCGCCGGCCTCCGACCGGAAGACCACCGCGGTCGCGTCGGGCGTCTCCTCCGCCCGCCGCAGCGCGTTCGCCGCGTAGTTGAGGGTCGCGCCGGGGAACCACCTGAGGCCGTCCACCGGCATGGGGCCGCCGGTCCGGACGGGGCCGTCACCGCGCTCGCCGACGACGTCGAAGTACGACCAGATCGCGTCCCAGAACGCGTCGACCTCGGTGACCGACCAGCGCCACAGCTCGTCGTAGGACTCGGCGCGGACGCCCCGCTCCCACAGCCAGTGGACGAACCGGGTCACCCGCGCGTTCGCGACGACCTCCTCCGACGGCTCCCACAGCACCGAACCCTCGGAAACCCCACCGGCCATCGTTCTCCCTTCCCGCCGCGCCACGGCGCGCGGCCATCCCAATATCGGCCCGCCCCGGCGCACCGCGCAACTTCCCCGGGCCCCCTTGCGTACCCGCCCGGCGGCCACCCCATCGCACGCCGAAACCGCTGGTCGGCGCAACATCGCCGGGCCACATGATCGCACCCCGGGCCGTCCGGGTTTCCCACATGCTGCTGTACCTACTAGTATGTACAGCATGAGTTCCGCCGATCGGCTCATCGAATGCACGCGCGACCTGCTGTGGGAGCGCGGCTACACCGGGACGAGCCCCAGCGCGATCCAGCGGCGGGCGGGCGTCGGCCAGGGGAGCATGTACCACCACTTCTCCGGCAAGCGGGCGCTGGCGCTCGCGGCGATCTCGCGCACCGCCGAGGAGATGCGCGCCATGGCCGAGGAGCAGTTCGCCGGCCCCGGCACGGCCGTGGAGCGGATCACCGCGTACCTGCGCAGGGAGCGGGACGTGCTGAAGGGCTGCCCCATCGGCCGCCTCACCCAGGACCCGGAGGTCATGGCCGATCCGGGCCTGCGGGCGCCGGTCGAGGCGACCCTGTCCTGGCTGCGGGACCGCGTCGCCGAGGTGCTCGCGGAGGGGCGCGAGCGCGGGGAGCTCGACCCCGCGCTGGATCCCCGGGCCACCGCCGCGACCCTGGTCGCCGTGCTGCAGGGCGGCTACGTGGCGGCCCGCGCGGCCCGGTCCACCGAGCCTTTCGAGCAGGCGGTCTCGGGGGCGCTGAGCCTGCTCGCCGCCTGCTCCCCGTCCGTACGGAAGTGAAGGAGACCAGCGTGCACGTGTCGCCTCCGGCGTCCACCGCCGCCGCACCGCCCGAGTGGATCACCGGGGACGCCTGGGCCGATGAGCTCGCCGCCCCCGAAGGCCCGTCGCGGCTCCGCGTCGACACCGTCCGGTTCGCGCCGGGAGCCCGCACGGTGTGGCACCGGCACCCCTTCGGCCAGGTGCTGATCGTCACCGACGGCACCGGGCTCGTGCAGCGCCGCGGCGGCCCGGTGCGGACCATCAGGCCCGGCGACGTCGTGCGGATCGCGGCGGACGAGTGGCACTGGCACGGGGCCTCCCCCGGCGCGTTCATGACGCACCTGGCCGTCCAGGAGGTCGCCGAGGACGGCACCGAAGCCGAACGCGGCGGCGCGGTGACCGACGCCGAGTACCGCGCTCCGACCGCGTCCGCCTGACGACCCGGAGGCACCACCCCCGTGTACGCGAAGCAGTACGAGATCACCCTGCCCGCCGACTACGACATGCGGATCATCCGGAAGCGGGTCGCCGACGGCGGCCACGTCCTCGACGACCGCGCCGGCCTGGGACTGAAGGCGTACGCCGTCCGCGAGCGCGGCGTGGACGGCTCGCCGGTCAACCAGTACGCGCCCTTCTACCTGTGGAACGACACCGGCGCGATGGCGCACTTCCTCGCCGGCGGCGGCTTCCAGAACATCATCCGGGACTTCGGCCGGCCGGCCGTGCACCACTGGACCGGCGTCGCCTGCCACGCCGGGCCCGCCCGCGGCGCGTCCCCCGCCGCGGCCTCGCGCCTCCTCACCCCGGTGCCCGCCCCGCCCGACCCCGGCGGCACCGGCCTGGCCATGGCCCGATGGCTGGACGGGCAGGTGGCCGAGCTCGCCGAGCTGGCCCGCCGCGACGGCGTGCACACCGCGGCCCTGGCCGTCGACCCGCACCGCTGGCAGCTGATGCGGTTCGTCCTCTGGCGGGACGCCGCGCCCGACACGGCCGGGGCGGAGCGCTACCGGGTGCTGCACCTGTCCGCGCCCGGCCTGGACGCGCTGCCCGAGGGGCGCGCCTGGTAGCGGTCAGAGGCGGGTCAGGTCGGCGACGGCGGTGACCACGGCCTTCGTGTCGGCGAGGGTGGCGAGGACGGTCTCGGCGCCGGCGGCGCGCAGCTCGGCCTCGGTGGCGCTGCCGGTGGCGACCGCGATGATCGGCGAGCCGGCGATGTGCGCGGCCTGGACGTCGCGGGGCGAGTCGGCGATGTAGACCGTCGCGGACTCGGGGTAGGCCGTGCCGTGCCGCTCGCCCGCGCGGGTGCGGGCCAGTTCGAGGAGGGCGGCCTTGCTGTAGACGCCGTTCTCGTAGCCGCCCGCGCCGAGGTCGAGGCGGTCGGCGAGGCCCAGCTCGCGGACCTTCAGCATGGCGTTCGGCTGGATGGAGCCGGTCAGCACGGACTGGACGACCCCGGGCACGTGCGCGAGCGCCTCGACGGCCTCCGCGGCCCCGGCGAGGACGCGGCCGTGGGCGCGCAGGTCCTCGCGGCGGGACGCGAACGCCTCGGCGAGCGCGTCGAAGAACGCGGGCAGGTGGTCGTCGGTGGTGACGACGTCGTTGAACGCGAGGGTCTCGAAAATGATCTCGGACTCGGTGCGGCCGGGGGTCGGCGCGAGCCGGACGAGCGGCCGCCCGATCGTCCGCCGGAACGCCTCGGCGTAGGCGTCCCTGGTGACCCGCCCGACGTCGACCAGGGTGTGATCGATGTTCCACAGCACCAGACGGTTCAGCGTCGACATCCCGTTCCCATGCGCGGTCGGAGGAGCGTGGACGGGCGCCGTTCCCGGCACCCGCGGCGGTCAGCGAGCTTATCGTCCGGCCTCCGCGCCCCCGCCGCAACCGCGGGCGCCGGGAAGCGGGCGGGCCCCCGTTCTCGTCGTCCCCGAGGAGCGCCCCGGCCCGTCCGCAATCCCCCGGCGCCGCGGGACGGGCCGTCAGGTGCCCATGTGCGGGTAGCGGTAGTCGGTCGGCGGGACGAAGGTCTCCTTGATGGAGCGCACGCTCGTCCAGCGGGTCAGGTTGAAGACCGAGCCGGCCTTGTCGTTGGTGCCGGACGCGCGGGCGCCGCCGAACGGCTGCTGGCCCACGATCGAGCCGGTCGGCTTGTCGTTGATGTAGAAGTTGCCGGCGGCGAAGCGGAGCTTCTCGGTGGCCTCGGCGATCGCAGCGCGGTCGTCGGCGACTATGGCGCCGGTCAGGCCGTACTCGGAGACGCCCTCCATCTGGGTCAGGACCCGGTCGTAGTCGCCGTCGTCGTAGACGTGCACGCCGAGGATCGGCCCGAAGTACTCGCGGGTGAAGATCTCGTCGGTGGGGTCGGACGACTCCAGCACCGTGGGCCGGACGAAGTAGCCGCGCGAGTCGTCCAGCTCGCCGCCCACGAGGATCTTCATGCCGTCGATGCCGCGCGCGCGGTCGATGGCCGCGCGGTGCTTGGCGAACGCGCGGTCGTCGATGACGGCGCCCATGAACGTGGACAGGTCCTCGGCGACGTTGCCCATGGTGAGGGACTCGGTCTCGGCGAGGAAGTCGTCGCGCATCCGGTCCCAGACCGAGCGCGGGATGTAGGCGCGGGACGCGGCGGAGCACTTCTGCCCCTGGTACTCGAACGCGCCGCGGACGAGGGCCGTCTTCAGCACGGCCGGGTCGGCGGAGGGGTGCGCGACGACGAAGTCCTTGCCGCCGGTCTCCCCGACGATCCGGGGATAGCTCCGGTAGCCGGCGATGTTCTCGCCGATCGTCCGCCAGAGGGTCTGGAACGTGGCGACCGAGCCGGTGAAGTGCAGGCCGGCGAGGTCGGGGTGGCGCAGCGCCACGTTGGACACGGCGCGGCCGTTGCCGGTCACCATGTTGATCACGCCGGGCGGGAGGCCGGCGGCCTCCAGGAGGCGCATCGTGAAGTGCGCGGCGAGCTGCTGCGTCGGGGACGGCTTCCAGACCACGACGTTGCCCATGAGAGCGGCCGAGGTCGGCAGGTTCCCGGCGATCGCGGTGAAGTTGAACGGGGTGATGGCGAGGACGAACCCCTCCAGCGGCCGGTACTCCAGCCGGTTCCACACGCCCGGCGGCGAAATCGGCTGCATCTCGTGGATCTGCTGGGCGTAGGCGACGTTGAACCGCCAGAAGTCGATCAGCTCGCAGGCGGCGTCGATCTCGGCCTGCTGCACCGACTTGGACTGGCCGAGGATCGTCGCCGCGTTCAGCGTGGCCCGCCACGGCCCGGACAGCAGGTCGGCGGCGCGCAGGAAGATCGCGGCGCGGTCCTCGAACGCCATGGCCCGCCACGCGGGCGCGGCCTCCTCCGCCGCGACGATCGCCTCGGTCACGTCCACCTCGGTGGCGTCGCCCATCCGGCCGAGGACGTGCCCGTGGTCGTGCGGCTCCACGACGTCGATCGGGGTGCCCGCGCCCATGCGCCGCTCGCCCCCGATCGTCATGCTCAGCTCGGTCTGGGTCCCGCCCAGCTCCTTGATCCTGGCCTCCAGCGCGGCGCGCTCCGGGCTCCCCGGCGCGTAGCCCTTCACCGGCTCGTTCGCCGGTGCCGGCACGGTGGTGACGGCGTCCATCTCACGACTCCCTGGGAATCCGACGGCGTTGTCGACGTGCCGAAGGACCTACCCGCCTGCGGGCGGGCGAAATACCCGGGTCAGCCGAGGAGGTGGGGGAGTTCCTGGGTCGCGTACCAGAGGAGCTCGTGGCCCTCGGCGCCGTCCACGGTGAAGCGGGCGTCGTCGTCGCCGGCGTCGGCGGCGGCGAGCGCCGCGGCCGCCTCGGCGATGTCGGGGGCGGCGTCCGGGGCGTCCACGTGGCCGGAGGCGATCTTCTTCCACGGGACGGCCGCGGAGACCTCGACCAGGGCGCGGTCGCCGTCGCCGGGGTCGGTGTTCGACCGGCTGATCGCGTCGTCCGGCACCTCGGCGGCCAGCACGACGCGGCGGCGCGGGGCGGACGGGTCGGCGGCGAGCAGCCGGAGGGAGGCGCGGGCGGCGGCCGACATCGCCGCATACTCCAGCTCCTCCAGGTCGCCGCTCGCGTACCACTCGCGGAGCGCGGGCGTGACCGCGTGCGCGGCGAGCGGCGCGGGGCCGATCTCCCGCGCGGCGTGGACGCCGGCGAGCAGCGTGAGCGTGGACGGCAGGTAGACGCGCATGACGGTCAGCAGTCTGCCAGACCGTCAGGGCAGGAGGCCGAGGCCGCGCAGTTCGGCGATCGTGGTGTCGGGGCGGGTGTGGTGGATGCCGCGGATCCCGAGGGCCTCGGCGGCCCGGATGTTGTGCTCGATGTCGTCGATGAACACGCATTCGGCGGCGTCCAGGCCGAGCAGGTCCAGGGCGTGCCGGAAGATCCGCTCGTCGGGCTTGCGCATGCCGACCTCGGCGGAGATCACGACGGCGTCGAACAGTTCGGCGAACAGGTCGCGCGGGTACTCGTTGCCCCACGAGTTGGACAGCAGCGCGGTGCGGGTCCCGGCGGCGCGGGCCGCGCGGAGCGCGTCGTACATCGGCTCGACGGGGGTGAAGGCGCCGAACATGCGGGCGATGAGGCCCGCCGCCTCGACCGGGCCGCCGTCGACGGTGACCAGCTCGGCGGCGAGGAGGCGCTCGAACTCGGCCACGGAGAGGGAGCCGTCCTCCAGCCCGTGGATGGGGTTGGTCCCGGCGCCGTCGTAGGCCTGCTTCACCCAGGCGCGCATGACGTCCTTGTAGCGCTCGGCGTCGATGCGGTCGGCGGCGAGCCAGGCGGCGACGGCGTCGGCGAGGGGGGACGTGAGCACGCCGCCCCAGTCGGTGATCACGGCTTTGACCGGTCGTTCGGAGGGCACGGCCCGATCGTAGGCGATCCCGGCACCGATAACCGAATCCCGTTCTGCCAGAATGCCGCCCATGGACTTCGAACTCAGCCCGAAGGCACGCGAGTACCGGGACCGCCTCCAGGAGTTCATGGACCGGTTCGTCTACCCGGCGGAGCCGGTGTACGCGGCGTGGCGGGCCGAGCACGACCCGCACGCGCTGCCGCCGGTCGTCGAGGAGCTGAAGGCCGAGGCGCGCGAGCGCGGCCTGTGGAACCTGTTCCTGCCCGACGTGTCCGGGCTGACGAACCTGGAGTACGCCACGCTCGCCGAGCTGACCGGGCGCTCCCCCGACCTCGCGCCCGAGGCGGTCAACTGCGCCGCACCCGACACCGGCAACATGGAAGTCCTGCACATGTTCGGGACGGACGAGCAGAAGCGCCGGTGGCTGGAGCCGCTGCTGAACGGCGAGATCCGCAGCGCGTTCGCGATGACCGAGCCCGAGGTCGCGAGCTCCGACGCCACCAACATCACGACCTCGATCGTCCGGGACGGCGACGAGTACGTGATCAACGGCCGCAAGTGGTTCATCACCGGCGCCGCCGACGAGCGCTGCAAGATCTTCATCGTGATGGGCAAGACGGACCCGGACGGGCCCCCGCACCGGCAGCAGTCGCAGGTGCTCGTCCCGCGCGACACCCCCGGCGTGAAGATCGTCCGGCATCTGCCGGTGTTCGGCTACCAGGACCAGCACGGCCACTCGGAGATCGTCTTCGAGAACGTGCGGGTGCCGGTGTCGAACCTGCTGGCGGAGGAGGGCGACGGGTTCATGATCGCGCAGGCGCGCCTCGGACCGGGCCGCATCCACCACTGCATGCGGGCGCTCGGCATGGCGGAGCGGGCGCTGGAGCTGATGTGCCGGCGCGCCGTCGACCGCGTCGCCTTCGGCCGCCCGCTCGCCGCACAGGGCGTGGTGCGCGAGCAGATCGCCGAGTCGCGGATGGCGATCGAGCAGGCCCGGCTGCTCACCCTGAAGACCGCGTGGCTGATCGACGGGCACGGGGCCAAGGGCGCCCGGTCGGAGATCGCCGCGATCAAGGTGGTCGTGCCGCGCATCGCCCACCAGGTGCTCGACCGCGCGATCCAGGTCCACGGCGGCGCCGGGGTGTCCGACGACACGCCGCTGGCCGCGATGTACTCCTGGGTCCGCGCCATGCGGATCTTCGACGGGCCGGACGAGGTGCACGTCCGCACCGTCGCCCGCCAGGAGCTGCGCCGCTACGAGAGCTGACGCCGCCCCGGGCGGACGCACCCGCGGCCGGGGGGACGTCCGCGCCGGGAGGCGTCCGTGATCATGCGTCGTGCGGGAGCGCCTGCATGATCACGGACCCCCTTCGGCCGGCGTCTCCCCCCGCCGGTCCGTCTCCTCGCCCCGCACGGCCGCGGGCGGCGCGCCGCGCGTCCGTGCGGGCGGCCCCGGTCTCCGTCTCGCCGTTCCCCGGACCCGCCGCGGTCGGCGCTCACCCCGTCGGTCGTGTCCCCCCGTCGTCCGCGTCCCCCGGTCGTCGTCCCCCGGTCGTCCGCGTCCCGGCCGTCGGCGGTGACCCCGTCCGGGGCGGGCCGGACGGACGGTCAGGCGGAGCGCAGCCTCTGCAGCGCCTCGCGGACGCCGCCGTCGGTCTCCTCCAGCACCGTCGTCGCGCGCGCCGCGGGCACCTCGCCGAGCAGCGAGACCAGCGCGACGCGGGTGTTCCCCCCCGCCTCGGCCAGCGCGTTCTCGCAGGTGCGGGCGTCCATGCCCGTCGCCTCGGTGAGGATGCGCACCAGCCGGGCGCGCAGCTTGGAGTTCAGCGCGTTCACGCTGACCATCAGGTTGGAGTAGGTGCGCCCCATCCTGATCATCAGCGTGGTGGAGAAGGAGTTCAGCACCAGCTTGGTCGCCGTGCCCGCCTTCATCCGGGTGGACCCGCTGATCACCTCCGGGCCGGTGGCGAGCGCGATGTGCACCTCCACCTCGTGCCCGTACGGCGTGCGCGGGTTGCAGCTGATCAGCGCGGTGCGCGCCCCGACCGCGGCGGAGGCGCGCAGCGCCTCCACCACGTACGGGGTGCGGCCGCTCGCCGCGATCCCGATGGCGATGTCGCCGGGCCGGACGTCGCGGGCGTCCCGGCGGCCGAGGTCGGTGTCGTCCTCGACGTCGGAGACCGCCTGGGACAGCGCGCCCGGCCCGCCGGCGTGGTGGGCGACCACCCGCCCCCAGATGCCGAACGTCGGCGGCAGCTCGGCGGCGTCCAGCACCGCGAGCCGGCCGGACGTGCCGGCGCCGAAGTAGTGCACGCGGCCGCCGCCGCGCAGCGATTCCACGGCGAGGTCCACCAGCCGGGCGACCTCCGGCAGGACGGACGCGACGACCATCGGCACGGTCGCGTCCTCGGAGTTGATCAGGCGCAGCACCTCCATGGTCGGCAGCGTGTCGACGTCGAGGGTCCGGGGGTTCCGGCCCTCGGTGGGGAGCTCGCAATCGATCACCGACGCCTCCGGTCGGGTCGCACGGTCCGCCCGCGGACCGCCTCGAATGTGGCTTCCAGGGCCTTGCGGGTCGGCCCGTAGGTGCGCTGCGCCACTCCGACGAAGACGCAGTCGACCACGGTGAGCTGCGCCAGCCGGCTCGCGGTGGCGCCGGAGCGGAAGGTCGTCTCCCGCGCGGCCGTCGTCAGGATCAGGTCGGCCGCGTCCGCTATCGGGGATTTCGGGAAGTTGGTGAGCGCGACGGTCTTCGCGCCCCTGGTCTTGGCGACCTCCAGCGCGTCGATGGTCTCCACCGTCGCGCCGGTGTGCGAGATGCCGATCGCCACGTCGCCGTTGCCGAGGACGGCCGCGCTGGTGAGCATGATGTGCGCGTCCGACCAGGCCGAGCAGACCCGGCCGATGCGGTGCAGCTTCTGCTGGAAGTCGGCCGCGACGAACGCGCTCGCGCCGACGCCGTAGACGTCGACCCGGTCGGCGGCGACGACCGCGTCCACGACCTGCTCCAGCGTCTTGATGTCGAGCTGCGCGGCGGTCTCCTCGACGGCCCGGGCGTCGGCGAACGTCACCTTCTCGACGATCTGCTCCAGCGAGTCGTCGGGGCTGATGTCGCTGCCGATGACCCGGCCGCCGGACGCGCTCTGCGCCCGCCCGGCCTCGGTCGCGAGGGTCAGCCGCAGCTCCGGGTAGCCGTGGAACCCGATCGCGCGGCAGAACCTGATGACGGTCGTCTCGGACGTGCCGCAGGTCTGGGCGAGTTCGGTGATGGTGGAGTTGGCGACCCCTTCGGGGTCGTCGATGACGCGTTGCGCGACGCGCCGTTCGGCGGGGGGCAGCGAGGGCAGCAGCGAGCGGACCCGCACCACGGTGCTCAGCGGCGTGGCGTCCCGGCCGGACGCCGCCTGTTCCGGCGCCGCGCCGCGCTCCCCCGTGATCCCCCGCTCGGGGCCCTGGTCAGGGCCGATGGGTTTCCTCATGGAGGAAATTTTCTTACGCACAGGATGTCACGTCAACGGTAGAAAAGGCTACGGTCGCCATGTGTTGACCCATTTGGCCGGTCCTTACGTGGTCGGTATCGACGCGGGTGGCACGAAGACCCGCTGCGTCGTGCTGACGTTAGGGGGTGCCCTGGCCGGTTCCGGCACCGGCCCGGGGGCCAACCCCAACTCCGGAGGCGACACCGCGGGGGCGCTGACCACCGCCCTGCGGGAGGCGCTCGGGGACCTGGACCGAACCCACATCCTCACCGGCGTGTTCGGCATCGCCGGAGCCGGCTCCGCCGGCCGGCCCGCCGCCGTCGCGGCGGCGCGGCAGGCATGGCAGGCGGTCGGCCTGCGCGGCTCGCCCGCGGTGGTGACCGACATCGCGGTGGCGTTCGCCGCGGGAACGAGCGAGCCCAAGGGCATCGTGGTGTTCTCCGGCACGGGCGCCGGCGCGGCGGTCATCAGCGACGGCGCGATCGTGCAGCGCGCGGACGGCTACGGCTGGCTCGTCGGGGACGAGGGTTCGGCGGTCTGGCTCGGGAAGGAGGCCGTCCGGGCGGCGCTCGCCGCCTACGACGGCCGCGGCTCCCCGACCCTGCTCACCGATTCGGTCCCCCGCGCGCTGCTCGGCGCCACCGTGGTCGCGGAGATCGACGCGGAGCGGCGAAGACCCCGCCGCCCGCGGGCGCTCGCCATGGCGGGCGCCCCGCCGGCGCCGCCGCCGGGCGTCTCCGTGCTGCCGCAGGCCGCGTCGCTCGCCTCCGGAGGGGCGCCCCACCGCGGGGGCGGGACGGGTACCGCCGTCCTGGTCCCCGACGACCCCCGCCCCCCGTCCGTCCCCTATCCCCCGTCCGGCGACGGCGCCGGTCCGCCGGGCCATACCGGGCCCTGCGGCTCGCTGGGGCCGCCGGGACACCCGGCGGCCCCCGGTCCGCCGGGGCATCCCGAACTGCCCGGAACCCCGCCCAACCCCCGGCTCGCCCAGGCGATCATCAAGGAGGTGTACGGCCGCCCGCCCGCGGCCCTGGGCCGGCTCGGCCCGGTGGTCGCCGCCGCGGCGGCCGCCGGCGATCCCGTGGCCCGGCGCATCACCGAGGAGGCCGCGCAGTGGCTGCTGCGCGACGTCGACGCGGTGCGCCCGGCCCTGTCCGACCCCCGCGCACCGGTCGTGATGCACGGCTCGGTGCTCCGTGAAGGCCCCGTCGCCGACGCCGTCCGCACCGGGCTGCGCGACCGCTTCGCCGAGGCGCCGCGCTGCGCCGGCGACGGAGCCGTCGGCGCGGCCGGGATGGCGCTGCGCCGCCTCGGCCACCCCCTGCCCGGCTGAGCCGTCCCGCCCCGAGCGGCGGAGGCCACCCGGAGGACGGCACCGTGGCCGTCCGGGTCCATCGCGATGGACCCCACCAGATCCGCGATCGCTGCGAATCCGGGGTCCATCGTGATCAAGCTGTTACCACGGTGGCAGAAGGTCCGTCAGAGTGGTCCCGTGGGAGCCGTGTCCGGCGGGACCACCGATCACGGGCGTGGCGCGCCGGCCCGACCGCCGTAGATCGAGTCGACACCGGGACGGGGAGCGGCTAGCGTCGCGGGCGTCCGATTGCGAGCGAGGAACCGAGACCCCGCGGGGGCCTGGTCAGGTGCGTGCTTCACGTCCCCTCGCGCTCGCGGCGGCGGCCCTGCTGGCCAGCGGGGTCGCGGGCTGCGGCGGCGGGAGCGGCGAGGGCGGGCGGAAGCCGTCCGCCGGATCCGGCGCGCCGTCGGGCTCGCCGCCCGCCCGGACGACGCCGCCGGACGCCTGGATCCCCGGCCGCGTCGCGCGGATGAGCGTCGCCGAGAAGGTGGGCCAGCTGTTCGTCCCGGCGTTCTCCAGCCGAGCCGACGCGCTGCAGAAGATCAAGAAGTACCACGTCGGGGGGCTGATCTACTTCCCGGAGAACTTCGGCTCCCCCGCCCGCACCGCCGCGCAGTCGAACGCGCTGCAGAAGGCGTCGAAGATCCCGCTGCTGCTCGGGGTGGACGAGGAGCAGGGCATCGTGTCGCGCACCCCGTTCATCACCCGGTTCCCCGGCAACATGGCGCTCGGCGCCACCCGGAACCCGGCCGACGCGCGCGCCGCCGCCCGCGTCACCGGCGCCGAGCTGCGCGCGGTCGGCATCAACCTCGACTACGCCCCGGACGCCGACGTCAACGTGAACCCGCGCAACCCGGTGATCGGGCTGCGCTCGTTCAGCGCCGACCCGGCACTGGCCTCCACGATGGTGACCGGCGCGGTCGGCGGCTACCAGGACGCCGGTGTCGCCGCGACCGTCAAGCACTTCCCCGGGCACGGCGACACCGCCGTCGACAGCCACACCGGCCTGCCGGTGATCAGGCATTCGCCGGCGCAGTGGGCGCGGCTCGACGCGCCCCCGTTCAAGGCCGCGATCGCGGCGGGCGTGGACGTCATCATGACCGCGCACATCGTCGTCCCGAAGCTCGACAGGTCCGGTGATCCCTCCACGCTGTCGAAGACCGTGCTGACCGGGCTGCTGCGCGGCAAGCTCGGCTACGGGGGCGTCATCACGACGGACTCGCTGCAGATGGCGGGCGTGCGGGAGAAGTACGGCGACGCCGTCGTCCCGGTCCGGGCGATCAACGCGGGCGCCGACCAGCTGCTGATGCCGCCGAGCCTGCCGCGCGCCTACCGGGCGGTGGTGAAGGCCGTCCGGTCCGGGAAGATCACCGAGAAGCGGCTGGACGAGTCGGTCACCCGCATCCTCCGGCTCAAGCAGCGGCGCGGCCTGTTCCAGGGGACGGCCGTCGACCCGGCGAAGGCGGCCGCGTCGATCGGCACGCCCGCGCACAAGGCGGCGGCCCGGCGGGTCGCCGAGCATTCGATCACCCTCGTCCGCAACAAGGGCGGGCTGCTGCCGCTGAAGGGCAAGAAGGTCGCGGTGACCGGGCCGGGCGGCGACCGGCTGCGGGCCGCGCTGCGCCGCCAGGGCGTCGCGACCGCCTCCCCCGGCTCCGCGGACGTCACCGTGCTGACCACCCGGAACGCGGGCTCGGCGACCGCCGCGCGCATCCGGGCGCTCGGCCCGAAGCCGGTCGTCGTCGCCGCGCTCGGCCGCCCCTACGACCTCGACGCGGCGGGCGGCGCGGCGGCGGCGCTCGCCGCCTACTCCGCCGGCGCGGTCTCCATCGACGCGCTGGCCAAGGTGCTGAGCGGCGCGGCCGCCCCGTCGGGCAAGCTCCCCGTGCCCGCGGGCGGCAAGCCGGTCGGCTACGGCCTGGGCTACTCGTAGCCGGGCGTTCGATGGACGCGGACGGCCGCCTCCTGGGAAAATCGGGCCGCCTTCTTCCCCCCGGGAGGTCTCCGTGCCCGTCCGCCCCCTTCTCGCCGCCGTCCTGGTCGTGCTCCCGCTGCTGGGCGCATGCGGCGGGCGGGACGAGGTGACGATGCCGCCGCTCACCCCCGAGCCGGGCGACTCGCAGTTCGTCGTCACGAGGGAGACGACGTCCGCGAAGGAGAGCTTCCCGGCGCGGCTGGCGCTCTACAGGTACCTGCGCGGCATCGCCGCCGGGAATCCCAAGTCCTGCGCCTTCCTGACCCCCGCGTACCAGCGGCGGGTGTTCGGCGGGCCCGCCGCGTGCCGCACCGGCTTCGCGCAGGCCCGCGCGAAGCTGCGCCCGCAGGACCTCGCGGCGCTGCGCGGCGTGACCGTCCCGGTCTGCGAGCCGGGGCCGGGCGAGGGCGACTACACCGTCCGCTTCGAGGACCTCGCCTGGAAGGGCGAGCCCGCCCGGCCGGGCGGGCTGCTCACGGAGAGCTTCACCCTCCACAAGACCGGCCCCTACTGGCAGATCACCTCCTGACCGTCACCGCCCGGCCGTCACCGCCCGGCCGTCACCGCCCGGCCGTCACGGGCGGGCGGTCACAGGCCGAGGTCGGCCAGCGCGGGGAGATGGGCGCGCGCCGCGGCGCGCGCCTGCTCCGCCGTGCGGGCGGCGCGGGCCGCCTCCGCGGCCCGCCGGCACTGGTCGAGGGTGTGCCGGGCCAGGGCGGCGCGCACCAGCGGGAGCGACGGGGCGCTCATCGACAGCGACGTCACCCCGAGGCCGACCAGCACGCACGCCAGCGCCGGGTCGCCGGCCGCCTCGCCGCACACCCCGCACGGGACGCCCGCGCCGGCCGCGGGGGCGACCAGGTCGAGGACGGCGGGCTGCCACGGGTCCTGGAGGCGGGCGAGGCCGCCGACCTGCCGGTCGGCCGCGCACGCGTACTGGGTGAGGTCGTTGGTGCCGATGCTGAAGAACTCCACCTCCGCCGCGACGTCGCGGGCGCGGAGCGCGGCGGCGGGCACCTCGATCATGACGCCGGGATGCGCGATGCCGGCCTCCCGGCACCGCGCCGCGAACCAGGCGGCGTCCTCGGCGTCCGTCACCATCGGGGCCATGACCTGCAGCTCGGCGGTCAGGCCGGCCGCGGCGCGGGCCAGCGCGGCGAGCTGCGCGGCCAGCACGTCCGGGTGCCGGACCGACATCCGCACCCCGCGCTCGCCGAGCGCCGGGTTCGGCTCCTCGCCGGGCGCGGGCAGGAAGGCGAGCGGCTTGTCGGCGCCGGCGTCGAGCGTCCGGACGACCACCCGGCCGCCTGGGAACGCCTCCAGCACCTTCCGGTACGCCTCCTCCTGCTCGGCGTCGGACGGCGGCGCCGACCGGTCCAGGAACAGGAACTCGGTGCGGTACAGGCCGACGCCCTCGGCGCCGTTCTCCAGCGCCGCCTCCAGGTCCTTCGGGCCGCCGATGTTCGCCAGCAGGGGCACGGCGTGCCCGTCCGCGGTGCCGCCCGGCCCGGTGAACTCCGCGAGTGCGGAATGGCGGGCGGCGGCCGCCGAACGCGCCGCCGCCACCTCCTCCTCGGACGGCTCCAGGCGCACGGTCCCGGCGGTGCCGTCGACCAGGACGCGGGTGCCGTCGGCGAGCGACGCCGCGCCCGGCAGCGCCACGACGGCGGGCACGCCCATCGTCCGGGCGATGATCGCGGTGTGGCTGGTCGGCCCGCCCTCCTCGGTGACGAACGCGACGACCTTCGCCGGGTCGAGGACGGCGGTGTCGGCCGGCGCGAGGTCCCGGGCGACGAGCACGAACGGCTCGTCCGACTCCGGGACGCCGGGCACCGGCAGCCCGAGCAGCCGGGCGACGGCGCGGTCGCGGATGTCGTCCAGGTCGGCGACCCGCGCCGCGAGGTACTCGCCCGCCCCGGCCAGCATCTCCCGGTAGACGCCGAACGCCTCGAACACCGCGCGGGCCGCCGCCAGGCCCTCGTCGACCTTGGCGCGGACGCCGTCGGCGAGGCCCGGGTCGCGCGCCATCATCGCCTGCGCGCCCAGCACGTCCCGGCCGTCGGTGTTGCCGGCCGCGGCGGCGCGCTCCCCGCGCTCCTCAAGGTCGGCGGCGACGGCCTCCAGCGCGGCGAGCGCCGTGTCGCGCTCGGCGGCGGCGTCGCCACCGTGCCGGTCACCGGCGGGCGGCTCGGGGACGGCCCCGGCGATGCCGCGCACCGGCCCGGCGCCCACTCCCGGGCTGACTCCCGTGCCCCGCAATACCTCCGGCACCGGTCACGCCCCCTCGGGCTCCGGCGTGGACAGCACCTTCTCCAGAGCGTCGAGCAACTCGTCGGCGCCGTCGCCCTCGGCGGACAGGACGATCTCCTCCCCGTGCCGCGCGTCCAGCCCCAGCACCGCGAGGATGCTCTTGGCGTTCACCGGGTCGCCGCCGCGCTTGGCCACCGTCACGTCCATCGGGGCCTTGGCCGCGGTCTGCACGAACAGGGCCGCCGGCCGCGCGTGCAGCCCCACCCTGGATTCGATCTTGACGTTGCGCTCGCTCACCGCTCACTCCTACTTAGTTGTGCCCCGGACCCCGGCACGCGCAGCGCCGGGCCCGGGACGACGTCGACTTCCTGAAAATCGGCCACCACATGGTCGGCCTCGGCGAGCGCGCCCGCCGGCTGCGTGGTGATGACGCCCACGCAGGTCATGCCCGCGGACTTCACGGCCCGCACGCCCGCCGGGGCGTCCTCGAACCCGACCGCCTCCTCCGGCGGGACGTCCAGGTCGCGGGCGGCGGCCAGGTAGCCCTCCGGATGCGGCTTGCCGGTGACGACGTCCCCGGCGGTCACCACCAGGTCGAGCAGGCCGCGGACGCCCAGCTCGCCCAGCAGCCGCTCCGCGTACGGGCGCTGGCCGGAGGTCACCACCGCGAGCGGGACGCCCGCGTCGGCCAGCGACCGGACCAGGTCGACCGCGCCGGGAACGGGCGCCGCCGCCGGCATCCCCGGCAGCGACTCGTAGGAGACGACCTCCTCGAACAGCTCCTCGACCGTCCGGCCGGGGAACAGGTGCGCGAGGTCCCGGAGCACCTCCAGCCCGCGCCTGCCCGCGAACGACGCGATGAGCGCGTCGTCGTAGGGCACGCCGTGGGCGTCGAACAGCCGGGACCACATCGCGCGGTTGCGCGGTTCGGTGTCGATCAGGGTGCCGTCGAGGTCGAACACCGCCGCGCCGAGGCCGATCACCGCCATGTGCTCAGTTCCATGTGAAGAGCTCGGCCCCCGCGGTCACCTCGCCCGACTCCACCACGTCCGACAGGGCGTCGGCGCTCGCGTCCAGCGCGACCACCGCGCAGATCGGCGAGCGGCCGCCCGCCTCGATCACCGCGGGGTTCCAGCCGACGATCGGCTGCCCGGCGGTGACCTCGTCGCCCTCCGCGGCGAGCAGCTCGAACCCCTCGCCCTTCAGCTTGACGGTGTCGATGCCGAGGTGGACGAGGACGCCGTGGCCCTCGTCGTCCACCACCACGTAGGCGTGCGGATGCAGCTTGATGATCTTCCCGGTGACGGGGGCGATGGCGTGGCCGGCGCCGCGCTCGGGGTCGACCGCCGTGCCCGGACCCACCATGGCCTGGGCGAAGACCGGGTCCGGGACGCCGGCGAGGCCGACGACCCGGCCGGCGACCGGGGACAGTACTCGGGTCATCAGAGGGCCCTCCGGGTCAGTCGAGGATGTCCTCGATGTCGGTCGCGATGGTGTCGGCCTCGGGGCCCACGACGACCTGCACGACCGTGCCGGCGCGCATGACGCCGTGCGCGCCGGCCCGCTTCAGCGCCGCCTCGTCGACCTTGCCGGCGTCCTCGACCTCGGTGCGCAGCCGGGTCGCGCAGGGCTCGATCTCGATGATGTTGTCGGCGCCGCCCAGCGCCGCGACGATGGCTTCGGCCTTGTCCATGTCCTTCTCTTCTCTCGTGGGGGTGGGTCGGGTCGGTCCGCGTGTGGTCAGTCCGTCTGCGTGACCTTGTTCAGGCCCCGGGGGACGTCGGGGTCGACGCCGAGCCTGCGGGCCAGATGCTCGACCATGATCTGGCCGGGGACGATGAGGCCGAGCGGCGCCAGCCACTCGGGCAGCGCGGGGCCGGGCAGCGCGGCCGAGCAGGCGCCCGCCAGCTCCGCGCCGCCGCCGACGCCGTAGGCGCGGGCGCCCGCGCCGACGACCCGCTTGGCCAGCGCGACGGTGCCGGGCAGCGTCGGCCCGGAGTCGGCGGCGACCAGCAGCGCCGGCGTCTGCGCGTCCACGACCGCGATCGGACCGTGCAGCAGGTCGGCGTACGACAGGCCCATGGCGTGCAGGTAGCACGCCTCCTTGATCTTCAGCGCCAGCTCCAGCGCGGTGCCGAACGCGATGCCGCGCCCGGACACGACCGCGCCCGGGACGCCCGCCAGCTCCTCGACGATCTCCGGCAGCGCCGGGGACGCCTCGGTCAGCCCGATCACCCGGGCGACCTCGTCGGGGACGCGGCGCAGGTCGTCCACGGCGACGCCGGCGCCGAGCCCGAGGCCGACCACCGACAGCGCGGCGAGCTGCGTGGTGTAGGTCTTGGTGGCGGGGACGGCGATCTCGTCGCCCGCGTCGGTGACCAGCGCGACCTCGGCGGCCTCGGCGAGCGGGGAGCCGGCGCCGTTGGTGACCGCGACGGTCCGGGCGCCGCAGTCCTTCGCCCAGTCGAGGGTCTCGACGATCTCCTCGGTCTTGCCGGACTGGCTGATCGCCACGGCCAGCACGCCGTCCAGGTCCAGCCTGCGCTTGTAGGCCGTCGCGATGGAGGGGGCGGCGAGGGTGGCGAGCCGCCCGGCGTGCGACTCCACCAGGTAGCGCCCGTACACCGCCGCGTTGTCGGACGACCCGCGGGCGATGAACAGCACCTGCCGGGTCTCCCGCGCGAGCGCCGCGATGTCGGCGGTGCGCGGGAGGAGCGCGTCGATCGTCCGGCGCAGCGCGTCCGGCTGCTCACCGATCTCGGCGCGCATCTGACTGGTCATGATCCCCCTCCGAAGACTTTGTGCCCGTTGACCCACGTGGTACGCGCCCGATGGTCCGGTCCCAGCCAGACGAGGTCGGCGGCGGCGCCGGGCGCGATACGGCCCAGGTCGGAACGTCCGATGAGGTCGGCCGGAACCCGGGTCGCGGCGTCCACCGCGGTCGCCGGGTCGAGGCCGAGGCCGATCGCGTTGCCGACCGCCTCGTCCAGGCGCAGGGCGGAGCCCGCGATGGTGCCGTCGGCGCGCAGCGGCGGGCCCTGCTCGGGCATCGTGATGGGCTCGCCGCCGAGGTCGTAGGTGCCGGGCGGCATCCCGGCGGACGCCGCGGCGTCGGTGACGAGCACGACCCGTCCCGGCGCGGCGCGGAACACCAGCCGCGCGACCTCGGCCGCGACGTGGTGCAGGTCGAGGATGAGGCCGGGGCTGAGCCGGTCGTCGATGAGCGCCTGCACGGCGACGCCCGGGTCGCGGTGGTGGACGCCGGTCTGCGCGTTGAAGATGTGGGTCACCTTACGGGCGCCGGCGTCGGCCGCGGCCCTGACCTGCGCGGCGGTCGCGTCGCTGTGCCCGACGCTGACCAGGACGCCGGCCTCGGTCAGCGCGCGGATCGCGTCCAGCGCGCCGCTGCGTTCGGGCGCGAGCGTGACCAGCTTGACGAGGCCCGTCTCCAGCAGGGTCGCGATCGCCGCGGGCGCCGGGTCGGTGAGGTACTCGGCGTTGTGGGCGCCCTTGCGCTTCTCGGACAGGAACGGGCCCTCCAGGTGGACGCCGAGGACGCGCGCCCCGTCCGGCAGCTTCGGCAGGAGGTCGCGGGTGCGGCGGAGGGCGGCGGCCTGGGTCTCGACCGGCGCGGTGATGAAGGTGGGGAGGAACGCGGTCACGCCCGTCTCGGGGAGGCGGGAGACGACGGTGCGCCAGCCCTCTTCGCCGGCGTCCACCATGTCGTGGCCGAAGAAGCCGTTGACCTGGAGGTCGACCAGGCCGGGCGCGAGCAGGCCGCCGGCGAGGCGGACGTCGGGTTCGCCGGCCGGGCGGCCCTCGCCCGCCTCCGCGATCACCCCGTCCGCCACCCGGACGTATCCCGGGGAGACGACGCGGGTAGGACTGCCCGCGGGGGTGATGATCATGCGGTCGGCGGTGATCAGGAGTGATGCCATGGGTGCGCGCTCTCTGTGACGCGATGATCGCGGGTCGCTTCCTCCGACTTCAACTGGTCTAGTCCGGACTAGACCAGTACGCACCATACTCCACGAATCGGATGGAGAAGAAGATGCGAGGCGAAACTCGTCCGGTACCGGAACCGTCGCGGGCGGCGGCCCGGCGCCGCGGGTTCGGACGGCGGCCTACAGCGGCCACGGCGCCGGAACCGAACCGGACGCCGTGTCCGCGAGGCCGCCCTGACCTGCGGGTTCTTCGATCTTGTCCGTCGTCGGCACGTAATCGGGTTGTTACAAATTCGTGCATTGACATGCCTTTCGGACCTGTGGTCTAGTCCGGCCTAGACCAGTACGAACCGAAACCCATACCGTCTAGTCCTCCATCGTCCACCGAAACCGTCGAAACCCGACGAACCCCGTCGATCCGGCCTCCGGCCATCGAGGACCCCCGTGACCACCATCGATCCGCACAGTCCCGTACCGAAGTACTTCCAGCTCCGCGCGATCCTGCTCGACCTCATCGAGAGCGCGGAACTGCCCGTCGACGCCCCGATCCCGTCGGAGCGCGAGCTGTGCGCCCGGTACGAACTGTCCCGCATGACCGTCCGGCAGGGCGTCGACCAGCTCGTCTCCGAGGGGCGGCTCTACCGCGTCCCGGGGAAGGGCACCTTCGTCGCCCGTCCCAAGATCGAGATGCCGCTGCGGCTCGTCTCGTTCACCGAGGACATGCTGGCCCGCGGGCTGCGGCCGGGTGCGATCGACCTCGACCGCCGGACCGTCCCGGCCGACGCGCGGCTCGCCCGGATCTTCGATGTCGAACCCGGCACCGAGATCCACGTCATCGAACGCCTCCGTACCGCCGACGGGGAGCCCATGGCCCTCGAACGGGCGCACATCCTGGCCTCCCTCGCCCCCGACCTGCTCGACCGCCGGCTCGCCGACCGCTCCCTGTACGGCGTCCTCGAAGCGGTGTACGGGCTGGTCTTCGACGCGGGCGACCAGACCATCGACGCCAGCCTGGCCGACGCCACGGACGCCAGGCACCTGCAGATCCCCCGGGGCAGTGCCGTGCTGCTCCTGCAACGCCGCTCGTACACCGGAGGTGTGTGCGCCGAGCTGGGCGTGTCGACCTACAGGGCGGACCGCTACCAGATCCACACGGCCCTCGGAAACCCCCCGCCGCACTCCTGAACCCCCTGAGGAGGAACCTCGCGATGACTGCGACAACAGTGGACTCCGCACCGCGCCGAGGGTCGAGCACCCTCGCGGTGCTGCAGCGCATCGGCCGCAGCCTCATGCTGCCGATCGCCGTCCTGCCGGCCGCCGCGCTGCTGCTGCGCTTCGGCCAGGCCGACATGCTCGGCGCGGACGGCCTCGGCTGGGACCGCGTCGCCGAGATCGTCGGCGAGGCCGGCAACGCGCTGTTCGCCGCCCTGCCGCTGCTCTTCGCCGTCGGCGTGGCGATCGGCTTCGCCAAGAAGTCCGACGGCTCCACGGCGCTCGCCGCCGTGGTCGGCTACCTGGTCTTCGACCGGGTCTCGAAGATCATGTTCTCGCACAGCGACGAGCTCAAGGGCAACGTCCTCATCACCAAGGTCGCGGACGGCGCGCAGGCCCAGGTCATCGACTGGGGCGCCAAGAACCCGACCGACGTGCTCGGCGGCATCCTGATGGGCGTCATCGCGGCGCTGCTCTACCAGCGCTACTACCGGATCAAGCTGCCGACCTGGCTCGCGTTCTTCGGCGGCCGCCGGTTCGTCCCGATCATCACCGCGGTCGCCGGCCTCGCGCTCGGCATCGTGATCGGCTTCATCTGGCCGGTGTTCGGCAACTGGCTCACCGACGCCGGCAACTGGATCACCGGGGCGGGCGCCGCGGGCGCCGGCATCTACGGCGTCATCAACCGCCTGCTGCTGCCGTTCGGCCTGCACCACATCCCGAACTCGCTCATCTGGTTCGTGTTCGGCACCTACAACGGCCCGGACGGCGCCGTCCACGGCGAGATCAACCGGTACCTGGCGGGCGACCCCAACGCGGGCGGCTTCCTGGCCGGGTTCTTCCCCGTCATCATGTTCGGCCTGCCGGGCGCCGCCCTCGCGATCTGGCACGCGGCGCCCAAGCACCGGCGGCCCGCGGTCGGCGGCATCATGATCTCCGCCGCGCTCACCGCGTTCATCACCGGCGTCACCGAGCCGATCGAGTTCGCGTTCATGTTCGTCGCGCCCGTCCTGTACGGCGTGCACGTCGTGCTCACCGGCATCTCGATGGCCATCCTGGAGGCGGCCGGCGCGCAGCTCGGCTTCGGCTTCTCCGCGGGCCTCATCGACATGCTGCTGAACGCCCGCAAGGACAACACCGAGGGCCTCTGGCTGATCATCGGCATGGGCGTCCTGTACTTCTTCATCTACTACTTCATCTTCAGGTTCCTGATCGCGAAGTTCAATTTCGCGACGCCGGGCCGGGAACCCGAAGGCGAGGAGTCGACCGTCGCGGACCCGGCCGCCGACCCCGAGCTGGCGGGCGGCGAGAAGGACGGGAAGAAGCGGCGCCGCAAGGGCGGCACGGCCGAGCCCGAGGAGGCCCCGGCCGGCTGACCTCCCCCCAGGGGCGCCGCGAACCCCTCACCCCTCATTCGCGGCGCCCCGCCCTCAGGGCCGGCCAGCCCACCGGCCCGGCTCCCGAGGTCCCGGACTCCCCGCACCGTCCGGGACCTGCTCCCAAAGGCGGCGGGACGTTCCCCCAGCGTCCCGCCGCCTTTGACGTGCATGCGGCGAAACGGACGCGGTGGGCGGCTTCGGTCCGGGGCGGCCGTACGCGTTACGGGGGCGGCCGGAGGTGGTCAGGATGTATTTTCCGGAGCCCTTCTGACTCCTGTTCATAAACGAGTCGGGAGGTCTTCATGGGGCGTCGTCCGGTCGCGTCTTCGGTGGTTCGGATCATCCGGTATCGGCCGGTGGGCGATACGCGGGGCGCGCTGGCGCTCCGGCCCGCGGCGGCGCCGGTGCGCGCGCCCGGCCTGCGGGTCGTGCGGCCGGGGGACGGGGTGGACGCAGAGGTCCGGGCCGTCGCCGACGCGGCCGTGCGGCTCGTCGTGGAGGTGCTGGCGGGGATGCGGCCCGCGCATCAGCTGTCGCTCGTCGCCGTCCCGGCGGTGTGCCGGGCGGTCGCCCCGCACGGGCGCCCGGGGGCGGGCGGCGGCCGGATCGCTCCGCCGCGGGTGCTGTCCAGCAGGGTGCAGCGGCCGTCGCCGGCGGTGGCGGAGGCCGTCGCCGTGGCGGCCGTGTCGGGGCGGGTCCACGCGCTGGCGCTGCGGCTGGAGCACACGCGGGGGCGCTGGCGCTGCACGGCGCTGGAGACCACCGCCCCCTGAATCGAGTAGGAGGGCCGGGTCGCCCGGCCCTCCTCTCACACCACCGGACATGCGGGCCCGCATCCGGCGGTTCGTCAAGCCGTTGATCTGAGCCT